>NZ_JBIAQG010000014.1:0-317840 GCF_042888805.1 Streptomyces sp. NPDC002730
CAGATGTCGCAATCCACACCAGGCCAGAAGGCCCTCACCCATTTCAAGATCACTCAGCCGAGACCTGCGTCACCAACCTCCGTGGACAGAACACCTAGGCCGGCCGGCCTTTGGACCCACCAAGATCATGGTCTTGATCGACGTGTCCCGGTCCCCGTATGGCCCTGGCCGGACTTGACCTGCCACGCGGGGCGGACCAGCAACCGTCCATCGCGAGAAGCCCAAGCCCCGCGCCGGCCAGGCCGACAAGTGAGCGCTCAACCTCACCGCCGCCATACAGTTCTACGAGGGCCCTCGCCCTCCACCAATTGCACGCCTGGGGCATTCCGTACGACTCCGAGCCCTCCGGCACCCGTACCGAGCGGCGACCGCCCCACCCGGGAGACGTACCGCCGCTGTAGGCAGGTGCTCGACGGGGAACGAGCCCGCAGACTACTTGGGCTGCAGCAGATCCCAGCGGTTGCCGTAAAGATCCTCGAAGACCGCGACCGAGCCGTACGCCTCGTGCCGCGGCTCCTCCAGGAAGCGCACGCCCGCCGCCGTCATCCGGGCGTGGTCGCCCGCGAAGTCCGCGGTGTGCAGGAAGAAGCCGACCCGGCCGCCGGTCTGCGAGCCCACGCTCGCGCGCTGGTCCTCGTCCTTGGCGCGGGCGAGCAGCAGTGCCGAGCCATGGCCCGTACCGCGCGGGCGGACCACCACCCAGCGGCTGCCGTCCCCGCGGTCGGTGTCCTCGACCAGTTCGAAACCGAGGGCGTCCGTGTAGAAGGCGATGGCCTCGTCGTAGTCACGGACGACGAGGGTGACCAGGGCGATGTACGACATGCGCATCACGTTATACGTATGACTCGCGACGGATCAACACGATGCGACAATGCGCACCATGCATGCGCCGCCGCCCCCGACGTACCCGCCGCACCTTCTGTTCCGCGCACAAGCCCTGGCCGCCCAGGGGCGCCGCGTCGTCCTGGGCATCGCCGGGCCCCCGGGCGCCGGGAAGTCGACCCTCGCCGCCCATCTCGTCGACTCACTCGACGGCCTCGCCGTCCTCGTCCCCATGGACGGCTTCCACCTGGCCCAGGCCGAACTCCGGCGCCTCGGCCGCGCGGGGCGCAAGGGTGCGCCGGACACCTTCGACGCGGCCGGATACGCTGCCCTGCTCGCCCGGCTGCGCGCCCCCGCCGCGGGCGCGACGGTCTATGCTCCCGCCTTCGACCGCGCCCTGGAGGAGGCGGTGGCCGGCAGCATCCCGGTGGATCCGGACGTCCCTCTCGTCGTCACCGAGGGCAACTACCTTCTCCACGACGAAGGCCCTTGGGCACAGGTCCGCCCGCTCCTCGACGAGGTCTGGTACCTGGAGATCGACGATGCCGTACGCGTACGCCGACTGGTCGACCGCCATGTGCGGTTCGGCAAGCAGCGGCCGTACGCCGAGCGCTGGGTCCATGAGTCGGACGAGCCCAACGCCCGGCTGGTCGCCCGCGGCCGCGGCCGCGCCGACTTCGTGGTCACACAGTCGCGGTAGCCCCCGGCGGCCCGCGTGCGTCACCGCATGCGCCCGCACGATCGGATACGGGCGCGTTCCGTCCGCGTGGCGCTGCGGGGCCGTGCCGAGGAGTTGGCAGAGGCGATGCGGAGTGCGGTCCAGCCTCGCCGGACGTGGTCGGTACGCTCGAGGTCCTGGTACGCGATGCGGAAGGCGGTCGACGTGGGGTTGTTCCGGCGAGGGCCGAAGCGCGACGGACGCGATACACCCCGGGACCCCGAGTTCTCGTACTTCTCGGAAAACGAGGGCGCACGCTTCCGCGCCCAGGTCCGGGAAGCCTTCGCCGAACAGGGCCTGGAAGTGACCGTGTACGCGGACGTGGTGTCCGACAGCGGCGGCCGCCAGTTCGGGCTGGGTAATCTCGCCGCCGTCTGCCACAACGACGACCGCGGGCCGCGATCCTGGCCCGAACTGGTCCGGCAGCACGTCGGGATGGTGCTGCGCACCATGGACGCGCCCTCCGCGCTGGACACCCTGCCGACCGAGCAGATCCGTGCCCAGCTCTACCCGCGCGTCGTCGGCGCCGACGGGCTCAATGCGCAGAACTTCGGCTACGCACGTACCGTCGCGCCCGGCCTGTTCGAGATCCTCGCGCTCGACCTCCCGGAGAGCGTCATGATGCTCACCGACGAGGCCCTGGAGCCGCTCGGCGACCTGCAGTACCTGCGCGAGCAGGCGCTCTACAACCTCAGAGGACTGCCCGTCGAGGGCCACGAGACCGTCAAGGACTCCGAGGGCATGCGCTTCGAGGTGGTTCTCGGCGACTCCTTCTACACCGCGAGCCGCGTCCTGGCGCTGGACAGCGTCGTACGACAGGTCACCGGCGAGCAGCTCACCGCCGACGGGGCCCTGGTGGCGATGCCCTTCCGGCATCAGCTCGCCTTTCATGCCATCCGCGACACCGGCATGATTTCGGCCCTCAACGCCATGGCCTCGTTCGCGGCCGCCGGCTACGCCGACACGCCCGGCGCCATCAGCCCGTACGTCTACTGGTGGCGCGCCGGCACCCTCACCCAGCTCAGCGACCGTGACGAGGGCGGTGAGGGCCTGCGCATCGTGGTCGGTGACGAATTCCAGGAGCTGCTGGAGCGGCTGGTGGCCATGGACCAGGAATGAGCTCGCGCGCCTCACCGCCCGCGGGCAGTATGGCCCCATGCCCACCACGCCCGCACCCTTCACCGCAGACGACTACCGGGCTCGGATGGCCCGCGCCGCGGACGCCGCCGCCGACGCGGGGCTCGCGGGGGTTCTCGTCGCGCCCGGCCCCGACCTCGTCCATCTGACCGGCTACCGGCCCGGAATCACCGAGCGGCTCACCGTGCTCGTCCTCGCCGCCGGCCAGGAACCGGTCCTCGTCGTTCCGACCCTGGAGGCGCCGGACGCCGAGCAGGCCCCGGGCGCGGCCGCGCTCACCGTGCGCGACTGGACCGACGGCCAGGACCCGTACGCCGCGACCGCCCCGTTGCTGGACGTCGGCGGCCGCTTCGGCGTCAGCGACAACGCCTGGGCGATGCATCTCCTCGGACTGCAGAAGCAGCTGCCCGGCACCTCGTACGTATCGCTGACCGAGGCGCTGCCCATGCTGCGTGCCGTGAAGGACGCGCACGAACTGGCCCGGCTCGAGGCGGCAGGAGCCGCCGCCGACGAGACGTACCAGGAAATCCTCAAGGTGCGCTTCGCCGGGCGCGGGGAGACCGAGGTCGCGGCCGATCTCGCGGCGCTGCTCAAGCAGTTCGGGCACTCGCAGGTCGACTTCACCGTCGTCGGCTCAGGACCGAACGGCGCCAATCCGCATCACGAGGCGGGCGATCGCACCATCCTCCACGGCGACATGGTCGTCCTCGACTTCGGCGGCCTCAAGCACGGCTACGGCTCCGACACCAGCCGTACCGTCCATGTAGGCGAGCCGACCCCCGCCGAGCAGCACGTTCACGACGTCGTACGGGAGGCCCAGCAGGCCGGCTTCGATGAGGTACGGCCGGGGGTCGCCTGCCAGGAGATCGACCGGGCCGCCCGCGAAATCATCGAGGAGGCCGGGTACGGCGACCTGTTCATCCACCGCACCGGCCACGGGATCGGCGTCACCACGCACGAGCCGCCGTACATGATCGAGGGCGAGGAGCAGCCGCTCGTCCCCGGCATGTGCTTCTCCGTCGAGCCGGGGATCTATCTCCCCGGCCGCTTCGGCGTCCGTATCGAGGACATCGTCACGGTCACCGAGGACGGCGGCCGCCGCTTCAACAACACCCCGCGCGAGATGGCCATCGTGGAGTAGCCGGGGCTCCGCCCCGGACCCCGCGCCTCGATCGCCGGCGGGGCTTGATTTCCGCTACCGCGGATCGTGGTGGCTCAGCCGCGCCAGCATCTCGTACGGATACGGCAGCGGCCGCGCGCTCGCCGTGTCCAGCTTCGTCGACTGTTCCGCCGTCAACTCCCAGCCCAGTACCCCCAGATTGTCCGCCAGCTGCTCGGCCGTACGCGGGCCGATGATCGGCGCCGTCACCGCCGGACGCTCCAGCAGCCACCGCAGCGCCACCTGCGACGCAGTACGGCCCGTCTCCTCCGCCACTTCACGCACCGCGTCGACCACCTGCCAGGTCTCCTCGGTGTCCCGCTCCCGCCAGCCCTCCTTGCCCGACCGCTCCTGGAACCGGGCCTCGCGCGATGCGGCCGGCACCGAGTCCATACCGCGCCGGTACTTGCCGGTCAGCCAGCCGCCCGCCAGCGGGCTCCATGGAATGACCGCCACCCCCTGCTCCAGGCACAGCGGCGCCAGCTCCCACTCCAGCTCTCGGCTGAGCAGGTTGTAGAGCGGCTGAAGGCTGACGTACGGCTCCCAGCCGCGGTGGTGCGCCAGGTCGAGTGAGCGCTGCAACTGCGACGGCGTCACATTGCTCGTGCCCACATAGCGGACCTTTCCTGCCTTCACCAGCGTGTCGAGGGTCGCGAGGGTCTCCTCCAGCGGCGTGGTGGCGTCCCAGATATGGGTCTGGTAGAGGTCGATGTAGTCCGTGCCCAGCCGGCGCAGGCTCGCCTCCACGGCCGCGACGATGTGCTTGCGACTCAGCCCGCCGTCGTTGGGCGCTTCGCCCATCCGCCCCCACACCTTGGTCGCGACGACGAGGTCGTCGCGCCTGCGCCCCTTGAGCCAGCGGCCGAGGATCTCCTCCGAACCACCGTGGTCGTACAGATCGGCGGTGTCGATGAAGGTGCCGCCCGCCTCGGTGAATGCGTCGAGGATCCGATGGCCGCTCGCGTCGTCCGCGAAGCTCATCGTGCCCAGACACAGCTCGCTGACGCGCAGACCCGTCCTGCCGAGATTGAGTTGCTTCATGGCGGCGACACTAGAAGCTGGAGCGGGCTCGATGGCAAGAGGTCACGCATCGGCCAGTACGACACCGGACTCGGGCGGAAGGTGCAACAGACCGTCCGCGCCGGGAGGTTGGACCGGATCCCAGGCCGCCAGCACCCGGCCGCCGCCGCCCAGCGGGATCGCGGCAGGATCCTTGGCGAGGTTGACCGCGATCCGCAGATCGCCGCGCCGGTACGCCAGCCAGCGAGCCTCCTCGTCGTACGCCACCTTCACCGCCGCCAGGTCCGGATCCGTCAGATCCGACTGCGTACGGCGCAGCGCGATCAGCTCGCGGTGCCAGGCCAGCAGCCGTGCGTGCGGCTCCCGCTCCCGCTCGGACCGGTCCAGGCAGGAGCGCTCCCTGGTCGACGGCGCCTGCGGGTCGGGGATGTCCTCCTCCGCCCAGCCGTGCGCCGCGAACTCCCGTCGTCTGCCGTTGCGTACGGCCTCGGCCAGCTCCGGGTCGGTGTGGTCGGTGAAGAACTGCCAGGGCGTGCGGGCGCCCCACTCCTCACCCATGAACAGCATCGGGGTGAACGGCCCGGTCAGCACCAGTACGGCCGCGCACGCCAGCAGCCCGGGGGAGAGGGTGGCCGAGAGCCGGTCGCCCAGTGCCCGGTTGCCGATCTGGTCGTGCGTCTGGGCGTAGCCGAGGAAGCGGTGTGCGGCGCTTCTCGTCACATCGACGGAGCGGCCGTGCGTACGGCCGCGGAAGCTCGAGTACGTACCGTCGTGGAAGAAGCCGTGGGTGAGGGTCTTGCCGACCGCCGCCAGCGGAGTGACGGCGAAGTCGGTGTAGTAGCCCTGGGACTCACCGGTCAGCGCGGTGTGCAGGGCGTGGTGGAAGTCGTCGTTCCACTGGGCGTGCAGCCCCAGGCCGCCCGCCTCGCGCGGCGTCGTCGTCCGCGGGTCGCACAGATCCGACTCGGCGACCAGGAAGAGCGGACGGCCGAACTCACGCGAGAGGGCGTCGACGGCGCCGGAGAGCTCCTCGAGGAAGGTCAGCGCACGCGTGTCGGCGAGGGCGTGCACCGCGTCGAGACGCAGCCCGTCGACATGGAAGTCGCGCAGCCAGGCCAGCGCGCTGCCCAGCAGATACGCGCGGACCTCGTCGGAGCCCGGGGCGTCGAGATTGACCGCCGAGCCCCAGGGGGTGTGGTGGGTGTCGGTGAAGTACGGGCCGAAGGCCGGCAGGTGGTTTCCGGACGGGCCGAGGTGGTTGTGGACCACGTCGAGCACCACTCCGAGACCACGGCCGTGTGCTGTGTCGACAAAGCGCTTGAGCGCCTCGGGCCCGCCGTACGGCTCGTGCACCGCCCACAGCGACACACCCTCGTAGCCCCAGCCGTGCACACCGGGAAAGGGACACAGCGGCATCAGCTCGATATGGGTGATCCCCAACTCGACCAGCTCGCCGAGCCGTTCTGCCGCGGCGTCCAGCGTGCCCTCGCGGGTGTACGTACCGATGTGCAGCTCGTACAGGATCGCGCCGCCGAGCCCCCGCCCCGACCAGTCGTTGCGCCAGGCGTAGGCGCTCTGGTCCACCACCGCACTCATGCCGTCCGGGCCGTCCGGCTGGCGGCGCGAGCGCGGATCGGGCAGCACAGGCCCGCCGTCCAGCGCGAAGCCGTAGCGGGCGCCTTCGCCCGCCTCGGCCTCGGCACTCCACCAGCCCGCACGCCCTTCGGCGCGCTCCATCGGGCGCTCCTCGTCTTCCAGCCACAGTGCGACCCGGTCCTCGGCCTGCGGCGCCCACACCTCGAACAGCACTGGCGGTCCCCTCGTCGTCGATGCGACCTCCATCCTGGCAAGGACGGGGTCTGGAAGCGGTGACCTTGGGGCCATTAAGGTCACGAACCATGTCGACGCCAATGCCGCCGCTGCCCGCGTTCCCGCCCGGCTTCCTCTGGGGCGCGTCCGCCTCCGCCTTCCAGACCGAAGGGGCCGCCGACGCCGACGGCAAGGGGCCCTCGGGTTGGGACGCCTTCGCCGCCCAGGGCCGGATCAAGGACGGCGCCGACGCCTCACGCGGCACCGGCTTCCACGCGCGCTATCGCGAGGACGTCGCCCTGCTCGCCGGCCTCGGCGCGGACGCCTTCCGCTTCTCGGTCAGCTGGCCGCGCGTCGTCCCGGGCGGCAGCGGACCGGTCAATGCCGCAGGACTCGACTTCTACGACCGTCTCGTCGACGAACTGTGTGCCCACGGCATCACGCCCGCGCCCACCCTCTACCACTGGGACACCCCGCTCCCGCTGGACGAGGCGGGCGGCTGGCTGAACCGGGACACGGCGTTCCGCTTCGCCGAGTACGCCTCCGTCGTCGCCGAGCGGCTCGCCGACCGCGTCCCGATGTGGATCACCATCAACGAACCGGCCGAGGTCACCCTGCTCGGCTACGCACTGGGCGAGCACGCGCCCGGCAAGCAGCTCCTCTTCGACGCGCTGCCCGCCGCCCACCACCAGCTGCTCGCCCACGGCCTCGCCGTCCGGGCGCTGCGCGCGGCGGGCGCCGCGAACATCGGCCTCGCCGTCTCCCACTCGCCCGTACGGACCGCAGGGACCAGCGAGGAGGACCGGTTCGGCGCGGAGCTGTACGACACGATCACCAACTGGATGTTCGCCGACCCGATCCTCACCGGCAGCTATCCCGACGAGAACTTCGCCGCCCTGATGCCGGGCCCGGTCGCCGACGACCTCGCCGTCATCTCCGAGCCGCTCGACTGGTACGGCGTGAACTACTACCACCCGATGCTCGTCGGCGCGCCCGCCAAGGACGCCCTCGGCGACTTCGCCGGCGTCGGCATGCCCGCCGAACTCCCCTTCGGGCTGCGGGACATCGACAGCGACCAGCGCACCGACTTCGGCTGGCCGGTCGTCCCCGACGGGCTGCGCGAGCTGCTCGTGCTCCTCAAGGACCGGTTCGGCGACCGGCTGCCGCCGCTCTTCATCACCGAGAACGGCTGCTCGTACGACGGTCTCGACGACCAGCGCCGTATCGACTTCCTCGACGCCCATCTTCGCTCACTGCACGAGGCGATCGACGCGGGAGTCGACGTACGCGGCTACTTCACCTGGTCGCTCACCGACAACATCGAATGGGTCCAGGGCGCGTCCCAGCACTTCGGCCTCGTCCATGTCGACTACGAGACGCTGGAGCGCACACCCAAGGCCTCGTACGCCTGGTACCGGGACGCCATCGCCGCCCAGCGAATCGCCGCCCGGAAGTCGGACTCACGGCACTGAACGGATCTTCCACACCAGCACACCACCGAGGGCCGTGACCACCGTCGCGGTCAGATACAGCCCGGCGTACCCGCCCGCGTACGCCACGATCGGCGCGGCCAGTGCCGGGCCGAGGACCTGCGGCGCCGAATTGGCGATATTGATGACGCCCAGATCCTTCGCCCGGTCGCCGGCCTCCGGCAGCACCTGCGTGATCAGCGCCTGGTCGACGGCGATGTACACCCCGAAACCGAGCCCGAGCAGCGCCGCCGCACCCATCGCCACCGGCCAGGTGTGCCAGAACGTCAGCAGCAGCGAGGCCACCGCCATCACCACCGAACTGACCGCGACCAGCGCCTTGCGCCGACCCAGCCGGTCCGAGACGACCCCGCCGGCCACCGCCGTCACCACCACGCCCGCCGTGTAGAGCAGCGTCAGAATCAGTACGCCCTCCTCCGGATCCGCGTAATGCACCGCGTCTTTGAGGAAATACAGCAGATACAGCGTGCCCATCGCGTTCCCGAGCATCACCAGAAATCGGGTGAGCCAGGCCCAGCCGAAGTCCGGATACGCCCGCGGACTGACCCAGAAGCCCTTCAGACGCACCGACTCCCTTGGGAGAAAAGGGACTTGAGGGTCACGCGTCAGCAGTACGAAAGGCAGTGCGCAGAGCACCACGAGCGCCGCCAGCAGCAGATAGCCCGTCGCGATCCCCGTCACCACCGTGGTCACCAGCAGCGCCCCGACGACCAGCCCCAGCGTCTGCGGAATCCCGATGAAGCCGGAGACGGCGGCCCGCTGACGCACCGGCACCTGGTCGGGCACGACAGCATTGGTCCCGGACAGCATGGCGTTCAGCCCGAGCTGCGCCAGACACCAGCCGAGCGCCACCCCGATCACCGTCGTCTGCGCCGAGGTGACCGCGAGACCCACCGCGCCCAGCACGGCCCCGCCCAGGATCCATGGGCGACGGCGGCCGAAGCGTCCGCTCGTACGGTCCGACAGCGCACCCGCGAGCGGATTGGCGACGACCGCGACCAGCGCCCCCACCCCGGTAGCCCAGCCCAGCGCGACTTCCTTGCCGGACGGTGCGAGCTCGGCGATCTGCTCGGCGAGCAGCACCTGGATCGGCGTGAAAAACGCCATGTACAGGCCCAAGTTGGCAAGTACGAGAGCGGAAACCCAGCCGCCGCCGACTCGGATCTGTGGCTCGGAGTGCAGCTCTTCCGTCGTCTCTTCCGTCGTCATGGGCGGCTCGCCATCAGCTCGGGGGTGTCCGGAGCCTACGGACACCCCCGAGCTTGCTCAATGCTGCGAACCGGGAAGGAAGTGGATCCGCTCCTGGACGACCGGATGCCCGGCCTTCGCGAAGTTCTTGGCCATCGGGAAGTTGCCCTGATCGGTCGCGCCCGCGATGAACTCCGCGTCCCGCTCAGCCAGGAAGTGCGTGCACTCCACGAGCAGGTCGTACGCATAGCCGTGGCCGCGCTGCTCCGGTACCACTCCGATGAAGCCGACGCACGGCCCCGACGGATTGCGCGCCGGGACGTGGATACCGACCAGTTCACCGTCAGGCGCGTAGGCCAGCTGCCACCACTCGCGCGGCGACGGGCACCAGTGGAAGAAGTCCAGCTCCTCCTGCGCTGCCTTGTCCACGTCCGCCTCTGCGATGGCGCGCAGCGCGTGCGCGTCGAGCGTCGAGGAGTGGACCCGGCGCAGCACATCGAAGATCACTGCGTCGTCGGGCTCCGGCCTGAACTCCAGCCGCCGGGGCCGCTCCGGCAGCCCGCACTCCGGCGTCCAGCGGTACTGGTACCGCTCCACCAGGACCTTCATCCCGGCCGCCGTCACGGCGCGGATCCTGGCCTCACCGGCCGCCAGGGCCGCCGGATCCTCGCGCCAGCCGGCGGGCAGGATCAGTTCGTACTCGACCTGGAACGGCGAGGTGCGCAGCAGCTCGGTGCCTGCCTCCTCCTCGCCCTCGGCGAAGTCGAACCAGTTGACGTTGACGGGAGTTTCGTCGTCGTGGCCGCCCCACCAGGCGGCCCGCGCGACGACCACGCCGTCGCGCAGTGCGACCCGCTTCCATTCGGGGCGGTGCGTGGCACGGGCCAGCGCGCGGCCCACACCGAGAGGGTCGGGCAGAGAGTCGAAAAGATGCGCGTCGCTCGGGGTGAGCGCGCGGATGACCAGTTCGGTCATGAGGAAGTCCTCCGGGAAGAGATGTGCGGTATGCGCTCCCGGTCAGACTGCGAACGCCGGGCGGACGGGGCGGGAGCGCGAGAGTCGTGTGGTGTGCATTGCTCTCGCCTCCTTCCGTCAGTCACGGGCGTCGCGATCATGCTAGACGGCTCCCGGCGGAGTCGTCCACCACTTTCCCTGGAACCGGGCCCGGGAACAGCCCGAGTTCGGCAGGTCCGCGCAGGTCAGCAGCGACTCAGGACGGACCTTAACTCCGGTTCTTCTGGACACCTGTGGCCATTCGGCCCGACAATCTCGTATGTGACGTCCTCCTTCGAGTTCCACACGTATCCCGCTCGGCTCTCGGATGCCGAGCGGGACCGTGTCCTCGGTGTGCTCAGAGAGGGCGCGGCGCAGGGCAAGCTGTCGCACGACACCTTCATTCACCGTATGGAACTGGCCCTCGCCGCCCGCCGCTCCGATGAACTGCGGGCGCTCACGGCCGACCTCGACACCGAGGGCCGATGGTCACGGCGGCTGTACGGCGCGGTGGGCCGTATATCGGCGTTCTCGGTACGGCTGCGCAGGGCCTGGCAGGCCGAGAAGCTGCCGCCGCTGCTGCTGCCCGAACCCAGCCCGTACCCCCTGCGGATCGGCCGCGACCCGGCGAACGGGCTGCGGCTGAGCCATGACACGGTCTCGCGACTGCACGCCGAACTGAGCCGCCAGGGCAGCCTGTGGATCCTGCGCGACCTCGGCTCGACCAACGGCACCACCGTCAACGGCCGGCGGGTGACCGGCTCCGTCGTTGTGCACGACGGGGACATGGTGGGCTTCGGACGGATGAGTTTCCGCCTCACCGCGCGCTGACCCTGCTCCCCCTGCCCCCGGGTAGCCCCAAGTCCGTGGTGGGGACAGCCCCAGACCGATATGCCTGCGGTCACCAGTGACCTGGAAACACCCCCGGCGGGACGCTGATCACGAAGAAGATCAGACGTCCCAGGGGAGGTGCCCGCATGCCGGGCAGAGATCCGATCACGGTCCGTGCGGCGCGATGGTGTGCCACCCACCCCTGGCGGGCAGTGGTGGGCTGGCTCGTGTTCGTCGTGCTGTGTATCGGCGCGGGTACGGCGGCAGGCACCAACAAGGGGAAGTTCGAGGACTTCTGGGTCGGTGAGGCGGGCCGGGCCGAGGCCATGGCCGCGCACAGCGGGCTGACCCCGCCGCCCGTCGAACAGGTCCTCATCACCGTGCCGCGAGGCACGCTCGACCAGGCGGCCGCGCAGGAAGTGGCGCGCGAGATCGGCCGGCGGATGCGCGAACTGCCCGCCGTCGTATCAGTCGCCGGTCCGCAGCGGGCGCGCGGCGGTGAGGCGCTCAGGGTCGCCGTCACCCTGCGCGGCGACAAGGAGACCGCCAAGAAGGACGTCGAGGCGCTGCTCAAGCAGACCGAGGCCGTCCAGAGCGCCCACAAGGATCTGCGGATCGAGCAGACCGGCAGCGCGTCCATCTCGAACGGCGTCAACGACAAGCAGGGGAAGGACCTTCAGCGGACCGAGATGATCAGTCTCCCGGTCACGTTCGTCATTCTCTTCGTCGTCTTCGGCGCGGTGCTCGCCGCCGCCATCCCGGTGCTGCTGGCGCTCTCCGCCTTCGCGGGCGCGGTCGGGCTCTACGGACTGGCGTCCTGGGTCTTCCCGGACGCGGGCGGCGCGGCGCTCAGCGCGATCTTCATGCTGGGCATGGCCGTGGGTGTCGACTACTCGCTCTTCTACCTCAAGCGGGCCCGCGAGGAGCGCGAACGCGGTGGAGGAACCATCAGCCACGCCGCCGCGGTCGAGCTCGCGGCGGCCACCTCGGGCCGGGCGGTCGTCGACTCGGGCCTCGCCGTCGCCCTCGCGCTCGGCGGCCTCTATCTGATGGACGACGTGATCTTCTCGTCCATCGCCACCGGCACGATTCTCGTCACGCTGGTCGCGGTGGCCGGCTCGCTGACCGTACTGCCCGCGCTGCTCACCAAGTTGGGCCGCCGCATGGACGGTCGCAGGGGGATCAGGCGCCGCTCGGGCCAGGGCCGGGTGTGGACGGCCTTGCTGCGGCCGGTCATGCGCCGCCCGCTCGCCACGCTGCTCGTCGGCATCGCCGCGACGGCCGCGCTCGCCGTGCCCGCCCTGAACATGACGCTCGGTACGGAGGGCAAGGAGACCTTCCCCGACAGCGTGCCCGCGGTCGCCGCGTACGACCGGCTCACCGCCGCCTACCCGTCCGAGGGGGCGGCACATCTTGTTCTCCTGAAGTCCGCCGACCCGGCCACGGAACTGCGACGGCTCGCCGAACGCACCAAGGGCGACCGGCTCTTCGCGCAGGACCGCGAACCCGAGGTGACGACCTCCAAGGACGGGCACACCGCGCTGCTGCGGCTGGCCGTCCCGTACACACAGAACTCCGACGAGGCGAGCCGCTCCCTGCGGCGGCTGCGCGGCGAGCTGATCCCGGCCACGGTCGGACGGACGGCGGCCGCCGAGGTGGCCGTCAGCGGTGAGATCGCCGGCGGCGTGGATTACGCCGAGCACCAGGAGGGGCGGCTGCTGTGGGTGATCGCCTTTGTCTCGCTGGCGACGCTGGTCATCATGTTCCTGGCGTTCCGCTCGCTGGTGCTCGCGCTGTTCGGCGTACTGCTCAACCTGGCGGCGGTGATGGTCTCCTGGGGCGTACTGACGCTGGTCTTCCAGGGGACATGGGCGGAGGGGCCGCTCGGCTTCGACTCGGTCGGCTTCGTCGGATCGCGTACGCCGCTGATGGTCTTCGCGATCCTGGTGGGGCTCTCCACCGACTACCAGATCTTTGTGGTCAGCCGGATCAGGGAGGCGGTGCGCAGAGGCGTGCCGACCCGGCAGGCGGTGGTGGACGGCATCGCGGGCTCCGCGAGCGTCGTCACCAGCGCCGCGGTGATCATGGTGTCGGTCTTCATCAGCTTCCTGTTCATCGACCGGATCGAGATGAAGCAGATCGCCGTCGGACTGACGGTGGCGGTGCTGTTCGACGCGGTGGTGCTGCGGGCGCTGATCCTGCCGTCGGCGCTGGCGCTGCTGGGCGAGCGGTCCTGGTGGCCGGTCAGGCCGGTCAGGCCGGTCAGGCCGGACGCGGAGGGCCGGAGGGTCGCCGGTGACCGGGCTGTCGGGGGCGACCAGCGGCTGACCAACACCGGCTGACGCCGGCGCTTCATGGCTGGTGCAAGCCGCGGTCGGCGAGCGTCAGGAACGTCTCGCCGACCGCCTCCGACAGCGTCGGGTGGGCGTGGATGTGCCGGGCCACGTCGGACGGTTCCGCATCCCACCCGACGATCAGCTGGCTCTCGGCGATCATCTCGGAGACATTCGGGCCGACGAGATGCACGCCGAGCACCCGGCCTCCCCGCTCGGCGAGGACCTTCACAACGCACGCCCTGGCCGTCCACCATGCCCTTGGCGACGGCCGTCAGGGGCATGGTGTTGACGCTCACCTCGATACCGCGGGCGCGCGCCTCGGCCTCGCTCAGGCCCACCGCTGCGGTCTGCGGCGAGGAGTACGTGACCCGGGGGACCGTGGCGTAGTCGACGGGCGGGCAGACGCGTCCAGCCAGCGTCTCGGCGGCCAACAGACCCTCGGCGAACGAGGCATGGGCCAGGCCCGGCGAGGGCGGCGGCAGCAGATCCCCGACCACATGGACCACACCTGGGTGCGGTGCGCGATGGAACCCGTGGTGGAGGGACAGGCCTTCCTGGACTGGGCGTTCGCCAAGGCCGGCTTCACGCCCCGGACGGCGGTGCGGACCGAGCACACCTCGACGGCGGTACGCATGGCGGCGGCGGGGGTCGGCATCGCGACCGCGCCTTCCCATGTCGTGCGGGGAGCGGTCGGTGAGGACTGCATGGTGCTGGCTGCGGACCCTCCGTGCGGCGCGCACTGACGGTCTTCTCCCGCGTGGAGCTGACGGGCGCGGCGGCGGCCTTCGCGGACCTGCTGCGCACGTCGAGGCCGTACGGCGGGGCGGCCGCGCCCTCACGCGTACGGGCGTACGCGGACTGCGACGCGGAAACCGGGGCGGTCGCCTGAGAGTTACCCGCGCCACGGGGGACACGTCCACGCCCCCATCAGGGGGCCGTGCAGACGCACTGTGGGATGTCGTCGGGTGGACCGCGTACGTCCTTGCCCGGCGCCCAGCCGAACGGCAACAGGCCGACCTCGTCACGGAGTTCTGCCGCTGGTCGCCCGCCGTCGGGGTGCGGGGTCGCTCCGCCGTCGGTGTCGTGCCCGGCGGGAAGTGCGTCGCGCAGCTCTCCGTGCGCGAGAAGGCGCTCGCTTCCTCTCTCGCCAATGTGCTCGACCACCCCGACCAGCCGGCGGTCGATCCGCTGCGGGACGATCCCGGTCAGCCCACCTTCGGGCCGGGGACTGCCCCGTCGCCACGGCCCTCACACGCTCGCCGCGGACCCTTCTCCTACCGCCCTCCGGCTGAGCAGCGCCACCGGACGTTCCGCGAACAGCTCGGCCAGCGGCACCGGCCGGCCGCCGGTGAACTCCCGTTCCGGAGCGAGCAGATCGGCCCACCTCCCCGCAGGAAGTGTCAGCTCCGTGCCCGCCCAGCCGCCCGCCCGGTCCAGCCGCAGCGAGAGCCGAGTGACCGCCGTGACGACCTCACCCGTCCGGCAGAAGGCCAGGCAGTGCTCGGCGGCGGGTCCATCCGCATGCAGCGGTGCGTACGTACCCGACTCGCCGAAGACCTCGGGGCGTTCCCGGCGCAGCCGCAGCGCCGCCGTCGTGACCGTCGTCTTCTCGTTCGGCGGCCCCTCATCGAACGGCCGCCGGTTGTCCGGGTCCACCAGGGCGAGGAACTCCCGCTCCGTGCCCTGGTAGAGGTCCGGCACGCCCGGCATCGTCAGCTGCACCAGCGCCGCGCCCAGCACATTGGCCCGTACATACGGCTCCAGCTCACGGGCGAACAGCGCCACCGAGTACAGCGGCGGGCCCGCCGGGCCCGCGCCGGCGAACGCGGTGACCGCCTCCTCGTATGCCGGATCCGGCTCCGTCCAGCTGGTCAGCAGCGCCGCTTCGCGCGCGCTCTTCAGCAGCGCCGTCGACAATCTGCCCTCGGACGGGATGCCGAAGCCGACAGCCGTCTGCCAGACCACCCACGCCAGATGCGGATCGGGCGCGCGTCCGCCTTCCAGCCGCGCCGCTTCCTCCGTGATGCGTGCGAGGAAGTCCGCCCACTTCTCCGGGCATTCGGACAGCACGGCGATCCCGGCCCGTACATCCGCGCTGCGCTTGGTGTCGTGCGTGGTCAGTACGGTGCCGGTGGCCGGCCAGTCGCGGGCAAGGCGTTCGCAGTACGCATGGAACAGTTCCGGGCCCACCGCCGGACTCCCCGGGTCGCCGCCCACCTCGTTCGCCGAAATCAACGGCACATACCGGTAAAAGGCGGTGTCCTCCACGGACTTGGCGCGCAGTGCGGACGAGGTCTGCGCGAAGCGGGCACGGAACGCGTCATGGTCCGGGCCTTCGCCGAGCCGCCCGAGCGCCAGGTCCCGCACCACCTCGACGGCCTCGGCCTCCTCGACGACCGCGAACGCCGCCTTCGCACCGAGCGCCGCCGCCGGGGGCAGCGCCTCCTCGCCGCCGATGCGGTACGGACGGTAGACGGGGACCCGCACCAGCAGCTCCCGGACCGCCGCGCGCAGCGCCCAGGGCGCGTGGTCGCGCAGCGCCGGATCCGCGGTGCAGACGCGCCCGGCCAGGCGGGTGAGCGCCGCGGTCTCGGCTGCCAGTTCATGAGTGACCACCTTGTACGCGGCGCGGCGCACCGTCGCCTCCCAGTAGCCGCCGCGGTCGCCCGCCGGCCCCGCGAACTCCCGGTAATGCGCGACCAGTTCGGACTCACCCGCCGGATCGGTGAACAGGCCGTCGATATGCCGCAGCGCGTCGTAGCCCGTCGTGCCGGCCACCGGCCAGCCGGTCGGCAGCCGTTCGTCCCCGGTGAGGATCTTCTCGACGACCGTCCAGCAGGCCGCGCCCGTCGCCTCGTCGAGCCGCCGCAGATACGCCTCGGGGTCGGCGAGACCGTCCGGATGGTCCACCCGCAGGCCCTCGACCACTCCGTCCCGTACCAGCTCGAGGATCTTCCCGTGGGTCGCGTCGAAGACCTCCGGGTCCTCCACCCGTACGCCGATCAGCTCCGAAATGGTGAAGAAGCGGCGGTAGTTGAGCTCGGTACGAGCCAGCCGCCACCAGCCGAGCCGGTACCACTGCGCGTCAAGCAGCTCGGGCAGCGCCAGCTTCGCCGTGGACTCACGGAGCGGGAAACGCTGCTCACCGTAGTGCAGTACGTCCCCTTCGACCCGCATCCCGCCAAGCTCGTCGCCGATCCGGCCCGCCAGCACCGGCAGCAGCACCTTCCCGCCGCCCGCCTCCCAGTCGATGTCGAACCAGCGGGCGTACGGCGACAGCGGCCCTTCGCGCAGCACCTCCCACAGCGCCGCGTTGTGCCGCGGCACGGCCGCCATATGGTTCGGGACGATGTCCAGGACGAGTCCGAGACCGTGTTCGCGCGCCGTGCGGGCCAGCCGCCGCAGACCCTCCTCGCCGCCCAGCTCGTCCCGTACCCGGGCGGGGTCGACGACGTCATAGCCGTGCGTCGACCCGGGTACGGCCTCCAGCACCGGCGACAGATGCAGATGCGAGACGCCGAGCCCGGCGATGTACGGGACCGCTGCCGCGGCGGCCGAGAACGGGAAGTCCGGCTGGAGCTGCAGCCGGTATGTGGCGGTGGGCGTCATGCGAACGTACGTACCCAGCTTGAGGGCTTCTGTGTCATCGGCCCGTGCACGGGTACCGGCCGTTCGGACTACTGGGTGGGCGAACCCCCTGCTCGGGCGCGCCGCGGACCGGCACGGCCGAGCAGGGTGGTGACGGCTATGCAGGCCGCCGCAGCACCGTCAGACTCCGCCCCAGCAGCGGCACCCGTTCACCGGCCGCCACCTTCGGCCCCTCGCCCGGCGGGACCCCCTCCTTGCGTGCCGTGTCCACGACCACCTGCCACTGCCGGCCGTGGTTCACCGGCACCGCGAAGTCCAGCTCGTCCGCGCTGGCGTTGAACATCAGCAGGAACGAGTCGTCGGCGATCCGCTCGCCCCGCGGCCCCGGCTCCGAAATCGCATGGCCGTTCAGGAACACCGACAGCGCCTTGGCGGACGCCGACTGCCAGTCCCGCTGGACCATCTCCTCACCTTCCGGAGTGAACCAGGCGATGTCGGAGAGCTCGTCGTGCGTCCCCTCCACCGGCCGGCCGTGGAAGAAACGCCGCCGCCTGAAGACCGGATGGTCGCGCCGCAGCCACACCATCGCCCGGGTGAACGCCAGCAGTGTGCCGTCCTCGTCCGCGCCCGGCTCCGGCCAGCGCACCCAGGAGACCTCGTTGTCCTGGCAGTACGCGTTGTTGTTGCCGCCCTGCGTACGCGCGAACTCGTCGCCGTGGCTGAGCATCGGCACACCCTGCGAGAGCATCAGCGTGGCGATGAAGTTGCGCATCTGCCGGTCCCGCAGATCGAGCACCTCGGGGTCGGTCGTGTCCCCCTCCGTGCCGCAGTTCCAGGACCGGTTGTGATTCTCGCCGTCGCGGTTGCCCTCGCCGTTCGCCTCGTTGTGCTTGTCGTTGTACGAGACCAGATCGTGCAGCGTGAAACCGTCGTGGCAGGTGGTGAAGTTGATGGAGGCGAGCGGCCGCCGCCCGTCGTCCTGGTACAGGTCGGACGAGCCGGTCAGCCGGGATGCGAACTCCGCCAGCGTCCGTGGCTCGCCCCGCCACAGGTCCCGCACGGTGTCCCGGTACTTGCCGTTCCACTCGGTCCACAGCGGCGGGAAGTTCCCCACCTGATAGCCGCCCTCGCCCACGTCCCACGGCTCGGCGATCAGCTTCACCTGACTGACCACCGGGTCCTGCTGCACCAGGTCGAAGAACGAGGACAGCCGGTCCACCTCGTGGAACTGCCGGGCCAGCGTGGCCGCCAGGTCGAAGCGGAAGCCGTCGACATGCATCTCGGTCACCCAGTAGCGCAGCGAGTCCATGATCAGCTGCAGTACATGGGGGCTGCGCATCAGCAGTGAGTTCCCGGTGCCGGTCGTGTCCGTGTAGTAGCGCGGATCGTCGGACAGCCGGTAGTACGAGGCATTGTCGAGGCCCCGGAAGGAGAGCGTCGGCCCCAGATGGTTGCCCTCCGCCGTGTGGTTGTAGACCACGTCGAGGATGACCTCGATGCCCGCCTTGTGCAGCGCCCGTACGGCCTGCTTGAACTCCAGCACCTGCTCGCCCCGGTCGCCCCAGGACGCGTAGGAATTGTGCGGCGCGAAGAACCCGATGGTGTTGTAGCCCCAGTAGTTGTTCAGCCCCGCGTCCACCAGCCGGTGGTCGTTGACGAACTGATGCACCGGCATCAACTCGAGCGTCGTGACGCCCAGTTCGGTCAGATGCGAGATGACGGCGGGGTGCGCGAGCCCCGCGTAGGTGCCGCGCAGCTCTTCCGGCAGCTCCGGATGCAGCATCGTGAGGCCCTTCACATGGGCCTCGTAGATCACCGTGCGGTGGTAGTCGGTACGCGGCGGCCGGTCGTCGCCCCAGTCGAAGTACGGGTTGACCACGACGGAGGCCATCGTGTGCGGCGCCGAGTCCAGATCGTTGCGCGAGTCCGGCTTGCCGAAGTGGTAGCCGTACACCGTCTCGCCCCAGTCGATGCTGCCGCTGATCGCACGGGCGTACGGATCGAGGAGCAGCTTCGCGGAGTTGCAGCGCTGCCCGCGCTCCGGGGCGTACGGACCGTGGACCCGGAATCCGTACCGCTGACCCGGCATCACGCCCGGCAGATAGGCGTGCCGTACGAAGGCATCGGTCTCACGCAGCTCGACGTCCGTCTCCGAGCCGTCGTCGTGCAGTAGGCACAGTTCGATTCGTCGGGCGGCTTCTGAATACACCGCGAAGTTGGTGCCGGCGCCGTCGTACGTGGCACCGAGTGGATACGCCTGTCCCGGCCAGACCTGCATAGATATGACTCTTCCACTTCTGATCCGGGTGCTGGGGGGCACTTGGCCCAGATCCTCCCCGAAAGTATCGCCGGTGAGACGCCTCCTCAGGGGAGGACGCCGCGGTCAACATCGGGTTCCTCGGACGCCCCGGGGACGTAACCGCTATGAATCCGCTCACTCCGGCAGATCTCGCCAGGCAGAAGGGCCGGATATGGAAAGGGAGTTGGGAAAGGACACTGCCGTTCCGGCTGCACCGTGTCCCGCAGGCGGAGTACTCTTCCTTGATCGTTGAAGGGGGAAGGGAAGAGGGGTGCGCGGGTGAGCTCGGGAGGGCTGGAGCTACCCCCAGGTGACGCTGGTCACGAGGGGGACTCCGCCGACGCGCCGCCCGGAGCGGTCTCCCTCGCACAGCCGATGGAGATCGGGGCGGAACTGGACTGGGGCGCGGACGCCTGGAGCGAGGTGCGTACGCGCGCCCAACGTGCCGGGCGGGCCTACATTTGGCTGAACCTGGTGGAGCAGCGGCTGCGGGCCGTGGTGGCAGCGGTGCTGCGCCCCATCTATGAACCGGTGCACGGCGACGACTGGGTGGTGGCCGCGGCGGGGCCCGCGGGGCAGGAGTGGGTACAGCGCGCGGTCGCCGTACGGGAGGTCTCGCGCCGCAAGGGCTATCTGCTGGACCCGGCGGACGACAATGTCCTGTCCTTCCTGACCCTCCCGCAGCTGCGGGAGCTGATGGTCCAGCACTGGCCGTGCTTCGAGCCGTACTTCGACGACCGGCGCGATGTCGAGCTGGCGCTGGACGAGCTGGAAGTCGCGCGCAATGTCGTCTCCCGCAACCGCGCGCTGAACGAGGCGGTGCTCGCCCAGGCCGAGCGCGCCTCCGCCCGGCTCCTGGGGATACTCGGCAGCGGCGCGGGCGTGCCCTCGGCCGACCGCCTCCCGGTCGACGCGGTCGAGGATCTCGTCGGCGACCGTTACGCGGATGTGGTCTCCGTCCACCCCGACCGGGTCCGGCTGCAGCGCCAGCTCCCCGCCGAAGACCTCTTCGGCGGTGCGCGCCGCCTCGACGCGATCGGCATAGGCCTGAACCTCCTGGTCCAGAACTTCTCCGGACGACGGCTGGTCCACCTGGCCGAATCCGGATGCCGGGTCCGGCTCCTCTTCCTGAACCCGGCGAGCAGTGCGGTCAAGCGCCGCGAACGCGAACTGGGTCTGAAGAAAGGCGAGCTGAGCCGCACGGTGGAGATGAACATTCTCCATATGCGCCGCGTCCGCTCGCGCCTGCGCGACCCGGGCGCCTTCGAGATCCAGGTCTTCGACGAGACACCGCGCTTCACCGCCTACCTGGTCGACGGCGACGGCCCGGACGGCCTCGCCGTCATCCAGTCCTATCTGCGCCGGGCGCGGGGGATGGAGGCGCCGGTGCTGGTGCTGCGGGGCGGGGGGCGTGCGGTGGTTCGCGCCGGTCATGACGGCGAGAACGGACTTTTCCAGACATACCGCGAGGAGTTCGAGTCCGTATGGGCGGACTCGCGTCCCGTCTCCTGAGTTGTCAGTGGCACGTGGGAGGGTGAAAGTCCACGGGGGGAACGCACCACCGCACCACGAAGGAGGGCCACGATGGCTTGGCACGGGGAACCGCTGGTCGGCTTCGATCTGGAGACGACGGGTACGGAGCCGCTGGAAGCGCGGATCGTGACGGCGGCGATCGTCGGGGTGCAGTCGGGGGAGCCGGTCCGGCGGCGGGGCTGGCTGGCGGACCCGGGCATCCGCATCCCGGCGCAGGCGTCGGCGATCCACGGCATCAGCAGCGAGCGGGCTACGGCGGAGGGCCGTCCGGCGCGCGAGGTGGCGGACGAGATCGCGGAGACACTGAGCGGGTACTGGGCGCAGGGGGTGCCGGTCGTCGCGTACAACGCGGCATTCGATCTGACGCTGCTGACGGCGGAGTTGCAGCGCCACGACCTGCCCTCCCTGACGGACCGCCTTTCGGGCCGCCCGATCGGCCCGGTGATCGACCCGTACACCATCGACCGGGCGGTCGACCGCTACCGCAAGGGCAAGCGCACACTGGAGGCGGTCTGCGTCGAGTACGGCGTGGTCCTGGACACGGCCCACGATGCGTCCGCGGACGCACTGGCGGCGGTGCGGGTGGCCCGCGCGATAGCCGAACGGCACGGCTCGGTTGCGGCGTTGACTCCGGCGGAGCTGCATGAGCGCCAGGTCGAGTGGTACGCGGAGTGGGCGACGGACTTCCAGCGCTTCCTGCGGAAGAAGGGCAGCGCGGACGCGGTGGTGGATGCGTCCTGGCCGGTGCGGGAGCTGGTGCCGTCGGTGGGCTGAGCCCGGGGTCTTCTCCCTCAATCGCCGGCGAGGCCTGAAATCAAGCCCGTCCGGCGATTGAGGACACGCGCGAAACGCGTTCGGGGCCCAGGGTGGGCGAAGCCCTTGGTTAGGGGAAGGGGCGGGGTGGGGAACATGCCCCGCCGCAGGCGTCCGCCCTCGTACCGTCAGAACGCGTGCCAGCGCACCCTCTCCGCACCCTCCCGCAGTGACGCGACCCGCCGAGCGAACTCCTCCCGCGCCGCCGGGTTCGTCGGGGCGTGCTGCGCCACCCATGCGCAGCTTGCCGTTTCGCGGGCACCGCGCAGGACCGCGCAGCCGGGCCACTCACGGACGTCCCAGCCGTACGCCTCGGTGAACGACTCATACGCCTCGGGCGCCAGTCCGTAGCGGTCGCGGGACAACGCCATGACCACCAGGTCGTGCTCGCGGAGGTCCGACGAGAATGTCTCCAGGTCCACCAGGACCGGGCCGTCCGGGCCCACATGGACGTTGCGGGGGAGTGCGTCGCCGTGGATCGGGCCCGGCGGCAGATGTGAGGTGAGCGCGGACGCCGCCTCGGCGAAACCGTCGCGGCGCTCGCGCAGATAGTCCGCGTCGCCCGGGTCGATCGCCTCGCCCGCAAGACGCAGCCAGCGCTCGACGCCTCCGAGCAGTTCCCGCGGCGGAAGGGAGAAGGACGGGGAGCCAAGCGCATGGATCCGACGCAGCAGCCGCGCCAGATCCGCCGGCTCCGCCGGACGTACCGCATCCGGCAGCCGGTGCCACACCGTCACCGGATGGCCCTTAACCAGCCGCGGCTTCGGCTCGGCCGCCCGCACCGCCGGCACTCCTTCCTCCGACAGCCAGGCGGCGATGGAGAGTTCACGCTCCGCCCGCGCCATCAGTTCCGCGTCTCGGCCGACCTTGACGACCACCTCGCCCGCCCCGAACACCGCGTTCTCGCCGAGCGCGAGCAGCGCCGCATCGGCAGGAAGTCCCGCAGCCGCCAGCACCGCGCGTGCCCGTGTCTCGTCCATTGGTCTCTCCCACCGCTCCCGCCGCTCGCACGAATCCGCCAAAGTCTCGCATCCATGCAGGTTGGGTTGACGAACCGACGGACCGTCAGCACGATGACGGAGGCCGCCTGGGCGGCCGGACCAGGATGGGCCGCCCAAAGGAGTCGAATCCGTGACATTGGCGACGGCAACGCCGCGGTCCAGTAAGCCGCGGTCCCAGAATGCGCGGTCCAGGAAGCAGCCGGACCACGGGGCCTGGTTCCTCGTGCTGCCTGCCCTGATCCCGATTCTGGTGCTGAGCGTCGGGCCGCTGCTCTACGGCATATCGCTCGCCTTCACCGATTCCCAGGCGGGCCGCACCGAACCCACCCAGTGGATCGGGACGCTGAACTTCCAGGACCTGCTTCACGACACGCTCTTCTGGGACTCGTTCAGGATCGGTCTGCTCTGGGCGATCGGCGTGACGGTCCCACAGTTCCTGCTCGCGCTCGGTCTCGCTCTCCTGCTCAACCAGAACCTCCGCTTCCGCTGGCTGGCGCGCGCCCTGGCGATCATCCCCTGGGCCATGCCCGAGGTCGTCGTCGGCATCATGTGGCGGCTCGTATACAACCCCGACGCGGGCATCCTGAACGAGACCATTCGTGACCTCGGGCTGGGAGACGGACGGGACTGGCTGACCGGACTCGCCACCGCGCTGCCCGCCGTGATCGTCGTCGGGATCTGGGCAGGCATGCCGCAGACCACCGTCGCGCTGCTCGCGGGACTTCAGAACACCCCGCACGAGCTCCACGAGGCCGCCGCGCTCGACGGCGCCGGTGCCTGGCGCCGGTTCCGTACCGTCACCTGGCCCGCTCTCAAGCCCGTCGCGCTGGCCATCACCGCGCTCAACCTCATCTGGAACTTCAACTCCTTCGCCCTGGTGTACGTGCTCACCAACGGCGGACCCGGCGGCCGCACCCGCCTCCCCATGCTCTTCGCCTACGAAGAGGCCTTCCGCTACGGCCAGTTCGGCTACGCCGCCGCGATGGGCTGCGTCATGGTCGCGGTGATCTCGGTGATGCTCGCGCTCTACCTCGTAGGACGGCTCAAGGAAGGGGCGGAGCAGTGACAACGCTGCGCACCAGCAGGTCCGGCCGCGCCGGCCAGTACGTGGCGCTCCTCTGCTACCTCGTCTTCCTCGCGTTCCCTTTCCTCTGGCTGATCTCCACCGCCTTCAAACCGCCGCGCGAACTGGGCTCGCTGCACCCCACCTGGATTCCGAACGACCCCACCCTCGACAACTTCCGGCAGGCCTTCGACGAGCAGCCGCTCCTCCAGGCCGCCGGCAACAGCCTGATCGCGGCCCTGTCCGCCGCGCTGATCGCCGTCGTGATCGCGACGCCCATGGCCTACGCCATGGCCCGTAACCGCAACAGGCTCTCCGCCGCAGCCACCGGCTGGGTCGTGGTCAGTCAGGCGTTCCCGTTCGTCCTGGTGATCATTCCGCTGTTCCTGATCCTGAAGAACCTGCATCTGATCAACACACTGTTCGGTCTGATCATGCTGTACGTCGTCTGGTCGCTGCCGTTCGCGCTCTGGATGCTGGTCGGGTACGTACGGGCCGTGCCGCGCGAGCTGGAGGAGGCGGCGTCCGTCGACGGCGCGGGCAAGCTCCGCACGCTCGTCTCGGTCACCGCCCCGCTGCTCGCGCCCGGCATCGTCGCCACCGCGCTGTTCGCCTTCATCACCGCATGGAACGAGTTCTTCTTCGCGCTCGTCCTGCTCAAGACTCCGGAGAAGCAGACCTTGCCGGTCGTCCTCACGCACTTCCTCGGCGCGGAGGGCGTCGCGGATCTCGGGCCGCTTGCCGCTGCCGCGTTCCTCGCGACGATTCCCTCGCTCGTCATCTTCGCGATTATTCAGAAGCGAATCACGGGCGGGATGCTGACAGGGGCGGTGAAGAGCTGATGCGGAGAGTCGCGGCCGCGGCCGCCGTGTGCACGCTACTGCTGACCGGCTGCTCCGCCGACGGCGGAGCCGACAGCGGAAGGATCAGGCTCCGCTTCCAGTCCCTGGCCTGGCAACAGGAGTCCGTCGACGCCAACAAGGACCTGGTGAAGGAGTGGAACACGAGCCACCCCGACGTCCAGGTGGAGTACGTCCAGGGCAGCTGGGACAGCGTCCATGACCAACTGCTGACCTCCTTCGAGGGCGGCGAGGCGCCGGACATCATCCATGACGCCTCCGACGACCTCGCCGACTTCGCGTACGGCGGCTACCTCGCCGATCTGAGTGGGCTGCTGCCGGAGCGCCTCACGTCGGACATCCCGCGGCAGAGTTGGGAGACGGCGACCTTCGACAAGGGGGTCTACGGCGTGCCCTTTCTCCAGGAACCGCGCGTTCTCATCGCCAACAAGAAGATCCTCGACTCCTCAGGGGTCCGCATTCCGACGGCCGGGAAGCCGTGGAGCTGGGAGGAGTTCCGCCAGGTCACCAAGACGCTCACGGAGAGGATGGGGGAGGGGAAGTACGGTGTCGCCTGGCCGCTCAAGGAGCCGGTCTCGGCCACTCTCAACCTCTCCCTCTCCACCGGCGGCCAGGTCTTCCACCGCGGCGCGGACGGCAAGGTCGAGGTCCGCTTCGACGCGGCCGACCAGGTGGTGCCCCGTACCATCAACGCACAGGTCAACACCGACGGGAGCGCATCGCGCACCACTCTCGGCTCGGGCGGCTCCGACACCCTGCCCGGCTTCTTCGGCGGCAAGTACGCGATGGTCCCGCTCGGCTTCTCCTACCGCCAGCAGATCGTCCAGCAGGCGCCGAAGGGCTTCGAGTGGCAGGTGCTGCCCGCCCCCGCGGGAGCCGGTGGCCTCACCCAGGGCGTGAGCCCGCAGACCCTCTCTGTCGCCGAGGACAGCCCGCACAAGAAGGAGGCGGCCGAGTTCATCGACTTCATGCTCCAGCCGCGGAACATGGTGCGGCTGGCGAAGGGCGACTGGATGCTGCCGACGGGTACGAAGGCACTGGCTGACCCGGCCCTGCACACCGAGAAGGAGGGCTGGTCCACGGGCGCCGCGCTGGCGCGGGAGCTGCGCTCAGCGCCGGCCCAGTCGGTGCGGGGCTACCCGGAGTGGAAGGACAAGGTCGCGACGCCGGCGCTGCAGGAGTACTACAGCGGCGCGATCGACGCGGCCGAGCTGGAGAATCGCCTCGTCAACGACGGCAACCTGGTGCTGTCCCGCTACCAACGCTGACGCCCGGGGGCGCGGGTCCGTTTTCCCCCACCCCGCCCCTTCCCGAAACTGTGGGCGGCGCCCCCAGGCCCCCTGTTGAGGGAGCTGACGCCCCCCCCGCGTGCCCGGAGCGGCAGCTTCGCGCCGCAGACCACAGGCGCGGCTTGCCGGCAGGGGGAGGGGCGTTGGGGGCTGGAGCCCCACACCCGCTTGCGGCAGCTTCGTGCCGCGGCCGCAGGCAGAGGGTCCCACTCCGAGTGGGAGGACGTTGGGGGCTGATGCCCCGACACCCCCGGTGCGGCGGCTTCGTGCCGCGAACGCGGGGGCTAAGCCCCAACGCCGACAAGTGCGGGCACCCGAGAGGCCGGGGGCGCGTCCCTGGCAGGGGGACGCGCAGGGGTCGTGTTCTGGACGTAAAGCGTCGCAACTCGCGCGAAGCGCGGTGAGGAAAGCAGTCCAGGACACGAGCCCCGGAGCGGACCCCGGACGGCCACCGACACAAGACCGGGCACGCCCAAGCACCCAGGACCCGCACCCCGTCAGGGACCCGCACCCGCAAAGGGCCCGCACCCCGTCAGGGACCCGCACCCGCAATGCACCCCGCCACGGACTCCGCACCGCGCCAGGGACCCGCACCCGCAAAGGGCCCGCACCCCGCCAGGGACCCGCACCCCGCCAGGGACCCCGCACCGCGCAAAACACCCGCGGCCCGGGAGCGCGCGCTCCCGGGCCGCGGGGGGCATCAAACCCGCCTCAGACGCGGGCCGGTTCCGGTCGGCCGTCGTCGTGGCGCGGCGTCCCCGCCGGCGCCCCAACCGGCGCCACCGCCGACTCGTCATGCGTCAGATCCGGCAGCCACCGCAGCCACTTCGGGAAGTACCAGTTCCGGTCACCCAGCAGCGCCATGATCGCCGGGAGCAGCACCCCGCGGATGACCGTCGCGTCGATCAGAACCGCCGCCGCGAGGCCGACGCCCATCTGCTTCATCGACTGCATCGACAGCGTGCCGAAGATCGCGAACACCGCGACCATGATGACCGCCGCGCTTGTCACCACGCCCGCCGTCGTCACCACGCCATGGGTGATCGCCTCCCGCGTACCACGCCCCTGCATCTTCGCCTCGCGGATCCGGGACACCACGAACACGTGGTAGTCCATCGAGAGTCCGAAAAGGATCACGAAGAGGAACAGCGGCAGCCACGTGATGATGGCGCCCACGCCCTCCGCGCCGACCAGCGACGCGCCCCAGCCGTGCTGGAAGACCGCGGTGAGGATGCCGTACGCCGCGCCGACCGACAGCAGGTTGAGCACGATCGAGGTGATCGCGATCGTCAGCGACCGGAACGACAGCAGCATCAGGATGAAGGCGAACACCACCACAAAGGCGAAGACGGGTGTCACGGCCCCGGCGAGCTGATCGTTGAAGTCCTTCGAGCCCGCGACCTGACCGCTGATCGGCGCCTGGAGGCCGTCGATTCTGCCGAGTGTCGCCGGGCGGACCTCCTTGCGCAGGATGTCCAGGCTCTTCTCCGCCTTGTCCTGGTCGGAGCCGCCCACCAGCGGTACGTATACGAATGCCAGGTTCTGCGCGTCGTGCCGGACCACCTCGATGGGCCCCCGGGACGCACCCGAACTCACCGCCTGCTTACGGAAGTCGTCGATCGCCTGCTTCACCGGCGTCGCGTTGATGTCGTCCGCCTTGACGATGACTTCCGCCGGGTCCGCACCGCCCGGGAAAGCCTCGTTGATCCGCACGTATGTCGCCACGATCGGTACCGAGTCGCCGAACTCCTGGTCCAGCGTGAGGTTCTGCGTCTTCATGTCGAGCGCGGGCAGTGCGATGGCGACCAGCGCTCCTGCGGCCACCACCAGCGACACCGCGGGACGCTTCAGTACGCCGCCGAGGACCCGGTTCCACACCCGGCTGCCGCTGTTCGTGCCGTTCACGCCGCGCTTCATGCGGCTGAGGAAGGGGATCCGCCCCTTCTCCACCCGCTCGCCGAGCAGCGAGAGCAGCGCCGGCAGCACCGTCACCGAGCCGACCATCGCCACGGCCACTACGATCAGCGAGGCCAGGCCCATCGACTCGAACGTGCCGATGCCGGTGAAGAGCATGCCGGCCATCGCCACGCACACCGTTACGCCGGAGACGATGACGGCTCGGCCACTGGTCGCCGCGGCGATCTGCATCGCCGTGTGCGCGTCGTGTCCTGCGGCCCGCTCCTCGCGCTCGCGCCGCAGATAGAACAGGCAGTAGTCGACGCCGACCGCCAGACCCACCAGCAGCATCACGGAGCTTGCGCTGTCGCTCATCGGCTGGAAGTGGCTGACGACGCCCATCAGCCCCATCGTCGCCATGATCGCGGTGATGGCCAGAGCTACCGGCAGCAGTGCGGCCACCAGCGCGCCGAAGGCGATCAGCAGAATGCCGAGCGCGACCGGCACCGCCGAGAGCTCCGCCTGCTGGAAGTCGTCGCCGAACGCGTCGTCGAAGGTCTTTCGCATGCTGGCGCCGCCGATCTCCTCGATCCGCAGCTCCTTGTGCCCGTCCTGGACCGTGGCAACGGCCTTGAGTACCGGCTCGATCCGGTCACCCGCCGTCTCGGGGTCCCCGCGCACATCGAACTGGACGAGCGCGCTGCGTCCGTCCTTCGAGATGCTCTTGGTGTCGTACGGAGACGTCACCGCGGTGACCGCGCCCGTGTCGCCGACCGCCTTCATCACCTCGTCGACGGCCTTGCGGAATCCCGCGTCGGTGGCCTTCACCGAGCCGTTGCGCGCCTGGACGAGTACCGTCTCGCCGGCCGGCTCCTCGACGCCCGCCTCCGCTGTGATCTTCGCGGCCTGGGTCGTCTCACCCTTCAGCTGTTCGCTGTCCTTGAGCTTGACGGTGCCCGCCGCCGAGCCGGCCGCCATGGCGAGAATGACGAACAACACCCAGATTCCCACTGCCGCCCAGCGGTGTCGCGCGCTCCATCCACCGGCTCGCGCGGCGATTCCGCGCGGACCTCTTCCTGCTTTCCCCATGACGGTCCTGCCCCCTCGAAATGACGTCGGCGCCTCGCCGTTGTCTCCGCTTCGAAGTTAAGGGCACATTCAGGCCGTCTCCTCCTGCTCGCCGGTGACCCGGAGAGGTGGTCCTCTCCTCCTTTCGGACCGTCGTATCCCCGACAAGAAGGATCGAAGCCCCTTACATCTAAAGGGGGTTGGGGGTGAAGTCCGACTTGTGGGGCCCTGGCCGATTCATTATTACGAAACCTTGTTGAGTAAGTCACAGCTGTATGAAGGTCTTGATCTGGGCGCGTCAATCGGTCAGGGTTTCGAATCAGCCCCCGGAGATTTTCCGTCCGACGGGCAATCCCCCCACAAATGATGACGAGGAGCCCCCTCTTCATGGCAACTCACAAGCGTGCGAGCAGGATCAAGCTCACCGCGGCGATAACCGCCGTGGCTGCCGCAGCCGGAGTGACCGTACTCAACACCTCGTTCGCCGGAGCGGCGCCCTCCCCACAGGGCACCATCTACGGTGCGAATGCCGCAGGCGCGATCGACGGCAGCTACATCGTGATGCTGGACAAGAAGGCCGACAAGCAGGACCTGGCCAAGGAGTACGGCGGCAAGCTGCAGCGCAACTACAGCTCCGCCATCAACGGCTTCTCCGCCAGCGGCCTCACGGAGACCGAGGCCAAGCGCCTCGCCGCCGACCCGTCCGTCGCCAAGGTCGTCCAGAACAAGAAGTTCTCGATCAACGCGACCCAGGACAATCCGCCGTCCTGGGGCATCGACCGGATCGACCAGGCCGACACGGCCGGCGACAAGAAGTACACCTACCCGGACAGCGCGGGCGAGGGTGTGACGGCGTACGTCATCGACACCGGAGTCCGTATCACCCACAAGGACTTCGTGGGTCGCGCCACGCACGGCTTCGACGCCGTGGACAACGACGACTCCGCCGACGACGGCAACGGCCACGGCACCCATGTCGCCGGCACCATCGCCGGCGCCACTTACGGTGTCGCCAAGAAGGCGAAGGTCGTCGCCGTCCGTGTCCTCGACAACAACGGCTCCGGTACGACGGAGCAGGTCGTCGCGGGTATCGACTGGGTCACCAAGAACCACAAGGGCCCGTCCGTCGCCAACATGAGCCTCGGCGGCGGCGCCGACGAGGCGCTCGACGAGGCTGTCCGCAAGGCGATCGCCTCCGGCGTCACCTTCGCCGTCGCGGCCGGCAACGAGTCCGCCGACGCGAGCCAGGGCTCCCCGGCGCGCGTCAAGGAAGCGATCACGGTTGCCTCCTCCACCAAGGAGGACCAGCAGTCGGACTTCTCCAACTTCGGCGCGGTCGTGGACATCTACGCCCCGGGCTCGGACATCACCTCGTCGTGGAACGACAGCGACGAGGGTACGAAGACCATCTCCGGCACCTCGATGGCGACCCCGCATGTGGTCGGCGCCGCGGCGGTCTACCTCGGCGGTCACAAGGACGCCACCCCGGAGCAGGTCGCCAAGGCGCTGACCGACGGCGCCACGCCCGACAAGATCTCCAACCCCAGCGCGGGCACGCCCAACAAGCTGCTGAAGGTCGTCGAGTAGCCGACGGACTCCATCGCTGAACCGGCGGTCGCCGTGCCCTCCCCCACGGGGCGCGGCGGCCGCCTTATTGTGTGGCGATGACCACGAGGTATGCGGCCCTGCTGCGCGGGATCAATGTGGGTGGGCACAGGAAAGTGCCCATGGTGGAACTCCGTGAACTGCTCGCGGAACTGGGTCACGGCGACGTCGCCACGTATCTGCAGAGCGGCAACGCCGTCTTCACCAGCGACTCGGACGACGAGAAGGCACTCGGCGCCGCTCTGGAGCGGGCCATCGAGAAGCGCTTCGGCTTCGGCGTCGACTGCCTGGTGCGCAACGGTACGTATCTGAGGGCGGTCGCCGACGCGTGCCCCTTTCCCGCCGCCTCGCTCGAGGGCAGGCAACTGCACGTCACCTACTTCTCGGAACGTGTCGGCCCCGAGCGGCTCGCCCCCATCGACGTATCGGCGCATCTGCCGGAGGAGTTCCGGCTCGGTGACCGGGTGCTGTATCTGTATGCCCCGAACGGCCTCGGCCGCTCCAAGCTGGCCGAAGCGCTCGCGAAACCGAGCCTGTTCAAGGGCATCGTCGCTACCAGCCGTAACTGGAACACCGTCCTCAAACTGGTGGAGCTGACCCGTGACTGATCTCACCAAGGCCGTCCATGGAGCCATGGAGGCGGAGTTCCGTCTTCTCGACCCGATGGTGCGCTCCTCGCCCCAGCTGCTTGCCGATCTGTTCCACCCGGAGTACCTGGAGTTCGGTACCTCGGGCAGGCGCTGGGACCGGGCGTCGATCCTCGCCACCCTCATGGCGCGGGACGTGCCCGCGCCGCGGCCCATCACCACCTCGGAGATGAAGGGTGTACAGCTCGCACCGGACGTGGTGCATCTGACCTTCGACACGGAGTCGGGCGCTCACCGTGCCCACCGCAGTTCGCTGTGGCGCCTGACCAGTGGCAACTGGCTTCTCTACTTCCACCAGGGCACACGGGCTCAGTGAGGAAAGAGCAGGCCACCGGAGGGTCGGTCACCGAGGAGCCGGTCACCGAGGAGCCGGTCACCGAAGGGCCGTCAGATCCGCCTCCGTGAGCCGGATCGTGGCCGCGTCCAGGTTCTCCTCCAGATGCGCGAGCGATCCGGTACCCGGCGTCGGACACAGCACCCGGGAGCGGTGCAGCAGCCAGGCGAGGGCGATTTGGCCCCTGCTCGCGCCATGGTGTGCGGCGACCGTGTCGAGCGCGGCGGCGGCCTCGCCGGTCAGGGCTCCATTGGCGAGCGGGAACCACGGCAGGAAGGCGAGACCGTTCGCCTCGCACACCTCGAGCACCGCCTCCGACTCCCGGTCGATGAGATTGAAGCGGTTCTGCACCGAGGCGATCGGCGCGAGAGCCAGCGCTTTTCTCAGCTGACCGGCGGTGACCGTGTCCAGACCGATGTGCCGGATCTTGCCCTCGTCCCTCAACTCCTCAAGCGTGCCCAGTTGTTCGGCGAGCGGCACCTCCGGGTCCAGTCGGTGCAGCTGGTACAGGCCGATCGTCTCCGTACGCAGCCGGCGCAGACTCGCCTCGCACATCGCGCGCAACTGCTCGGGCCGTCCCGCGATATGCCAGGCACTGTCGCTCGTACGTACCACCCCGCCCTTCGTCGCGAGGACCAGGTCGGCCGGATACGGGTGCAGCGCCTCGGCGACCAGCTCCTCGGCAAGGTGCGGTCCGTAGTTGTCGGCGGTGTCGATGAGCGTGACGCCCCGTTCGACCGCCCGCCGCAGCACCGTGAGGGCGTCCGCGCGCTCACCGCGCGGCCCCCAGTACCCCCGGCCGGTGAGCTGTGCGGTGCCGTAGCCGAGTCGTCGTACGGTCCGCTCCCCGCCGAGCCGGAAAGTCTCCAAGATCATTGCTGGACCGTACCCGAATGTGCGAGCCTCGTACGTATGCGCTACATCATCATCGGGGCAGGGGCGATCGGCGGCACCATCGGCGGACGGCTTGCCGAGGCGGGGCACGAGGTGATGCTCGTCGCACGCGGCGCGCACTTCGAGGCGCTGCGGACGAATGGACTGCGGCTCACCACGGCAGAGGGGACCAGTACGCACCGGCTGCCCGTCGTGGACCGGCCCGGCGCGCTCGAACTGCGCCCGGACGACGTCCTGTTCCTCACGGTGAAGACGCAGGACAGTACGGCCGCGCTGGAGGACTGGGCCGCGCAGCCCGTGGCCGGCGGCGGTACCGCGGGCGAACTGCTGCCGCTGGTCTGCGCACAGAACGGCGTGGAGAGCGAGCGCCTTGCCCTGCGCCGCTTCCGCCGTGTGTACGGCATGTGTGTCTACCTTCCTGCCAGCTACCTCGAGCCGGGTTCGGTCTCGGCCGTCGGTGCTCCGCTGACCGGCGTCCTGCACCTGGGCCGCTATCCGTCCGGAACGGACGAGACCGCGCTGCGTATCTCCGCCGACCTGGAGAAGTCCAGGCTGCTCGCACCGGTCGTCCCCGATGTCATGCGCTGGAAGTACGCGAAGCTGACCAACAATGTCGCCAACGCCGTCGAGGCCGCCACCGGAGTGATCGCCGACGAGGACGGTGTCCGGCTCGCCAGGCGTGCGACGGCGGAGGCCCGCGCGGTGCTCGCGGCCGCGGGAATCGAGGTGGTGAGCGAGGCGGAGCAGAAGGAGTTCAGGAGCGACAAGATCCGCTTCGATCCGCTGGACGGCTCCAAGCGCGGCGGCGGCTCGTCCTGGCAGAGCCTCAACCGCGGTACGGGCACGATCGAGGCCGACTACCTCAACGGCGAGATCGCCCTGGTCGGCCGTATCCACGGCGTACCCACGCCGGTGAACGACGCCCTGCAGCGCGTCGCCAACGGCTTCGCCCGCGCAGGCACGGCCGCCGGATCGATGTCCCTCGCCGAGCTGACCGCACTCGTCGACGCCGAAGTGGCCCAGTGATTCACGCTGTAAATGGCCCAGGTGCTGGGGCCACTCCGAGCCTAGCCTGAGGGCTATGAATACTGCGGGAAACAAGACCGCGGTCGACTTCTGGTTCGACCCCGCCTGCCCCTTCGCCTGGATCACCTCCCGCTGGATCCTGGAGGTCGAGCGGAAGCGCGACATCGAGCTGCGCTTCCGGCCGATGAGCCTGTATCTGCACAACACCGGCAATGAACTGCCCGACTGGTACCGCGAGTTGGTCGACAAGTCGATCGGCCCGGTACGGGTGGCGGTCGCCGCGGCCGAGCAGCACGGCGACGGGATCCTGCGCGATCTCTACACCGCCTTCGGCACCCGTATCCATGAGCAGGGCAACAAGGACTTCGACGAGGTCATCGCCGAGGCCCTCGCCGAGCTGGGACTGTCGGAGTCCCTCGCGAAGGCCGCGCACGACCCGGCGCACGACGAAGCGGTACGCCACAGCCATGAGGCGGGCAAGGACCCGGCGTCCGACGCGTATGTCGGCACGCCCACCATCCATGTCGACGGCACGGTCTGGTTCGGCCCGGTCCTCAACTCGATCCCGCGCGGCGAAGAGGCGGCCCGGCTCTTCGACAGCTTCCGTGTCATCGCCGGCTTTCCGGACTTCTTCGAGCTCAAGCGCACCCGCACCGGCAGCCTCGCCTTCGACTGAGCCAGGGCCGCGCGGGGCTGTCCGGCGGCGTCGCGTTTGTTCAAGACCCGGCCCCGCGACCGAAAATAGTGTGCTGTGCATGGACAAGGACACCGTGTACCCGTACCTGACCGAGTGCGCCACCGAAGCCGCCCGTATCGCCCGCGGCGTCAGCGCCGACCAGCTGACCGCACCGACGCCCTGCAAGGAGTGGGACGTCCGCGGACTCGTCAACCATCTCGTCCTCTACTCCTCGCACGGCCTCGAGCACCGTGCCCTGCGCAAGCAGCTGCCCGAGGAGCTCACCGGCCGCGACTTCACCACCGAGGCCGACTGGGCGGAGCAGTACGCGGCTCAGCTGGACCGCGCCATTGCCGCCTGGTCCGATCCGGCCGTCTGGGAGGGCGAGGTGGACCTCGGTTTCGCCGCGATGCCCGCGCCCGAGATCGCCTCGCTGATCACCAAGGAACTGGCCGTCCACGGCTGGGACCTGGCTCGCGCGACCGGGCAGGACCACCGGATCTCGGAGGCGGCCGCGGCGCTGATCCTGACCGTCGTCGACGAGCACGCCGAGGTCTACCGCCAGTACGACGGCTTCGCCGACCCCGTACCGCAGCCGGACGAGGCTCCGGCCTTCGAGCGGGCGCTGGCCGACAGCGGCCGCGACCCGCGGTGGGCTTGATGGCCGGCCCGTCCGGCGATCGGGAACAGCGCGGCCACGTTCACGCGGTGACCGCCAGCGGCCGGTCGACCCGCACCGCGTCGTAGCGCCGGAGCAGCAGCCGCGCCAGCTCCGGCGCGGCGCCCAGGACATCGGCGATCACGTCCGCATCCTCGGCCCCGCGGGCGATGCGGTCCGGGAGAAAGCCCGGAGCGATGACATACGGAGCCACCGCCACCTGCCGTACGCCCTCGGCCCGGAGCTCGCGCACCGCGTCCTCGGTGCGCGGAAGGGATGCGGAGGCGAACGCAGGCCGCACGGCGCACCAACCGGTGTGCCGCAGCTCCCGCGCGATTTCAGCGATCACTGCGATCGCCTCCGGGTCTGTGGAGCCCGCCGAGGCCAGAACCAGCCCCGTCGAGCGCTTCTGGGACGGGTCGAGCCCGGCCTCGTACAGCCGCCGCTCCAGGGCGGAGAGGAGCAGCGGGGACGGGCCCAGGACGTCGGCCTGACGGATCCGCAGGCGCGGCAGCCGCGCCGAAGCCTCGTGCAGTACGGCGGGGATGTCGGCCTTCGCGTGGAAGGCGCGCGTCAGCAGCAGCGGGAGCGCGACCACATCCTCGACGCCCTCGGCCGCCAGCCGCTCCAGCACCCTGGGGACGGTTGGGGCGTTGAAGTCGAGGAAGCCCGTCTCCACGCGCAGCCCCGGCCGCAGCGAACGGGCACGCTCCACCAGGGCGTGCACGGTCGCCGCGTGCCGCGGGTCGCGGCTGCCGTGGGCGATGACGAGGAGGACAGGACGGTGCATGACGGAGCTCAGTTCTTCACAAGGAGACCGCGGCTGCGCAGCACCCACCGCTCCAGCGGACTGAAGATCAGCAGGTCGATCGCGATACCGACGATCAGGATCAGAATGATGGCGAGGAAGACTCCGGGCATGTCGGCGTTGTTGCGGCCGTTCTCGAGCAACTGGCCGAGGCCCAGGCCCAGTTCGGGCGAGGAGGCGATGATCTCCGCGGCCATCAGTGAACGCCAGGAGAACGCCCAGCCCTGCTTGAGCCCCGCCACATAGCCGGGCAGCGCGGCCGGCAGCACTATGTGCCACGTTCCGCGCAGCCCGGTCGCGCCGAGAGTGCGCCCGGCCCGCAGGAACAGCGGCGGCACCTGGTCGACACCGGACACGAGTCCGTTGGCGATGGACGGCACAGCGCCCAGCAGGATCACCGCGTACATCATCGACGGTTCGAGGCCGAGCCAGATGACGGCCGGCGGCACCCAGGCGACCGACGGGAGCGACTGCAGCCCGGACAGGATCGGACCGATCGCCGCCCGTACGAACTTCACCCGGGCGACCAGCAGCCCCAGCGGCGTACCGATGGCGAGCGCCATCAGGAAGCCCAGCAGACCGCGCGAGACGCTGGTCCACACGACCTCGAGCAGTGTGCCCTCCAGCCACATCTGGGACACGCTGTCCCACACCGCGGACGGCGCGGGCAGCTTGTACTCCTCGGTGACCTTCGCCCAGACCAGCACCTGCCACACCACGATCACCAGCGCGACGGCGATCAGCGGTGGCAGGACCTTCTTCAGCAGCACCTCGCGTACGGGCGTGCGGTTGACCTGCACCGCGTCGAGTGCGTCGAGGCCGGCTTCCAGACCGGCGAGATCGTCGGCCTTCGCCACCTTCGGGGTGGTGTCAGTGCTGGCCATGTCGGCGGATCTCCCCACGCAGTTCTTCGGTGATCTCGACGGACAGCTCCGCCACGGCGGCATCCTCGATACGGCGCGGCTGCTCGATGTCGACCGTCCACTCCCGGGCGATCCGGCCCGGACGCGATGACAGCAGCACCACCCGCTCCGCCAGCCGCACCGCCTCACGGACGTTGTGCGTGACAAAGAGAACCGAGACGTTCGTCTCGCGCCAGATCCGGGTCAGCTCGTTGTGCAGCACGTCCCGTGTGATGGCATCCAGCGCCGCGAACGGCTCGTCCATCAGCAGCAGTTGGCTGTCCTGCGCCAGGGCCCGCGCCATCGCGACGCGCTGCCGCATACCACCCGACAGCTCGTGCACCCGCTTGTCGTACGAACCCTGGAGGCGTACGAGCTCAAGCAGCCGCTCCGCCTCGATGCGCCGCTCACCCTTGGACACGCCGCGCAGCCGCAGCGCCAGTTCGATGTTCTTGCCCGCGGTCAGCCACGGGAACAGCGCATGCTCCTGGAACATCAGGGCGGGCCGCCCGCCGGGGGTCTCGATGGACCCCGCGGTCGGACGGTCGAGCCCCGCCACCAGATTGAGCAGCGTCGACTTTCCGCACCCGGAGGCTCCCAGGAGGGTGACGAACTCACCCGGAGCGACATCGAGACTGATGTCGTCCAGCACGAGCTGCTGCCCGGAAGGTCCGGCGAAGGACTTCGAGACATGCTCGAGACGGGCGGCGGGCAGGTCCGCCGCACGGTCCTCGGCCTGGGCCTTGTCCTTGGTGAGGGTCTGGGCCATGGTCGTCACCTCCTGGGAGTGAACGGGGAGCGAGGGTTACTTGACGCCGAGCGAGGCGTCGGCGACCTCGGGCTTGCCCGCGGCCTTGAGGACCTTGTTCAGCGGCTTCAGGTCGTAGATCCCGGCGAGGTCGGGCTGCTTCAGCAGACCGGCCTTGACCGCGTGCTCGGCCTCCGCCTGCAGCGTCGCGGCCAGCGGGTCGTCCGTGAACTGGATGGACTTCCACGCCGGGTCGATAACCTCGGGCGGCAGCGCCTTGCCGCTGAGCTCCTTGAGCTTGGCGTTCGCGGACGCCTTCGCCTTGTCCGGGTTGGCGTTGATCCACGCGTTGGTCTTCACCGAGCCGCGCAGCACCGCCTCGACGACGTCCGGGTGCTCCTTGAGGAACTTCTGCGACACGATGATGTTCGTGATCACGAACTTCTTGTCGGGCCACAGCGTCGACTCGTCGAGCAGCACCTTCCCGCCCTCGCTGACCAGCTTGGACGCGGTCGGCTCCGGCACCCACGCGCCGTCGATGGCACCGGACTTGTAGGCGTCCGGGGTGACCTTGTTCTCCGTACGGACCACGGAGACGTCGCCCTTGCCGCTCTGGGCGTCGACCTTCCAGCCCTTCTCGGAGATCCAGTTGAGGAACGCCACGTCCTGGGTGTTGCCGAGCTGCGGCGTGGCGATCTTCTTGCCCTTGATGTCGTCCAGGGACTTGATCTTCTTGGGGTTGACGACGAGCTTCACACCGCCGGACGCGGCGCCGCCGACGATCCGCAGGCTCTGGCCCTTGGACTTGACGTAGCCGTTGATGGACGGCGAGGGGCCGATGAAGCCGATGTCGATGGAACCCGCGTTCAGCGCCTCGATCTCGGAGGGGCCGGCATTGAAGGTCGAGGCGGCCAGCTTGGTGCCGCCCAGCTCCTTCTGGATGATGCCTTCCTGGTCGCCGACCAGGGCGGTGGCGTGCGTGAGGTTCGGGAAGTATCCGACCTTCACGGTGTCCAGGCCGCCGACTTTCTCGCCCTTGGCGGCGGGAGCGACCTTGTCGTCCTTCTTGGCGTCCGAGCCGTAGCCGCAGGCGGTGAGAGCCACGGCGAGCAGGGGAAGGGCGGCGGCAGCGGCGAGGCTGCGGCGCAGGGTGATACGGGTGGCAGGCACGGGAGGGTTTCCTCTCGGAGGCCCGGTTCTTACGTCACTTCGGACGTGGCCGGGGTATCGGCGGTCTTCGTCGGTGCAGGGTGCGGGGGGTGCGGGCGCGCAGGCAGTGCGCGTACGTCATCGCGCACATCGCGCCACCCCGCCCGTTCCCGCGCCGAGGTTGCCGCTGCCGACGCGGCCGCCCTCCTTCGCGAACGTCGCGTAGAAGTCGGTGGTCATCAGAAGTCCCACCCCGCGTCGTCGGCCTCGTGCACGACCTCGGCGCTGGTGGCGAAGGAGTCGCCCGCCATGCCGGCCGCCAGGGTGGTGCCGTCCGCGGGGTCGATCAGCAGGAACGACCCGGTGCGGCGGGAGTGCGCGTACGAGTCGAGCGCGAGCGGCTCGGCGGTACGGACCTTGACCTGGCCGATGTCGTTGGCGACCAGCTGACCGGGGTTCGGGTGCTGCGAGAGGTCGTCGAGGGTCAGCCGCGACGGGATCTCCTTGACGATCGCCTTGACCGTGCGGGTGGTGTGCTTGAGCAGCACCCGATGGCCGACGGTGAGCGGCTGGTCCGCGACATGGCAGACCGTCGCCTCGATGTCCTGCGTGGTCGCGGGCGCGTCGCCGCTCGGCACGATCAGATCGCCGCGCGAAATGTCGATGTCGTCCTCGAGGAGAAGAGTGATGGACTGCGGGGTCCAGGCGATGTCCACCGATTCGCCGAGCAGATCGATCCCGGCGATCTTCGAGGTGCGGCCCGCCGGCAGAACGGTCACCTGCTCGCCGACCCGGAAGGTGCCGGCGGCGATCTGGCCCGCGTAGCCCCGGTAGTCGGGGTGCTCGGCGGTCTGCGGACGGATCACGTACTGCACCGGCAGCCGCGCGTGGCAGCCGGTCAGATCGTGGCTGACCGGGACCGTCTCCAGGTGCTCCAGGACGGTCGGACCGCCGTACCAGTCCATGTTGGCGCTGGGCTCCACCACATTGTCGCCGGCGAGCGCGGAGATCGGGATCGCGGTGATCTCCGGAACGCCGAGCGACGCCGCGTAGGAGGTGAACTCCTCCGCGATCGCAGCGAAGACGGGCTCGGCGTAGTCGACGAGGTCCATCTTGTTCACGGCGAGAACCACATGCGGGACGCGCAGCAGGGCTGCGACCGCGGCATGGCGGCGGGTCTGCTCGACGACGCCGTTGCGCGCGTCGACCAGCACGACCGCGAGCTCGGCCGTGGACGCGCCGGTGACCATGTTCCGGGTGTACTGCACATGCCCGGGGGTGTCGGCGAGGATGAACCGCCTGCGCGGGGTGGCGAAGTAGCGGTACGCGACATCGATGGTGATGCCCTGCTCCCGCTCGGCCCGCAGACCGTCGGTGAGCAGCGCCAGGTCCGGTGTCTCCTGACCGCGTGAGCGCGAGGCGTGCTCGACGGCCTCCAACTGGTCGGTGAGAACCGACTTGGAGTCGTGCAGCAGCCGCCCCACCAGGGTCGACTTGCCGTCGTCGACGGACCCGGCGGTGGCGAAGCGCAGCAGGGTGGTGGCTGAGATCCCGGAGAGCTGCCCGGTCGTGGTGGTCATGGTTAGAAGTACCCCTCGCGCTTGCGGTCTTCCATCGCGGCCTCGGACATCTTGTCGTCGGCGCGGGTCGCGCCCCGCTCGGTGAGCCGGGATGCGGCGATCTCGGTGATCACGGCGTCCAGCGTGGTGGCGTCGGAGTCGACGGCCCCGGTGCAGGACATGTCGCCGACGGTGCGGTAGCGGACGAGACGCGTCTCGACGCTCTCGCTCTCCTTGGGGCCGCCCCACTCACCGGCGGTCAGCCACATGCCGGAGCGCTTGAAGACCTCGCGCTCGTGCGCGAAGTAGATCTCGGGCAGCTCGATCCTCTCGCGCTCGATGTACTGCCAGACGTCCAGCTCGGTCCAGTTGGAGAGCGGGAACACCCGGACATGCTCGCCCGGCGCGTGGCGGCCGTTGTAGAGCTGCCACAGCTCGGGCCGCTGCCGGCGCGGGTCCCACTGCGAGAACTCGTCGCGCAGCGAGAACACCCGCTCCTTCGCGCGCGCCTTCTCCTCGTCCCGGCGGCCGCCGCCGAACACCGCGTCGAAGCGGTGCTGCTGGATGGCCTCGGTCAGCGGGACGGTCTGCAGCGGGTTACGGGTGCCGTCGGGGCGCTCGCGCAGCTTCCCGGCGTCGATGTACTCCTGTACGGAGGCGACATGAAGCCGCAGCCCGTGCTGGGCGACGGTGCGGTCGCGGTACTCGAGAACCTCGGGGAAGTTGTGCCCGGTGTCCACGTGCAGCAGGGTGAACGGCACCGGCGCCGGCGCGAACGCCTTGAGCGCCAGATGCAGCATGACGATCGAGTCCTTGCCGCCGGAGAAGAGGATCACCGGTCGCTCGAACTCGCCCGCCACCTCGCGGAAGATGTGCACCGCCTCGGACTCCAGGGCGTCCAGGTGCGACAGGGCGTACGGGCTGTCGGTGCCTTCGTGAACAGTGGCGGCCGTCGTCATGCCAGACCCCTCTCGGTGAGCAGCGCGTGAAGCGCCGCTGCGGACTCCTGCACGGTCTGCTGGTGCGACTCGATCCGCAGATCCGGGGTCTGCGGCTCCTCGTACGGGTCGTCGACACCGGTCAGGCCGCTGATCTCACCGGCGGCCTGCTTGGCGTAGAGGCCCTTCACGTCGCGTACGGAGCAGACCTCCACCGGAGTGGCGACATGCACCTCGACGTACGGCGTGCCCTCGGTGGCGTGGCGCTTGCGGACGGCCTCGCGGCTGTCCTCGTACGGGGCGATCACCGGCACGAGCGCCTTGATGCCGTTGGACGCCAGCAGTTCGGCGACGAAGCCGATCCGCTGGACGTTGGTGTGGCGGTCCTCGCGGCTGAAGCCGAGGCCCGCGGAGAGGAACTCGCGGATCTCGTCGCCGTCGAGCACCTCGGTCCGGTGGCCCTCGGCGCGCAGCCGCGCGGCCAGCTCGTAGGCGATGGTGGTCTTGCCGGCGCTCGGCAGCCCGGTGAGCCAGATGGTGGCCCCAGTCACGTTCTTGTCTCCCAGAATCGTCATCCGTGCAGCCCGCATTCGGTCTTGCCACGCCCGGCCCAGCGCCCGGCCCTCGCGTCCTCGCCCTCCAGCACCCGGCGGGTGCAGGGCGCGCAGCCCACGGAGGCGTAACCGTCCATCAGCAGCGGGTTGGTGAGGACGCCGTGCTCGGCGACGTACGTGTCCACGTCGTCCTGCGTCCAGCGGGCGATCGGCGAGATCTTGACCTTCTGCCGCTTCTCGTCCCAGCCGACGACCGGGGTGTTCGTCCGGGTCGGGGACTCGTCGCGGCGCAGACCCGTCGCCCAGGCGTCGTACGCGGTCAGTCCCTCTTCGAGGGGCTTGACCTTGCGCAGCGCGCAGCACAGGTCGGGGTCGCGGTCGTGCAGCTTCGGGCCGTACTCCGCGTCCTGCTCGGCGACCGACTGACGCGGCGTGAGCGTGATGACGTTGACGTCCATCACGGCCTCGACCGCGTCACGCGTGCCGATGGTCTCGGGGAAGTGGTAGCCGGTGTCGAGGAAGACGACGTCGACGCCCGGAAAGGCACGGGAGGCGATATGGGCCACCACCGCGTCCTCCATCGAGGAGGTGACGCAGAAGCGCGGCCCGAAGGTGTCGGCCGCCCACTTCAGGATGTCCAGGGGCGAGGCCTCTTCCAGGTCCCGCCCGGCCTGCTCGGCGAGCGACTTGAGCTCGTCCTTGGTCTGAACCGCCGTCATATCTCGTTCCTTCCACCGTCGTTGCGCTGAAGTCCACGGGACAGCAGCCCGAGGAACTTCAACTGGAAGGCTCGATTGCAGGCTGCGCATTCCCAGGCGCCGTGGCCCTGCTCGTTCGGACGCAGGTCCTCGTCACCGCAGTACGGGCAGTAGAAGGGCGCGGCACGCTCGCTCATGACAGGGCCTCCTCGGACGCACGCGCGGCCCAGGTCGCGAAGCGCTCGCCGTCCTCGCGCTCCGCCTGGAAGCGCTTGAGGACGCGCTCGACGTAGTCCGGCAGCTCGGCCGACGTGACCTTCAGACCGCGGACCTTGCGGCCGAAGCCCGCCTCGAGGCCCAGCGCGCCGCCCAGGTGCACCTGGAAGCCCTCGACCTGGTTGCCGTCCTTGTCCAGCATCAGCTGGCCCTTGAGACCGATGTCGGCGACCTGGATACGGGCGCAGGCGTTGGGGCAGCCGTTGAGGTTGATGGTGATCGGGTGGTCGAACTCGGGGATGCGGCGCTCGAGTTCGTCGATCAGCGAGGCGCCGCGCGCCTTGGTCTCGACGATCGCCAGCTTGCAGAACTCGATACCCGTGCAGGCCATCGTGCCCCGGCGGAACGGGGAGGCGTTGACCCGCAGGTCCAGCGCCTCGAGACCGGAGACGAGCGACTCGACCTGGTCCTCGGCCACATCGAGCACGATCATCTTCTGCTCGGTGGTGGTACGCAGCCGTCCCGAGCCGTGCGCTTCGGCAAGCTCGGCGATCTTCGTCAGGGTCGCTCCGTCGACACGTCCCACGCGCGGGGCGAAGCCGACGTAGAAGCGGCCGTCCTTCTGCCGGTACACGCCGAGGTGGTCACGCCACGTCTCGGCGGGCTCCTCGGGCGCGGGACCGTCGACAAGCTGGTACTTGAGGTACTCGTCCTCCAGGACCTGGCGGAATTTCTCCGGGCCCCAGTCGGCGACCAGGAACTTCAGCCGGGCGCGAGTGCGCAGCCGGCGGTAGCCGTAGTCACGGAAGATGCTGATGACGCCGCCGTACACGTCCGGCACCTCGTCCAGCGGGACCCAGGCGCCGAGGCGGACTCCGAGCTTGGGGTTGGTGGAGAGCCCGCCGCCGACCCAGAGGTCGAAACCGGGACCGTGCTCGGGGTGGTTGACGCCCACGAAGGCGATGTCGTTGATCTCGTGCGCGACATCGAGCTGCGGGGATCCGGAGATGGCCGTCTTGAACTTGCGCGGCAGGTTCGAGTAGGCGGGGTTGCCGATGAAGCGGCGGTGGATCTCGTCGATGGCGGAGGAGGCGTCGATGATCTCGTTCTCGGCGACGCCCGCCACGGGCGAGCCGAGGATCGTGCGGGGCGTGTCACCGCAGGCCTCGGTCGTGGACAGTCCCACGGCCTCCAGCCGATTCCAGATCTCCGGGACGTCCTCGATCCGGATCCAGTGGTACTGCACGTTCTGCCGGTCGGTGATGTCGGCGGTGCCGCGCGCGAACTCCTGCGAGATCTCGCCGATGACCCGCAACTGCTCGGTGGTCAGCCGGCCGCCGTCGATACGGACGCGCAGCATGAAGTACTTGTCGTCCAGCTCCTCCGGCTCGAGGATCGCGGTCTTGCCGCCGTCGATGCCGGGCTTGCGCTGGGTGTACAGCCCCCACCAGCGCATACGCCCGCGGAGGTCGGCCCCGTCGATCGAGTCGAAGCCGCGGTGGGCATAGATCGTCTCAATGCGTGTCCGCACATTGAGACCGTCGTCGTCCTTCTTCGTCTGCTCATTGGCGTTGAGCGGCGTCATATGGCCAACAGCCCACTGACCCTCGCCGCGGTGACGTCCGGCCTTGCGGTGGGGCGCGGCGGGGGCGGGCTTTTCAGGGGAGGCGGCCATGGCGAATACGTCCTTCGAGACTGCAGGAGGGCGGCTCTGAGCTGCACACTCGCGCGAGGGCGCGACAATGCGCAGGAGGGGAACAGAGAGTGGGGAATGCTCGGCTGTGCTGGTCTTTCAGCAGACCGGACAGATGGCGCTGGACATGCGGCCGAGGTCGACGTGCCGCCGACTCACCAAGGCAATTCCAGCTCGAGACATGACGGAAGCGTGTCACGGCGATCCGATGGCAGTCCACCATCATCCAGAATGTGGACAACACTGTCCCGCATCGCGAGACAGTGTGTTGCCGGTCACTCAGACGCGGGCACCTGGCCAGGGGCCGGGCGCGGCCACCTCGGGCTCTTCCTCCGTCTTGGTGTCGAAGAGAGTGAAGCCGCGCCGCAGATAGTTGTCCATGGCATGCGGGCCGTCCTTGGAGCAGGTGTGCAGCCAGACGCGCTTCGTCGGCGTCAGCCCTGGCCACCGCTCCGCCAGGTCCCAAGCCCTCGCGACACCCCAGGAGAGGAGATGGCCGCCGATCCGCCGGCCCCGGAACGCCGGGATCAGCCCGAAGTAGACGATCTCGACCGAGCCCTCGCCCTGCGCCTCCAGCTCCACATAGCCGGCCGGCGTCCCCTTCTCGTACGCCACCCAGGTCTCGGTGCCCGGCCCGGCGAGCATCTCCTCCCACTGCGCGTACGTCATGCCCAGCCGGTCCGTCCAGCGGATGTCACCGCCGACGGCCGTATACAGAAAGCGGCTGAACTCGGGCGAAGGCGCCTCGGCCCGTACGATCCGCAGATCCCCTTCGGGCGCGGTGGCCGGCCGCAGATCTGCCGGCGAGGTCTGCTCCAGGGACCAGGTGGTCACAGTGATGCTCATGAGCGCCAGGGAACCACGATGTCCTGATCCGGCCAAAGCCGAGTCCTCTCTGAGCCGCCCGCAGCCTCTCTGAGCCACCCGGGGCCGCCTCCGCGCCGAGCTGTCCGCCTTCCGCCCCCAGCCGCTTGGTCAGTCCGGCGGTCGGCGCGCGCTCACCACCGCCGGGGCCGTCGACTGCGGCAGCAGATCGGCCGGATCGTCCGGCTGGACCAGCTCCACCTCGACCTCGTCGACGAAGCGGTACGGGCGGTGCGCCAGCACCTGCGCCAGATGCCGCCGCAGCCGCGACATCTCGGCCCGCACCGTCACCGTGCGCGTCGGGTCCTCGAAGAGCGCCTGCGCCAACTGCGCCGCGGTCCGCCCGTCCCGGTGCAGCGCCAGCATGTACAGCAGCTCGGCATGGCGCGGGCTGAGCTCCTGCGCCCAGCTGCCGGCGGCCCCCGCGACGGTGACCGAAGGCTGCCGTGGCCTGCTCAGATCCAGCACCACCCGGCCCGGCGGCGCCGCGGAGCTCCGCTCGTCGACCCGTATCAGCCAGCCGCCGGGCAGCGGCTCGACCGTGCACATGCCGAGCGAGGGCAGCCAGAGCCGACCGCCCCCGACGGACTTCGGCAGCGAAAGCCGACCGGTGGGCGGCATGCCGGTGACCGCGGCCGGCCAGCCGTTGACGTCCACGGCCAGCGCCCGGCCGGTCAGCCGGGCCAGCAGCGGCGCCGCCACGCTGCGCAGCCGGTCCAGCGCCGCGAAGTGCCGGTTGCGCAGTTCGGCCTCGGCGAGCCGGGCGACCGAGGTGACCAGGGAGAGCGTCGCCGGATGCATGGTGGACAGGGGTCCGCTGATATCGACGACGCCGATCAGCTTGCCGTCGCGCGGATCGGTGACCGGTGCGCCCGCGCAGGTCCAGGTGTGGTGGGTGGAGACGAAGTGCTCGGCGGAGTGCACCTGGACCGGCCGCCGGGAGATCAGCGGAGTGCCGATACCGTTCGTACCGACGAGCCCCTCGCTCCAGTCGGCGCCGAGGACGAAGCCGTGCGAGTCGCCCTTGCGCAGCACGGTCGCCTTGCCCTCGCGCCAGAGCATCCGTCCCTCGGTGTCCGCGACGACCATGATGTGCTCGGCCGCCTCGGCGATCGACACCAGGCCGTCCCGCAGCACCGGCAGCACCTCGCGAAGCGGCGAGGCGAGCCGACGGCGTTCTATCTCCTCCAGCGGCAGCAGCCCGGCCCTGTGGTCCCGGTCGGGATCCATACCGCCGCGCAGCATCCGCTGCCACGACTCGTTGATGTCCGCCCGTGGGCCGACCTGCGAGCGTCGGCCGTTGAGCGTGGCGTCCCGCACGCCCTTCAGTAACCTGGCGGCTTCCGCGGTGTCCATGGCGGCGAGCCTGGCCAGGTCGAGTGATGTGCTCTGCACCGGGGTCCTCCTGGGCGGCGCCGGCGTCCGGATGCGGGGGGCTGGCTCAATCGTGCCCCTTCCGGCGGCAATGCGTGGCGATTTGAGCCACAAGACTGCAACCCCTTGCAACTCTCGCGTACAGGCGTGCACATATATCAGGGTGGTGGAACACCGGTTCGCCGGTCGTCATGCACCGCACTGCCCTGCACTGCGGGGCGCATGACAGCGCGCGGGGTGGTGCCGTGTCGGCGCAGCACCACCCCGACAGCCGTCGGCGGCGCGGGCCCTCAGACCACGGCTCGCGCCCGCTCGACGACCGACGCCAGATCGAGCGTGTGCGGCAGCGTGCCGAAGGCCGTGCCCCAGTCCCCGCCGAGCCGTGAAGCGCAGAACGCGTCCGCCACCTCCGGCGGTGCCCACCGCACCAGCAGCGATCCCTGCAGCACCAGCGCCATCCGCTCCACCAGCCGACGCGCCCGCGCCTCGATCCCGTTCAGATCGGCCAGTTCGGTCAGCAGGTCCTTGATCGCCCCGTCCAGCCGGTGATCGGCGCCGCGCGCCTTGCCGACCTCCTGCAGGAAGGCGTTCAGTGCCTGCGGCTCACGCTGCAGCGCCCGCAGGACATCGAGCGCCTGCACATTGCCCGAGCCCTCCCAGATCGAGTTGAGCGGCGACTCGCGCAGCAGCCGCGGCAGCCCCGACTCCTCTACGTAGCCATTGCCGCCCAGACACTCGAGCGCCTCGGCCACCGTCGGCGTACAGCGCTTGGTCACCCAGTACTTGGCGGCGGGCACCGCGAGCCGCAGGAAGGCCCGCTCATCGTCCGTATCGGCGTCGTACGCGGCGGCGAGCCGCAGCGCCAGTGTCGTCGCGGCCTCCGACTCCAGCGCCAGATCCGCCAGTACGTTGCGCATCAGCGGCTTGTCGATGAGCAGCCCGCCGAACGCGCTGCGGTACGCGGAGTGGTGGATCGCCTGTGCCACCGACTGCCGCATCAGCGCGGCCGACCCGATGACACAGTCGAGCCGGGTCGCCGCCACCATCTCGATGATGGTGCGCACCCCGCGGCCCTCGTCGCCGACCCGGCGCGCCCATGTCCCGTCGAACTCGACCTCGCTCGACGCATTGGACTTATTGCCGAGCTTGTCCTTGAGGCGCTGGATCCGGAACACATTGCGGGTCCCGTCGTCCAGCACCCGGGGCACCAGGAAGCAGGTCAAACCCCCTGCCGCCTGGGCGAGTACCAGAAAACCGTCACACATAGGAGCGGAACAGAACCACTTGTGACCGGTGAGCAGATACTCCCCGTCACCGGCCAGCGGCTCGGCCCTCGTCGTGTTCGCCCTGACGTCGCTGCCCCCCTGCTTCTCGGTCATTCCCATGCCGAACAGGGCCCCGGCCTTCAGTGAGGCGGGCCGCAGCCCCTCCTCGTACACCTGCGAGGTCAGCCGCGGCTCCCACTCCGCGGCCAGCGCCGGGTCCGTACGCAGCGCGGGGACCGTCGCATGCGTCATCGACACCGGACAGCCGTGCCCGGCCTCCGCCTGCGTCCACACCAGGAACCCGGCCGCACGCCGTACATGCCCGGCCGGCCTGCCCCAGGCATTGGTCAGCCCGGCCGACACGGCCTTGCCGAGGAGCCGGTGCCAGGCGGGATGGAAGTCGACCTCGTCGATCCGGTTCCCGTAGCGGTCGTGGGTGCGCAGTTTCGGCGGATTCTCATTGGCCTGCACACCCCACTCCTGGGCCTGCGCGGAGCCTGCGGTGCTGCCGAGTGTCTCGAGCTCCTCCCGGGCCTCGTCGAGGAATTCGGGCGCGACATGCCGTTCCACGCCCTCCGTGAGGGCCTGGTCGGCGCCGAAGACGTCGTACCCGACCAGGGGCGGAGCCTGGTTGGTCACTGTGTGGGTGGTAGCTGCCATGCCGATACGGTAAGGAGGTGCAGGCAGCAAATGAAACACCCGAGCGGCCATCGGGCCGACTCCACCGGGCCCGAGTCCTCTACCGCAACGTCTCCAAGCGGAAGATGGCATGGTTGCTGCTGAAGGACACGGTCAACTCGTGCATCGAGTACCGCATCCTGGGTCTCGCGGCCGAGGCGGCGTTCTTCACGCTGCTGTCCCTGCCGCCGCTGCTGCTCGGTCTGATCGGTCTCCTCGGCTATGTGGACGTGTGGACCAACACCACCACCGTCGCCTCGATCGAGGAAAACATCCTGAGAGCGGCCGGCACGGTGCTCTCCGACCGGGGCGTCAACCAGATCGCCAAGCCCCTGCTGGAGGACGTCACCCAGGGCGGCCGGCCGGACGTCATCTCCATCGGCTTCGCCATCGCGCTCTGGTCCGGTTCGCGGGCGGTCAATGTCTTCATCGACACGATCACCGTGATGTACGGCCTCGACGGTCAGCGCGGCATCGTCGCCACCCGGCTGCTGGCCTTCCTGCTCTACATCGTGGCGCTGCTGATCGGAGCGGTGGTACTGCCGCTGGCGGTGGTCGGCCCCGACCGGGTGGTGGAGTTCATTCCGTGGGGCACGGAAGTCGTCAGCGTCCTGTACTGGCCGGTGGTCAGTCTGCTCTCGATCGCCTTCCTCACCACGCTCTACCACGTGTCCGTCCCGGTGCGCTCGCCGTGGATCGAGGACGTCCCGGGTGCGCTGGTGGCGCTCGGGATGTGGGTGCTGGGCTCATTCCTGCTGCGTATCTACCTCACCAGCACGGTCGAGGGCCCGACGATCTACGGCTCACTCGCCGCGCCCATCGCCGTCCTGCTGTGGATCGGCCTGACCGCCTTCGCGGTCCTGGTGGGCGCGGCGGTCAATGCCGCCATCGACCGCGTCTGGCCGTCGGTCGCCACGGCCGCGGCCCGCGCGGCCAACGAGCGGATGCGTGCGCTCAACGCCGCAGAGCTCCTCGCCCGGGCAGAGGCCGCCCAGGTCTACGGGGAGGGCGAGAGCGAGGACGAGGACGACGGGGCCATGCCATCGGAATTCCCGGAGCGATGGTCGCGGTTCCTGCCGCCGGACGATGTGAAGTCGCGGCTGCACGCGAGTCGGGAGAACGGCCGGGAGAGCCGTGAGAGCAGCCGTGACAAGGAGACCAGGCAGCAGCGGAAACCCTGAGCCGGGCCCCGCTGTCCGTGCGGGTGAATTCCCTGAGCGCGCTCATAACAGCCCCCGACATCAGCGGCGTTGGACCGAGGGGCCGTTCTCTACCGCGCGGGCATCCGCGGGCAGCTGCGGGATAGCCTTGTAAGGGTGTACGAGGAATGGGCGTCGCGGCTCGAAGGAGCCGTCGTCTGGACGCGGGCCATGGACCGGCACGCCGGTGCGGTCCTCCCCGTGCTGCCCGACGGCTGCATGGACCTGCTCTGGTTCGAGGGCCGGCTCCTCGTGGCAGGACCCGACACCCACGCCCACACCCCCAGGAGCGGCCTCGGCACCCGGTACGCGGGGGTGCGCTTCGCGCCCGGGACCGCGCCCGCGATTCTCGGCGTACCGGCGTACGAGCTGCGCGACCGGCGGGTCGAGCTCGCCGATGTGTGGGGCGGGGCCGAGGCGCGCCGGCTCACCGCGCGGATCGACGCGGCCCCGGACCCGGTGGCCGAGCTGGAGGCCGTGGCGCTGCGGCGGGCGGACGGGGCCCTGCCGCCGGACCCGCTGCTGGGCGAGGTGGTGCGCCGGCTGGAGGCGGGCGGCACGGTGGCCGGGGCGGCGTACGCGGTGGGCCTGGGCGCCCGGCAGCTGCACCGGCGTTCGTTGGACGCCTTCGGATACGGGCCCAAGACGCTGGCCCGGGTGCTGCGGCTGCAACGGGCGCTGACGTTCGTACGGGAGGGCGTGCCGTACGCCGAGGCGGCACTCGGCGCGGGCTGCGCCGACCAGGCGCACCTCGCACGAGAGATGCGCGACCTGGCCGGAATCACCCTCGGCGCCTACTCGGCGCTGGCGAACAGCGAGACACCGCAGCCGTCGGGGTCGAGGATCACCGCGTAACGCTGCCCCCAGAAGGCGTTCCAGGGCTTGAGGTGCCCCTGGTATCCCGCCTCGGTCAGCTCGGCGTAGACGGAGTCCACCTCGGCGGGGCTGTCGCAGGCGAAGGCGAGCCCGAGCCGTTCGCCGCCGCCCGGCGGCCGGGTCCACTCGGGGTCGAAGGAACGGATGGTCTCCTCGGTGTCCCACAGCACCCGCAGCCCGCTGGGCAGCGTCACCTCGGCGTGGGGCGCGGTGTCGGCGTCGGCGGGGATGTTCAGGCCGAGCCGGCGGTAGAAGGCGAGAGAGGCGGCCATGTCGGAGGCGACGAGGCCGATCGCGTCGAGTCGTGGAGTCATGACCTCAACGTAGGCAGGCAGGGACCGGGAGTCTTGAACGAATCGGACGTCCCTCCGTCGCGGGACGTCATCGGCGCGGGACGTCATGGTTCCGTAAGGCGCCGCGCGTGATCGACCCGCACTTTCTCGGAGGACACTGACCGTATGCACAACATTCTGGTCGTCGACGACGATCCGACCGTCGCCGAGGTCGTCACCGGCTATCTGGAGCGCGCGGGTTTCACCGTGGACCGGGCCGCCGACGGGCCGCAGGCGCTGCGGCTTGCCGCCGGGCGGCGGCCGGACCTGGTCGTCCTCGATCTGATGCTGCCGGGTATGGACGGGCTGGAGGTGTGCCGCAGGCTACGGGCCGGTGCGCTCGCCGCCGTACCCGTGATCATGCTGACGGCGCGCGGGGACGAGGACGACCGGATCCTGGGGCTCGAGATAGGGGCGGACGACTATGTGACCAAGCCGTTCAGCCCGCGCGAGCTGGTGCTGCGGGTCGAGTCCGTACTCCGCAGAGGGGCAGCGGCGGGGGAGCGGCGGGCCGGGCCGGGGCCGGCGGCCGCGGGCATCGTCCTCGACCCGGCCGCCCGCAGAGCCACCAAGGACGGCCATGAACTGGCCCTGACTCTGAGGGAGTTCGACCTGCTGGCGCATCTGATGCGGCACCCGGGCGAGGCGATCGGCCGGGAGCGGCTGATGCAGGACGTATGGGGCTGGGAGTTCGGCGATCTGTCCACCGTCACGGTCCATGTACGCCGGCTGCGCGGCAAGATCGAGGACGATCCCGCCAGGCCGCGACTGATCCAGACGGTGTGGGGCGTGGGTTACCGCTTCGATGTGCCGGGTGACGGGGACGTACCGCGAGACGTAGCGCGGGACGAGCCGCGGGATCTACCGCCCTCGCAGCTGCCGACGGAAGAGGCCTGATCGTCGTGTGGGACATGCTCCTCATCGCCCTCTTCGCCTTCCTCGGGGCCGCGGCCGTCGGCCTGCTCGGAGCCGTGGCCCTGCGGGCGCTGCGCCACCGGTCCGTCGCAGTCTCCCTCACGATCGTCGCCGCCGTCGCGGTCACCGCGATGCTCGCCGGGACGCTCGCCGTCGCCCAGGCGATGTTCCTGTCCGCGCACGACCTCAGTGTCGTCACCACGGTCGTTGCGATGGCGGCGGTCGTCTCGCTCGCCACCGCGCTGCTGCTCGGCCGCTGGGTCGTCGCCCGCAGCCGCGAACTCGCCCTGGCGGCACGCTCGTTCGGCGACGGTGGCTCCTTCGCCGCACCCGACGGCGCCTCCACCGCGGAACTGGCCGCACTGAGCCGGGAGCTCGCCGCCACCAGCGACCGGCTCGCCGCGTCCCGCGAGCGTGAACGCGCCCTGGAGACCTCCCGCCGCGAGCTCGTCGCCTGGATCTCCCACGACCTGCGCACCCCCCTGGCCGGGCTGCGCGCCATGTCCGAAGCGCTGGAGGACGGCGTCGTACAGGACCCGGAGCGCTACTTCCGCCAGATCCGTACCGAGGTCGACCGGCTCAACTCCATGGTGGGCGATCTCTTCGAGCTCTCCCGCATCCACGCGGGCACGCTGGCCCTCACCCCCACCAGGATGTCGGTGTACGACTTGATCGGCGAGGCGATCGCCGGCGCGGACCCGCTGGCGCGCGAGCACGGCGTACGCCTCGTCGGCGACAGCGTCGAGTCCGTCCCGGTCGAGGTGGACGGCAAGGAGATGACCCGCGTACTGGCGAACCTCCTGGTCAACGCGATCCGCCGGACCCCCGCCGACGGCACGGTCGCCGTCGCTGCCGAACGCCGCGAGGAGTGGGTGGTTCTCTCCGTCACCGATGGCTGCGGCGGCATTCCCGAGGAGGACCTCCCACGCGTCTTCGACACCGGCTGGCGCGGCACTCAGGCCCGTACGCCCCCGGCCGGCGCCGGTCTCGGCCTCGCGATCGTCCGCGGCATCGTCGAGGCGCATGCCGGCCACGCCGACGTACGCAATGTGACGGGCGGCTGCCGCTTCGAGGTGACGCTGCCCGCCGCGGCAGCCCCACTTGGTTGAAACAGCGAGCGTCTGTATGAGTGACCGCGGAGACTGCCGGGCAGTCAAACGTCGATGGCCTTGGGGGGAGGCCTCGCGACCTGTAACCGGCAGAAGGCAGGGGTGGGGACCTATGGCGCGACAGACGGATTGGGAATTCCTGGACGATCGCGGGCGGTCGGCGACGGCGGCGCAAACGCCGTCGAGGCTGGTTGCCTACATCCAGGCCGGAGCGACCCTGTTCGACCACGGCATCCGGCCGGTGGGCCTCTTCGGATCCCACCACGACGGCGAAACCGCCGACCCGGCGAAGGCCGGCACGCTGCCGCTCGAGGACATCGCGTACCTCGGATCGGGCAACCGCGTCGGGGTGGACGCGATCCTCGACGCGGAACCCGACCTGGTGGTCGGCGTCGGCTACGGCTCCGACCAGGTCTACGGCCTGGATCCGGACACGGCGAAGCACATCGAGGAACATGTGCCGGTGGTGGTGTGCGACGTGGGCCAAGGGCGTTCGCTCGCCGATGTACGGGACCGGTTCACGGCGCTCGCCCGGTCGCTCGGAGCCGAGCAGAACCTGTCGGGGGCGGCGGAACTCGACTGCGCGGAAGGCCGACTGCGCACGCTGGCGCCCGACGCCGCTCACTTACGGATCCTGGCCCTGTCGCCCGGCACGCCGGAGAGCGTCCATCTCGCCAGGCCACGCGCGTGGCCGGACCTCAGGGCGCTGGCCGAGTGCGGCATCGGCCTGGTGGAGCCCGAGCGGGGTCCAGGGGCCAACTGGTCCACCGTCGACTGGACGGTGGCCGCGTCACTGGAGCCGGACATTGTGCTGACGGACGTACGCGCCAATGTCCTGCCGGTCGCTGCACTCGAGGGAGTCAAGGCGTGGCAGGCAGGCGCGGGCAGGGCCCGGATCGTGCCGTGGAACCCTGAGGTTCCCTGCAGCCATCTGGCGCACGCGCGCTTCTTCGACGCCGTGGCGGACGCGGTGCAGGCGTCCGCCTCGTCCGGCAGCTGAACGTCGCCTCGTCCGGCCGCCGTGGCAACGCCAGAACCCGCGGCAACGCCAGAACCCGCCGGGGAATCCCCGGCGGGTTCTGATGGCGCTGATACGTCGCGGTCAGCTCGCGGCAGAGGCTGTCCGCGAGGGCGTGCTGCTTCCCGCGGCCGCCGTCCGGTCGGCACTCGGCACCAGGAGGCGCTCCGCGAGGTGACCGAAGACCAGCCCGAACAACGTCCAGAGGGTGACCTGGATGGCGAGCGTGGCCAGTCGGAAGTCCCACACCACCGTGGCCGGGAAGTCCTTGGGCACCTCGTTGAACGAGGGCAGGAAGGCGAAGGCGAGCCCGGCCGCCGCGATGAAGGCGGCCGCGGCGGCGACGGTCGCGTTCCAGTTGCCCAGCCGGGGAGCCATCCGCTTCCCGAGGATCACCGCTGCGACAGCGAGCAGCACGCTGAGCACGATCATCAGGAAGTACACGGTGGTGCGCTTGCCGATCGTTTCGGGGTCACCGACGGCCGGCGGGTTCGGCGGGTACTTGAGAAACGGCACGACGTACACGGCCAGCAGCGCGCCCAGGGAGACCAGGGCGGCCGTGGCGCGCGGGCCGAACCGGCCGATGCGGCCGAGCGCGACACAGAAGGCGAGGGCGGCGATGCCGCCGATCGCGACGCCGAAGACCAGCACACCAGTGGCGAGGCCGGCCGTCGACTGCATGGCACGGCTGACGAGTTCCTCGCCGCCGTGCTCATGGCTGTGCGCTTCCTCGAACGCGATGGCGGAGTCCACAGGGGACTCGCCGAGCAGGTAGGCCACGACGAGGGCGAAGAAGCCTGCGATCAGGCCGGCGAGCATGCCGCGGACGAGCAGAGCTCTGACAGAGATGGAGTTCATGAGTGAGTGTTCCCCTGGTTCTCAGTGGCAGGGGAAGCCGAGCAGGTGGCGTCCGTCGTGGACCCACTCGTGCACGTTCTCGCCGGAGATGAGCGCGGTGGCGCCCTGCTCGGCGCCGACGAAGTAGAGCAGGACGAGCATCAGCACGCCGAAGAAGAGCGCCCACGGGGCGATTGCCTTGAGCGAGATGGGGGTGATGGCCGGTGCGGCGGCGGGTGCAGCGGTCTGTGCCATGACAGAACCTCCTGGGGGAACACGCGTCCCGATCGTGGTGCCTGAGACGAAGGTGCTGGGTCTGACTTCCCGCAGAGGTACGGGTTCACAGTGGCGCGACCGTGCCGGATTCTCACCGGACTTCCGTCACACCGTCGTCATGTCCACGAGACCGTACCGCTTGGCGGCCTGCACCGCTACGGCGCAGGGGCGCATGCCGGGGCGCCTCAACGCCCGTGATGTGCTTGCATCATGGGCCGTCGGGCGGAGAGGAATGTGCGGGATGACGGTACGGGTGATGTTGGTCTCACCGGCGATGAGTGCCGCGCTGCGCGGGGCGCGCTTCGACGGGGACGTACCCCTGGACGAGGCGGGAGTCCGCAGCGCCCGCGCCGCCGCCGGTGCGCTGCCGCGCGCCGGCCGGTGGGTGAGCGGCCCGTCCGCGCGCTGCCGTGAGACGGCCGAGGTGCTGGGTCTGCGGGCCGAGCCCGAACTGCGGCTCGGGGACTGGGACATGGGCCGCTGGCGCGGGCGCACGCTGGAAGAAGTAAGCGTGAGCGAGCCGGAGGCGGTGTCGGCGTGGCTGTCCGATCCCTCGGCCGCTCCGCACGGCGGCGAGTCGCTGCTGGCTCTGTGTGCCCGGGTCGGCGGCTGGCTCGAGTCGCTGTCGGCCGACGGTCGTGTGCTGGCGGTCACCGAGCCCGCGGTGGCGCGTGCGGCGATCGTGCATGCGCTGGCGCTGCCGGCGGAAGCGTTCTGGCGGCTGGACATCGCGCCGCTGACCCTGACCGAGCTCAGCGGACGGGCCGGGCGCTGGAATCTGCGCTGCGGCCGGCCGTTGGCGGCGGACGCGGACTGACCTTCGGCGGTCAGTATGGAGAGATCCGCAGGTTGGGGCACCCGCGGGCCTCCCGGTCGTGAATGATGGGCCCGGCATGCCGCAGACCCTCGGTCCTCCGTCTCGCAGCGCGCCGCGCGCTCGGTGGAGTGTGCGGGGCGCTCGGGCGGGTGTGTTCGCACTGGCGAGCGTGGGCCTGGCCGGCGTCGGACACCATGTGGCGTCCGGAAAACCGGTCGCTTGGCTGCTGCTGTTGGCCACGGCCGGCGCCGCCTTCCTCGGGGCGCTGCCCTGGGCGGGGCGGCGGCGTTCGCTCGCGGTGGTGGTGACCGCGACCTGCGCCGCGCAGCTCGTCCTCCACCAGGTGCTGGCGACGGCCGGGCCCGGCCGGCACGGCACACCGCACGCAGCCGCCCACCCGATGGCGGGTGATCACGTCCTGCATCCGGGCGCGGCCGTGATGCTCCTGGCGCACACGCTGGCCGCCTTGGCCGTGGCGGTGCTGCTGCACCAGACGGACGACCAACTGGCGGCGCTCCCACGGCTCGTGGGTCTTCTCGCCGGCACGGTCCGCGACACCGTGGCGCGGCTGCTCGGCCGGTGGAGTGCGTACATGTTCCGCTGCCCGGACGCCGCTCCAGCCGTCGCCGGATCGCGGCCGCTGCCAGGAGAGCCGGCGTGCGTCGTCCTCGCGCACATCGTGGTACGCCGGGGGCCTCCCGGTCATGGACCGTCGCTGTCACCCTCACCGTCCCGTCCATGACCGACCAGCGGGCCTCTCGCCCTGTCGAGGGCTGCGCTGCCTTCGAGTTTCGAGGAGAAGATCCACACCATGAGTACCTCTCCCATGCCTTCCGCCGTCCGGCGGTCGTTGCTTGTCGCCACCCTGGCCATCGGCACAGTGCTCGCCGTGGCCGGTCCGGCCGCCGCCCACGTTGAAGTGACCGCCTCCGACGACCGGGCCCTGGCGAAGGACGTGACGCTGACGTTCACGTCCGAGGCGGAGTCGGACACTGCGGGCATCGCCAAACTGCAGATCGTCCTGCCCGAAGGCATCGCGCCGGATGCGGTGAAGCTGAAGAAGGCGCCCGACGGCTGGAAGCTCACGCCGGGCGAAGGCGGCTACACCATCGGCGGCAAGGCGCTGGCCACCGGCACGGACGTGGTCCACAGCATCACGGTGACGCAACTGCCGGACGTGAAGTCGCTGGTGTTCAAGACCGTGGAGACGTACGGCGACGGAAAGATCGACCGCTGGATCGAGGTGCCCAAGGGCGCCCAGGAGCCGGAGAATCCGGCGCCGGTGCTCAACCTGAAGCCGGCCGCGCCGGGCTCGACACCGATCAATGCCGGCCCGAGTCCCACTCCCAGCACGGAGCCGAGTAAGACCTCGCCCGCACCGTTGCTCTCACAGCAGCAGCAGCAGCAGCAGTCGGCGGCGAAGAAGAAGGACGACGGCGGAGGCAGCGGGGTTGTCGTCGCGGTCGCCGCCGTCGTGGTGGTGATCGCCGCGGGCGTCGGCCTGTGGTGGTTCAAGCGCCGTCCGGGCGCCGGATCCGCCTGAACCGGAGGTCGGGGGCGACAGGTTGCCGCCCCCGGCCCGGGCGTCCCCGGGCGTTCCGGCAACGGCTGACGCACCGACCGGTCACCGTCCGTCTGTGGGGTCCGGCAACCCGTCGGCCTGCAGTGGCTGTTCCGTCCAGATGACCTTGCCGTCGGCGGTGTACCGCGTGCCCCAGCGCTCCGCGAACTGGGCGACGAGGAACAGCCCCCGGCCTCCCTCGTCCGTGATCGCCGCCTGCTTCAGGTGCGGCGAGGTGTTGCTGTGGTCGGAGACCTCGCAGATCAGGCTGCGGTCGCGGATCAGCCGTACGCGGATCGGGCCGGATGCGTACCGAATGGCATTGGTGACCAGCTCGCTCAGGATCAGCTCGGTGGTGAACGCCTCCTCCGCGAGACCCCACTCCGCCAGCTTGTCGGCCACAGCCGCTCGTACGCGTGACACCTCTGCGGGCTCGGGCGAAACCTCCCAGTCCGCCACTCTTCCGGAGTCCAGCACGCGCGTACGGCCGACGAGCAGTGCCACGTCGTCGCTCGGGCTCTCGGGCAGCAGCGCCTGCAGTGCCGCCTCGCAGGTTTCCTCCGGTGTCCGGGCCGCGTGGTCGGCGAGCGTACGGCGGAGCAGGGCGAGGCCGTCGTCGATGTCCCGGCGCCGGTCCTCGACGAGCCCGTCCGTGTACAGCACCAGGCCGCTGCCTTCGGGCAGCCGGATTTCCAGGGTCTCGAAGGGCAGACCGCCGAGCCCGAGCGGTGGGCCGCCCGGTACGTCGGCGAACTCCGCGCTGCCGTCCGGCCGCAGGAGCAGGGGCTGGAGGTGGCCGGCCCGTGCCATGGTGCAGTGGCCGGAGACCGGGTCGTAGATCGCGTACAGGCAGGTGGCTCCGGTGACGCGCGCCTCGGAGCCGTCGACGGCCTCGTCCTGGTCGATACGGGCGACCAGCTCGTCGATGTGCCACAGGAGCTCGTCGGGCGGCAGGTCCAGGGCGGAGAAGTTGTGGACCGCCGTCCGCAGCCGGCCCATGGTGGCCGCGGCATGCAGCCCATGACCTACGACGTCGCCCACCACGAGCGCCACCCGGGCGCCGGGCAGCGGGATGATGTCGAACCAGTCGCCGCCGACTCCGCCGAGTCCGCCGAGCCCGGCCTGTGCGGGCCGGTACCGGTAGGCGGCGTCGATGGCGTTCTGCTCCGGCAGGCCGCGTGGCAGCAGGCTGCGCTGCAGGGCCACCGCCATGGTGTGCTCGCGCGAGTAGCGCCGGGCGTTGTCGATGCTCACCGCGGCGCGGGCGACCAGCTCCTCGGCGAGCGACAGATCCTCGTCCTCGAACGGCTCGGGCTTCTCCGAGCGCCAGAACATCGCCACGCCCAGAATGACGCCGCGGGCGCGCAGCGGAACCGCGATCATCGAGTGGATTCCGTAGTCGGCGACAAGCTTGCGGGCTCGTTCCGGATCCTGTTCCTGCCAGCCGCCGAAGGCCGCCAGATCCGCCTCCAGGACAGCCTCTCCCGCCCCGATGCCGGAACCCAGCCGGGTGGACGGTACGAAGCGGATCAGCTGGCCGAGCGGGTAGAGCGCCGTGTCGTCCCGGAGGCCCTTGAAAGCCGTACGACGCATCTGCGGGCCGGCTCCTGTCGGCTCCTCGCCGCGCAGCACGTCCTCCACCACATCGACGGTGGCGAAGTCGGCGAAGCGGGCCGCGGCGAACTCCGCCAGTTCCTCGCACGTCCGCACCACGTCGAGCGTGGTGCCGATCTCCGTACCGGCGTCGTACAGGAGCTTCAGGCGCCCCCGCGCCACATCGGCCCTGCCGGAGAGCGCCCGCAGTTCGGTGGTGTCGCGCAGCGTCGCCACGCTGCCGGGCGGCCCGCCGGCCTGGTCCGTCGAGCGCTGGTTGACGGCGAGCAGCCGCTCTCCGACCAGATACACCTCGTCGTTGGCGATCCTGCCCGAGACCAGCAGCCGGGCGGTGAGCGGATCCAGCCCGAGCTCGGTGACCGGGGCCCCTTCCACGTCCGCAGGGAGCTCGAGCAGCCGGCGCGCCTCGTCGTTGGCGAGGAGCAGCCGTCCGTCGCCGCCGACGATGAGCACACCTTCCCGTACGGCATGCAGAACAGCGTCGTGGTGCTCGTACATCCTGGTCATCTCGGCAGGGCCCAGACCGTGGGTCTGGCGCCGCAGCCGTCTGCTGACCAGCGCCGTTCCGCCCGCGGTCACGAGGAGCAGCGCGGCGGCGGCGCCGAACAGGAGAGGGAACTGATTCTGGACGACACCGCTGACATGCGCGATTGTGATCCCGGCCGAAACCAGGCCGACGATCTTGCCATGGGTGTCGGTGACGGGCACCACGGCCTGCACCAGAGGCCCGATGGTTCCGACGATTTTCTCGGTGACGATGCCGCCGTCCAGCGCAGGCTGGAGGTTGCCGACGAATTTCTTTCCGATCCGGTCGGGAAGTGGGTGCGTGTAGCGGATTCCGTCGGTGCTCAGTACGACGATGAAGTCGACGTCGGACTGTCTGCGTGCCTGTTCGGCCAGGGGCTGCAGTATCGCGGTGGGGTGGGGACTGGACAGGGCTGCCACGATGCCGGGTGAATGCGCGAAGGTCTGGGCCACGGCGACGGACCGGTTGCGGGCCTCACGTTCACTGTCGGACCGGGACTGCAGCACGAGCGCCGCCATGGCGGCGGCGACGAGCAACACCACGATCGCCACCTGCAGGAGAAAGACCTGACCTGCGACAGTTCGCATCTTCAGAACCGAGCGCGGGCGGCCGTAGCGTCCGGCCATGTGCTATTTGTACACCTCCGGCATACGCTGGGCGATCCGCATACCGTAGATCGCAGGGGGCGCGTACGCGACGCACTTGCCGTAATCCGCGGCGCGGGGCCGGGTTTGGGACCAGGTGGATCATGGCCGGTACAGGTCGGTCGGGGCGGGGGCGGCGCTGCGTCGGGGGCAGCCTGGGGAGCGTGCCTGCGGGATCCGTACATCACCTCGGCCCGCACCGGCCTCACCCGCCCGCACCCGCTGTCGGGGGCGGTGCTGATGCTGCCGGATGCGGGCCGAGGTCTGGTCTGGCCGGTGCGGCTTTCGGCGGTACGGTCAGTCCCGGTACAGCAACGTCGTCATGACCTCGCGGACGGTGGCCTCCGGATCAGCCACCGCGCCCGCCGACCGCCAGGCGACGAAGCCGTCCGGGCGCACGATCAGCGCGCCCTCCGCCGTCGTGCCGTGCGTCTCGGCCCAGTCGGCCCCGTTCCCGGGCGTCAGGTCGGCGTCCGGTCCCGCACCGATCGCGTACGCGTCAAGCCGCACGGACAGCAGCTCGGCGACCTTCCGGGCCGCCGCACGCCACGCCGTGCCCTCCGAGCTGAGCAGCACGAACGCCCGCTCGTAGAGGTCCAGCGTGGACATCCGCTCACCCGATCTGACGACCCACATATGGGGGGACCTGGTGCCGGGTTCGCCCGTCAGCTGCATTCGCTCGGGCACCACGGGCCGTTCGGGGTCCACACCCAGGACGGCGCCGTGGGGGTAGCCGTAGCCCATGGCCACATTGAGGATCCCGCCCTGCCGTCCGCCGCCCGGGGTGCCGACAGGCGCGTACCCCGGGTGGCTGTGTTCGGCGGAGCGGGCCGACGCGCGCTCGCTCGTCGCGCGCGCCACCGGCAGCCGCTCGGACTCGTACGTCGAGAGCAGTTCCGGCCCCGCCGCGCCCTCCAGCACCGCCGCGAGCTTCCAGGCGAGGTTGTGCGCGTCCTGGATTCCGGTGTTGGAGCCGAAAGCTCCGGTCGGGGACATCTCGTGGGCCGAGTCCCCGGCGAGGAAGACCCGGCCCGAGGAGTACCGCTCGGCGACCCGTTCCGCGGCGTGCCACGGCGCCATACCGGTGATCTCAACATCCATGCCTGACACGTCCGTTGCCCGGCGGATGTGCTCGATGCACCGCTCGTCGGTGAAGTCCGCGAGCGTCTCGCCCTGCTCCGGGTGCCACGGCGCGTGGAACACCCACTGCTCCTTGTTGTCCACCGGCAGCAGAGCGCCGTCCGCTTCGGGGTTGGTGAGGTAGCAGCAGATGAAGCGCCGGTCGCCCAGCGCCTCCGCGAGCCGCCGCGAACGGAAGGTGATACTCACGTTGTGGAACAGGTCGCCGTGGCCCGTCTGGCCGATGCGGAGCTGCTCCCGGATAGGGCTCCGCGGCCCGTCGGCCGCGACGAGATAGTCCGCGCGCACCTTGGTGTGCTTGCCGGTCTCCCGGTCCTTCATGACCGCGCTCACGCCCGTCGCGTCCTGCTCGAAGGTCATCAGTTCGGTGGAGAACCGCAGGTCGCCGCCCTCCCTGCGGGCGCAGGACAGCAGCACGGGTTCGAGGTCGTTCTGACTGCACAGGCACCACGAGCTCGGGCTGAAGCGCGCGAGCGCACCGCCGGGGTCGATCTCTTTGAACAGCCAGTCCTGGTCGTCGCCGGTCAGCGATCCCGCTTGCAGGATGCCGTGGTTCTCCGCGAGGACCGATGCGGCCTGCCGGATCTCCGGCTCTGCCTCGGCGCCGCGGAACAGCTCCATCGTCCGAACGTTGTTCCCGCGTCCACGCGGGTGCTTCGAGGTGCCTGAGTGCTTCTCGATCAGCAGGTGACTGATGCCGAGGCGGCCCAGGAACAGCGAGGTGGACAGGCCCACCAGGGACCCGCCCACGATCAGGACCGGCACGCGGTGGTCGATGTTCTCTTCCAATTCCATGAGTTGCTCCAGCTCCTGCCGCCCTAGGGGGATGGAACTTTCATGCCCTCTACGGGAGCCGTTTGCTCGCGCATTCACCCGCATGGTTCTCAGCTCTCGCGCCACTCGTGGTACCGGACCACGATCGGTTGCGGGAGCGCCCCTCAACACATGGGAGGCGGACCGTCCGTATCCGCAGGGCGATTGACCCGGCGGATTCCACTGACGACGGACGAGGTCCACGCGAAGTGGCGGCCACGCTGTCGCAAAGGAGAGTGAAAGATGACAACCCTGTCGGAACGGACATCGCAGTCCGCCTTCGACGGCTCCAGGCTTCGGGTCGTCCTGCTATTGGATCTTCATGACGGTGCCCAGAACCAGTTCCTGGAGGCGTACGAGCATCTGCGAAACCAGGTGGCGTCGATCCCCGGTCACATCAGCGACCAGCTCTGCCAGTCGATCGAGAACCCGTCGCAGTGGCTCATCACCAGCGAATGGGAGAGCGCACCGCCCTTCCTGGCCTGGGTGAACAGCGAGGAGCACGTCGAGACGGTCCAGCCGCTGCACAGCTGCGTGCGCGACACGCGGTCGCTGCGGTTCAGCATTCTGCGGGAGACCGAAGGGGCCGCCAGCGGTGCCCCTGACAAGCTCAAGGGCGGGCTCCAGGCCTCGCCCAGGCTCGGGGACGGCGTGGTCCGGCACGCGCTCACCTTCACGGTCAAGCCGGGCAGCGAGAAGGAGGTCGCGAAGATCCTCGCCGGCTACACCTCCCCGGCGGCCCAGGTCGACGAGCACACCCGGTTGCGCCGTACCTCGCTCTTCATGCACGGCAACCGCGTCGTGCGGGCCATCGAGGTGCAGGGGGACTTGCTCGCGGCACTGCGCTACGTGGCCCGCCAGCCGGAGGTCAGGAAGGTGGAGGAGGCCATCAACCCGTATCTGGAGCAGGACCGGGACCTGAACGATCAGGACTCCGCCCGGATGTTCTTCACCCGGGCGGCGCTCCCGGCGGTCCACCATGTGGCGGCCGACGGGCCCCCGCCCGCCGACGTACACCGGCACGCGCTGCTCTACCAGGCCAAGGAGGGCTGCGGGATGGCCCTGGCCCGGCTGCTCGCCAAGCAGGCCGAGACGGCGGCCAACGACCCCACGACCCCCATCGCGAGCTGCACCATCTTCCAGCGCGACGACATCGTGGTCCGGCTCGTCGATATGAACGGTCCGCTCGAAGCGCGGCCCGAACTGGCGCTCGGCATCAGCGGTGCCAGGAAGGCAGCCACGCTCACCCGTCTGCTCGCCACCGGAAAGGACGGCGTGCCGACCACCGACGAGGAGTTCTCACGCTTCCTCGCCAGCTCCGACATGCGCCTGATCACGGACCGGTGTGCCTCGTCGGAATCCTGAACCCGATTGTCCGGCCCATCCAGCCACGCGGCCAAGGCCGTCGGGGGCAACGCACCTGGAGGAAGCAGTCATGACCACGCACCGCCCACGCATCGTGGACCTCAGCGAGACCCAGCCCAACCGCAGGCGCGGAGGCGACCTGCGCGCCATGCTCACCCCGACCGCGGTGGGTGCCACCACTGGCTTCATGGGGCTGGCCATCGTGCAGCCCGGTGAGCGCATCGGGGAGCACTACCACCCGTACTCCGAGGAGTTCGTCTACGTCGTCAGCGGGCTCCTCGAGGTGGACCTGGACGGAGAGACGCATGCGATGCGACCCGATCAGGGCCTCATGATCCCGCTGAATATGCGCCACCGGTTCCGCAACGTCGGAAACGTGGAGGCCCGCATGGTGTTCCACCTCGGTCCGCTGGCCCCGCGCCCGGAGCTCGGGCACGTCGACACCGAGGACACCGAGAACTCCGAGCAGGGCCTGCCGCCGGAACGGACTGGGGCGGTGTCGTGAACCGGCGGGTGGCGGTCACCGGGGTCGGTATCGTCGCCCCCGGCGGAGTTGGCGCCACGGCGTTCTGGGACCTGCTCGCCAACGGCCGTACGGCGACGCGGGGCATCACCCTCTTCAACCCGGAGGGTTTCCGCTCCCGTATCGCCGCCGAGGTCGACTTCGATCCGGCGGCGCACGGTCTCGACGAGAACCAGGTGGCGCGCTCCGACCGGTACATCCAGTTCGCGCTGGTGGCCGCCCGGGAGGCGGTGCGTGACGCCGGTCTCGACCCCGAGAAGGAGGATCCCTGGCGCGTCGGGGTGTCGTTGGGCACCGCGGTCGGCGGCACCACACGTCTCGAGCACGACTACGTCGCCGTCAGCGAGAGCGGCACGTACTGGGACGTGGACCACCACCCGGCCGGACCTCATCTGCAGCGCGCGTTCTCGCCCAGCTCACTCGCTTCCGCGGTGGCCGAGCAGGTCGGCGCCCACGGCCCGGTGCAGACCGTCTCGACGGGCTGCACCTCGGGACTCGACGCGATCGGCTACGCCTTCCACGCCATTGAGGAGGGCCGGCTCGACGTCTGCATAGCGGGCGCGTCGGACTCGCCCATCTCACCCATCACCGTGGCGTGCTTCGACGCGATCAAAGCCACCTCGCCGAACAACGACGACCCGGCCCACGCCTCCCGGCCGTTCGACGCCAACCGGGACGGGTTCGTCATGGGCGAGGGCGGCGCCGTCCTCATCCTGGAGGACCTGGAGCACGCTCGCGCCCGCGGCGCGCGTGTGTACTGCGAGATAGGGGGTTACGCCACCTTCGGCAACGCCTACCACATGACCGGGCTCACCCCCGAGGGACTGGAGATGGCCCAGGCGATCAACACCGCCCTCGACCACGCCCGTATCGACCGCTCACAGATCGACTACGTCAACGCACACGGCTCCGGCACCAAACAGAACGACCGGCACGAGACAGCCGCGGTGAAGCGCTCACTGGGCGACCACGCCTTCAAAACGCCCATGAGCTCCATCAAATCCATGGTGGGCCACTCGCTGGGCGCCATCGGCGCGATCGAACTCGTGGCCTGTGTCCTTGCCATGGCCCACCAGGTGGTGCCGCCGACGGCGAACTACGAGACCCCCGACCCCGAGTGCGACCTCGACTATGTGCCGCGCACCGCCCGCTCACGGAAGCTGCACAGCGTGCTCTCGGTGGGCAGCGGATTCGGCGGTTTCCAGTCGGCGGTCGTCATGACCAGACCAAGTGGGAGGACCCTATGAGCTCCCGGCAGGATCGGCACACGGTCGTCACCGGCATCGGTGTCATAGCCCCCAACGGGGCCAACACCGAGGCCTTCTGGAAGTCGACCCACGAGGGCGTCAGCGTCCTCGACCGCGTCACCCGCGAGGGCTGCGAGCATCTTCCGCTCCGCGTCGCGGGCGAGGTGCGCGACTTCGACGCGACTGCGCTGATAGAGGAGCGCTTTCTCGTCCAGACGGACCGGTTCACGCACTTCGCGATGGCAGCGGCCGATCTCGCCATGGACGACGCCCGGCTCGGCCGCGGCGACTACGAGGGTTCGCCCTTCGCCGTGGGTGTGGTGACCGCGGCGGGTTCCGGTGGTGGCGAGTTCGGACAGCGCGAACTGCAGCGGCTGTGGGGACAGGGCTCCCGCTTCGTCGGCCCGTACCAGTCCATCGCCTGGTTCTACGCCGCGAGCACCGGCCAGATATCCATCCGCGGCGGCTTCAAGGGGCCGTGCGGCGTCGTGGCCAGCGACGAGGCGGGCGGGCTCGACGCGCTCGCGCATGCCGCCGGTGCCATCCGCCGCGGCACCGACGCGGTCGTGGTCGGTGCCGCGGAAGCCCCGCTGGCGCCCTACTCGGTCGTCTGCCAGCTGGGGTACGAGGATCTCAGCACCGGCGAGGAACCGGACCGCGCCTACCGGCCGTTCACCGCCGACGCCTGCGGCTTCGTCCCTGCCGAAGGCGGCGCGATGCTCGTGGTCGAGGAGGAGACGGCGGCCCGCCGCCGAGGGGCCCGGGTCCGCGCCCGGGTGGCCGGGCACGCCGCGACCTTCACCGGACCGTCGCGGTGGGAGGAGTCCCGGGAGGGACTGGCCCAGGCGATCCGTGGCGCTCTGAGGGAAGCCGGGTGCGCGCCGGAGGAGATCGACGTGGTCTTCGCGGACGCGCTCGGCGTACCGGAGGCCGACCGCGCCGAGGCGATGGCGATCGCCGACGCGCTGGGCGCGCACGGCTGCAAGGTACCGGTGACGGCGCCCAAGACCGGTATCGGCCGGGCCTACTGCGGCGGACCCGTGCTCGACGCGGCCGCCGCCGTGCTGGCCATGGAGCGCGACCTCGTACCACCCACTCCCAATGTCTTCGACGTGTGCCACGACCTCGACGTCGTGACCGGCCGGGCGCGACCCGCTCAGCTGCGGACTGCGCTGGTGCTGAGCCGCGGGCTCATGGGCTCGAACGCGGCACTGGTGCTGCGGCACGCCACCGAAACCCCCTCATGAGAAGGAGAGCACTCATGTCCGCTCTGACCATCCAAGAACTGGCCGCACTGATGAAGAAGGGCGCCGGCGTCACCGTCGACCCCTTGGACCTGGCAAACCGGCCCAACACCCGCTTCGACGAGTTCGGCCTCGACTCGCTGGGCCTGCTCGGCATCGTCGGCGAGCTGGAGAACCGGCACGGCCGCCCCCTGCCCGCCGACGCGGACCGGTGCAAGACCCCGCAGGAGTTCCTCGAACTCGTCAACAACAGCCTCATGACTGGAGCCTGACGTGCCCGGACACACCGAGAACGAAATCACCGTCGCCGCCCCCCTGGACCTCGTCTGGGACATGACCAACGACCTCGAGAACTGGCCTCAGCTGTTCAGCGAGTACGCGTCGGTCGAGGTCCTGTCCCGGGAGGGCGATACGACGACCTTCCGGCTGACCATGCACCCCGACGAGAACGGCAAGATCTGGAGCTGGGTCTCGGAACGGACGATCGACCGCAAGGGCCGGAAGGTACGGGCCCGCCGCGTCGAGACCGGCCCCTTCGAGCGCATGGACATCCGGTGGGAGTACACGGAGGTCCCCGGCGGCACCCGGATGCACTGGACCCAGGACTTCGCGATGAAGCCGGAAGCCCCGGTCGACGACGCCTGGATGACCGACAACATCAACCGCAACTCCCGGGTCCAGATGGAACTCATCCGGGACAAGATCGAGCAGCGCGACCGCGACAGCCGTACCGCCGCCGTCACCCCCAACTGAGCCCGGGCAAGGAAAGGGAGCCTCCCGATGCACCAAGCTCTGATCGTCGCCCGTATGGCGCCGGAATCGGCCCCGGACATCGCCAAGCTGTTCGCGGCCTCCGACGCCGGTGAACTTCCGCACCTCGTCGGCGTCACCCGCCGCAGCCTGTTCCAGTTCGGCGATGTGTATATGCACCTGATCGAGTCCGAGAAGCCGCCCGGCCCCGAGATCGCGAAGGTGACGGAACATCCGGCCTTCCGGGACATCAGCGACCGGCTCACGGCCTTCGTCAGTCCGTACAACCCGGAGACCTGGCGGACCCCGAAGGACGCGATGGCCCACCAGTTCTACCGGTGGGAGCGCGACGGAACCACATGAGGACATGCGATCGCCCCGGGTCCGGGCTGAGAAGCCGGACTCGGGGCGTTGTTGCGGGTGTTGAGGTGCGGAGAGCGACCAGGGTCACCCGGGGACGGTGCATTCGAACGCGTCGAGGTACGGGTTGACCGGGCGGATCTCGCCGATGAGCAGACCCGCCTTCGTCACTCTTTCCACCAGGCTCTCCTTGGTGTGCTTCGCGCCGCCGACGTTGAGCAGCAGAAGCAGATCCATGGCCGTGGTGAACTTCATCGAGGGAGTGTCGTCCACGAGGTTCTCGATGACCACGACCCGGGCTCCCGGCCGCGCCGCCGCGACGATGTTCCCCAGAGTTCTGCGGGTGCTCTCGTCGTCCCACTCCAGGATGTTCTTGATGATGTAGAGATCGGCCTCGACCGGGATGTCCTGGCGGCAGTCCCCGGGGACGATACGGACCCGATCCGCGAGCGAACCCCCTTCGCGCAGCCGGGGATCCGCCTTCGCGACCACGTCGGGCAGATCGAGCAGCGTGCCCCGGACGGTCGGATGCTTCTCCAGCAGGCTCGCGAGCACATGCCCCTGGCCGCCGCCGATGTCCGCGACCACCGAGATACCGGTCAGGTCGAGGAGCTCCGCGACTTCCAGCGCCGACTGCCTGCTGGACGTGGTCATGGCCCGGTTGAACACCTGGGCCGACTCGTGCGCGTCCTGGTGCAGGTACTCGAAGAACCCCTTGCCGTACAGCTCGTGGAAGACGCTCCCGCCGGAACGCACCGCCTCGTCGAGCCGGGGCCAGGCGTCCCAGGTCCACGGCTCTGTGCACCACAGGGCGATGTACCGCAGGCTGTTGGGATCGTCCTCGCGCAGCATCAGCGACATGTCCGTGTGGGCGAACGTCCCGTCCTCGGTCTCGACGAAGATGCCGTAGCAGGACAGGGTGCGCAGCAGCCGGCGCAGCGACTTGGGTTCGCAGTCCACCGCGGTCGCGAGCTGCTCCGCGGTGGCGGGCGAATCGCCGAGCGCGTCGGCCACGCCCAGCCGGGCAGCCGCGCGTACGGCAGCGGCGCACGCCGCCCCGAAGACAAGCTCCCGCAGCCGCATGGCGGGCGGGGGAGTGGACACGACGGGGGTAGTGACGGTGGTGGTGACGGGGGTGGGACTTACGGTGGTCATACCGCCTCGATTCTCCTGCTGAGGGGGAACACTCAGCACATCCCTGCGGGTTCGGAAGCCAGGCACTCATTGCTGAGGAACTCGTTGCGCGTTCCGCCACCCCGGTTGGCCAGGTCAGCCGTCTTGTTGCCCTGCACCCAGTTGTCCTTGATGACATTTCCGGTGTTGACGGCGCCCACGAAGCTCTGGAACAGCACGACTCCGCCGGAGAGCGGCGAGGAGCCGACATTTTCCATGATCAGGTTCGATTGGACGACGGCGGACTCGGTACCGGTGAGGACGATGCCGGATCCCTGGATGGCGGGGAGGCGGGTGGTGGCGGGGCAGAACTTGTTGTTCCGGTAGATCCAGTTGTCGCGGACGGTCATCGCCCCGGCCGTGGGCTTCGACTCGTCGCCCACGATGAACAACCCGGCGCAGTTTCCGGTCATGGTGTTGGCGCGGACGCTGAGGTTTCTGACCCGCCTGACCGTGACTCCGATCCGGTTGCCCGTCAGCCGGTTGTACGCGACCACCGTCCTCTTGGTGTCGGTCGCCCCGGCCTCCCGGTCGACCGTGTTGGCGATGAAGATGCCGGCGTCTCCGCTGCCCCGGACCGTGTTGTTACGGATCACCGACCGGGTGGACATCTCCTGGGCGATGCCCCAGGTGCCGTTCTTCTCGGCCGTCACCTGCTGGACCGTCAGCCGGTCGGTGCGGGTGGCCCAGATGGCACTCTTCTTGAAGCCTGAAAGGGTCAGCGAGCGGATGCTGACGCCTACTACGTCCTTCTTCGCCTTACCCGTCACACAGATGCCGTTGCCGGCCCGGGCGCAGACGTTCGCGGCCGACGTGGTCGCCGTCCGCGGCTTGATCACGGTCGCCTCGCCCATCCCGCTCAGGGTCAGGTTCGACTTCGTGACAAGGACGCTTTCGCGGTAGGTGCCGGCCGCGATGACAATGGTGTCTCCCGGACTGGCGGCGTTCACCGCTTTCTGGATCGATTCGCCCGGATGCACCGTGTGGGTGGCCGCGCCGGCGGACGGAGCGGCTGCGCCCAGTCCGGAGACCATGATGACCGCGGTGCATGCGAGGCACGTGAACTGTCGTTTCGTCATGAGCCGAAGTTATGGTCGATCATCCCCGCTCGCCACATGGAGTGAGCGTATGGATACATCCCGTGCGCGAGTGGGTGTTTTTCGGTGGTCGCGCGGCCCGGCCCCAGCCCCTCCCGACGGCCCCTCTAGGGTGGCCTCTTATGTGGTCAGGACAGCAGCCGCCGGGGGGCGAGGAGCACTCCCAGGACGGGTATGTGAATCCGTATCAGCAGCCGAATCCGTACGCGACGGGTACGCCGCCCGAGCCTCCGCGCGGCGGCCGCAGCACGACGGCCGTCGCCGTCGCCGCGGCCACCGCCGTCGTCATCGCCGCCGGTGTCACCGGCTATCTGGTCCTGGGCGGCGACAAGGACGACACGGCGGATCCGGGGCCGACCCGATCGGCGTCGTCCCCGGCGTCCGAGCCGACCGGTTCGGGCGACGACGATGCGCGCGACGCCGCCGACCCGAAACCGGTGATTCCCGGCTGGAAGGTCGTGGTGAACCCGAAGCGCGGCATTGCCTTCGACGTTCCCCCGGAATGGGGGCTCAAGTCGCCGAGCTGGTCCAGCTACGTCTCCGACAACAACGACCCGGAGGACAAACCCCTCATCGGCTTCTCGGCCCCGGCGATGTTCAAGGAGAAGTGGTGCCAGTCCGACGACGACAAGAACGGCACCCTGGAGGACACGGCGCTCGCCACTGCCGGCTCCAGAGGTGAGACGGGGGCCAGGACCACCGAGGAGGCCGCCCGCAACAGCGTGTCCCTGTGGCTCTATGGCGCGTACACCCAGCCGGACAAGAAGAAGATCAAGCCCGGTGCGGTGGAGCCGTACACCGCGAGGTCCGGCATCAAGGGCAGCGTGGCGACGGCGGTGTCCTCCGGCGTCGAGAAGAAGGGCAAGTGCGAAACCGAGGGCAAGGCCACCACGTTCGCCTTCGAGGACTCCAAGGGCGACTTCGTGTCCTGGACCTTCCTCGGCGCGAAGGACGTTGCGGGTGAGGTGCCGGACGCGACGGTACGGAAGATCCTGAGCACGGTGCGCCTGGTCGGCGGCTGACACTCGCACCGGAGCTCCACCGGGCCGCGACAGCGGCCCGGTGGAACCGTGTCAGAGGCCGAACACGCCAGGGTCGGAGGCCACGGCGCGGAAGTACTCGTGCGGGTCGGCGACCAGCTTGCGTGCCTTCAGGTCGAGCAGACCTCCGACACTGACGACCTCGGCCACGAGAGTGTTGTCGTCCGTACGGTGGAACGTCTGCTCCACCTGGAACGACCTGCCCTCCCCGAAGATGAACGCGCAGGTTATGTCGACGTCATCACCCGCGACCACCTCGCGGTGGTACCGGATCGTGGTCTCCAGATTGATCGGGCCGACGCCCTTCGCCAGCAGTGCGTTCTGCTCGATTCCGGCTGCCCGCAGCAACTCCCAGCGCGCGTGCTCCGCATGCTGCAGATACACCGTGCCGTTGAGGTGCCCCTGCGCATCGATCTCGTAACCGCGGACGGTAACCCTCACGGTAAACAGGTCTGCCATTTTTCAATCCCTTCAACAGGGCGCCGTTCAAGCGCCTTGTTGAAGGTAACGGCCCACTTCCACCCGGGAGTTGGTGTCGGTCGTGAGCTCGGCCCTCTGCACATGGGTGGCGTCGCGTCGCGGGGCAGGGTTCCTTCCTTCCCGGACGCGGCCGTGTGCCGTGCCCGGGGAACCGCGTTGGTGGTCGAGGAGCAGGAGGGGAGGACATTGATGACTGTCACGGAGACGGGCAGAGGATTCCTGCGAACGGTCGCCGAGCGCGCTCGCAGGGCAAGCACTGCCTAGGCGCAGGAGGGGCACAGCCCGCGGTAGGTGACCTCGACCTCGGACACCGTGAAGCCGAACCGTTCCTCCGCCGGGAGGTCGGTCAGCGGATTGCCGGTCGGGTGGACATCGCGGATGGTGCCGCAGTTGGAGCACACCAGGTGCTGGTGCGGGTGGTGTGCGTTGGGGTCGTAACGCTTGGCGCGGCCGTCGGTGGAGACCTCTATGACCTCACCGAGGGAGACCAGCTCGCCCAGGGCGTTGTAGACGGTCGCACGGGAGATCTCGGGCAGCCGCTGTACCGCGCGGGCGTGCACCTCGTCGGCCGTGAGATGCACGTGGTCGCCGTCGAGGACCTCCGCAACGACACGCCGCTGGGAGGTCATCCGCCAGCCACGCCCTCGCAGTCGCTCCAGCAGGTCACTCATATCGGTTCACCTATTCAGGTTCGGTGGGATACTCGAAGTTTACTGGTGGACATCCGGGTTCCGATTGGATAGGGGTTTGGCGCACTTCTTGACTTGGACTCTGTCCATCGTAGGATCGGTTCCGGTGATAGCCAAGGGACAGGAAGACTCCAGTACAGAACTCCGGTACAGACAGGAGACAGAGACGTGACGGGACCACCACCGCGGACCTGCGCGGTGTCGGCCTGCGGGTGACGGCCGCCCGCGTCGCGCTGCTCGAGACCGTCCAGGACGGTGACCGCCTCGGTGTCGAGGCGATCGCCTCCGGGGTGCGCGATCGCGTGGGCCATATCTCCCTTCAAGTCGTGTGTGAGGCCCTCTACGCGCTCACCGTGGCGGGACTCGTACGCCGCATCGATCCGGCCGGCAGCCCGGCCCGGTTCGAGGGACGACTCGTGGCCTCGCCGACGTCGACTGCGCGGTCGGCGAGGCCACCTGTCTGACCGCGTCCGACGACCAAGGCTTCTCGATCGACGAGGCCGAGGTCATCTACTGGGGCCTGTACCCCGACTGTTCCACCGCCCACAGTTTCTGAGCACCATGATCCGCCCAGTTCGGAAGGATTCCCATGTCTGAGAACCATGATGCGATCGTCACAGACGCGAAGACGGAGGGTGGAGGTGGCTGCCCGGTCGCGCACGGGCGCGCCCCGCACCCGACTCAGGGCGGCGGAAACCGCCAGTGGTGGCCGGAGCGGCTCAACCTGAAGATCCTTGCCAAGAACCCCGCCGTGGCCAACCCCCTCGGCGAGGATTTCGACTACGCCGAGGCGTTCAAGACCCTCGACCTCCCGGCTGTGAAGCAGGACATCGCGGAGGTGCTGACGACCTCGCAGGACTGGTGGCCCGCCGACTTCGGCCACTACGGCCCGTTCATGATCCGGATGGCGTGGCACAGCGCGGGTACCTACCGGATCAGCGACGGCCGCGGCGGCGGCGGGGCCGGCCAGCAGCGCTTCGCCCCCCTCAACAGCTGGCCGGACAACGGGAACCTCGACAAGGCCCGCCGCCTGCTGTGGCCGGTCAAGAAGAAGTACGGCCAGAGCCTCTCGTGGGCCGACCTCATGATCCTCGCCGGCAATGTCGCCCTGGAGTCGATGGGCTTCGAGACCTTCGGCTTCGGCGGCGGTCGTGCGGACGTCTGGGAGCCCGACGAGGACGTCTACTGGGGTCCCGAGACCACCTGGCTCGACGACGAGCGCTACACCGGCGACCGGGAGCTGGAGAACCCCCTCGGCGCGGTCCAGATGGGCCTCATCTACGTCAACCCGGAGGGCCCGAACGGCAACCCGGACCCCCTCGCCGCGGCCCGCGACATCCGTGAGACGTTCCGCCGGATGGCGATGAACGACGAGGAGACCGTCGCCCTGATCGCGGGCGGTCACACCTTTGGCAAGACCCACGGCGCGGGCCCGGCGGAGAGCGTCGGCCCCGACCCCGAGGCCGCCCCGCTCGAGGAGCAGGGCCTCGGCTGGAGGAACTCGTTCGGCACAGGCAAGGGTGGCGACGCGATCACCAGCGGTCTTGAGGGTATCTGGACGAACACCCCGATCACGTGGGACAACAGCTTCTTCGAGATCCTGTTCGGCAACGAGTGGGAGCTGTTCCAGAGCCCCGCCGGGGCGCACCAGTGGAAGCCGAAGGAGGGCGCCGGGGCGGGCACCGTGCCCGACGCCCACGACCCGTCGAAGAGCCACGCCCCCACGATGCTGACGACCGATCTCTCGCTCCGGTTCGATCCTGCCTACGAGCAGATCTCGCGGCGCTTCCTGGAGAACCCCGCCGAGTTCGCGGACGCCTTCGCCCGCGCGTGGTTCAAGCTGACCCACCGCGACATGGGCCCGATCGTGCGCTACCTCGGCCCTGAGGTCCCGGCCGAGACGCTGCTGTGGCAGGACCCCCTCCCCGCGGTGACGCACGAGCTCATCGACGCCGAGGACATCGCCTCCCTCAAGGGCCAGATCCTCGCCTCGGGCCTGTCGGTGTCCCAGCTCGTGTCCTCCGCGTGGGCGTCGGCCTCGTCCTTCCGCGGCAGCGACAAGCGCGGCGGCGCCAACGGTGCGCGCATCCGCCTCCAGCCGCAGAGCGGGTGGGAGGTCAACGAGCCCGACCAGCTGGCGACGGTGCTGCGCACCCTGGGTGGGATCCAGGAGGCCTTCAACGCCGCCGGGACCGGCGGCAAGCAGATCTCGCTCGCCGACCTGATCGTGCTCGCCGGTGGTGCCGCCGTCGAGCAGGCCGCCAAGGACGCCGGCTTCGCTGTCGAGGTCCCCTTCACGCCGGGCCGCGTGGACGCGTCGCAGGAGCAGACCGACGTGGAGTCGTTCGCCGCGCTCGAGCCGACCGCCGACGGGTTCCGCAACTACCTCGGGAAGGGCAACCGGCTGCCGGCCGAGTACCTGCTGACCGACCGGGCGAACCTCCTGACCCTGAGCGCCCCCGAGATGACGGCCCTCGTCGGTGGCCTCCGGGTCCTGGGCGCGAACTACCAGCAGTCGCCGCTCGGCGCCTTCACCACGACCCCCGGGTCTCTGACCAACGACTTCTTCGTCAACCTGCTCGACCTGGGCACGACGTGGAAGTCGACGTCCGAGGACGCGAACACGTTCGAGGGTCGCGACGCCGCCACGGGCGAGGTCAAGTGGACCGGCAGCCGTGCCGACCTCGTCTTCGGGTCGAACTCCGAGCTGCGCGCGCTCGCGGAGGTCTACGCGAGCGATGACGCGAAGGAGAAGTTCGTGAACGACTTCGTCGCGGCGTGGGACAAGGTGATGAACCTCGACCGGTTCGACCTCGTCTGATCATGACGTCCAGGTCGGCCCCCGCCGGCCGACCTGGACGTCCTTGACCGCCCCGCAGCTCCGGCACACCAGGTGATGATCGGGCAGGCCCGGAGCCCGAGCCCTGGCCGACCGGGTGGATGTGACGGCGGCCGTGGCCCGGCAGCTGAGCGTGGATTTCGCGCGGCTGCGGCGGGACCTGGGCCCGCTTGCCGGGCCGCGTCGGCGGCGCCCGCAGCTCGGGTCGCCGTCGGCGGCGAATCCGCTGCGTGGGTTTCACCCCGCCGAAGTCATGTGCCGGCCAGCAGCACCTCCAGCGCCACCGCCGTGTCCGGATGGCGGCCTACCAGCGCCGCGCCCTGCGGGCCAGGATCCGCCGTCTCCCACGTCCCGTCGCAGCCCAGCAGTCTCGCCACCGCGTCGCACGTCGCGGGGTGGGCAGCGAGCAGCGTGCCACCTCGGCTGCCGTCCGTGCGCCGCGCCGGATGCACGGCTTCCGGCTCCGGCTGCGCCCGCCACGGCGGCACCCACTCGTCCAGCACTGCAAGCCGGCCGGGGAAGATCCGTCCGGCCTCACGAATCAGCAGCGGGGCCAGCTCGGTGCCACCCGATCGCAGGGTGGTGATCAGGGTCGGCAGCCACGGCAGGAGCACCGGGTCCGGCAGCCGTCCGAACGCGTTCGACACCGCTTCCACGACGAAGTCGGTGAGGCCTGGGACGGGCTCCAAGGCGTGTACGAAGCCGCTGAGGTAGCGCGGATAGGCAGGCACCACCAAGGGATTGCCCAGCAGTTCGTCACACCTCGCCCGAAGGTCCGCGCGGGAGAGGTGCCCGAGCTGCGTCTGGGCCGCCCACAGCAGCGCCGTCTTCGACTGGTCCTGTGGATGCGACTGGGCGACCGCCAGCTCCAGTTGGGTCCGGTCGCAGCCCAGCGACAGCGCCAGGCTCTCCATGCTGAACAAGAAGCCCAGCATCGCCGCCACGTGGCGGACGGTGGCGTCGTCGTCGGTGAACGCCGTCGGCAGCAGGGTGCAGTAGTGGGCGTATCCGGTCTTGACGAAGGACTCGATCCACGGCGGCAGTACCGGCTCGCTGGTGCGGTAGTACGCCAACAGCCGCCGCACCCGGCGCAGGACCTCCGGTGCGCCGTCGACGCTGCGTTCGGCCGACAGAACTTCCAGGGCGCGTGTGCCCAGCTCGTCGGCAAGCCGGCGGCTGCGCAGGTACAGCGTCGCGTCCTCGACGGCTTCCAGGACGGTTGCCGCGGTGGCCTGCGGGCCGTACGCCGTGCGGCGCAGGCGCTGTTCCAGGACCTGCTCGATGCTGACGCCCTCGTAGCCGAGCTCGATGAGCGCACGCTGGTGGGTGCCCAGCGCAAGGTCCCACGACTCCTGGATCGGGCGCTCGCCGAGCCTCCGCTCGCCCATGATGGGCCGCGCGGTGCCCTGCGGCATCAGGTAGCGCAGCATCCACAGCACGTCGGAGCACTGCCCCAGTTCCGGCCGGGAGGCGATGTCAAGCAACGCCCGTTGCACACCGCGCTGCTGGAGCTTCAGGTTCAGCGGCGCGAGCCGGTCGTGGACGTCGCGGGCCAGGGGTGGCAGCGCGTCGTAGCCGACTTGGCCTATCTTGTCGCCGCCCATCATGATCTCCACGAGGCGGCGCACGTCGCGCCGGCCGGGCACGGTGTCCTTCTCGATGCAGGTGACGGCCGCGTCCTGGAAGTCGTACGGCGTCGGCTTGGCCCGGTCACGCATGCCGGCCAGCAGGATCGACGTCTCAAACACCGCGATGGCGTCGGCGGTGGAGGCGAGGTAGCCGTTACGGCGCGCGGCGCGCACGATCTCCACCGACCAGCCGAGCAGTTCGGTCTCGTCCAGCCGGTCCAGGACGGGCGGTTGCTGCAGGAAGCCGGTCAGCTTGTCCGAGAGCGGGACCGCCGGTACGGGAGCCACCGCGGCCGCGGTCTTCCTGGCCTTCGATTTCTTCGCGCCCGCCTGTCCCGCCAGGCGGTACGGCTCCACGCGCGTGCGCCTGACGTTCTTCGCCCAGACCGTCGCGGCGATCGACACCGAGCCGGCGGCGAGACCGAACTGCGCCTCGATCGCCGCGTGGCTGGACGGAATCAGGCCGTGCTGCCACTTGGTGGCACTGAGCGGGCTGATCTCGAAGGTGTCGGTGCCGTGGACGCCGAACTCCGCGACACGGCTGGCCGCGTGGAAGGCGCCGCAGATGTAGAGGCAGTCCGCGGGATCGGTGCCGGTCGCGGCCAGGTGCTGGCGCATCCTGGTCCACATGTAGCGCTCGCGGTCCTCGTCCACGTGCACCCGATGGGGGTCGCCGGGTGCGAGGCGGCGGAAGAGGCTGCCGATCAGGAGCATGACCTGCCGGTAGGTGTCGTGGTCGCTGTCGCCGAGCGGGAGTTCGACGTACTGGTGCCACCACTCCGACCAGTGCCGCACCCTGCCGTGATGCAGCAGGTGTTCCTCCAGTTCGGCGAAGCGCGGCCGCAGGTCGCCTATCCCCACGCCGACCGCGTCACCGTGCAGCGCGGCCTCCTCCTCGGCAGGCGGTGCGTCCGACCCCCCTGGATCGGCGCCGGGCTCGGCCGGGTCGTCGGGGTGTCTCCCGCGCGCGTCCCACTGGTAGACGTGGTCCGAGGAACGGTCGACGAGGACCAGTTCGACGCCCGGCGTGTCCAGCGCGTAGGCGATCGCCTGGTACTCGGCCGAGGCCTCGGTGATCGGTGCGACCACCGACAGCGGAGACCACTCGGCCGGGAAGCCGTCGACCTCGGTCGCGAACGCCTGGACCGCCACCGGGAGCCTGCAGTTGCGCAGTTCGGTCAGCAGCGGCGCCATGTCCTCGCACAGCTCCAGGTACACGACCTTCGGCTGCTTCTCCCGCAGGCGGCGTGCCATCGCGAGCGCCGAGGCGGGCGAGTGGTGACAGACGGGGAAGATCTCCAGTGGCTCGCCCACCGCGCGGTCGACGTCCTCGACGAGGCCGAGGAGGATGCCCTCCAGTGCGCCGGGCCCGTCGGCGAACGTCGCTGCGGCCTCCTGCAGCTGCGCGCGCAGCGCTTCGAAGGTCCCCTCGTGCGTACCGCTCATGACAGGGTGGCGATCGCGTCGCGGCCGCCCTCCAGGAACTCCGGCCAGGATCCGCCCTCTTCCTTGCTGCGCGGCTCGACGACGCCATGCAGGTACTTGTTGAGGATGGCCAAGTCCTCGGGCTCGCGCCGGGCCAGTGACCCGACGAGCGAGGAGGCCAGCGTGTGGGCGGTCAGCGCGCGCTCGCCGAAGAAATTGCCGTGCAGGATGGCGTCCTCGAGCACGCCTATCTGTTCGGCGGTGGACAGCGCGGACTCCAGCTTCTCGTCGTCGCTGCCGGCCGCGGCCGCCGAGGCGCGCAGGTCGGCGAAGCTCTGCAGCAGCACGTCGAGCAGCGTCGGCGGCACGTCCAGCTCGATCTGGTGGCGGCGCAGCAGTTCCTCGGTACGGAAGCGGACGATCTCCGCCTCGCTCTTCTTGTTCGTCACCACCGGGATGCGGACGAAGTTGAAGCGGCGCTTGAGCGCCGAGGACAGGTCGTTGACGCCCCGGTCACGGCTGTTGGCGGTGGCGATGATCGAGAAGCCGGGCTTGGCGAAGACGATGTTCTCGCTGTCCAGTTCGGGAACCGAGATGTACTTCTCCGACAGGATCGAGATCAACGCGTCCTGGACGTCGCTGGTGGAGCGGGTGAGTTCCTCGAAACGGCCGATCGCGCCGCTCTCCATCGCGGTCATGATCGGCGAGGGGATCATCGACTCCCGCGACTGGCCCTTGGCGATGACCATGGACACGTTCCAGGAGTACTTGATGTGGTCCTCGGTGGTGCCGGCCGTGCCCTGCACGACCAGCGTGGAGTTGCGGCAGATCGCGGCGGACAGCAGCTCGGCCAGCCAGCTCTTGCCGGTGCCGGGGTCGCCGATGAGCAGCAGGCCGCGGTCGGAGGCCAGCGTGACGATGGAGCGCTCGACGAAACTGCGGTCTCCATACCACTTCTGCGAGACTTCCCGGTCCAGACCGTCCGAGCGCTCGGAGCCCAGGACGAACAGCCGGACCATCTTCGGGGACAGCCTCCAGGAGAAGGGCTTGGGGTTGTCGTCGATGGACTCCAGCCAGTCCAGTTCCTCGGCGTACTTGATCTCGGCAGGGGCGCGCAACATGTCTGACATAACAGGACCTTTCTAAGCGAGGAACGTCTTGAGTTCGTGGACGAGCTTGCGGATGTGGCCGGAGAGCACCGGCGTACCGAGGTCCTTGAAGCGCTCCCTGAACCACGGGTTGACACTGCCGCGGCCGGAGCTGGTCACCGAGCCGACCGGGATGAACCTGGCTCCGGAGCGGTGAATGGCGGCCATGCTCTCGAACAGCTGCTCGGTCCGCCATTCGTAGAAGTCGGAGATCCACACCACGACGGTGTTGCGGGGCTCGGCGATCTTCGGCTGGGCCAGTGCCATGGCGACTGTGCCGTCGGTGCCGCCCCCGAGGTTGGTGCGCAGCAGGCTCTCGAAGGGGTCGTGCACCCACGGCGTGAGGTCGAGCGCCTGCGTGTCGTACGCGATCAGGTGGACGTCCACCTTCGGCAGCCCGGCGAAGATCGACGCCAGGATGGTGCAGTTCACCATCGAGTCGACCATCGAGCCCGACTGGTCCACGACGACGATCAGCCGCTGGGGCGTCGTCTTGCGTGCGGTGTGCCGGTAGTAGAGGCGGTCGACGTACAACCGCTCCTCCTCCGGGCTCCAGTTGGTGAGGTTCTTCCAGATCGTGCGGTCGAGGTCGAGGTTGCGGAACACCCGCTTGGGCGGGACGGAGCGGTCCAGGGCGCCTACCGTGGCCTTCTCCACCTGGGTGCGCAGCACTTCGGCGACCTCGTCGACGAAACGGCGGATCAGGGCCTTGGCGTTGGCCAGGGCCACGCCCGAGAGGTTGTTCTTGTCCCGCAGCAGCTGCTCGATCAGGGACATGCTCGGGGTCAGCTGCGAGGCCAGCTTGGGGTCGGCCAGCACCTCGCGCAGGTGCATCCGCTTGACGAGGTCGGCCTCGATGGCGCCGAGTTCCGGGCCGATCGCCGGAATCAGCCGACTGAGATCGGGCGTCGTGCCCAGGCCGCCGGTGCCGATCGGGCTGACACCCGGTCCTGCGGCGCCTGCCCCGGAACCTCCGCCTGCGCGGCCGCCGCGCAGCTCGCCCGGCTTGCAGCCGAGCGCGCGCTCCAACCAGCCCGCGTCGGACTGCCAGCGCGCCAGCTGTCCGGCGGTGACTGTGCCGGAGTCGGAGGCGAAGACGTTGAGCAGCACCTTCGACACCAGCGCCGCGCGCCGTACTTCGGCGGCCCGGTCGCGGGCACCGTCGTCGGGGTCGGGGGCGGGCGCCATCAGACCGTCGAACTCGGCGGCCAGCTCCGGGTGGCGCTGCACGATCGAGTCGAGGGAGGCCTGCGGGTCCAGCAGCGCGGACGGCAGACCGATGTCCTCGACGACGGCGAGGCTCGCCGATTCCAGCGTGGCCTGCTCCTCGTCGTCGAAGAGGCGGGCGAGGAGCCGCCAGTACAGGGCCTGACGGCGGTTGTCGTGGGGTTCCACCTCGGGGTTCTGTGGATTCGTATGGTCGGCCGATTGCTCGGTTTCGGTCGTTTGCCCGGTCGTGTGGTCCGTCATTTCCGCAGCAGCCTCCCGGCACGCTCCCGCAGCACAGTCACGGCGTCGGTGGCGGCCTTCTCGGCCTTGACGCCGGCCTTGTCGGTCGTGCCGCCGGCCCATCCCCCGGCGTGGATCGCGACAGCCTTCTTCCGCACGGTCGTCTCGACGGCCAGAGGCTGGACGCGATACGTCCCGGCGTCCCAGCGGAGCAGCCCGATGCACGCGCCGGACGCCGCAACGGCCTCGGGGGTGAGCGGTCCGGCGGTCGGAATGCGGTCGGTGTCGACAGCGAGAAGGTGTCCGGCGACGGTGAACGTCAGCGCGCCGTCGTCCTTCTGGGCGGCGTAGCCCTCCAGGAACACGGGTACGGCGATGCGCGCCGGGTGCCGGTCCAGGGGTGCGGTCGCCGCGTCGGTGGCGGTGGGCAGGGCGACGCGGGCAGTGGCGAAGGCGTCGGCGGGCTCGCTCGGGCGTGCGTGCTCGTCGCTCCAGAGCAGGTCGCCCTCGGCGGTGACCGGCATACCGGCGAGGTCCATCGAGCGGCTTTCGCTGACGGCCGCCAGGAGCGACATGTGCGGGCGGAGCAGCTGCCAGAGGCCGGCTCCGACAACCGTGTCCGGCTTCGGCACCGACACGCTGGCGCGCACCAGGCGGGGCGCGGTGCCGTCGGCGGGCTCGAACACCGCGTGGACTTGGGCCTGTGCGGCGGTCGCGTGTTCCTGCACGTCCACGCCGAGGGGCAGGAGGCGTCCGGTGGCCGTACCGGTCTTGGGTATGTCGGCCGCACCGGGCAGGGTCAGCAGCATCGCGCGCGACCACAGGTCGGCCCAGCGGCGTGCCGGGATGCGTTCCAGGGCCGCGCCCGGGCAGGATGCGGCGAGTTCGGCGGCGAAGCCGTCGAGGAGCGTCGCCAGGCGGCGCAGGGCCGGGTCCGGAAGCATCGCGGAGACGACTTGCGCCGACCCGGAGACCACGTCGTGGTCGATGCCCTGCCACCCGGAGCGCGCCAGATCGGACAGCCAGGAGCGGGCGGCGGCGAGCAGGTTCGCCGCTTGCTGCCCGCCGGGCGCCGGGACGGTCTCCTCGTTGCGGGGCCGGCCGGTCGCCTCTTCGACGCGGGTCATCAGTGCGTCGTGGACGGAGCCGAGCAGTGCGGTGCGGGCGGCGGCGAGGGCGACGAAGTGGTCTTCGCTCGCGGCTCCGGCCGCCGTCTTCTCGGCCGCCTCGGCGACCTTGGCGGCCAGCGGCGTTCCCGTGACGGCGTGGGCGAGCTCTGTCAGGCCGGCGGCCTGGGCGGGCTGGGGGCGGAGCAGGCCGGCGACGAGAGCCCGGTCGAAGGCGTCGACGGCCGCCAGGGCTTCGTCGAGCCCGGCGATGGTTTCGGCGAGCAGGTCGGCGCGCATCAAGCCACCGCCCTGGTCGGCGGGAACCACTGCATCTCCGGCAACGGCGCGGTGGTCGGGGCGAGTTCCAGGTAGGCCAGATGGCGCAGGAACCGGCTGAAGACGGGTGCGGCGGCCTTGGAGTCCCCCTGCGGTGGACGTGTGTTGCTCATGTCGGTGGCGATGGTCTGCGCGCTCGGCTCCCCGTCCACGCTCTCGACCCTCAGGTAACGGACGACGCGCTCGGCGCCGTATTGCAGCACCGCCTCGTTGATCAGGGCCCGGATGTGATTGCAGAACGAGCCCCGCGCGCCGCCGCAGGGCCGGTTGTTGTTGGTGCTGCAAGCGAACGCGTGGGTGCCGGCGGCGACCGACGAGACATAGACCCGCTCGATGTCCGAGCCGCTGGACACCACGCCCTGCAAGCGTCCGTCGGCCAGCTCGACGAACGGGACCTTGGCCAGCTTGCGCGGCCGTGCGGGTGCTACCACCCGTGCCGTGCTCGACCTCTCCCAATCTGAATCTGACAACGCGCCATCTCCTATGCACCAAGGGGACTTCCGCGCCACAACGGCGGGACACGACTGAACATACTTGCGGCCACTGACAATGCTGATCGCGGACGCACAGCCGCGTCACGCACTGCTCTCGGAGGCGATGGCCCGCTGAATGGACCGCCCAACTGCCCTCGTGCTGTGTGGTTGGAGCGGGCGAAGTACGGCCCCCTGCGCCGGTTGCGTACGACGAGGGAGGGCTCCGGGGAGCCGAGCACTGATCCGTTCCGGTGTTGAGGCGAGGCGAGCTGGGGAGCGAGCACCAGCCAGGGACTGGTAGTCGCTGCTCAGGGTCGTGAGCCGGAGAACGTCGAACGCGTCGAGGTGGGACGGGAGTCCACCGTGAGTCAGAAACTCTCCGCCCGCCACTCCGGGTCCGAGGCGTATTCGCAGCCTCTTCGGGGATCCGCGCAGAATGTTCTCGCGTCCCACGAGCTGCATAAGTCGGCCCCCTCCTCGGAGAGTGCCGCGAATTGCGCAGCGGTGGGGTCGCGGTGAGCTGACTCGAGCTCGTCGTCACGGCCGTGTCGGCCGCACGGCTCGGTACCGGCCGAAACCGTGCTCGGCGATGTGTGAGCCGGGCTTGCGGCGTGGCCGTCCCTGCTGACCGTTGTCTACGGCAGGAACGGCATCGACCAGCGGCAGCCGTCGTTGTGGTTACAGTCGGTCCTGATCACCGCGAGTTGGCGCCGTGACCGTCGGTGATCAGGTGGTGTCTCGATCCGGCTCGGCCACGGGAGGCCCGGGGCTCGTCAGAGCCTCCCGCCGATCTCACAGGCCCGGCACGGCGGCCGCCCGCAGGTGCACTGCATGATGGCGTCGAGGACCTCGCGGTCGTGGTATAGGCACTCGTCCTTGCACGTGTGGCGCGGGATGAATCCTGCCGCGATCTCGCCGGGCCACGGCTCGTGGCCGTCCCGGCAGCGGACGAACCGATCGGGGTCGGTGGAGTGCAGGTCGTGCATGCTCGACCGCGCCTCCTCCTCCAGCTCCCGCACTCGCTCCACCAGAGCCTTGAGCTCGGCGGCGATGCCGGAGTACCGGTCGGCGCCGGTCCTTACGTGCGCGGCCCGCAGTGCCATCGCTGCGTTGCCCAAAAACCTGCCGGCATCCTGAAGGTCGGTCACGTGGTGCATCTGAATGCCGGTCACGCCCCGGACCCACACTGCGTCTATGCTCACTGATCCACCTTCCCGGCGTGCGCCTGGTTTTCTTACGAGAGATTACGCGCGGCGCCGGTATCTCCGCATAATGAGAAACAATCTATTTACGGACGCTAAAGGCCTCGTCTGTGCCCGTCCAGTAAATTTTGCGTGAATCGGCTCACAGCCGGGGTGGTGGATCTTCTATTGAATCTTCAGCTGATTTCTTGTCCGCCGGATGTCAGTCCCGCGCGTGTCGGTCATCCGGCGACCGTGTAGGAGCTCGCTCCCGTCCCGGCGAGCCCACCGCCTTCGACGATCAGGTACTCCGGGCGGATGGGGTGCCCGTCGAGCCAGCACTCCAGGATCTCCCGCGTACCGGCCGCGTAGCGTGCCTGCGCCGAGAGGGTCGACCCGGACACGTGCGGCGTCATCGCCTCGTACGGCATGGTGCGCCAGGGATGGTCGGGCGGTGGCGGCTGCGGGTACCAGACGTCACCGGCGTAACCGGCCAGTTGGCCGCTGTTGAGGGCCCGCACCACGGCGTCCCGGTTGACGATGAGCGCCCGTGCGGTGTTGACGATGTACGAACCGCGCTTCATGGCCCCGATCAGCTCGTCGTCGAAGAGGTTCTTCGTCTGCGGATGCAGCGGAGTGTGGATCGACAGCACATCGACGGAGGAGGCCAGCGAACGGGCGTCGGGATGCCAGGTCAGCTCCAGCTCCTCCTCGACCTCCTTGGACAGCCGGTGCACGTCGCAGTAGTGCAGCGTGACGTCGAACGGCTTGAGGCGGCGCAGTACCGCCTGGCCGATACGGCCGGAGCCGAGGACGCCGACGTCCATGCCTTCGAGGTCGTAGGCGCGCGAGACGCTGTCGGCGATGTTCCAGCCCTTCTTGGTGGTCACCCACTCGTGAGCCGGCATGTAGTTGTGCACCAGGGTGAGGATCTGCATCACGGCGTGCTCCGACACACTGATGCTGTTGCTGAAAGTCACCTCGGCCACGGTCATGCCATGGGAGATGGCGCTCGGCAGATCGACGTGGTCCGACCCGATCCCCGCGGTGATCGCGAGTCTGAGCCGGGGAGCCGCGGCGATGCGCTCGGGGGTCAGATAGGCGGGCCAGAATGGCTGCGAGATGACCACGTCGGTGTCGGGAAGCTCGCGATCCAGGGTGGAGTCCGCCCCTTCCTTGTCGCTCGTGACGACGAAGGTGTGACCCCGGTCCTCCAGGAACCGGCGCAGTCCCAGTTCTCCGGAGACGCAGCCGAGGAGGTGCCCCGGGGCGAAATCGATGGCCTGCGGGGTCGGCGCGGTCTGACCGCCCGGATAGCCGGTGATGGTGGGAATCTCGTCGCGGGCGTAGTCGGGAGGATATCCGCCCACGGGATCCGGATAGAGCACCGCAAGGATTTTTGCCATGGCCGTCCTCCATCGGTGGGGCCACTGCTCCGGTGAACGGGTAGGGCACCGGTAAACCGGTCGAACGCCGATGATCTTGAATTTTAGTCGAGTGTGCGTCGGCGCTGCAATCCCCAGGGATAATGGGGAGGTGTTCCGGTGGATAGGGATGCGGCTATTTCGATGAGGCCTGTGACGGGAGTTCGGGAGCCGTTCCGCGCGCATCTGCGCGGGGGCGTCCTGGCGGCGGTCGCGCTCGGCGGCCTGCTGGGCGGGACGGCCCGTTACGCGCTGGGGCTGGCTTTCCCCGCGCCTGGGGCGACGTTCCCGTGGACGACATTCGCCATCAACGTGTCCGGATCGTTCGCGCTGGCGCTGCTGCTCATTTATGTGTTCGAGGCCTGGCCGCCGACCCTGTACGTGCGGCCGTTCGCTGCCGTCGGCTTCCTCGGCGCCTTCACCACCTTCTCGACCTGGATGGTCGACACCGATCGCCTGCTGGGCCACGGCCACTACGCAGCCGCGGCGTTGAACATCGTCGGGAGCCTCTTCGCCGGGGCGGCCGCCACCGTTCTGGGCCTGGCTATCGGCCGGCTGACGTCGGCCCGGCGAATACGGCTCGACGCGCGGCGCGGGCGCGCCCGCCGATACGGCTGGTGGGTGCGGTGATCATCCTGCTCGCCGTCGGTGCGGCGGCCGCGGTCGGGGCAGTGGCGCGTTACGTCCTCGGCCAGTACGTGCAGTACCGGAGCCCGGGCGTGTTCCCACGCGGCACCTGGCTGATCAACGTGAGCGGATCGTTCGTGCTGGGGCTTCTGGTGGGCCTCGGCGCACGGCACGCATTGCCGGAGCAGGTCGTGACCATTGCCGGCGTCGGTTTCTGCGGCGCCTATACGACGTTCTCCACATTCAGTTACGAGTTGGTCCACCTGTGCGAGAAAGGGCAGGTCGGCAAGGCCCTGCTGTACGCCGCTTCGAGTCTCGCGGTGGGTTTTGCGGCAGCAGCGGCGGCGCTCGTGATCGGGTCGTTCTGAGAAGGTCCAGGCCCGGCCGTCCGGTACTTGACACCTGGATTTGCGAGACGTCTTCTTGAAGGTAGGAAACGCGCTGCGGCGTGTGCTGATCGGGGCGCACCGCACGCACTCGGGTTGGCCAGCGTCCACCGGCATTCGGAGGCTGCTGATGGCAACCTATGAATATCTATGCAGCCGATGTGGGCCCTTCGACGTGAAGTTGGCGATCGGGACGGCGCCCAAGGTTTACGGTTGCCCTGTTTGCGCAGGCGCTGCGAGACGTGTGTACTCCTCGCCCGGCTTTACGCTGACCTCGCACGCGGTCGCCGCCCTTCATGACCAGGAGGAGCAGGCCCGTGAGGCCCCGGCAGTAGTCTCCGAAGTGCCGTCACGCACAAGGGTGCCACGGCACCCGCACCCCGCGCTCTCGCGGTTGCCGCGTCCCTGAGGGCGTCCACGCGGACTTAGGAGGTGCGACCTCGTGGGAAACGTGGGACTGCTGTTTGTCGGTGCAGTGCTCTTCATCAACGGAATGCTGTTGCTCGGGAAGGTCGACGCCAAGGCGGCAGCGGTGTTCAACCTGTTCGTGGGCGCACTGCAGGTGCTGACGCCGACTTATCTCATCTTCGTCGCCGCCGGCGAACCCAGAGGGATCCTGGCGGCATCCGGCATCTATCTGTTCGGCTTCACCTACCTGTATGTAGGTGTGGGCCTCCTCGCCGGTCTCGACAGTACCGGCGTCGGCTACTACTCGCTGTTCGTTGCGGTTGCGGCCCTGGGGTACTCGTTCGTCAATTTCCGGGTCTTCAGGGACTACCCGTTCGGGGTCATCTGGCTCTACTGGGCATTCCTGTGGTTCCTGTTCTTCCTGTTGCTCGGTCTCAAGATGGACAGCCTCAGAATCTATACAGGCTGGGTCACGGCGATCCAGGGCTGGGTCACCGGCGCGATTCCCGCGGCGCTGCTGCTCTCCGGTTACTGGGTGAGCCCCACCGAAACCGCCATCGCGCTGGCGGTGTTCGGCGTGGTGGTGTTCGGGGCGCTGTGGCCGCTCACCCGGAATTCGCGGCAACCGGCCCCAGCCGCCCCGGCGGCCGGAAGCGTGGGCGCACAAACGTGACGGAATCAGAAACCAGGAGCTGTCATGCCAGAAATCATCTTCAATGTGGACCACAGTAAGTCGATGCGTGACCAGGACGTCCCCGGACACAACAGGTGGCACCCGGACGTCCCCACCGTCGCCATGGTGAAGCCGGGAGCGGAGTTCCGCATGGAATGCCGCGACTGGACCGACTGCCAGGTCGGCAACAACGACACCGCCAACGACGTACGCGACATCGACCTGACCATCCCTCACATGCTCAGCGGTCCGGTAGGCGTGGAGGGCGCCGAACCCGGCGACCTGCTCGTCGTCGACATACTCGACCTCGGCCCCGTGCCGCAGCAGACCGGGGACGCGGCGGGCCAGGGCTGGGGCTACACCGGTATCTTCGCCAAGGCCAACGGCGGCGGCTTCCTGACCGACTATTTCCCGGACGCCTACAAGGCGATATGGGACTTCCACGGACAGCAGGCGGTCTCCCGCCACCTTCCCGGGATCAGCTTCACCGGGATCACCCACCCCGGGCTGTTCGGAACCGCCCCGTCCACCGAGATGCTCGCCCGCTGGAACGCCCGCGAGCAGGCGCTGATCGACACCGACCCGAACCGGGTCCCGCCACTCGCCGTACCGCCGGACAGCACCAACGCACTCGCGGGCACGGCCACCGGAGACCTCGCCACGCGCATCGCCGCGGAAGGCGCACGCACGGTGCCGGCCCGCGAGAACGGAGGCAACCACGACATCAAGAACTTCACGCGCGGTTCGCGGGTCTTCTACCCCGTACACGTCAAGGACGCCAAGCTCTCCGGAGGCGACCTGCACTTCAGCCAGGGCGACGGAGAGATCACCTTCTGCGGCGCCATCGAGATGGGCGGCTTCATCGACTTCCACGTCGACCTGATCAAGGGCGGCATGGAGACGTACGGCATCTCCACCAACCCCGTGTTCATTCCTGGCAACGTCGAGCCGAGGTACACGGAGTTCCTCACCTTCATCGGGATCTCCGTCGACCACGACACGGACACGAACTACTACCTCGACGCGACGCTGGCCTACCGCCGGGCCTGCCTCAACGCCGTCGAGTACTTCAAGAAGTTCGGCTACAGCGGAGAGCAGGCCTACCTGCTGCTCGGCTCCTCCCCCATAGAGGGACGTATCAGCGGCATCGTCGACATCCCCAACGCCTGCTGCTCGTTGTACGTACCCACCGCCATGTTCGACTTCGAGGTCCGTCCCAGCGCCGCCGGACCGATGAAGGCCGACCGAGGCCAGTGCGCGTTGGCCACCGCCTGACCGGACCCCAGCTGCGGCCCCGCGGTCCCGAAGCAACTCGGCCCTGCACATCATCGCCGGTTGCCAGATCCGAGACGGCGGGCCGCGGCCAGGGTTCTTGTCTGCGCAGTTGATGCCCGCAGGCCCCAGGACCTCGCGCAGAACGCCGTACGAGTCGCGGCGTGAGGTCGGTCCGCCGGCTGCGGGTGTCGCACGGATGAGCCCCGACAGTTAATCGCTGGCGCCGTGCCCTGGGGTGGGGCTACGGTTCTGCTCGTTCCGGGGCGCGGCCGTGTGCTGTGTCCGGGGAACCGCGTTGGTGCGTCGAGGAGCAGGAGGTGAGGACATTGATGACTGTCACGGAGACGGGCGTTGCCCGCATTCAGGAGTTCATCGTTCCCACCCCCGTGGTCTCCGGCTGACACTCACACCACTTCCGCGCGCCGAGCGCGCTGCCGGGGCCGCCCTTCGAAGGGTTCCCCTTGTCTCTCTCATCTGTTTCTGCGTCCGCTTCGTCTTCGTCGCACCCGCTGTCGTCCTACGGCTGGGACGAAGGATGGGACGTCGAGTTCGCCCCGTACACCGAGCAGGGTCTGCTGCCGGGCCGAGTCGTACGGGTGGACCGCGGCCAGTGCGATGTCGTCACCACCGGCGGACTGGTCCGCGCCGACACCGCGTTCGTCACCCCGCACGATCCACTGCGGGTCATCTGCACCGGTGACTGGGCTGCCGTCGACCGTGACGGCGACCCCCGTTTCGTACGGACGTATCTGCCGCGCCGTACCGCCTTTGTACGCTCCACCTCCTCGAGCCGCTCCGAGGGGCAGATCCTCGCCGCCAACGTCGACCACGCGATCATCGCGGTCTCGCTCGCTGTCGAGCTGGACCTCGGGCGGATCGAGCGGTTCCTCGCGCTGGCGTGGGAGAGCGGCGCGCAGCCGCTCGTCGTGCTCACCAAGGCCGACCTCGTTCCCGATGTGACCGGTCTTTCGTACCTCGTCCAGGACGTGGAGACGACCGCGCCCGGAGTGCAGGTGCTGCCTGTCAGTTCGGCGTCGGGTGAGGGCGTCGATGTGCTCACCGCGGTCCTCTCCGGCGGGACGAGTGTGCTGCTCGGCGCGTCCGGCGCGGGTAAGTCGACGCTCGCCAACGCGCTGCTCGGCGAGGACGTGATGGATGTGCAGGCGACCCGCGACGTCGACGGCAAGGGCCGGCACACCACCACGACCCGCAACCTCCTCGCGCTGCCCGGCGGGGGTGTGCTGATCGACACGCCCGGGCTGCGCGGCGTGGGGCTCTGGGACGCGGAGTCCGGCGTGGGTCAGGTCTTCTCGGAGATCGAGGAGCTCGCGGAGGAGTGCCGCTTCCACGACTGTGCGCACGAGTCGGAGCCGGGCTGCGCGGTGCTCGCCGCGATCGAGGACGGTTCGCTGCCGGAGCGGCGGCTGGAGAGCTACCGCAAGCTGCTGCGGGAGAACCAGCGCATCGTCGCGAAGACGGACGCGCGGCTGCGGGCGGAAATCCTGCGCGACTGGAAGCAGAAGGGCGCGGAGGGCCGCGCGGCCATGCAGGCGAAGCGTGGCCGGATGCGCTGAGTGCAGGTGGGACCGGGCCCGGTGACCTCGTGGGTCACCGGGCCCGATGGCCGCTGACGCCGCCCGTTCCGGCCCTACTCCAGGCCCCAGCTGTGGATCTTCCGCGGGTGGATCCGGATCAGCTCCTCGCTGAAGTGCGGGCCCAACTCGTGCGGGCCGGTCAGCAGTTCGGCCTCGCCTCTGATGTCCACCCCGCGCACTTTCCACGGCTGGAGGCTCACGATGTCGTCGACCACCAGCGCCACCTTCGGATTCTCCCGGAGATTGCGCCACTTCTTCGTCGTGCCCAGGGCGTAGCCGCCGACCAGGATCGTCCCGTCCTCCTGCGGGAAGAAACCGACCGGGTTCGCCTGTGGCTGACCCTTCGGGTCGACGGTCGCCAGCCGTCCCAGGCGCTGGGACTTGAGGTACGCGCGCTCGGCGTCGCTGAATTCGGTCATGGATGCAGCCTCACACGCGTACCTCGTCCCCCGCATGGGACGCAGGAACTGGGCGAGTCCTAGGACTTCGGACCGGCACGGCACCGGTCGGGGGCCGGTCAGGCCGGGAGGCCCCACGCCGGGGCCGGCGCGTTCGGAGCCACCGGACGGATCCGCAGGTCCGGGCGGTCCCCACGCGCCGTGATCAGCGCCGACTCGCCCTTCCCCAGCGGGATCCGGATCGCACCGTCGCCCGCCTCATCCCACCGCAGCCGTCGGCCCCGCCCGTCGCGGACCTCGATCGGGCCCGCGATGCCGTGGCGTACGGCGCACGGCGCGCCCGCCCCGCTGGTCAGCCGGACCCAGCGGGTCCTCCCCGCCTCCCGTACCGCACTGAGCAGGAACGCTCCCTGCGTACGGAAGTCATGGACGACCAGCTCCCGCCACGCGTCCGGCAGCGCCGGGAAGACCCGGATGACCTCGCCCCACGACTGGCAGACCATGTCGTGCAGCGACTGCGCCGCCGAAAGTGGGGTCTCGATGACCGGGCCCGACTCCTTGTACATGGTGTTGGCCTGGATGAAACGGGTCATCAGTTCGCCGAGGTACTTGAGCGCGTCCTCGCCCTTGCCCAGCAGCGCGGACATGGATGCCGCACCCGTGAACGTATAGCCCTGCAGCGCCCCTTCGAAGCTGACCCAGTGGCTGAGCGACTTCTCGATCAGGGCGCGTTCCTCGGGCGTACGGCCGGTGATCTCGTACAGCGGATACACCGCGAGAAGATGCGAGTAGTGGCGGTGGGACTTCGCGAACGGGACACCGGCGCCGATCATGTAGCCGTTCGCGTCCACCGGATACGGGACCAGCTTGGCGAGGACCTCCTGCCAGCGGGCGGTCAGAGGGTCGGAGATGCCCAGTTCCGCGGCCGAGTCGATGAGCGTACGGCAGCCCCAGCGCAGCAGCATCAGGTCGTAGTTGCAGTCCGGCGCGTCCACGCCGTACTCCGGCGAGAACGTCGGCGGCAGATGCAGCTTGCCGTCCGGCCCGGGGTTGAGGAAGTGCAGGTAGTAGTTGACCGCCTTGCGCAGCAGCGGGAAGAGGAGGTCGCGCAGCAGCGACTCGTCCATGGTGTGGCGGTACGAGAGCCAGACGTTGTGCAGCGCCCAGGTGAGGTTGCCGACCTCGGGGGTGGGCGGGTTCTGGCCGGGGATGCCGACGCCGTAGCCGTTGCCGGACGGAGTGGCGCCGCCGTTGACGAGCCGGGTGTCGGTGGTGCGGGGGATGCCGGCCGAGTCGCCACGGTAGGGGCCGGCGACCTCGGCGGTCAGCTGGGCCCGGAACTCGCCCAACGCGCGTGAGACGGCGTCGAGTTCAAGATGGTTCGAGCCGTGGATCAGCCAGTACTCCAGCTGGACGTTGAGGTTCCACCAGGTGTTGGGCCAGGGGGTCGACTCCAGCCAGGGCCCGCAGGTGGCCATGACGGGGGCGTCGCGCCGGGCCGCGGAAGCCGTCTTGTACAGCTGGATCCAGTAGAAGCGCTGCAGCCGTGCGTCGGGCAGCGACAGGAAGCTCTTGCGGTAGAAGCGCTCCCACCAGACGCGGTGGGGGAGGGCGAGTACGTCGTACGGCGCCGAGGACGCGTCCCGCACCGTGCGCAGCGCACGGTCGAGTGCGGTCGTCCTCGGGAAGGAGTGCGCGACGGACACATACAGCGTCCGCGTCTCCCTGCGGACCCGCTCCTGCCAGGCGGTGACATGCCGGCCGCCCGCGAGCAGCGGCTGGACCGCGGCCGTCAGCTCGCCGTGCTGCTCGACGACGGCCGGCGGATTGCCCGTGTACCCGTCCGGAAGGGGTTTGAAGGCGGCACGCGGGCTGATGGCATCGGCCGGGTGGAAGACCCAGCGGAAGTTCTTCTCGCCCTCGCTCGGTGTGATCTCGACGGTGAGCAGGGATGTCGTGGTGTGGACGAAGACGCGCAGGCGCAGAGTGCCCGCCGTGGTGGTCAGGCTGCCGGTGAGCTCGGCGCCGCGCAGCCGCAGCCGCCAGTCGAGGCCGGTGATCGTGCCGACGGGCTCAAGCGTGAAGTGGCCTACGGGCAGCCGGGCGAGGCCGAAGAGCGAGCCGAACTCCGGCCGGTGGTCCTGCACTTCGGAGTGCTGGACATTGAAGCGGACGGCGTTCTTTCCGCCGGGCTCGGCGTAGATGCCGGTGCCCAAGTAGCCATTGCCGAGATACGGGCCCTCGTACCAGGTCTTCGGCATCTTCTGCCAGACGAGATCGGCGTCGTCGAGGACCGTGCGCCAGCTGTCGGCGTGCACCGTGAGAGCGGTGGTGTCTTCCGGGGCGGGCGCGGCCTGCGCCGGGACCGCGGCGGCACCTCCCACCACCAGCGCTCCGCCGATCGCCGTACCGGTGGCAAGGACGGTTCTTCTGGATGGGTCCGGTGCAGTGGACGGGTCTGGTGCAGTGGCCATGACGCCTCCCGGCGGCTCGTACGCAGACATGTCAATTCATCCGAGCTATCCCTTCGACGGAAGGTAGGCAGGCGGTGGGAGGCAGTCAATACGGCGGGAGAGATCCGATGTGTCTCTGTCCATCTGGACAGTGTTCAGCAGAGGACAAAAGGCACCTTGGCTGGAGGACGAAGGGACACCGGGTCGCGCTCAGCCCGCGAAGACCGTGCCCAGCCACGCCCCCACGGCCGGCAGGCAGGCGAACAGCTCCACCAGCACACTCGTCCCCACCGGCAGCACCCAGCCGGTCCGGACTGCTCGTGCATCGACCACCACAGCATCGCGGCCCAGACCGGCCACGGCCCCGGGGCACCGGGCGCAAGCACCCCGAGCTGGCCCAGCAGCATCACCAGGCCGACCAGCAGGAGCCGCCATGCGCCCATCTGCCAAGGGTGCAGGATGCTGATCATTCCCGCAGGTCGCGGGCCACCCAGCCCTTCGCGTACGCATGCCAGCCGAGCTGCAGCCGGGTCGTCACACCGGTCAGCTCCATCAGCCCCTTCACCCGGCGCTGAACGGTCCGCAGCCCGAGATCCAGCTGCTTGGCCACACTCGCGTCCGTCATTCCGGCGAGCAGCAGCGAAAGGATCTCCAGATCCGTGGCATCGGGCCCCGGCGCCTTCTCCTCGTCCACCTCGCCACCCACGCCGAGCCGCAGCGGCAGCGCCTCCCGCCACACCGCCTCGAACAGACCCGTCAGTGACTCCAGCAGCCCGCTCGCATGCACGACCAGTGCCGCGGGATCGGCCCCGCGCCCGGTCAGCGGGACCATGGCGAGCGTTCGGTCGGCGACCACCAGCTTGGTCGGCACCCGGTCCACCACCCGGACCTGTTCGTCACGGCCCAGCGCCGCGCTCAGTTCGTTGATCCCGTTGGGCAGCGAGAACACCTCGCGCTCGACCACCACCCGGTACCTCACCCCGCGCGTCGCCGCCTTCTCCTCCGCCTCGTTGTCCGTCCCGGTGACCACGACCGGATTTCCGGTGACCAGGGCGCAGACCTCCTCGGTGGCGCCCAACTGCAGCTGTACGAAACGGTGCGCGACGGCACTCGCGCCCGTCACCACCTCGACCAGATCGTGCACGGCCGGAGCGGTGGCCTCCGATCTGAACTCCTGCGCCAGCAGCGCCGCCGCCAGCTCCGCCTGCTCCAGCTCGTGGCGCTGCTGGGTCAGCAGCGCGCCCAGCGCCACGCCGGGCGGAGCCGCCACCCACCGTCCGGTGCCGGCCGAGGACTTCGCGGCAAGGCCCTGCTGCTCCAGCCGTCGCAACGCGCGCTCCGTATCCGTCTCCGGCAGCGCCAGCCGGTGCGCGAGATCGGGGACTTCCGCCGCCCCGAGCGCGACGAGCGCGCGGTACGCCGATTCCTGCCTCTCGTCGAGACCTATCGCTCCCAGCAACTGACCCCACCCCTCCCCGGACGTGCACTTCTTCGGCCGCGCTGGCGGAAACCGGCCAAGGCGTATTTCCGCCGCGTACATCATCCCTGCACCGCCCGCCCCTCTGCCAATGTGGCGCCACCGCAGCACCAACAGCCTCCGGCGACAGGGTATTTCATGCCTATCTGTGCCGGATTCAGATGGGGAGAGCGATGCGCCCGATATCGCGTACGGCACTGGGGGCGGCGACCGCCGCCGTCCTGGCCGTCACGGCGGTCGCGCCGTCGGCGGCCGCTGGGCCGCAGGACGACACGACCGCGAAGAGAGCCCTGGCCGGCAGCGATGCCGCCGCACAGCAGGGGGACAGGCCGACCACGGTCACCCTTGTCACCGGGGACAGGGTCCTGGTGAGCCGCGACCGCGCAGGCACGCCGTCCGCGACCGTGCTGCCCCGCGCCGACGGCTCCACCCCGCTGGTACAGACCCGCCGGTCGGGCCAGGATCTGTACGTCTACCCGGCGGACGCCGCCACCGCACTCGCCGCGAACAAGGTCGACGAGCAGCTCTTCAACGTCACGGGCCTGATCCGTCAGGGCTACGACGACGCGCACGCCGAGTCCCTGCCGCTGATCGCCGTGTACGGCACCGATATCGCCCGCTCCGTGCCCGTCACCCCCCGCGGCGCCGAGCGCGGCCTCGTCCTCGACGCCGTCGACGGAGTCGCCCTCAAGGCCGACAAGAAGCAGACGGCCGACTTCTGGGCGGACGTCACGAACTCCCGCTCGCGCTCCGTCTCCGGACTCGAGAAGCTCTGGCTCGACCGCAAGGTCACGGCCACCCTCGACCGCTCCACCAAGCAGATCGGCGCCGACCTCGCCTGGGCCGCCGGCTACGACGGCCAGGGCACCAAGGTCGCCGTGCTCGACACCGGCGCGGACGCCGAACACCCCGACCTCAAGGGCCGGATCGCCGCCTCCAAGAACTTCACCGACTCCGGGACCGACGACGACCGCCAGGGCCACGGCACCCACACCATCTCCACCGTCGGCGGCTCCGGCGCGGCGAGCGGCGGCAGGAAGAAGGGTGTCGCCCCCGGCGCCGAACTGCTCAACGGCAAGGTCCTCAACGACGGCGGCTCCGGCGCCGCCTCCTGGATCATCGCCGGTATGCAGTGGGCCGTCGACAGCAAGGCCGACGTCGTTTCCATGAGCCTCGGCAGCCCGGAACCGACCGATTGCACCGACCCGATGAGCGTCGCGGCCGAGGAGCTCGCCCGGAACGAGGGCACGTTGTTCGTCATCGCCGCGGGCAACTCCGGCCCGAGCCTGAACACCGTCTCGTCCCCGGGCTGCGCCCCGAGCGTGCTGACCGTCGGCGCCGTCGACCGCGACGACTCCACCGCGTCCTTCTCCAGCCGCGGCCCCGCCCCGTACACGCACACGCTCAAGCCGGAGATCGCCGCCCCGGGCGTCGCCATCTCGGCCGCGGCCGCCGGCGGCCGCGGCGTCTACGCGTACCGGTCCATGTCCGGTACGTCGATGGCCACTCCGCATGTCGCGGGCGCCACCGCCATCGTCAAGCAGCGTCACCCCGACTGGACGGCCCAGCAGATCAAGGCCGCGCTGGTGTCGTCGGCGAAGGCCTCGGCGCCCGGTGACGTACGCGAGATCGGCGGCGGCAGGCTCGACGTCAACGCCGCGGTCTCCACCACCGTGACCGGCGCGCCCGCCGTCCAGGGCGGCAGCTTCAACTGGCCGCAGGACAGCAGCGACCGCACCACCGTCCAGGTCCCGTACACCAACACCGGCGAGAAGCCGGCCCGGCTGGACCTCGCCGTCCAGTCCGTCACCGGCAACGACGGCTCCCGGATCCGCTCCGCCGTCGCCCGCCTCGGCGCACGCTCCGTCACCGTCCCGGCCGGCGCGACGGTCAAGGTCCCGCTGACTCTCGACCCGGATGCCCGGATCGAGCGCAGCCAGTACGGCGACATCACCGGCCGCGTCCTCGCCACCGCGCACGGCGTCAGCGTCTCCACGCCGTTCTCGCTGTACGTCGAGCCGGAGACCGTCACCCTGCGCGTCAAACTCGTCGACCGCACCGGGAAGCCCGCCGACGGCGCGTCCTCGCTCGACGTCATCGGCACCGACACCGCCAAGGGCGAGCGCCGCTTCAACGACGGCGCGGCCGACCAGGTCTACCGGCTGCGCCCCGGCGCGTACTTCCTCTCCTCCTTCGTGGACTCACCGGACATGACGGTCAGTTATGTCGGCCGCCCGCAGCTGGACCTGACCAAGGACACCACGGTCGTCCTGGACGCCCGCAAGGCGAAGAGGCTGCGTATCGAGACCGACCGCAGGAGTGAGACGCGCACCACCACGCTCGCCTTCGACCGCAGCTGGGACGACACCTGGCGGCACGCCGGCACCGTCTCCGGCTCGCGCCTGGTCGCCGGTTACTACGCCGATGTCCAAGGCCACGCGGACGACGGCGAGTTCGAGTTCGGCAGCTACTGGCGCGCCTACGCACCGCTGGTCGAAAAGCTCTCCGTCGTCGGCGGCGGCGATCTGCACCCGGTGGCCGCCAGCCTCGGCTCCGTCAACCTCGACGGCACCGGCGAGGCCGCGGTCGTCGACGCGGGCAAGGGCACACCCAAGGAGCTCGAGTCCGCGGGCGTGAGCGGAAAGTTCGCCCTGGTCGAGGTCCCGGACGGCGGCGGCAACGTCATCGGCCTGGCACGCGAAGCCAAGGCCGCGGGCGCCAAGGCCGTCATCGTGCACCGTCCGTCCGCCGGCCGCTGGATCCCGTCCACCGGCTTCGGCACCGCACCGCACCCGGTCCTCGGCATCGAGGCCGCCGAGGCGAAGTCCCTGCTGGAGCGGCTGGCCAACGGCCCGGTCGCACTGCGCTGGAAGGCGACGGCCAAGAGCCCGTTCGTCTACAACCTGGCCTTCCCCGAGCACGGTCCGATCACCTCCGCCCGCACCTACCGGGTCCGGGACAGCAAGCTCGGCCGCAACGAGTCCACGTACCACGCGATGGGCGTCCAGGCCGACTACAACGACAGCGTCGTCGCCTACCGCCCGAACGGCACCGGGGCCTCGGTCTCCGGCTTCGACCTGGTCGGCGTCCCCGGCACCCGTACCGAGTACTACACGGCGGGCGACACCAGCTGGGACCACTATGTCTCCTCCAGCTTCCCCTGGGGCGAGTTCATGATCGACCAGGCGCGTACGTACCAGGCGGGCAAGCAGCGCAACGAGAGCTGGTACGGCGGGGTGGTCGCCCCGGCCGCGCCGCGCGACGCCACCGGCAGGCCGGCACTCGCAGCAGAGCGGCAGGCCAATCTGATCGGTGTCGCCCCGGCGTTCTGGGGCGACAGCGAGCACGTCGGCATGGCCGGGTCGTTCGGCGACATCGGCAACATGCGGCTGAGCCGCAACGGCGAGGAGATCGGCCAGAGCGGATACCCGTTCGGGGTCTTCGAGGTCCCGGCGGACGAGGCGACGTACGTACTCTCCCTGAACACCACGAAGATCGGGCAGCCGGCCGCGGTGTGGAAGCGTTCGACCCAGCTGCTGACGACCTGGAAGTTCCGCTCGAAACTCGACGAGAGCGCGTACTCGCAGGGCATCCCGCTGCTCTTCCCGCACTACGGCCTTCCGGAGGACGGGCTGAAGACCCTCTCGGCGACGGACGGTCAGAGGATCGCGTTGAGCTTCACCGGGCACGCGGGCTATACGCCCGGCGCGCTGACCGCCGCCACGTTGTCGTACTCGTACGACGGCGGTGGGACATGGACCGAGGCGGCCACGTCCCAGCAGGGCGGCGCATGGACAGCGACCGTGAACCACGCGGGCGCGGCGGGCAAACCGGTCACCCTGAAGGCCGAACTGACGGACGCCAACGGCAACTCCGTCACCCAGCTCGTGGCCAACGCATACGCCGTGCGCTGACCGCGAAACGGTCCGCCGGGCGTCCTTCCCGTGGGGGGTTGGGGCGCCCGGCGGACCACTTGCCGCATATTTCTTTTTTCGGGATGCCCCGTTTTCGTACGGCCCGTGCGGTGGACAATAAGGGCATGAGTCAGCAGGGGGAGAGGCCCGCCACCGAGGACGAATGGTGGAACCGGCTGTACGACGAGTCCGCCCCGGACATCGGTCCCGCGGCGCCCACGCGCGACACGCTGGACGACCGTTTCGACTCCGCGGCGGATGCGGTGGCCACGGAGAGCACACCCGAGCCGGCGGAGCCGGACGACCCCCGCGGTCCGGGCGATCGCGGCAGATGGCGCCCGCGCGCCTGGTGGGAGGCGCGCCCCACGGATGCGGCGGCGCCCGCCGAGCCGGACATTCCGCACCGTCCTGCGACGCCGCCCCGGCAACGAGCGGCATGGGAACGGCCGACCGCCTCCGACCAGCCGCCCACGTTCCGGCCGGCGCCGCCGCCCGAGCCGCCCCGGCCGGAGGTCCCGCGCGCGCAACTGCCGGTCCCGGCAGAGAACTTCGACGCCGCGCCCGCCGCGCCCGCCGCCCCCGTGGCGCCCAGGCACCCGGCCACCCGGCCGGACGCGGTACGCGACATTCCCCCGGTTGCCGGCGTAGAGCCGCCCCGGCGCGAAGGCCCGCCCGGACGAGCGACCGTCCCGGACGAGCACTTCGAGGACGCGCCCGCCCCTTCGGCACCGCACCCGCCCGTACCGCCGCGGATTTCCGCGGAGCCGCCCGCCCCCGCCTCCGCGGCACGGCACGCCGCGCCCGTACCACCGCAAGGCCTCGAGGCACCGAGCTCCACGCCCGTACCGCCGCTGGTTTCCGCGGAGCCACACCTGCCCGCCCCGCCGCAGATTGCCGAGGATCCGCCCCTGCCGCCGCCCGACGCGGGTCTCGTGGAGCCGCGCCCCTACGTCGCGTACGTCGGTGGCGGACCGCCCACCTATGACGCCGAGCCCACCGCGCTGCCCGCGGCCCAGCCGCACGAGCTGGACAACCTCGTCGCCGACACCGTGCTCGACGGGGCCCACTACGGTACGTACACCCTGCGCGCCGCCTCCGTCCGCGGGGACTCCGCGCGCTACCGCGGCGAGCCGCGCCGTGACGCCCTGCTCACCGCGCGCTTCGGCAGCGGCGAGGCCGCGCTCGTCCTGGTCGCCGTGGCCAGCGGTGCCCGTGCCGCCGAAGGGGCCCATCTCGCCGCCGCCGACGCCTGCCGCTGGATAGGCGGTGCCGTCGGCCGCAGCCACGCCCGCCTCGCCGAGGACATCCGGGCCGGCCGCCGGGGCGATCTCAAGTCGGGTCTGCACCGGCTCACCGACCGCAGCTTCGGCAAGCTGCGCGCCCGCGCCGCCGAGCTCGGTGTGGAACCCGAGGAGTACACCGCGAACCTCCGGTGCCTGCTGCTCTCCGCCGACCCCGAGTGCCGTACGCGCGTGTTCTTCGGAGTGGGCGGCGGCGGTCTCTTCCGCCTTCGCGACGGCGCCTGGCAGGACATCGAGCCGCATGTCCCCGAGCCCGCCGCGGTGACCGGAGAACCCGTCGTCGGATACGGCTCGGCGCCCACCGACACGCCCGCCGAGACCCCCGACGGCGACCGGCTCACCATGGATCTGGGGATCGCGACGGCCCCGTCCCCGTATATCGAGGCCCCGCCACCGCCGCCCGCCGAACCGTTCCGATTCCGCGCCTCCGTGGCCCGCCCCGGTGACACCCTGCTGCTGTGCAGCAGCGGACTGGCCGAGCCGCTGCGCGGGGAGGCCGCCCTGGCCAAGGTGCTCGCCGAGCGGTGGGCGCCCGCCCGGCCGCCGGGCCTGGCCACGTTCCTCGCCGACACCCAGCTGAGGGTGAAGGGATACGCCGACGATCGTACGGCTGTCGCAGTCTGGGAGGCGTAACCGCATCCGCCATGGGTTGATGGACCTTCAGGCCCGAAGCAGGCCGAAGCAGGCCGAAGCAGGCCCGAAGCCGAGAAAGGGTGCGTCCCATGGCCAAGCAGAACGTGGCGGAGCAGTTCGTCGACATCCTCGTCCGCGCCGGTGTCCAGCGGCTGTACGGAGTCGTCGGCGACAGTCTCAACCCCGTCGTCGACGCCATCCGCCGCAATTCCGCCATCGACTGGATCCAGGTCAGGCACGAGGAGGTCGCCGCCTTCGCGGCCGGTGCCGAGGCACAGATCACCGGGCAGCTCGCCGCCTGCGCCGGCTCCTGCGGCCCCGGCAACCTCCACCTCATCAACGGTCTGTACGACGCCCACCGCTCCATGGCGCCCGTACTCGCCCTCGCTTCGCACATCCCCTCCGGGGAGATCGGCCTCGGCTACTTCCAGGAGACCCACCCCGACCAGCTGTTCCGCGAGTGCAGCCACTACTGCGAGATGATCTCCAACCCGCAGCAGATGCCGCGCCTCGTGCAGACCGCGATCCAGCACGCGATCGGCCGGAGCGGTGTCAGCGTCGTCTCGCTCCCCGGCGACATCGCATCGCACGCCGCCCCGGAGAAGTCGATCGAGCACGCACTGGTCACCTCACGCCCCACCGTACGACCGGGGGACACCGAGATCGACAAACTGGCGCAGATGATCGACGAGGCGAAGCGGGTCACGCTCTTCTGCGGCAGCGGTACGGCGGGCGCGCACGCCGAGGTCATGCAGTTTGCGGAGCGCATCAAGTCCCCGGTCGGGCACGCGCTGCGCGGCAAGGAGTGGATTCAGTACGACAACCCGTACGACGTCGGCATGAGCGGACTGCTCGGCTACGGCGCCGCCTACGAGGCCACCCACGAGTGCGATCTGCTGATCCTGCTCGGCACGGACTTCCCGTACAACGCCTTCCTCCCCGACGACGTCAAGATCGCCCAGGTCGATGTCAGGCCCGAACACCTCGGCCGCCGCTCCAAGCTCGACCTGGCCGTCTGGGGCGATGTGCGCGAGACACTGCGCTGTCTTACGCCGCGCGTGCGCGCCAAGTCGGACCGCAGGTTCCTCGACAAGATGCTGAAGAAGCACGCCGACGCGCTCGAGGGCGTGATCAAGGCGTACACCCGCAAGGTGGAGAAGCACACCCCGATCCATCCCGAGTACGTCGCCTCCGTACTGGACGAACTCGCCGACCAGGACGCGGTGTTCACCGTGGACACGGGCATGTGCAATGTGTGGGCGGCCCGCTATATCTCGCCCAACGGCCGCCGCAGGATCATCGGTTCGTTCAGCCATGGCTCGATGGCGAACGCCCTGCCGCAGGCGATCGGCGCACAGTTCATCGACCGGAACCGCCAGGTCGTCTCGATGTCGGGGGACGGCGGTTTCGCCATGCTGATGGGCGACTTCCTCACCCTCGTCCAGTACGACCTGCCGGTGAAGATCGTCCTGTTCAACAACTCCTCTCTGAGCATGGTGGAGCTGGAGATGCTGGTGGCGGGACTTCCGTCGTACGGAACCACCAACCGCAACCCCGACTTCGCGGCGATCGCGCGGGCGGCGGGGGCGTACGGCGTACGGGTGGAGAAGCCGAAGCAGCTCGCGGGCGCGCTGAAGGACGCTTTCAGGCACAAGGGCCCGGCACTCGTGGATGTGGTCACCGACCCGAACGCGCTCTCCATCCCGCCGAAGATCAGCGCCGAGATGGTGACGGGCTTCGCGCTCTCCGCCAGCAAGATCGTGCTGGACGGTGGCGTGGGCCGCATGGTCCAGATGGCGCGCTCGAATCTGCGGAACGTGCCGAGGCCCTGACGCCCGGGGCGGACTTCCTCTCGACGGCCCTGGTTCGTTGATGAATGGACATGAGTGGCGTTCCCCGCGTGGGGCATGCATCTCGTGAACATGTTCGGCAGAAGGGGTAGTTCCGAGGAAACCGGAGAAAGGGTCGTTTCGACGTGCGGGTGGGGATGATGACTGGGCGTCAGGGAGGGGCCGATCCTGCCGCAAGCGGGCATGGCCGGGAACCTGGGGCGGAAGGAGAACCGGAGAGCCGGCTGCACCGCCGATTAGGGTGCGTGGACCTTACGTCCGTTCCGGAAGTACGACGTGCGCTGCGGGACTTGCTGCGGCACTGGGGGAAACCGGATGCGGCAGATGTGGCGGAGCTGCTCGCGAGCGAGCTGGTGACCAATGCGCTGATCCATACCGATCACGGAGCGGTGGTCACGGCCACCGTCGCGGCTTCCACACTCCGTGTGGAGGTGCGGGATTTCATGGCCGGACTGCCTGTGCTGCGTGTACCGGTCGGCCAACTCGGCACGAACGGCAGGGGACTCGTCCTGGTGCAGAGCCTCGCCGACGCGTGGGGTGTACGGACACACGGCGTGGGCAAGGTGGTCTGGTTCGAGCTGCACGAAAGGCCGACCTGACAGTCGCAGGCCGGCCTTCGCGTGAATCCTCCTGACCGTGCGCTCAGCCGAACTGCCGCTCCAGATCCGTGAGCTTCTGCTCCAGAGAGTCCAGCCGCGGCAGCGTCTGGGTGTCGTCCTCGGCGGTGAGGTCGACCGTGCGCGGCTCGGAGCCGTCGGTCATCTTCACGGCCTGGAGGGAGGGCCGGGGGCGAAGCGGCAGTTGTCCCGGCTCTGCCGGGGCCGGCTCCCCGGCGGACCCGGCAGTGCCGGAGACGGCCTGCGTCGAACCAGTCGCGGAGCCCAGGGCGGGAAGCTCCGAAGACAGCTCGGGCATGCGGTGGGTGCGTCCGCGCCCCCAGGCCCGGTGCTGCCGGCTGAGCGCCCTGATCTGCGCCCGCTCCAGCTTCTCCCGGCCCCGTCGGCGGAGTCGGTCCTGCTCCTTCTCCCGGCGGTCCTCGCGGACCTCGTCGACCGCCTGGTCCAGGGTGCGTACGCCCTCCAGAAGCATCAGCGACCAGGCGCCGAAGGTTTCCCGGGGAGCGCGCAGCCAGCGCACGACGCGGATCTGCGGCAGCGGCCGCGGCACCAGGCCCTGGTCGCGCAGCGCCGCCCGGCGAGTCTGCTTGAGCGCCCGGTCGAACAGGACCGCGGCCGACAGCGACATCCCGGAGAAGAACTGAGGGGCGCCGTCATGGCCGAACCCCCGTGGTGCGTGTACCCAGTTGAACCACGCTGCCGCGCCCGCGAACAGCCACACCAGCATCCGCGAGCCGAGCGCCGCGTCTCCGTGGCTGGCCTCGCGCACCGCGAGCACCGAGCAGAACATCGCCGCGCCGTCGAGCCCGAAGGGGACCAGATACTCCCAGCCTCCGGTGAGGTTGAGATTCTGCTGGCCGAAGCCGACGAGGCCGTGGAAGGAGAGTGCGGCGGCGACTGCGGCACAGCAGAACAGGAGCACATAGGAGGCCGTGCCATAGACCGCCTCCTTGCGCCTTCGGCGCTCCTCGCTGCGCTCCCAGGAGTCCTCGGGCGAGGCCTTGTCACCGGTGCGCTTGCCGCGTGCGAGCACCGTCACCGCGACCAGGACTCCCAGGAGCATCACGCCGCCAGGAAGCAGCCAGTCCAGCGATATGTCGGTCAGTCTCATGGGCGGTGTCCCTTGCATCGCGGTAGAGCGTTTCGGCCGCCATAGTGTCCGAAGTCGCAGCGTGTCCAAGGGGTTTCGGGGCAAGAGAACGCCAATGGGGCTGTACGACATACGGATAGGTGCGATCTCGTCGAACTACCGTATGTATAAAGGGAGTTGGTTCGATTTACCTCACCCGGTCGGATGGCGTGACGCAGGGCGTGCGGGAGATCAGGCGCTCGGCTGGAGCTTCCTCACGCGGTCGGCGTCGCACGTACGCGGACAGGTGACGCAGGTGTCCTCGGGCCGGAGTGTGTAGAAGAGGCAGCAGCCGGCCCGGTCGCGGGTCGGCAGCTGCTCGCCGTTCGGCCCGGTGAGCTCACGGAAGCCGGCGGTACCGACGTACGGCTCGGTGGCGCCCGGCAGCAGCTGCTCGAGCTCCAGTACGGCACGCCGCTCCTCGCCGAGCAGATGCGCGATGTACCAGAGGCCCTCGGCGATCTCGTCGGTCGCCATGCCCCACAGCGCACGCCTGCCGCGGCGCATCCGCGAACGGAAGCCGTCCAGGACGGGCCCGATGTGCTCGGCGACGGCGGAGCGCACCTCGGCACGCAGCGCTTCCTCGTCCTGTACGACACGGGCGCCGGGCAGCCGCGCGGCGGGGTTGTCCGGCAGGCAGGCGAACTCCCTCACCCGTACCGTCATCTGCCCCGCCACGCGCTGAAAGGCGACATCCTCGACGGGTACCCGCGGCACCCGGCGGTGCAGAAACCAGGGCACCGTGATCAGCAGACAGGCCGGCCAGGCGTAACGGTGCAGACCGAAGCCGGCGATCACATCGGGGCGGGCCTGCTGTCCGTAGTCCCGCAGGACCTGTGCGTTGTCCCAGTCGAGGAAGCTGTCGAGCGCGGGCCCACCGGCCGCGAGCTCGTCCGCGCCCACCCAGCCGGCGCCGGACGGGGCCCGCTCGCCGTCCATGAGCTCCCGTACGCGCAGCCCGGGGTAGACCTCGGCCAGGCGGGCATACGCGTCCTCGACGGGTGAGGTGAGGGCGGGCAGCAGAGCGGGAACGGTCATACAGGGACCACCGTATCGCGATCATTAACAGGTTAGCCTTACCTTACCCGACGCGATCGATGTTTGAACTGTGACCCCGTCCGCCTATCGTGCTCAGGGGCCCTGCACTCGCCAGCCGGGCCCGGCACCCGGCCGGAGGAGGACTCGAGTGGAGCAGGCCCGAGCGCGCGATGCCGCGACGCCGCAGCCGTACGCGTCCGCGCACGTCCCCGAACAGGCAGGTAGCGGGCAGCCCGCGCGTCCCCGCATCCCGGAACAGGCCCGCATCCCGGAACAGGCCCGGGGCGAGCACACCCACAGCGAGCCGCCCGCGCCGCGCACGGTTCAGCGCCATTCGGTCCGCGGCCAGATCCTCGAAGCCCTGCGCACCGCCCTCGTCGACGGCGAGCTGATCCCGGGCGAGGTCTACTCGGCCCCGGTCCTCGGCGAGCGCTTCGGCGTCTCGGCGACCCCGGTACGCGAGGCGATGCAGCAGCTGGCGATCGAGGGCGCGGTCGAGGTGGTCCCCAACCGCGGCTTCCGCGTCGCGGTACGCACCGCCCGCGAGCTGGCCGAGCTCGCCGAGGTCCGCGCCATGCTCGAGGTCCCGGTCATGCTCCGTCTGGCCCGCACGGTCCCCGCCACCCGCTGGGCGGCGCTGCGCCCGCTGGCCGACGCGACGGCAGCGGCGGCGGCGACGGGCGACCGCGCGGCGTACGCGGAGACGGATCGCGCCTTCCACCGCGCGGTGCTCGCCCTGTCCGGAAACCAGCAACTGGTGATGGTCGCGGACGACCTCCACCGCCGCTCCCAGTGGCCGCTGACGAGCGCACCGGTCACCCGCAGGGCTGACCTGGTGGCGGACGCGGCGGAACACATGGCGCTGCTGGAGGCCCTGGTGGCCCAGGACCTGGCGGTGGTGCAGTCGCTGGTGCGGGAGCACTTCACCGGCGCGGACGGCTGACGGCATCCACCCGACGCCGGTCTCGGCCGACGATGTACGCGCGCTCGAGTAGCTCCGCGCATTCGGCCGCGGCCGACTTGTGCGCCCCGTCGGGCCGCGGTGCTGTTGATGCGGATGCGTGCCGACGTCCAGGGTGTTGGTGGCATCGGGCGCTCAGCCGTGAAGGCGGAGGGACAGAGTATGCGCATACCCAGATGCATAGCGGGCCGTCGGCGTTGTGCCGCGGCCACCGCCGCGGCGGTGATCTGCTCGACGGTATTCACCGGGCCGGACCTCGCCGCGGCCGGCGGCGCGCCGACACCTTCGGTTCCCGCCCCGAAGCTGGACTGGAGACCCTGCGTCCAGGGCAGTCAGTTCGACTGCGCGACCGCGAAGGTGCCGCTGGACTACCGCAACCCCGGTCGTCGCACCATCGAACTGGCAGTCGTCAAACGGAAGGCGACCGGCCCCGGACGGCGCATCGGCACTCTGTTCTTCAACCCCGGCGGACCCGGCGGGCCCGGAACGGTGCAGATGCCACAGAATTACGAGTTCTTCCCGCGCGAGGTGCGGGAGCGGTTCGACATCGTCAGCTGGGACCCCCGCGGGATCGGCAGCAGCACCGCGGTGAACTGTTTCGACAGTCGCAAGGAAGCCGACGCGTGGAATGCGAGCAAACCCGCCGGCTTCCCGGTGGGCGAACAGCAGCGGAAGACCTGGATCGCCGCGTACAAGGATCTGGCCCGGCGCTGTCAGCAGCGTGACCCCGAGCTCCTGCGCCATGTGTCGACCGCCGACACCGCTCGCGACCTCGACCAGCTCCGCCAGGCGGTGGGCGACCCACAACTCACCTACCTCGGGATCTCCTACGGCACGTTCCTGGGCGCCACCTACGCCAACCTCTTCCCCGGCAAGGTCCGCGCCATGGTTCTTGACAGCAACGTCGACCCGCAGGCCTGGACCCACGCCTCCGACGACGACCCCCGGCTCACGACATTCCTGCGCATGGGCGCGGACCGCGGCGCGGCAGCAGTCCTGGACAAGTTCCTCGCCCTCTGCGGGTCCACCACCACCGCCCGCTGTGCCTTCTCCGCCGGCAGCCCCAAAGCGACCCGGGACAAGTTCGACCAGCTGATGCGGCGGCTGAGGGGGCATCCCCTGGGTGCATGGACCTATGGCCGTACGGTCGGTGACGTCGTGAACAGCCTCTACATTGTCCACCTCGGATGGACGGGCCTCGCCGGCAGGCTGCAGAACCTGTGGCAGGGCCGCGTTCCGGAGCCGTCCCCTCTTCCACCCCCACCACCGGTCCCGAATCCGAATCCGTACCTGGGCGATGAACAGGCCGGTGCGGTGTTCTGCAGCGACAGCCCCAATCCGCGTGACCCCGCTGCCTACCACGCCATGGAGGAGGCCAGCGCGACCCGCGCGGGCGACGCCGGACGCTTCTGGACCTGGGCCGCCGAGGGGTGTGCCGACTGGCCGGCCACCGTGGCCAACAGCTATCGCGGCCCGTGGAACAAGCGGACGGCGCACCCCGTCCTGCTGGTCGGCACCACCTACGACCCCTCCACCCCCTACTCGGGCACCCAGGCCATGGCCAGAGAACTGGCCAACGCCCGCCTGCTCACCCACAACGGATACGGGCACACCGCGCTGCTCAACCCCAGCAGCTGCGTCAGGAATTACGAGAGCCGCTACCTCATCGACGGCACCCTCCCCCCGGTCGGAACAACGTGCCTGCAGGACACGCCTCCCTTCTCCGCACGCAAGCCGAGCGGTGGCGTCGCCACCGGGGGCGGAGCGATGGCCGGCACCGTCTCCTGAGTCCGGCTCCGGGCAATTCCCCCGGGGCACGTCGGTAGGACCGTGCGCGCGGATGTCAGTCTGCTGCATTATTCTGTGCCGCCGTTGACGAAGTCCGAACAAACGGGGGGCCATTCATGTCCGCGGAGCTGCCGGAGTCACCCATACCCGACGAGGCGTGGGAGGAGTTCCAGCGCGAGAGCGAAGGGCCCGCACGCCTCGCCGCGCCGAAGGAGCCCTCCGCGCGGGCGCGGATGGTGACCGAGCGGCTGCGGCTCGAGGACGAGGCGGCCGCCCGGCGGCAGCGCCGTCCGCGCAGGTGGGGGAGGAAGGCAGCGGTGCGCGCGGAGCCCGAGGCGTGGCGGGCTTGGCCGTCCCGGCAGCGGCAGGCGCGCAGGCGGCGGGCCTGGGGAGTCTTCTGGGTGGTCGTGACCGTCGTCGTCCTACTGCTCGTCATGAATCCGGAGAGGACGCTGTCCTGGCTGGTGTGAGCCGGGGGCTCAGGGCGGCGACTCCAGGCCGGTCAGCAGTGAGGCGATGTCCAGCCCGGTCATGAGGTATCGCTCGAAGGCGAGGTTGTGCAGGGCGTACGAGGAGCGTCGGCGCCGGATCAGGTCGATCGCCCCCGCGCCGTCGTGGCCGAGCTCGATCAGCGTCTGGGCCACCACCAGGCCCGATCTGTTGTAGCCGGAGTAGCAGCGCACGAGCACGGTGCGCCCGGCGCGTACCGCATCAGCGGCCAGCACTGCCAGCCCGCGGACCCGGTCGATCTGCTCGGCGGTCAGCCAGTCGTCCGGGATCGGGGCGACATGGTGTTCGACCCCGTCCGGCGGACCGTGGCCGACGCGGGTGAACAGGCTGATCACCAGGTCGAATTCGCGTTCCACAACAGCATTGAGGCGCCGGTTCCGGTCGTCCTCCCAGACATGGCCACCCATCCAGAGGCCGGTCGTGATCTCGTCCCAGGGCGATCGGGGATCCGGAACGTGGTGGTCCGGGCGACGTGCCTTCACTGAACCCTCCCTTTGCGGGGAGGTCCACGCTAGGTGACGGAGAGGCCGCCGTCCACGAACAAGGTCTGGCCCGTCATATAGCGTGCGGCGTCGCTCGCCAGGAAGACCGCCGCGCCCGTCAGATCAGCCGCCTCGCCGTTGCGGCCCGCCATCGTGCGCGCCGCCATCGCCTCCGTACGGACCGGATCGTCGAACACCGCACGGGTCAGCGGCGTACGGACGAAGCCGGGCGCGAGGGCATTGACGCAGACGCCGTGCCGCGACCACGCCTCCGCCTGGGAGCGGGCCAGCGCGGAGACCGCTGCCTTCGACACCCCGTACGCGCCACTGGCGCCGAAGGCCCGAACCGACTGCTGCGAGGCGAGGTGGATGATCCGGCCCCACCCGCGGCCCGCCATCGACGGGCCGAAGCGCTGCCCGAGCAGGAACGGCGCGTCCAGGTTCACGGACATCGTCGTGTCCCACTGCGCCTCGGTCAGATCGTCCAGCGGCGGACGGTGGTTGACGCCGGCGGCCGTGACCAGGATGTCCGGCTCGCCGACGAAACCGACCGCCCGCTCGGCCGCGGCCCGCAGCGCGTCCCGGTCGCCGAGGTCGGCGGCCACCCAGTCGGCCCGGTGGCCCGCCGCGCGGAGTTCCTCGACGGCCGTACGCAGCGGAGCCTCGCGCCGCGCCAGCACCACCACCCGCGCGCCCGCCGATGCGAGTGCCCCCGCGATGGCGCGGCCGATGCCGGAACTGCCGCCGGTGATCAGCGCCGTACGGTCTCGCAGGCCGAAGTGGCGGTCGAGGAAGTCATGCTGAGCGCTCATGCGCCCCGATCATGCCGCAGGCCCGCTCATGCCGCAGGCCCGCTCATGCCGCAGGCTCGGTCTGGGCCGGTGAGTTCTCGAGCGGCCCGGTGGACGTCGCCGGGGCCAGTTGAGCGGCCAGCGAGACCGGTACGCCGCCCAGCAGGCGGAACAGCCGGCCGGCCTCCGCCCGCAAACGGCTTGCCTCCGGTTCCGGTTCGCAGTCGGCCAGCCCTGCCAGCGACGGGGCCGTGCCGATCAGGTAGCCGAGCTCCTCGCGGATCCGCAGCGACTCGGAGAAGCCGTGCCGAGCCTCCGCCAACTCACCGTCCCGCAGGGCGAGTCCGGCCAGATGATGCCATGTGAAGGAGAGCAGCAGCGTGTCATCCTGCGCGGTGGCTCCGGCGTGCGCCCGCTGGTACGCGGCGCGGGCCGCCTGCGGCGAGTCGGCGATGTGCTCGGCGACCAGCCCGCGGCGGAAGTCGAGCAGCGGGCGCCTGCGCGAGGTGGGGGCGAGCAGCGCCGCGGCCCTGCCGAGTGCGGAGCGGGCCTCGTCGGCTCGGTCGCGTACTCCGAGGCGGGTCGCCGCGTACGCGAGCCTCCCGCGCTCACACGCCGCGCCGCCGCGTTCTTCGTCGTCCCGGGCCACGGCCTCGGCCGTACGCAGCGCGTCCTCGGCTTCCGCCCAGCCGTCGGCGGTGAACAGACAGCGCTCGACGAGCAGTCCGGCCCGCTCGAGCGCCGCGGCGGGATTCGCCGTGTGGGCTTCGAGCAGGGCTGCCGCATCGGTCCAGCAGCCGCGCGAGCGCAGCCGCCATACCGCGGTCTGGAGGGGATCGTCACCTGCAGTGGTTCCGGAACCAGACATGGCGGTATGCGCCACGTTGCCCTCCCCGAGCACGCCATTGAGCTGTTGAGTCAGTCGCATCTCAGCATGGATAGGCATGCCTGGCCAAGAGGTCAGGTGAATGAATTCACAATCGCGCGGCGGGTGATGGGGCGCGGGTGGTCAGTGGGGCGCCTCTTCCGAACCGGGCTCCCCCGGCGTCCCCGCGCTTCAATTGCCGGCGAGGCTGGATTTTCCAGCCCGTCCGGGGGCAGGGGGGAGGGGCCCGGCTTCAGCTCATCCTCAGCGCCAGGAAGAAGTCCAGCTTGTCCTCCAGGCGCGACAGGTCACGGCTCGTCAGTTGCTCGATCCTGCCCACCCTGTAGCGCAGTGTGTTCACATGCAGATGCAGCCGCGTCGCGCATCGCGTCCACGACCCGTCGCAGTCCAGGAACGCCTCCAGCGTCGGGATCAGCTCCGCTCGGTGGCGCCGGTCGTAGTCGCGGAGCGGGTCCAGCAGCCTGGCCGTGAACGCGCGGCGCACATCGTCCGGGACGAACGGCAGCAGCAGTACGTGCGAGGCCAGCTCGTGGTGACCCGCCGCGCAGACCCTGCCAGGGCGCGCCGCCGCCACCCGGCGGGCGTGTCGTGCCTCCTCCAGCGCGCCCCGCAGACCCTCTGCCGAGCTCACTGCCGCGCTGACGCCCAGGGTGAGCCGGCCGTCGTCGGCGAGACCCGCGGAGAGCGGGTCGCGTACGGACAGCAGCAGCGCGTCGGCGTGCAGCCCGGCCTCGAAGGAGTCGGCGTCGGGGGCGTCCGGGGCGAGGGCCGTCGCGGGCAGCGGGACCAGCGCGATCGCCTCGTCGCCGGTGTGGGCGACCGCGATCCGGTCCGCGGAGTCGGGCCCGGCCGCCGCCGGGTCGACCAGGATCTCCTCCAGCAGCGACTGGGCGACCGGGCCGGCCTCGATGGCCGTACCCGAAGCAGCGGAAGCACCCGCACCCGCCACCGTCGTCGCGTCCCCCCAGTCCACCCGCGCCACCACCACCTGCCAGTGCGGCGCCGTCCCGAGCCCCGGCAGCAGCACCGGCGCGGCCACCCGCAGTCGTGCCGCGATCTCGGCCGGTGCCGCGCCCGTCTGGACCAGTTCCAGGACCTCCTGGGCGAGCCGTCGGCGTACCGTACGGGCCGCCTCGCGCCGGTCGCGCTCGACGGCGATCAGCTGGGTCACGCCCTGCAGCAGATCCAGCCGCGCGGCCGGCCAGTCGCTCGCGTCCGCCTCGACCGCCAGCAGCCAGTCCGACAGGACCGTCTCGCGGACGTCCCTGGAGGCGGGGGTGGCGCCGCGGCCCGTGTTACGGATCGGGAAGAGGGAGTACGTCAGCCCGCGGACCGTCGCCCGATGCGGCCCCCGGCGGCCGGTGCGGGAGGCCGCCAGGTGCTCACCGGCGAGCGTGGCGCTCACGTCGGCGGGCAGCGGGTCGCCCGCGCCCGCGATCTGGCGGCCGGTGGGGGAGAGCACCCAGGCTCGAAGGTCCAGGTCGGAGCCGAGGAGGTCCAGGACCACCTCGGGTCCGCCGCCCGCCGGGCCGGAGGTCATCAGCCGCCTGTGCCTGTCCACGACTGCGGCGAGGTCCCCGGCCCGCTCGCCGGAGACCTGGCGCACCACATGCTCAGTGATCGTCGCGAATGCAACGGATTCATTGACTGCAAAGAGTGGCAGTCGATGGCGCGAACACGCCTCGATGAGATCACCCGGGATGTTTCCCAGCTCCGCCTCGCCGGCCGCCAGACCGGCCACCCCGGCGCCCGCCAGGATCCGGACGAACGGCTCGGAGTCCGCGGCCGTGCGCCGCCAGGCGAGCCCGGTCAGCACCAGTTCGCCGCCCGAGAGATAGCGGCTCGGATCCCGCAGGTCGGTGGTCATCACACCGCGTACACCGCGGTCCAGTTCGTCCTCGCCGCCGAGCAGCCGCAGCCCCAGCGCGTCGGTTTCCAGCAGTGCGCGCAGCCGCATCTCGTCGCCACCGATCTGTCTCGTTGTTGCCGGTGGCCGTGACCACCGTTTCCAGGGGAAAACAGTGAGGTTACTGAGCCCCGCCTTTCGTTCGAATCTACAAGACGGGACAGGCGACCAGCCAACTCCTTCATGGTTTCGGTGACTGCACCAGGCGCAGCCCGGCTTGTGTACTGGGGTCACAGCGCGTTAACAGCACATGAATAAGCGCAGGAACAAACAGTCGAGGGCCAACCGTCCCGGGCCCGCTGCGACGAACGCCCACGATTGAGAAGAAGAGAGCCACTCATGGACTTCCTTCGCCCCGCCAGCTGGGAGGAGGCGCTCGCCGCCAAGGCCGAGCACCCCACGGCTGTACCCATTGCGGGCGGCACCGATGTGATGGTCGAGATCAACTTCGACCACCGCCGGCCGGAGTACCTCCTGGACCTGAACCGCATCGGCGAGCTGTGCGAGTGGGAGGTCGGCGAGGACACCGTCCGACTGGGCGCCTCCGTTCCGTACACCCAGATCATGGAGAACCTCCGGGCCGAACTGCCCGGACTGGCACTGGCGTCGCACACGGTCGCATCGCCCCAGATCCGCAACCGCGGCGGCGTCGGCGGCAACCTCGGCACCGCATCCCCGGCCGGCGACGCCCACCCGGCGCTGCTCGCCGCGGGCGCCGAGGTCGAGGTCGAGTCGGTACGCGGCAGCCGCCTCATCCCGATCGACGAGTTCTACACCGGCGTCAAGCGCAACGCGCTGGCGGCGGACGAGCTGATTCGGGCCGTCCACATCGAGAAGGCCGACGGACCGCAGCAGTACTCGAAGGTGGGCACCCGCAACGCGATGGTGATCGCGGTCTGCGCCTTCGGTCTGGCCCTGCACCCGGAGACCCGCACGGTGCGCACCGGCATCGGCTCCGCCGCCCCGACCCCGGTCCGGGCGAAGGCGGCCGAGGAATTCCTGAACGCCGCGCTGGAAGAGGGCGGCTTCTGGGACAGCCGGAAGATCATCACCCCGTCGATCGCCAAGCAGTTCGCGGAGCTCGCCTCCGGCGGCTGCAACCCGATCGACGATGTGCGTGGCACCGCGAGCTACCGCCGTCACGCGGTCGGCACCATGGCCCGCCGGACCCTCGGCTGGACCTGGGAGGCATACCGGGGCAACGCCCACGGCACAAAGGGAGGCGCACAATGCGCGTGAACTTCACGGTCAACGGTCGTCAGCAGGAAGCGGACGACGTGTGGGAGGGCGAGAGCCTTCTCTACGTGCTGCGTGAGCGCATGGGCCTGCCGGGCTCCAAGAACGCATGCGAGCAGGGCGAGTGCGGCTCCTGCACGGTCCGGCTCGACGGCGTCCCGGTCTGCTCCTGCCTCGTTGCCGCAGGTCAGGTCGAGGGCCGCGAGGTCGTCACCGTAGAGGGCCTGGCGGACTTCGCCAAGCAGCGTGCCGAGCACGGCGGCTGCGCCACGGCCGCCTGCGGCACCACCCTGGACCAGGCCAAGCAGTGGGAAGCCAAGCCTTCCGACTCGCAGACCGGCGAGGGCTCCGAGCTCTCCCCGATCCAGCAGGCGTTCATCGACGCCGGCGCCGTGCAGTGCGGTTTCTGCACGCCCGGTCTGCTGGTCGCCGCCGACGAACTGCTCGAGCGCAACGCCGAGCCGTCCGACGCGGACATCCGTGAGGCGCTCTCCGGCAACCTCTGCCGCTGCACCGGTTACGAGAAGATCCTCGACGCGGTCCGCCTCGCGGCCGCCCGCCAGGAAGAGGCGGTCTGAGAACCATGGCCACCATCGGTACTCCCACCAACATCTCCCAGGGCTCCCGGACCAAGGGCGGCATCGGCGAGTCGACGCTGCGTCCCGACGGCACCCTCAAGGTCACCGGTGAGTTCGCGTACTCCTCGGACATGTGGCACGAGGACATGCTCTGGGGCCACACGCTGCGCTCCACCGTCGCGCACGCCGAGATCAAGTCGATCGACGTCTCCGAGGCGCTGGCGACGTCCGGCGTCTACGCCGTACTGACGTACGACGACCTGCCCACCGAGGTGAAGAACTACGGCCTGGAGATCCAGGACACCCCGGTCCTCGCCCACGGCAAGGTCCGCCACCACGGCGAGCCGGTGGCCCTGGTCGCCGCCGACCACCCCGAGACCGCGCGCCGCGCCGCCGCCAAGATCAAGATCGAGTACGTCGAGCTGCCGGTCATCACGGACGAGGCGTCCGCGACCGCCCCCGACGCGGTCCTGGTCCACGAGGGCCGCGACGACCACCACATCGGTCATGTCCCGCACCCGAACATCGTGCACCGCCAGCCGATCGTCCGCGGCAACGCCGACGAGGCCGCCGAGCGCGCCGACGTCATCGTCAAGGGCGAGTACACCTTCGGCATGCAGGACCAGGCCTTCCTCGGCCCGGAGTCCGGCCTCGCGGTCCCCTCCGAGGACGGCGGCGTCGAGCTGTACGTCGCCACCCAGTGGCTGCACTCGGACCTCCGTCAGATCGCCCCCGTCCTCGGCCTGCCCGAGGAGAAGGTCCGGATGACGCTCTCCGGCGTCGGCGGTGCCTTCGGCGGCCGTGAGGACCTGTCGATGCAGATCCACGCCTGCCTCCTGGCGCTGCGCACCGGCAAGCCGGTCAAGATCGTCTACAACCGGTTCGAGTCCTTCTTCGGGCACGTCCACCGGCACCCGGCGAAGCTCTACTACGAGCACGGCGCCACCAAGGACGGCAAGCTCACGCACATGAAGTGCAGGATCGTCCTGGACGGCGGCGCGTACGCCTCCGCATCCCCGGCGGTCGTCGGCAACGCGTCCTCGCTCAGCGTCGGCCCGTACGTCGTCGACGACGTCGACATCGAGGCGATCGCGCTCTACTCGAACAACCCGCCCTGCGGCGCCATGCGCGGCTTCGGCGCGGTCCAGGCGTGCTTCGCCTACGAGGCTCAGATGGACAAGCTCGCGGCGAAGCTGGGCATCGACCCGGTGGAGTTCCGCCAGCTCAACGCCATGGAGCAGGGCACGATCATGCCGACCGGGCAGCCGGTCGACTCCCCGGCCCCGGTCGCCGAGCTGCTGCGCCGTGTCAAGGCCAGGCCGCTGCCGCCCGAGCAGCAGTGGCTCACGGCCGGTGAGGAGGCGGACGTCCGCGCCCTGCCGGGCGGTCTGTCCAACACCACGCACGGCGAGGGTGTCGTCCGCGGTGTCGGCTACGCGGTCGGGATCAAGAATGTCGGCTTCTCCGAGGGCTTCGACGACTACTCCACCGCGCGGGTGCGTATGGAGGTCGTGGGCGGTGAGCCGGTCGCGACCGTGCACACCGCGATGGCGGAGGTCGGCCAGGGCGGTGTCACCGTCCACGCTCAGATCGCCCGCACCGAGCTCGGTGTCTCGCAGGTGACGATCCACCCGGCCGACACCCAGGTCGGCTCGGCCGGCTCCACCTCCGCCTCCCGTCAGACGTACGTCACGGGCGGCGCGGTCAAGCACACCTGCGAGAACGTCCGCGAGAAGGTCCTGGAGATCGGCCGCCGCAAGTTCGGCTCGTACCACCCCGCGTGGGCCACCGCCGAGCTGCTGCTCGAAGGCGGCAAGGTCGTCACCGACGGCGGCGAAGTCCTCGCCGACCTGGTGGACGTACTCGAGGGCGAGTCGGTCGATCTGGAGCTCGAGTGGCGCCACCGCCCCACCGAGGCCTTCGACCTGCGTACGGGTCAGGGCAACGGCCACGTCCAGTACTCGTTCGCCGCGCACCGCGCGGTCGTCGAGGTGGACACCGAGCTCGGCCTGGTCAAGGTCGTCGAGCTCGCGGTCGCCCAGGACGTCGGCAAGGCGCTCAACCCGCTGTCCGTCGTCGGCCAGATCCAGGGTGGCACCACCCAGGGCCTGGGCGTCGCGGTCATGGAGGAGATCATCGTCGACCCGAAGACCGCGAAGGTGCGCAACCCCTCCTTCACGGACTATCTGATCCCCACCATCCTCGACACGCCGACCATCCCCGTCGACGTACTCGAGCTGGCCGATGACCACGCGCCGTACGGACTGCGCGGCATCGGCGAGGCTCCGACCCTTTCGTCGACCCCGGCCGTGCTCGCGGCGATCCGGAACGCGACGGGGCTGGAGCTCAACAGGACACCGGTACGCCCCGAGCACCTCACCGGTACCTGATCCCCGCCTTCTCCGGGCGGTGCGCCGTGCTTCCGAGGAACGTCACACTTCCCGCCCGCCCGACGCGCCGCCCGGAGAACTCGAGTACCGCACCGCTCGCGGTCCTTGAAACCCCGCACCACCAGCAGCACCCGGCACCATCCAGTTCGCCTCGGGCCGTCCCCCGGGTCGTGCAGCCAGCGCACCATCCCAAATCCCGCGATTTCAGTCCCCATGCGGGTGCCCCTGTGAACCTTGGGAGTAGGCACCATGACCCAGCAGTCCCTTGAGACCAAGACCACGGCGGAGGACGCCGGCGCGGGTACGCGCCAGCCCGCCGGAAGGTCTTGGCTCGACCGGTACTTCCACATAACCCAGCGAGGATCGACCGTCGGTCGGGAGGTGCGTGGCGGCATCACCACCTTCATGGCGATGGCGTACATCATCCTTCTCAACCCGGTGATTCTCTCGGTTCCGGATGCGGCCGGTCACAGGCTCGACGGTGATCAGCTCACCACCGCGACCGTCTTCGCCGCCGCGGCCACCACCATCGTGATGGGCTTCATCGGCAATGTGCCGCTGGCCCTCGCGGCGGGACTCAGCGTCTCCGCCGTCATGGCCTTCCAGGTCGCCCCGGAGATGACCTGGGAAAACGCGATGGGCATGTGCGTCATCTACGGCGCCGTGATCGTCCTGCTCGTCGTCACCGGCCTGCGTGAACTGATCATGAACGCCATCCCCCTGGCACTGAAGCACGCGATCACCATGGGGATCGGCCTCTTCGTCTGCCTCATCGGCCTGGTCCAGGCGGGCTTCGTCACCTCCATGCCCGGAGACGGCGGTATCGCTGGAGCCAAGCCGATCCAGCTCGGCACGAGCGACATGCTCACCGGCTGGCCGGTGCTCTGCTTCGCCGTCACCGTCCTGCTGATCTTCCTGCTGCAGGTCCGCAAGGTCCCCGGCGCGATCCTCATCGGCATCGTCGGCGGTACGGTCTTCGCCGCGGTGGTCCACCAGTTCGCGGGCCTCGACAAGAAGGCCTGGGGCGGACTGAACGCACCCGAGATCACCGGCTCCATCGTCAGCACGCCGGACTTCGGTCTCTTCGGCAGTGTCTCTTTCAGCGGCATGGGTGGCGTCGGTGGCATCACCGTCGGCGTCATCGTCTTCACCCTGGTGCTGGCCGGCTTCTTCGACGCCATGGGCACCATCATCGGCATCGGCCAGCAGGCCAACCTCGCCGACGACAAGGGCAAGATGCCGGGCCTCAACAAGGCCCTGGCCATCGATGGTGCGGGCGGCGCGTTCGGCGGCCTCGCCGGCGCCTCCGGCCAGACGGTGTTCGTGGAGTCCACGGCGGGCGTCGGTGACGGTGCGCGCACCGGCTTCGCCAGCGTGATCACCGGCCTCGCCTTCACGCTCTGCCTGTTCTTCACTCCACTCGCCCAGGTCATCCCCACCCAGGTGGCCGCCGCCGCGCTCGTCGTCATCGGATCGATGATGATGACAAATGCCAAGCACATCGACTGGAACGACCAGGCCACCGCGATCCCGGTGTTCCTGACCACCGTGCTGATGCCCTTCACGTACTCGATCACCGCGGGCATCGCGGCGGGCGTCATCGCCCACGTCCTGATCAAGGCCGTGCAGGGCAAGGCGCGCGACGTCGGCTGGCTGATGTGGGTGCTGTCCGTCGTCTTCCTGGCCTACTTCGCCCTTCACCCGATCGAGGGCTGGCTGGGAGTCAAGTAACTCCCCGTCGCCCCTACACACACCTTGAGGAGACCGATGTGCTGGACATCGCCGAAGAGCTGAACCGGTGGGTCGAGCAGGGACGCGAATTCGCTGTCGCCACCGTGGTGGCGGTCGGCGGCAGCGCGCCCCGGCAGCCGGGCGCCGCTCTCGCGGTGGACAGAGAGGGCACGGCGATCGGGTCGGTCTCCGGAGGGTGTGTGGAAGGGGCGGTGTACGAGCTGTGTCGGCAGTCGCTCGAGGACGGTCTCACCGTCCTCGAGCGATTCGGCTACAGCGACGATGATGCCTTCGCCGTGGGCCTGACCTGCGGCGGAATCATCGACATCCTCGTCACGCCGGTACGCGCGAACTCTCCCGCGAGGGAGGTGTTCGCGGCCGCGCTGTCCGCCGCCGCCGGAGGGGAGGCGGCGGCGGTCGCGCGGATCACCGACGGACCGGCGGAGGTCAGGGGCCGTGCGCTGCTGGTCCGGCCGGACGGTTCGTACGACGGGGTCCTCGGCGGTCATCCCGAGCTGGACCGCACGGCTGCGGCCGAGGCTCGCGCGCTGCTGGACGCCGGCCGCACCGGCACGGTCGTCATCGGCGAGGACGGCAGCCGCTGCGGACAGCCGTTGACGCTCCTGGTCGAATCGAGCGTCCCGGCCCCCCGCATGATCGTCTTCGGCGCGATCGACTTCGCCTCGGCACTGGTCCGGGTCGGCAAGTTCCTCGGCTACCACGTCACGGTCTGCGACGCCCGTCCCGTTTTCGCGACGAGGACCCGCTTCCCGGAGGCGGACGAGATCGTCGTCGACTGGCCGCACCGCTATCTGGAGTCGACGGAGGTGGACGGCCGCACCGTCCTCTGCGTCCTCACCCACGACGCCAAGTTCGACGTCCCGCTGCTCGAACTGGCCCTGAGACTTCCCGTCGCCTATATCGGCGCGATGGGTTCCCGGCGTACGCATGAGGACCGCAACAAGCGGTTGCGTGAGGTCGGCGTGACCGAACTCGAACTGGCCCGACTGCGCTCGCCGATCGGCCTGGACCTCGGCGCGCGTACGCCGGAGGAGACGGCGCTGTCGATCGGTGCGGAGATAGTGGCGAACCGGCGCGGCGGCAGCGGAGTCTCCCTGACGGGAGCGCACACCCCGATCCACCATGATGGCCTGCAGGCCTCGGTGGGGCGGATAGGTTCGGTCGCCTGACGCCGTTTGCGGCCTTCCGTTGCCCGGCGTGCTGAATAAATTCGGTTGCTGTATGCCCGTGCGGCGGGATCTCATCAGGCGACCGGATGTCGAGGCAGAGGTGGTGCGTGTATGCCCAGGGCCCAGCGGAACCGTTCTCGCGATCGAGGAAGGCCTCCCGCCCTCGCGGTATGAACTCCCTTGATGCGAGACGGCGTTCAGAGCTGACGCCCATCCCGCGCATCACACCAGGAGTCGTGTCCACGATGTCCCGCAACGCCTCACGCAAGTCCCCGGGCAACACCTCCAGACGCGCCCGCACCGAAGCGCGTGCCCAGTCCTTCCGCTGCCTCCACTGCGGTCTCGACGTATCGATGACCGCAGCCGGTACCGGTCACCGCAATCACTGCCCCAACTGCCTGTGGAGCCGTCATCTCGACGACACCCCCGGCGACCGGGCTGCCGACTGCGGAGCCCGGATGGAACCTCTCGCCATCTCCGTCCGCGGCGACGGCGAGTGGGTGCTCGTCCACCGCTGCACCGGTTGCGGGGTGCTCCACGCCAACCGCACGGCGGGTGACGACAATGCCCTGCCGCTGACCCGGCTTGCGGTGCGCCCGCTGGCCCAGCCGCCGTTCCCGCTGGAGCGGCTCGGCACTCTCTGAGGAGTGTCCGGATCTCGAACTGCCGTCCACCCAAGGCCGATTGGTTCGAGATCCGGTCTCTCCGCACCGTAGGAAAGCTCATGGCCGCCCGCCCGGTTCCGTCGAGAACCTCGCTTCAGCACTGTCCTCCTGTGAATTGACAGAGCGTCAGGACAACCGCCGCGCGCGTCAGTGCCGGTCGGTGCTCAGTCCGTCCAGGATGAGGTCGAGGAGACGTTCGGCCTGCTCGCGCTGTTCGGGTTTTCCGGAGGCCAGAGCAATACCGGTGAGGCCGGCGAACATGTCGGTCGCGCTGATGTCCGACCGGATGGTGCCGGCGCTTACGCCGGCGTCCAGGAGAGAGGTCAGGGCGGACAGCATCATCTCGTGGCTTTGTGCGTAGGGGTTGACGCCCGACTCGACGAGGGCCCGCAGGGCATCGGCCATGCCCAGTTTGGCGGTCGCGTAGTCGATGAAGCGGCCCATCCAGGCGCGCAGCGCCTCACGCGGCTCCATCGTGGCCAGAAGGTCGGGGGCGGCGTCGCACAGCCGGCTCAGCTCATTGCGGTACGCGGCCTCGATCAGGATCTCCCGGGTCGGAAAGTTCCGGTAGAGGGTCCCGGTGCCTACGCCGGCTTCTTTGGCGATGCGCTCCAGGTGTGCGTCCAGTCCCTGCTCGGCGAAGACGCGCACCGCAGCGGAGAGGATCTTGTCCCGGTTGCGCTGCGCGTCGGCCCGCAGCGGGCGCCCTGTCTCTCTGGTCATCGGCGGTCTCCTCTCGTCCCGGGTTGCTAAGTGGAGGAGCATCCGCTTATGGTCAATGAAGTGGCGGCGCCTCCACTTCCACTGTAGGGCATCTGCTGCCCGCATTCGCTTCCCGGAAGGGGAAGGGCGCTCTCGCCCCACATCTCCCCGCCGCCGCCATGCGCGTCGTTACCCACAGCGGAGCACTGCGCGGGAACCAAGAACGTCATAGGAGAAGGAAATGAATCTCTCGCTCGAAGGAAAGGTCGCCGTTGTCACCGGCGGTGCGTCGGGGGTCGGTCTGGGTATCGCCCAGGAGTTCGTTGACCAGGGCGCCCGCGTGGTCATCACCGATCTCCAGCAGGAACAGCTGGACGAAGCAGTCGCGGTGATCGGACCGAACTGTTCCGGCATCGTCGCGGATGTCACGAGTCTCGCGTCCATGGAGATGATGTACCGGGAGGTCAAGACGCGGTACGGACGGCTCGACGCGGTCGTGGCCAACGCCGGCATCGGCGCTCACGCCCCGCTCGGCTCGATCACGGAGGAGCAGTTCGACCGGACCTTCAACGTCAATGCGAAGGGCGTCCTCTTCACCGTCCAGTCGGCACTGCCGCTGCTGCCGTCCGGTGGAACGGTCGTCATCATCGGATCGACGGCTTCCATCCAGCCTCCGCGCGGGATGAGCATGTACGGCGGCGCGAAGGCCGCGGTGCGCGGTTTCATCCGGTCCTGGATCCAGGACATCAAGGGGTCGGGTATCCGGATGAACGTCCTCAGTCCCGGGGCGGTCGACACCGAGTCCCTCAGGCGCGCTCTGGGGATGGCGCAGGGAGCCGATCAGGTGGACGCCGCGATCAAGACCATGGGCGAGGGCAACCCGACCGGGCGAATCGCGGATCCCCGCGAGATGGGCAAGGCCGCGGTGTTCCTCTCCAGCGATGCGTCGAGCTTCATCACCGGCGTGGAGCTCTTCGTGGACGGCGGCATGGCGCAGGTGTGAAGCACCGGCGCCTACTACTTCGGCCGACAGCCGAACGTTGTCCACCGGACGACGGGCCCCGAGAAGTCCGGCTGATCAGCCCCGGGGGTGTCCCGCACGCCCCAGCCGTTGAACGCCGTCCCATCCCCTTCCGTATACCTGGGCGGCTCATGTGCTTCCGCATGGGCCGTTCCGGCAGGGGAGGCAGATCTATGGCCGGCAGCAATGTCACCGCACTCTTCCGCGCGTCCACCGCGCACAGCCCTTCGTACTTCACCCTGAACAGGGCAGCCGGCGGCGAGGGCGGCGAGATCACCGACTTCTGCATCCCCTGCAATCCGTACTTCCCCACCCCAGTGATGTTCGATCAGCTCGGTGACCGCCTACGCGAGATCCTGACGTACTACCCGAGCAGTGCGGACACCATCACCGCCGAGCTGTGCCAGGTACTCGGCCTCAACCCGCAGACCGTCGCCATGGGAAACGGCTCCACCGAACTGATCACCTGGATCGACCATTTGCTGGTCAAGGAGTCGCTGGCGGTCCCCGTCCCCACCTTCGGACGGTGGACCGACCAGCCGATGGAGACCGGCAAGCGTGTGGACATGCTCCTGCTGCCGGAGGCACGCGGTTTCGGCCTCGACCCGGAGTCCTTCGTGCAGTTCATCCGCAGCCGCGGCTCCCGCGCGGCGGTCATCTGCAACCCCAACAACCCCGATGGCGGTTACCTCCCCAAACAGCAGCTCCTCGCCATGCTCGACTCACTCCAGGACCTGGACCTGGTCGTCGTCGACGAGTCCTTCCTCGAATTCGCGGATGCCGAACCCGAGCCGAGCGTCGCGGCGGAGGCCGTACTGCGGACGAACGTGATCGTGCTGCGCAGTCTGGGCAAGAACTTCGGGCTGCACGGCGTGCGCTTCGGCTACCTCGTGTCGAATCCCAGCCTCGCCGCGAAGGTGCGGGTCGCGCTGCCGAAGTGGAACCTCAACTCCTTCGCCGAAACAGTGGTGTTCATGCTGAAGGAGCACCGCCAGGAGTACGCCGAGAGCCTCCAGCAGGCCCGGCGCGACCGGCAGGAGATGACCTGGCGCCTCTCTCAGCTGCCGGGCCTCACCATCTACCCCTCGCAGGGCAACTTCCTCTATGTCCGCCTGCCGGAGGGTGTGGACGGGGCGGTCCTGCGGGACCGGATGCTCGCCGAACACGGCGTATTGGTGCGCGAGTGCAGCAACAAGGTCGGCAGCTCGAGCCGCTTCCTGCGCCTCGTGGTGCGTCCGCATCAGGACGTGATCCGGCTGATATCGGCGATGGAACAGGTGCTGTACGGACAGCGCACCCAGGTGGCCGAACCGCCCCCGCAGCCGATGGCACCGATGCTGGCCCAGGCGCCCGCGCCGCAGCAGCAGAGACCAATGCAGCAGACACCGATGCAGCAGACACCGATGCTCGCTCTGGCCCAGCAGCCGGTCGCCGCCCGGGGCCTGGCCCCGGCGGCCCGGCAGCAGAACTTGCCGCCTGCCGGCGCCATGCCTGCCGCTTCTCCCATGCCCGCCGCGTACGGGGAGACTGCCGCCGGCTACACCTCGGGCACGGCAGCGGTGGACCGTCTGATCGCCCAGGCCTAGGAGCGCTTCGTCAGGTCGCAGCCCCGCGCTCCTGCGGACCGACTCGCCGCCCAATCCGGCCGGCGGAGAGGAGGAGCCGACCAGCAAGAGGTGAGCCATCGGCTACCCCTCACCGAACGCCCCTGAACTCCTCGCAGAACGAGGCGACACGAGTAGTCCCCACGCGGCACGGCAGTGGGCCCGGCAGAAATTCCGCCGGGCCCGTTGCCGTCTGGTGCCGTCGCTACCGCTCCAGGGGGTGATTCGATATCGCATTCACCGATCGATCCCTTCGAATCCCTGGTCAACGTTCGCGGGGGCTTGACGTCGGCGGAATCCGTTGCAATGCACGGCGGCCCCGCCGGAGTATTCCGGCGGGACCGCTACCACGTCACTCTTGCTCAGTGGGATGTGATCAGGCTGTCATCCGAGCGATCACGTTCTCGATGGCCTCGTCCAGAGAGGTCCGCGAGACGATCTCCCGCTGCTCTCTCTCGACCCGGCCGGTCGAGACTTCCGCGACTTGAATCTCGGCCTTGCCATTGCTCCATACAATGATCTCGCCGAGCATTTCCTCGGTCTCCAGAATCAACTGAACCGAGCTCGGGTCGAATTCCGCCGGAGACTCGACGAGTTCGCATGCGATTCCGCTCTCACGAAGACGCGCTTCGCTCGCGGCCACCCACTCCCTCAGGGCTTCCAGCACGTTCGCTCCCATCAGCATGCACCCAGCCGGATATTGCCCGCCGCGGGAAGCTCCGGAATCGGCAGGCCCTTCTTCTTCGCGAGCCGGGCCTCGAACGAGTCAGGTCCGGACATCGTGTAGTCACCAGGCCTTCCACCTGGAGTCAGCGAGGAATGCGGAACGTCGAACTCGACGTAGACCGACCCATCTGCGACAGCGCCACCCGCTCGTCGTGCAGTTGGCTGAAACTTGGTCCCGCCGAGAATAGCCCCCCACAAACGCACTAAGAGCCACCAATGAAACGGAGCGGCCAATTCCGTACCGGACAGTAATGTCGGGCGAAACGTTGCCTTCAATGCATGGGTGTTACTGATTCGTTATAGCTGAGTGCTGGTGAAGGAACGGAATAGGAGAGTGGTACTTTTTCGTGGAGGACCGGGGGAGAGGACCTTCTCTCGCGGCGACTCCATACGCCGCGCACCATCTGGAAGGAAACCTCAGGTGATATTCGCTCGCGCGGAGGACGTCCGGTCCGCCAAGGCGGACAAGACCTGGACGTACGCGGACCAGATCAGTGCGGGCGAGTTCACCGGCGCCAAGACCAGTGATCTGCTGGTCCGCTGGAACGACGGCAGGCTCACCCTGCACCCGGGTGTGGACGCCGCCGGCACGCACAGCGAGGTGCAGCTCGTCGGCTGACCCCGCCCGCCCCGTCCCTCCGGTCGCCGCTCTCTTCAGCAGCCGTCGCACCCGGACCCTTCGCGCCCGTTTCCGCCCACACCTCTCCCACCCGATGGAGTTCCCCCTTGCGCATACCTTCCCTGCCCCGCCTCACCGTCTCCCTGGCGTGCTGCGCCCTGGCCACCGTCGCCACAAGCCCCGCCTCCATGGCGGCCGACCGGCCGTCACCCGCACCCACGAGTCCATCGCCCGGTGCTTCCCCCGCGGCAGCGGACCGGGCGGGCACGCCGGCGCGGCCGGACGACGACAGCTGGTCGGTAGCCGAGGCGCTGCAGTTCTGGACACCGGAGCGCATCGCGTCCGCCACCGATCCTTCCGGCCGCCCCGGCGCCGGCCTGCCGGGGCGGGGTACGTCACCACACGCCCGAGCGGATGTGGGGCAGCAGTTTGCGGGCATCCCCTCCGTCGGCATCCTCTTCACCGTCGGCGCCGATATGCGGACGCACTACTGCTCGGCCAGCACGGTGCAGAGCAAGGGACGCAACCTCATCCTGACGGCAGGTCACTGCCTCAATACCAAGGCCGTCTTCGTGCCGAAGTACGACCCGGCCAAGAGCCTCGCGCAGCAGCCTTACGGCATCTGGCCGGTTGACGAATGGTTCGCCGACAAGCGATACGTGAAGAACAGCAGAGGCCCGGAGTCCGACCTGGACTACGCGTTCGCCCGGGTCAAGCCCAACGGCACCAGGAACCTGCAGGACGCCGTCGGCGGCAACACGCCGGCCCGTCCCACCACATCGGAGAACGCCGTCACCACCATCGGCTATCCCAATGTCGGCCGAAATCCGCAGGACCGGCCCGTCCAGTGCACCAGCCGCACCCAGGCACTGCCGGACTTCAACCAGATGCGCATCGACTGCGCAGGCATGTGGGACGGCGTCTCCGGCGGGCCGTTCTTCTCCACCCTCGACCGCGCCAAGGGCACCGGAGAGATCATCGGCAACGTGGGCGGCTGGAACGGTGGCGGGCCGGGCGTACCAGCCACTCACCCGGCGTACAACCGCATCACCTACAGCCCGGTGTACGGCGATCGGTTCCTCCAGCTGTACGACGATGCCGACAACGGCCGTCACAGCGACTTCGGCCCCTACGTCCAGCCGGCCCTGCCCTTCGCGATGGGCGGCTGGGAGCAGTGGCAGAACGCCAGGCTGCTGGCCACCGGGGACTTCACGGGCAACGGGAGCGGCGACCTGCTCGTCGTGTGGGCCGACGGGTCGGTCGTTCTCTACCAGGGCAGCGGTGCCGGCGACCCGAAGCGTCCGTTCTCCGCCGTCCACCGGCTCGCCGCCCCCGGAAGTATCTGGAAGAACGCGCGGGCCATCAGCGGCGGCAGGTTCACCGGCAGTGGCACGGACGGGCTCGTGGTGCGCTGGAGCGACGGTGAGCTGAGCGAGTATCGACACGTCGACAAGACGGGCTTCCACGACGAGAAGACTCTGGCCAAACACAAGAACTGGCAGAACGCCAGGCTCATCGCCGTCGGCCGGCACACCCCGGGGGCGCTGCGGGACGACCTGGCCGTCGTCTGGGCGAACGGCTCCGTCGGGATGTACGCCGACGTCGACAGCAAAGCGGTGAGCAAGGGCACCTTCCTGGTGAAGCCGAACAAGACGTGGCCGCTCGCCGCACAGATCACCGCCGGGGAGTTCACCGGCAGGAACACCGGCGACCTGCTTGTGCGCTGGGTGGACGGTGAAACCACCATCCACCCGGGCGTCGACACCGCCGGCATGCACGGCGAGATCAAGATCCGACCCCCGAAGTCCCCGTGGACCCGCGCCGTTGTCGTCACTGCCGGGGCCTTCGGCTCCGACACCCGCCGCAACGACGTCCTGGTCCGCTGGACCGACGGCACCGTCACCGTGCACGCGGACGTCGACAAGGCAGGTCTGCACACGGAGGCTCGGATCGTGCAGTGAACGCCCTGCACCCGCCGGGCTGAAAATTCAATCGGGGCCCGGGCTGCGCGGGCGAAGCCGTCGCAGCCCGGGCCGGCACGACCGGCCCGAGGGTTGCCCCAGGAGCAGAAACCATGGGTCAAGTGCCTCCGGCCTTCTGCCAGGTGGGAGGTGGACTGCCCAGGTGACGGGCCAGGAACGGTTCCTGGGCCGCGACGGCTCCCGCGCAGATGCCGATGGCGACCGCCACACACACCACGATCAGCCACGAGAGCAGTACGAAGACCGAGCCGACCGACCCGTACTCGGCAAGGGCGCGATTGAGCGCCCGGGGCATGTAGAAACGCGCTCCGATCGACAGAAATGTAACGGCGATCGCAGTGATGACGGCTCCGGGCAGCAGAGGTGGCCAGCGGATCAGGCCGCCCAGCAACAGGTGCTGGGTCCACCACCAGAGCGCGGTCTGGGTCAGCACCGTGACCGGGACGCCAAGCCACAGCCCGGCGCCGAAGCCGTCGCGCAGCGGCGCCTGCACGACCAGAACCGCCAGCCAGATCCCGATCCATGCCAGCCACCGCCAGGCGGCGATCCCGGTTCCCGCCCTGGGGATCTCCCAGGCCCGCTTGCACAGCCGCTGCATCGCCCGGCTGACGGCCGTGGCGGAGAGCAGCAGCATGAGCGCGCCCACCACACCGGTGGCCTCACGCAGAGTGTCGGTACCGGACCGATACACCTGCTCCAGCTCGTCGTTCGCGGCGCCGCCGAGCCCGAAGACCGCGCGCACGGAGCTGATCAGCTGATTGCGCACCGCCTCCGGGGCGAAGGACCCGACGACGAAGAGCAGCGGGACCGCGGTCAGAAAGCACTGCGCCGCCAGCCGGGTGGCGGAGTCGAAGATGTTCACCGACACCATCCGTGCGGCGAGATGCGAGATGACCGGGAAGCGGGCCTCGGCCCGCGTGTGCAGCCACTTCGCGGTGGCGACCAGCTTCCGGGACCGGACCTGCCACCAGGACGGCCGGAAGACGGAGCCAGGACGGCGGTCCGCCGCGCCCTCTTCCTCGGCGTGCGTCCCCTTGCTCGGCCGCCCCCGAAGGTCCTCGGGCTCACTGGGAGGCATCAGCCGGCGGGTACGGCACCCGGGCTCTGCGAACGGCCCCCTGCCTTCCACGGCACCCGTACGGAATGCGTCATGGCGCTGCTCCTTCCCTGCGTCCAGGGTGGGGGACGGAGTGCGCGGCGGCATCTTCGGCAAGCCGGCAGCGCGGTGACCAAAAGGTGTCGCTTCCGCGTCCTTTGCATAGTCTCGTGATGTCGCCACACGATTGGGTCGCCATGGTCATCGACCTGCTCCTCATCGCGCTGGCCATCACGCTCGACCCTCTGCCGATCATGGCTTTTGTCCTGGTGGTGTCGTCCACCAGGGGTGCGTGGAAGGGGCTGGCCTTCATCCTGGGCTGGCTGGCCTGTCTCGTCGGTGTGATCGCTCTGGTCCTCGCGCTGACCGGCGGACAACCCCCGCCGCCCAGATCTCCGCCGTCCACGGCGGGGCTCGCGGCCAAACTCGCCATCGGCCTCACGCTGGTGCTCTACGGCGAACACCGGCGACGGCGGCTTGGAGAGGCTCACGAGCCGGCCTCCGGGTCCGCCCGCAAGCCGTCTCGCAAGTCTTCCCGTTCCCCGTCGTCCCCTTCCACGACCTCCCGGATGGACCGCAGCTCGGCCTGGGCGGCGGCGGGACTTGCCGTGTTCCTGCAGCCCTGGGGCATCGTCGCCGCGGGGGCGACCACGGTCATCGAGGCCGACCTGTCGCACTTCTCGTCGTATCTGGCACTGTTCGGCTTCTGCATCCTCGCCACCGCGAGTCTGCTGGCCGCCGAGCTGTATGTGGTGTTCGCACCGGAGGCGGCCCAGGCCCGGCTGATGAAACTGCGCACTTGGCTGGAAGGCCACCAGGAGCCGGCGATCGTGGCCATCTGTCTGTTTCTCGGCCTGTGGCTCACCGGGAAGAGCATCTACCAGCTGACCAGTTGACGCGGCAGGCGCCAGGTCTCAGGAAGTGCGAAGCCTTCCGCCGGGTGTTGCAATGGCCTGAAAGGGCCGCTCCGTCGCCGTCTGTCGCGGCGAGCGCCGCCGGACACGAGCGGTGGTCGAGGCCCGTACCCGACGCGCTCGTGAGGAGTGGCCATGGGCGACGACATCGAAGAGATGGGCCCCGTCGACTACCTGGTCGTCGAGTTCCCCGGCAACCGTATGACGGGCGAGGGCTTCCCCCTGCTCGTCGATCTGGTCGATCGCGGCATCATCCGCATCCTCGACCTCTGCTTCATCCGCAAGGACAGCGACGGCTCGGTTACCGCACTTGAACTGACGGATCTCGGGGACGGGCTCGACCTGACGGTCTTCGAGGGTGCCTCGTCCGGGCTGCTGGGCCAGGACGATCTCGACGAGGCCGCGACCGCGCTGGAGCCGGGCAACTCCGCCGGAATCCTGGTGTACGAGAACCTCTGGGCGGCACCCTTCGCCCGAGCCATGCGGCGCAGCGGTGCCCAACTGGTGACGAGCGGCCGAATTCCCGTCCAGGCCCTGCTGGCCTCCCTGGACGAGGTCGAGGCGACGGCCCCCGGCGGACCCGCCGCCGACTGAAGGCAACGGGCCCATGGACCGTCCCTGCAGCGGTCCGCCCGCACCCACCGTGGGAGATGAGTGAACATGCCCGGACTTATTCGTGGCGTCGCCCGCACCGCCGTCGTCGCCGGAACCGCGACCGCGGTGTCCAACCGCGTGTCGCGGCGTCAGGCGGGTCGGTGGGCGCAGCACGACGACCAGCAGCAGCCGCAGGCCGCGGCACCCGCTCCGGCCCCAACGCCGCCCGCTCCACCCGGCGACGACATGAGCAACAAGATTGATCAGCTCAAGCAACTGGGCGACCTGAAGGCCCAAGGGGTGCTGACCGAAGAGGAATTCGCGGCAGAGAAGCGCAAGATCCTTGGCTGACACCGGAGTTGGGGACCGGGAAAGGACGACTCCATGACGGAGCCGAGCCCGCGACCAGCCGCGTCCGGCAGTGGAACGCAGCCGGAGGAGGCGGACCGGCTGCGCGACATGCTGCGCACCCCGACCTACCTGAAAACGCTCGCGTTCAGCGCCCTCATCGGTATTCCGGTGTCGCTCGCCGCGTTCTGGTTCCTCGTCGGGCTCCACCAGCTGGAGCATCTGATGTGGACCAATGTGCCGCAGGCCCTGGGCTGGGACGCCCCGCCGTGGTGGTGGCCGCTGCCCCTGCTGCTGGTCGCCGGCATCCTCGTCGGCCTGCTGGTCACACATCTGCCCGGCGCCGGCGGCCACATCCCCGCCTCCGGACTGCACGCCGCGGGCTCCTCGGCCGCGGCGCTGCCCGGAGTGATCCTCGCGGCCGCGGCCAGCCTCCCGCTCGGCGCCGCCCTGGGTCCCGAAGCCCCGCTGGTCGCCCTCGGCGGGGGCCTGGCGCTGCTCTTCAGGAACCTCGTCCGGACGCCGGCCACCCCGCAGAACAAGGCACTCCTGGGCGCGGCCGGCGCCGCGGCGGCCGTCTCGACGATCTTCGGCAACCCGCTGATGGCCGCGGTGCTGCTCATGGAGATGGCGGGGGTCGGCGGAGCGCAGCTGTTCGCGGTCATGCTGCCGGTGCTGCTGTCCAGCGGGGTGGGTTCGCTCGTGTTCACCGGTTTCGGCCGCTGGACCGGCCTCTCGACGGGCGGCCTGTCCCTGAAACTGGGCGAACCGGTTCCCCGTATCGATACCGGTGACGTGGTCTGGTCGGTGCTGATGGCTGTCGCGATCGGTGTCTTCGTGCATCTGATCCTGGCCGGAGGCCGGCTGGCCGCCGTGTTCGTCTCGATGCGCCCCGTCGTCCACACCGCCGTCTGCGCGCTGGCCGCCGGAGTCTGCGCCTCCGTGTACGCGCTCACCACCGACCTGTCACCTGCTGACGTGGCCTCGTCCGGTCAGGCCACGCTGACCCGGATGGCCGCCGATCCGCACGCCTGGGGGGTCGGTGCCCTGATCGCCGTACTGATCTGCAAGGGCGCGGCCTACGCGCTCTGTCTGGGCAGCCTGCGAGGCGGACCCATCTTTCCCTCCCTGTTCCTGGGCGGCGCGGTGGGTGTGCTGCTCGCGCCCCTTCCGGGTCTGGGGGTCGTACCGGGAATGGCCGCGGGCATGGCGGCCGCGGCGACCAGTTCCCTGCGGCTGCCGGTCAGCAGCGTGGTGCTCGTCGTCCTGCTGCTCGGCGAGACCGACATGATCCCCGTGGTGATCCTGGCGGCCGTTGTGGCCTTCGTGACCACCGAGCTGCTGCCTCCCGGCCGCGCTGTTCCGCCGGTGGTCAAGCCCGCCGTATCTCCGGCCGCCCGCGTGGCCGGCCCCGCCTGAGAGTGGCCGCGCGCAGCCGCCGAGACATGAAGCGGACACCATGGGCCGTGATGGGAGGCGTCGTGATCGTTGTCGCCGGATTCGTCATCCGGGCGCTGTGCGCAGCTCCCCGTCCTTGGAGGACTGATGACCGGGGCGCTCCCGGCTCCGGCGGGTGACGCGGCCGCCGGGGTGCCCGATGCCTTGGTGCTTGTCGTCGGCGTGGCGGGATCGGGCAAGTCCACGGTGGCGCGGCTGCTCGCCGACCGGCTCGGCTGGCCCTACCGGGACGCGGACGATTTCCACCCCCCGGCCAACCGCGCCAGGATGGCGGCCGGTCAACCGCTGACCGACAAGGAGAGGCGACCGTGGCTGAACGCCATCGCCGCCTGGATGGACCAGGAGATTGCCGCGCGGCAACCGGCCGTGGTCACGTGCTCCGCGCTCAAGCGCGCCTACCGGGACCAACTGCTCGGCGGACGGCCCGTGCGCCTGGTGTACCTGCACGGTTCGCGGCAGCTCATCCGCTCCCGACTGGTCGCCCGGCACGGCCACTTCTTCCAGGCCGGACTGCTGGACAGTCAGTTCGCGGATCTCCAGGAGCCGGAGCCCGACGAACACCCCTTGGTGGTGGAGATCGACCAGCGGCCGGAAGCCGTCGTCGAGGCCGTCATATCCCTGCTGCGCGCGGACACCGCATCGGTTCCCCCGCGGACCGGCGCGCCGGCCGTAGGCACCGTACTGAGTGAGGAGCTGCGCATGCCCCCCAGCGCGACAGACGAACACCGGACGGACGAACACGCGACAAGGCAACACGCGACGGGAGAACAGTGGCAGCTGCGCCACGCCGAGCAGACGGCCGTCGTGATCCAGCTGGGCGGCGCCCTGCGCCACTACGAGGTGGACGGCCGTCCGCTGCTGGACGGATTCACCGCCGACGCACGGATCACCGGCGGCCGAGGGCAACTTCTCGTTCCCTGGCCCAACCGGGTGGGCGGCGGGCGCTACCACTTCAATGGCCAGGATCTGCAACTCCCACTGACCGAGCCGGAGAATCACAACGCGATCCACGGACTCCTCCGCTGGACCCCGTGGGAGCTGCTCGCCCGCAGCGACGACGGAGTCAGGGTCGGCACCACGCTCTTCCCGCAGCCGGGCTATCCCTTCCTGCTGGAGGTCGTCGCCGAGTACCGGCTGGGGCCGCAGGGGCTCGAGGTCACCGTCACCGCGACCAACGTGGGGGACACCGCGGCACCTTATGGCGCGGGCCAGCACCCTTATCTGACCGTGGGCACGGACCTGGTGGACACGGCGCTGCTGACCGTACCCGCCCGCTACCGGCTGCGCACCGACGAGCAGAGCCTGCCGGTCGGCCGGGAACCGGTCGAAGGCACGGCGTACGACTTCCGCGTCGCCCGGCCCATCGGCGAGCAGCAGCTGGACACCGCGTTCACCGGACTCGACCGGGATCCCTCCGGCCGGGCCGTGGTGCGGCTGGCGCACCCTTCGGGGCTGCGCGGTATCGACGTACGGCTCGACGAAGGCACCCGGTACGTCCAGGTGTACACAGGTGACACCCTGTCCGAGCCCGGGTGGCGGCGCCGCGGTCTCGCCGTGGAAGCCATGTCCTGTCCGGCGGACGCTTTCCGCAGCGGTACGGATCTGACCACCCTGGAGCCGGGCGCCAGCCATGTGCTCCGGTGGGGCCTCGGCCCCTGGGAGACCACCGGTTGAGGCCGGCGCCGCTGTCGCGGGCCTGGACCGGCCGCCCGACAATGAGACGCCGGACGCCCGAATCGTCGGCGGGAGGCAGCATCCCCATGGCCCCGTACACGGAACCCGCAGCCCCGCAGCCCATGACCGCGGAAGCCTTCCGGCAGCTGTACGAGCACCTGCGCGACGGCGCCCGGCGCAGTCCCGACGACCGGCGCGGAGCACTCAACCACCTGACGCCCGAGCGGGTGCTCGCAGCCGCCGCCGAGGTCAGGTCCGGGCACACGGTGTCCCTCGCCTCGCCCATCGAGACCCGGCCGGGCCCGGACAATCCCGAGCCCGCGGAGCACCGGATGACCGGACCCGCGCCCGGTGACATCGGCGCGGACGGGCTGCACTTCGCCCTCGACCGGTTCGCGATGAACGTGCACGGGGACGCGGACAGCCATCTCGACGCGCTCTGCCATGTGCTGTTCGACGGCGAGCTCTACAACGGGGTGCCGGCGAGCACTGTGACGCGGGACGGCGCCGGTTCGCTCTCCCTCGACGTGGTACGGGACGGCATCGTCGGCCGCGGCGTACTTCTGGACATCCCGCGGCTGCGCGGGGTGCCCTGGCTGGAACCCGGCGACCATGTGACAGCCGACGACCTGACCGCGGCCGAGGCCGCCCAAGGGGTCCGGGTCGGGCCGGGGGATCTACTGCTCGTCCGGGTGGGGCACCGGGGAAGGCGCCGGGAGCTCGGGGCCTGGGACGCGGCGCAGGCCCGGTGCGGCCTCCATCCGACGGCGATGCGGTTCCTGGCCGAGCGGAAGGTCGCGGTGCTGGGCGGGGACGGCAACAACGACACCGCCCCCAGCGCGGTGGCGGAGATCGCCTTTCCCGTGCATGTGCTGGCCATGCACGCCTTGGGAGTGCATCTCATGGACTACCTGCAGTTCGAGGAGCTGGCTCCGGCGTGCGAACGGGCCGGCCGCTGGAGCTTCCTGTGTGTGGTCGCGCCGCTGCGGCTGCCGGCGGCCACCGGCTCTCCGGTGAATCCGATCGCCGTTCTGTGACCGCGTCCGCACGGCGGCTCCCGGGTCGCCGCGAACCGGAAGGGCGGTTACGTTCGAAAAGGCGGAATGGTTCCTTTGTCTCCGCAGCGTGATGTGACAGGTCCCGGCGAGAGGGCAGGGCCGCGAGAGCAAGGACGGTGGTCGCCGTGGGCGACTCCCCGCACTATGACGTCATCATCATCGGCAGCGGCGCCGGCGGCGGTACGCTCGCCCACCGGCTCGCCCCCTCCGGCAAACGGGTGCTCATCCTCGAACGCGGTGACTATCTCCCGCGTGAGCGGGACAACTGGGACTCCACCGCCGTGTTCGTCAAGGGCAAGTACCGGGCCCCGGAATTCTGGTTCGACAAGCACGGCAACGAGTTCCCGCCCGAGGTCAACTACTACGTCGGAGGAAACACCAAGTTCTACGGCGCCGCCCTCTTCCGGCTGCGGCCAGAGGACTTCGGTGAACTCCGCCACCACGACGGCGTCTCGCCCGCCTGGCCGATCCGCTACGAGGATCTGGAGCCGTACTACACCCAGGCCGAACACCTCTATCTCGTACACGGGCGGCACGGCGAGGACCCCGGCGAAGGGCCGGCGAGCGCGCAGTACGCGTACCCGCCCGTCGAACACGAGCCACGCATCCAGCAGTTGAGCGACGACCTGGAGAAGCGGGGCCTGCACCCCTTCCATCTGCCCATCGGGGTCAACCTGACCCAGGACAGCAACGGGCGGGCGACCCACTCCAGCGTCTGCATCCGCTGCAACCGGGTCGACGGATTCCCGTGTCTGGTGCGCGGCAAGTCCGACGCCCAGGTGATCTGCGTGGAACCCGCCCTGCAGCACCCCAACGTCGAGATGATCACCAATGCCCGAGTGGTCCGGCTGGAGACCGACCCGGCCGGACGCAGCGTCAGCACGGTCGTCACCCGGAACGCGGACGGGTCGGAGGACCGGTACGCGGCGGACATCGTGGTCGTCGCCTGCGGGGCGGTCAACTCCGCCGCTCTGCTGCTGGCTTCGGCCAACGACCGGCACCCCCGCGGGCTGGCCAACAGCTCCGACGTGGTCGGCCGTTTCTATATGCGGCACAACAACCTGGCCCTGATGGCCGTGTCGAAGGAACCCAACGACACGCAGTTCCAGAAGACCCTCGCCATGAACGACTGGTATCTGGGCGCGGACGACTGGGACTACCCGCTGGGCGGAATCCAGATGCTCGGCAAGTCGGACGCCGAGCAGATCCACGGCGAGGCCCCACGCTGGGCCGGAGCGGTGACCCCGGACATGCCCTTCGAGGTGCTGGCCCATCACGCCGTCGACTTCTGGCTGTGCGGCGAGGACCTTCCGCTGTCCGACAACCGCGTCACCCTGGACGGCGACGGCAGCATCCATCTGGCCCTCGACGAGAAGAACAACGTGGAAGGCCTGAAGCGTCTGCAGCACAAACTCCAGGGCATGCTCGGTCACTTGGGCATGCACGAGCACCATCTGCTGTCGCACAGCATCTATCTGCACAAGGGCATGCCGATCGGCGCCACCGCTCACCAGGCCGGCACCGTCCGGTTCGGCGACGACCCGGCCGCCTCCGCCCTGGACGTCAACTGCAAGGCCCACGACCTGGACAACCTCTACGTGGTCGACACGAGCTTCTTCCCGAGCATCGGCGCGGTCAACCCGTCCCTGACGGCCATCGCCAACGCCCTGCGGGTGGGCGACCACCTCATGGAACGGCTGAGCTGACCGCCGGGCCGGCCACTGGTCCGACCGGGCGAAGATGCTCCGCCGGGCAGCCCAACGTCAGCTCGCCGGAGGTGCCGCGTCCCGCCACCGGTGATTCTCTGACGCCGGGACTCACCCGGCCGCGGGCCGGCGGACCGGGGGCCACGCAGCCAGGAGGCAGGCAATCGTGAATTCCACCGCGGGTGTACCCCAGGGCGTGATCCCGACGCATCTGCTGAAGGGGCAGAAGGCACTGGTCACGGGCGCCAACTCCGGAATCGGCATGGCGACGGCCATCGGTCTTGGCCGAGCCGGCGCCGACGTGGTCGTGAACTATGTGGCCGACCGTGCGGCCGCCGAGCAAGTGGTCAAGGAGATCACCTCGTTCGGGGTGCGCGCGGCGGCGTACGAGGCGGACGTGTCCCAGGAGGACCAGGTCGTCGGCATGATGGACCGGATGGTCCAGGAGTTCGGGACGATCGACATCCTGGTCGCCAACGCCGGTCTGCAGCGCGACGCCCCGTTCACGGAGATGACCCTCGCCCAGTGGCAGAAGGTGCTGGACGTCAACCTGACGGGTCAGTTCCTGTGCGCCCGGGAGGCGACGAAGGAGTTCCTGCGACGCGGGGTCGTCCCGGAGGTGTCGAGCGCGGCAGGGAAGATCATCTGTATGAGCTCGGTGCACCAGCTCATCCCGTGGGCGGGGCACGTCAACTACGCCTCCTCCAAGGGCGGCGTACAGATGATGATGGAGACACTGGCCCAGGAACTCGCACCGCAGAAGATCCGTGTGAACGCGGTCGCCCCGGGAGCCATCAAGACGCCGATCAACCGCAGTGCCTGGGAGACGCCGGAGGCCCAGGAGGATCTGCTGCGGCTCATCCCGTACAAGCGCATCGGCGAACCCCAGGACATCGCCCATGCCGTCGTCGGCCTTGCCTCCGACCTCATGGACTACGTGGTGGGAACGACCCTCTATGTGGACGGCGGGATGACCCTCTTCCCCGGCTTCGCCACCGGCGGCTGACGTTCCCCCGATCTCCCTGCGCCATCCCGAACAGCAAGGGCACGCATGGTCGAAGACCCAGTGGGCGATGGTGGTCTGATTGGCCGTCGGCCGGTTACTCGCCGACACGGAGCTCAGCCCGGTCACCTTGGAGTCCGGGCTGAAGCCGTCCGGGCCGATCGTCGTCGGTCCGCTGCTCGATCACGTCAGACCTACGGACAAGACGCGACGGATCCCCCTACCCCGGCAGCGACATCCTCTTCGGCAGGTCACTCGTCCGGCACACCCTGGCGGCCCGGTACGCGCAGGGCAGCCGTTTCCTGGTGCGGCCCGCCTCCGAGCCGCTCCCGCCGGAGCACGACACGCTGTTCGTGGTAGGGGCCGACGGCCGGCTCGACCCGGTCACCGAGACGCAGGCGGTCACTCCCCGACAAGGCGACACCGTCGTACTCCTCGGCTCCTCCCCGCCAGGCCCGGCGACTGCCGCCCCGGGCAGCGACTTCCGCGCCGGGTATCGACCGTCAGCCGCCGACGTTCGGCCGGTCCCCGACCGGCACCGTCGAGATGGGAGCCCGGTCCGCCGTACCGAGCGGAATCGAAGTCCCCGTCTCCCGCGCCCGGTTCAAGGTCGCGTCCAGGGTGATGGCCGCGTCGATGAGCGCCAGATGGGTGAACGCCTGTGGGAAATTGCCCAGTTGTCGACCCGTCAGGTCGATCTCCTCGGAGTACAGGCCCAGATGGTTGGCGTACGTCAGCATCTTCTCCAGGACAAGTCTGGCCTGATCGGTCCGCCCGGCCCGCGCCAGCGCGTCGACGTACATGAACGTGCACAGGGAGAATGTCCCTTCGGAGCCGCGCAGACCGTCGGGCGAGGCTTCGGGGTTGTAGCGGTAGACCAGGCTGTCGGTGACCAGCTCCCGGTCCATCGCGTCCAGAGTGGATGTCCACATCGGGTCGTCGGGGGTGATGAAGCCCACCGTCGGCATCCGCAGCAGCGAGGAGTCGAGCACATCGCTGCCGTAGTGCTGGACGAAGGCGTTGCGCTCCGGGTCCCAGCCCCGCGTCAGAACCTGCTCGTAGATCTTGTCCCGCTCACTGCTCCAGCGGTCGAGCGCGGCCGGCCGGCCGCTGGCGGCCGCGAGCCGCAGCGCGCGGTCGAAGGCGACCCAGGACATCACCCGGCCGTACGTGAAGTCCTTGCGGCCGCCCCGGGTTTCCCACAGGCCCTCCCCGGGCTGGTCCCAGTGATCGGTGAGCCAGTCGAGGATCGTGTGCAGCGAGGTCCAGCCCCCGTGGTCCAGCTGGATACCGCGCTGGTGCGCGAAGAAGATGCTGTCCAGCGCCTCGCCGTAGATGTCCAGTTGCAGCTGGTTGGCGGCGCCGTTGCCGATGCGCACGGGGGCGGAGCGCTGGTATCCCTCCCAGTGCTCCAGGGTCTCCTCGAAGAGGTCGGAGGAGCCGTCGACCCGGTACATGATGTTCAGCGGGCCTGTGTCACCGTCACTGCCGGCCTTCTCCTTCACCCGGTCGCGCAGCCAGCCGATGAACGCGGTCGCCTCCTCCTTGAACCCCAGTCCCAGCAGGGCGTACACGGAGAACGAGGCGTCGCGGATCCAGGTGAACCGGTAGTCCCAGTTGCGCTCGCCGCCCAGCTGCTCGGGCAGCCCCGCCGTCGGGGCCGCCACCAGGGCGCCGCTGGGTGCGTACGTCATCAGCTTCAGCGTCACGGCGGAGCGCTCCACCGCCTCCCGCCACCGGCCCGAGTACCGGGACTGGCCGAGCCAGGACCGCCAGTACTGGACGGTGTCGTCGAAGAGCTGCTGGAACTCGGTGAGGCGGATTTCGCGCGGCGGTCCGCCGGCGGACGACTCCATGACCAGGCCCCGCTGCTGACCGGCGTGCAGGGTCACCGAGAAGTGCAGATCCTGTTCGCCCGTGAGGGAGTTCAGCAGCCGCTCGTCCTCCGGTTCGCGGACCGCGTGGACGGTCAGTTCCAGATCCTCCGCGGTGAACACCGCTCCGTGGTCGGTGATGTGCAGCTTGTGCGGTTTCCGGCCGTAGTCGAATCGGGGGGCGATGTCGATCTCGAAGGTCATGCTGCCGCGCACGCATCGGAGCATGCGGACCAGCCGGTGCCGAGGGGTGGCCGTCTGCCCGGTCACCGGCATGAAGTCGACCACCTCGCCGGCGCCCGACTCGGTCATGAACCGGGTCACGAGAATCGCGGTGTCGGGAAGGTACAACTGCTTTGTCGCGTAGGTTTTGGTGGCCGGGGCGACCGTGAAATGCCCGCCCTTTTCACGGTCCAGCAGAGCGCCGAACACGCTTGGCGAGTCGAAGCGGGGACAGCAGAACCAGTCGATCGTCCCGTCGGTGGTCACGAGCGCCGCGGTCTGCAGATCACCGATCAGGCCGTGGTTCTCGATCAGCGGGTAGTCGTCCATTGTGAGCCCCTTCCGGCCCGGGCCGGAGACGCACGGCCGCGCGACCCCCCAGGTACGGCTCGGCAGCATCGCGGACATCAACCTCATGCGCCGTTGAGCCGATCCGGTGCCACCCGGTCAGCTTAAGCAAGGAACTCCCCACGGGCCTGCCGAGCCGGTCCGGACCTGGCCTTTTGAGCGGCGGAAACACGGCGCGGACCCGGAAGCGTGCAATTCCGGGAAGCCCGGACAGCGTCCTGTTTCTGCGCCCGCCGGGGTACGGCATTAGCGTGGATGTTGAAGGCCGCATTCCAGAGCTGAACCCGGAGGGTGCCCCGTGCTGTCGTGGGCCTTCGCGTTTCAGCTGCGGCAATACGCCAAAGCCAGCCTGTGGATCGTCCCGCTGTTCGGACTCGTACTCGGGGTGATTCTCGCCGAGTGCGCCATGGCCGCGGACCGAACGGGCTGGTTGTCGGTGAAGTGGCAGTATTCCCCGACCACGGCGAGCGGTGTGCTCACGGCCATCGTCGGGGCCATGGTCGCCCTGCTCGGATTCGTCGTGACCATCGGCGTTCTTGTCGTCCAGCAGGCCACGGGAACGCTGTCCCCGCGGTACATGCGCCTGTGGTACCGGGACCGCCTGCAGAAAGCCGTGCTGGCCACTTTCACCGGGACGTTCGCGTTCGCCTTCTCCCTGCTCCGCAGCATCGGGTCGGACTTCGTCCCCAACCTGGGAGTCACCCTGGCCGGGCTGGCCGTCTCCGTCAGCCTGCTGCTTCTGCTGGTCTACCTCAACCGGTTCACCCACAACCTCCGGCCGGTGGCCATCGCCGACCTGGTCGGTCGCATGGGGGCGAAGGTCCTCACCCGCTGGGCGGCCGGGACCGGCGCCTCCGCGCCCCGCGACGACGGACCCCCGCTGTCGGGCCGCCCGGTGACAGGCATTCGGTCCGAACACGGCGGAGTCATCCAGGCGTTCCACATAGTCGGGCTGACGGCAGCCGCGGCGCGCCACGACTGCACCTTCGTGGTGACCCACCAGGTCGGGGACTACATACCGGCGGGCGCCACCCTGGTCGAGGTCCACGGCGGGACCTCGGCGCCCGATCCGCGGCGGGTGACCGGGCTTGTCGCCCTCGGTGCCGAGCGGACCATCGAGCAGGACCCCGCCTTCGCCCTGCGCGTTCTCGTCGACATCGCCATCCGCGCGCTCTCCCCGGCCGTGAACGACCCCACGACCGCCGTCCAGGTGCTGAACCACATCGAGGCGTTTCTCTACAGCGCCGGCAGGACCGAACTCCCTCGCCGGCACGTGCTCAACGACGACCGCGGCCGGCCGCGACTGGTGATGCCGGACCGGGTGTGGGAGGACTACCTCCAGCTCGCCGTCACCGAGATCCGTGAGTACGGGGCGGGATCCACCCAGGTCTGCCGACGGCTCCGCGCGCTGCTGGAGGGCCTGCTCGACACCCTGCCGGCCGAGCACCTGCCGGCCGTCCGCACGGAGCTCAGGCTCCTCGAGGACTCGGTCGCGCGGGAGTTCACGGATCCCTTCCGCCGCGCCACGGCGCGGATGGGCGACACTCAGGGCATCGGTGGCGGGCAGCGCCCGGAGGACCCGCCGCCCGGATGAACCCGTACCCGCCGCATTCCTGACAGCTCACCCGCCGGTGCGCGCCCATGTCCGCACCCTGGCGCAGGGGCTGTCGCGCCATCTGAACACGGCTGGGCCGACGATGCCCACCACGCGCGTTCGCCCGGCGAACCTCGGCCTGCTGCCGACGAAGCCGAGTGGCTGACTTCCCAGGTGTGGGGGACGTCACGTCCTGACTTCGAGTCCGGTGTCAACCGGTGGCCAGGGCTTGAGCGTATGCCAGGTGAGGTCGAAGAGATCTGGGAGCAGTTGGTGACCGTTGATGAGTTCGAAGAGTTCTACGCACATGCGGTCAGACCGCTCACCGGTCAGCTCTACATGATGCTTGGTGATCTGCATGAAGCTCAGGACGTCGTGCAGGAGGCTTTCGTCCGCGGCTGGAGTCGGCGGCGGCAGCTGGCCAGGGAAGGCAATCCGGAGGCGTGGATCCGCACGGTTGCCTGGCGTCTCGCGGTGAGCCGCTGGCGGGGAAGTCGGCGCTCGGAAGAGGCTTGGCGCCGACATGGGGGTCCACCACCCGTCGAGGAGCCTGGGCCGGGGCAGGTCGCTTTGGTCTCGGCAATGCGGGAGCTGTCGCCGAAACAGCGGCGCACGGTCGTCTTGCACTACCTGTGTGACCTGTCCATCGACCAGATCGCCACCGAGACCGGCTCGTCCAGCGGCACCGTCAAGACGCATCTGTCCCGGGGCCGGGCCGCTCTTGCCCACCGTCTTCAGGATTCGCACGCTGAGGAGGCCCCAGGTGCCTGAGCCCCATGACCAGTTGAGGGCCGCGGTCAAGGCCGCCGCCGCTGCCGGACAGGCCCGAGTGAGACCGGTGCCGATCTCCGTGATCATGGTGCGCGGCGACCGTGCAAGGCACCGCCGGTTCGCCGCAGTTGCCGCCGCTGCCTGCCTGGCCATCAGTGGAACCAGCGCGGCCGCTGCGGTCCTGCTGCCTGGCAGCGCGGGGAACGGCACCCCCCCGGCAACCTCCCCCTCCGAAATCTCTCCCAGCCCGTCCATCAGTCGGACGGGCCGGCCCACGCAGACAACGGATCCTTCCCGGACGGCCGGCTCCTCCATGCCCGGACAAACCGAGACCACCGCACCTGAGACCACCGCACCCGGCTTCTCGGGCGAGGCCACCGCACCCGGCTTCTCGGGCGAGGCCACCGCACCTGGCTTCTCGGGGGAGACCACCGAGCCCGGCTTCTCGGGGGAGGCCACCGAGCCGCCGCGCTAGCGCGCCAACACCCCGCTTTCCCGTACGGCAGCGCCTGCCACCGGGCGATTCGTCATGCCTCCATGCCCTTGTAAGGAGCCGAACCATGGCTGAAGCAAAAGCGCCTTGGACGCCTGCGCAACGTCCTGTTCCCACAACCACCACGCCCTACGCACTGTCCCCGGACACGGCAACAGCAGGGCGGCCGCAGCCCCGATCCGGCCGTCGCCCGGAACGCGTCGTTGCCTACCGCCTGCTCCCCTCGCTCAACTCCGCGGACCGGACTGTGCTGTCGATGTACCTGCTCACCCGGATAGGCATCTGGGTGACCGCCTATTGCACCGGATGGCTGTTCACCGGTGGCGGCAGATCCCATCAAGCCCCGCCCTTGATGTCACGCTGGGAGCAGTGGGACTGGACGCACTTCCTGAACATTGCCGAGGACGGCTATTTCCCCGGCTCTGGAGGCCAAGGCACCGGACGCCCGGACAATCGCGAGGCATTCTTCCCGGGTTTCCCCCTGGCGCTGCGGGCCGTTCATGTCGTTGTCCCTGACTGGACTGTGGCGGGCCTGGTCATCTCCTTCGCCTCTGGGGCAGTAGCGGTGCTTGCCCTCTCGCGAATCGCGCAACTGCACCTCCCGGGCAGTCGCACAGGGCCGCGTGCCGTCTTCTTCCTGCTGCTCTCGCCCTGTGCGGTATTCCTGGCTGCCGGTTACACGGAAGCCCTTTTCCTCGCCTGTGCCCTGCCCGCTTGGCTGGCCGCGAAGAAGGGCAACTGGCCACTCGCAGCCGTACTGGCCTGCTTGGCCACCACCGTCCGCGTGAGCGGCATCTTCCTGGCAGTGGCACTGGTGGTCGAGTTCGCGACCGCCGGCGAAGGACGCCGCCGCTGGCGGTGTCTGCCGTGGCTGATGCTTCCCGCCCTGCCCCTCCTCGCCTACACCTGGTACTTGCAGGCGTACACCGGCGACTGGATGGCGTGGAAACACGCGCAGGAACGCGGCTGGTTTCGCCAGTTCCATGCGCCATGGGAGGCGTGGCACAACACCTGGGACGCAGCCTTCTCCCACGCCCAGACCACGGGATACGCCTTGATGTTCCAGGCCGAACTCGTCGCCATGGTCGTCGGTGTCGTGCTGCTGTGCGTGCTGGCGATTCGACGGCGCTGGCCGGAGGCCGCGTTCATCGGGCTCAATCTGTGGGCGCTGGGCACCTCGTACTGGTACATGTCCATCCCGCGCGCGTCGCTCCTGTGGTGGCCGCTCTGGGTTGCGCTGGCCGAGTGGAGTCTGCAACGGCCCTGGGCGAAGACCGCCTACATCTGCGCGGCGAGCCCCCTGATGACGATCCTCGCCGTGGCTTTCACCTCGGGACGGTGGGCCGGCTGAGCACCATGGGCGTGTGCGTCGCCGGCTCGGGCAGGGCGCGGGATCAGTCGCAGCAGTGTCGACCGGCTCGCCGTGACACCCGCCCGGCACAGGCAGCTCCGGCTAACGCAGTTGCTCACCGCGGGGCGGACCGGTGACCGAACCAGTGCGGCCCGCGGCGACGTTGCCCCGTGACGGCAGAGCGATCGTCCCTCTGCACCTTGGCCGTCTCGCCCCAGGCGGTATCCCGTTCCTGGATCAGGTCAACATGCTCCTGGTCGGCAAGGGCCCTTTCGCGCCGTGACTGGGTGGGCCCGCGGCGCGTGAGGGCGCTGCGGCGACTGGCGCGGCGCGCGCCGATCAGCAGCAGGCTCAGTCCGAGCAGAGCTGCTGCCCCGATGACGATGCCGGAGAGGAAGAGCGTGCCGGTAGAGCCGGTGACGTCGTAGCCGAAGACCGAGAAACCGCCGGTGAGTCCGTGCGCGCTGCCGTCGTTTGCGAAGACGCCGACCACGCCGATGGTGACTGCGGCGATCAGAATGATGAGTCCGAGGATGAGGAACATGAAGCGCTCCTTGGCTCTGCTTCGTCCCCCCGGTGAGACGTGCTGTCCGGCTAGCCGACGGCACGGGGTGCGTCTACCCCGAGATTGACGTGCTGAGCAGGATCGGAAGACGACGCCGAGGTGCCCTCGCGCATGTCGTCGAGGGCCGCCCTCATGCCTCCTGCGTGGCGTCGATCTCCGCGATCAGGGCCTCGATGCGGTTCTTGATCTCGTCGCGAATGGGGCGTACGGACTCGACACCCTTGCCGGACGGGTCCTCCAGCGCCCAGTCCAGGTACTTCTTGCCGGGGAAGATCGGGCAGGCATCGCCGCAGCCCATGGTGATGACGTAGTCGGACGCCTTCACGGCCTCGCTGGTCAGCACTTTCGGCTGCTGCGCGGAGATGTCGACACCGACCTCCTTCATCGCCTCGACCGCGGCCGGGTTGACCTGCTGGGCGGGCAGCGATCCGGCCGAGCGGACCTCGACACGGTCACCGGCGAGGTGGGAGAGGAATCCGGCGGCCATCTGTGAGCGTCCGGCGTTGTGGACGCAGACGAACAGCACGGACGCGACGGGGGTGGAGGGCATCAGTTCTTCCCTTTGCGAGACGGTTCAACAGGGGGGCGGGCGGGGGGCGTTCAGTTGCCCGGGAGGGAGCCGAGCAGCTCGGTGACGTGGGTGTCGGTCTCGAGAGAATGGGGCGTTGGGAGCCCTTCGGCGGCCCCTACGGCTCAGCCCGGGCTGGTATCGGCGCTGGATGATGTCGGACGGTGCAGACGGCGCAGGCGGTCGTGATCGGCGGCGCCCAGCCGCACGCCTGAAGCTGTCATCATCGCGACGGGCACCTGGTGGCGCCCCTTCTTCCCTGGCGTCCCGGGGGACTTCCACGGCGTACAGCTGCACACCGTGGACCGCCGCTCCCCGCATGGCGTCGCCGGGCAGCGCGTGATCGTGGTCGGCGCTCCCTCGGCGGCGAGGTCTGACCGCCGGTGCACGTCGGCGGGGCATGATCAACGACTGGCGGACAGCAGGCCGGCCATGGCGGCCAGCACCTCAGGGGCCACCCGGTAGTACACCCAGGTCCCGCGCCGCTCGGAGGTCAGAAGTCCGGCTTCTTTGAGCTTCTTCAGATGGTGGGAGACGGTCGGCTGGGACACGCCGACGTCGGAGATGTCGCACACGCAGGCCTCGCCGCCCGCGTGCGAGGCGACGAGCGAGAAGAGCCGGAGCCGCACGGGGTCGCCGAGAGCCTTGAACATCGCGGCGGTGCGCACGGCCTCTTCGGCTGTCAGTGGACGCTCGGTCAGTGGCGGGCAGCACGGCGCCACGGACTCCGGCTCCAGGAGCGGCAGTGTCTTCGTAGTCGGCATGCGTCCATTGTTCCTGCGAGTTCGATAAATGTCTATGTTGACGGATGTCGATGCAGAGCTCATGCTGACTCCATCGGACATCGACAAACGTCGAAACAAAGGAGACCCGTCGTGACTGCGCCCGCCATTACCGAGCTGCCCGTCGTCGTGATCGGGGCCGGACCTGTAGGCCTGGCCGCCGCTGCCCACCTGATCGCGCGCGGCCTGGAACCGCTGGTCCTGGAAGCCGGACCGGCCGCGGGCAACGCCGTGCGGGAGTGGTCGCACGTGCGGCTCTTCTCCCCCTGGGGCGAGGTCGTCGACCCGGCCGCCGAGAAGCTGCTCGCTCCCACCGGCTGGGTGCGCCCGGACGGCGCGACGTACCCGACCGGCGCTGACTGGGCCGAGCGGTACCTCCAGCCGCTGGCTGACGCCCTCGGCGACATGGTCCGCTACGGCGCGACCGTCACCGGAGTCGCCAGGGCCGGCCGTGACCGCATCGTCGACTCCGGGCGTGACGAGCAGCCGTTCACGGTGCACCTGACCACGGCGGACGGCCGGGAGGAGCGAATCACCGCCCGCGCGGTCCTCGACGCCTCCGGCACGTGGACGACCCCCAGCCCGATCGGCGCCGACGGCCTGCCCGCCATCGGCGAGCGCGCGGCTGCCGACCGGATCTCCTACCGCGTCCCTGACCTCCGCGACGCGGCCGTACGCGCCCGTTTCGCCGGCAAGCGCACCGCTGTCGTCGGCTCCGGCGCTTCCGCATTCACCGCCCTTGCCGCCCTCGCCGACCTTGCGAAGGGTGAATCCGGTACGCACGCGATGTGGATCCTGCGCCGGGGAATCGGTGCCAATACCTACGGCGGCGGCGAAGCGGACCAGCTCCCCGCTCGCGGCGCCCTGGGGCTCGCCGCGAAGGCTGCGGTCGAGGCCGGGCGCGCGAGCGCGGTCACCGGCTTTCGCACGGAAGCCGTCGAGCGTGATGGCGACGGTCGTCTGGTGCTGGTGGCGGAGGACGGCCGCCGCACCGAGCAGGTCGACGAGGTCGTCGTCCTGACCGGCTTCCGCCCCGACCTGTCGTTCCTCGCCGAGGTCCGCCTCGGCCTGGATGAGCGTCTCCAGGCTCCGACCTCGCTGGCGCCGCTGATCGACCCCAACGTCCACTCCTGCGGCACGGTCCATCCGCACGGCGTGAACGAGCTGTCCCACCCGGAGAAGGGTGTCCATCTGGTCGGTATGAAGTCCTACGGCCGCGCGCCCACGTTCCTGGCCATGACCGGCTACGAACAGATCCGCTCCATCGCCGCGGCCCTCGCCGGCGACCGGGAGGCCGCTGAGCGTATCGAACTCACCCTGCCCGAGACCGGAGTCTGCGGTGGCGCCGGACTCTTCGACGAGCCCGCAGCCGGCGAGACCTCCGGCGGGGGCTGCTGTGCCGCGCCGACCACCCTACAGATCGGCATCGGCGCCCCAGCGGTCACGGGCGGTCGCTGACCGTCGTGACCGCGGTGCACGCATGCGCGGCCTCGACCGGAACAGGGCGTGACGGTCACGGGGGGCCGGAGAACGAGCGGAGCATGGGCATGATCGTGAAAAAGAGAGGCCCTGGGCGTCTGGGCGGATCACCGTTCGGGCACCGGGGTCAGCGGTCGGCGATGTCCTCGCGGAGGCCGTCGGAGAACTCCCACCACGACAGTGGCAGCCAGTCGCCGTTGACAAAGGCATCGACAGTTGCGCCGCGACCGCGTACCGCCACCGTCGTTCCGGGCGGGTACGTAGTGCCGGACAGTCCGGGTACTGGGACGAGCAGGGTCCCGAGCCGTTGTGCTGCCATTTCCTCGCCCTCCTTTTCCCGGTGCGACACCAGGCCTGATATTCCTCCCGAGCGTAGCGGGTTGTCTGTTGGCGCAGGTCGGAGAATCATGAGAGATAGGTCACGCGAAATAGAGCGGGCGGGGGGAGAAATTTTACGTGCATTGCCGAGCGGAGGTGCCAGTCATGAAAGCTGTCGTGTACAAGGGACCGTTCTCCGTGGCGGTCGAAGACGTTGAAAAGCCAAAGATTCAGCACCCGAACGATGTGATCGTACGGGTCACCTCCACCGCGATCTGCGGCTCCGACCTGCACATGTATGAAGGCCGTACTGCCGCCGAGCCCGGCATAGTCTTCGGCCACGAGAACATGGGAATCATCGAGGAAACCGGCCAAGGCGTCACTTCGCTCAAGAATGGCGACCGCGTCGTCATGCCCTTCAATGTCGCCTGCGGGTTCTGCACCAATTGCGTCGAGGGATTCACCGGATTCTGTCAGACCGTCAATCCCGGCTTCGCGGGCGGCGCTTACGGCTATGTCGCCATGGGGCCCTGGCCGGGCGGCCAGGCGGAATACCTGCGCGTTCCCTACGCCGATTTCAACTGCCTGAAGCTGCCGCCGGGAAACGAGAACGAGACCGACTTCATGCTGCTCGCCGACATCTTCCCCACCGGCTACCACGGCTGTGAACTCGCCCAGGTCCGCCCGGGTGAGAGCGTCGCCGTGTACGGCGGCGGGCCGGTCGGGCTCATGGCCGCCTACTCGGCCCTGCTGCGCGGCGCGAGGAAGGTGTTCGTCGTGGACCGGGTTCCCGAGCGGCTGGAGAAGGCCCGGGAGATCGGCGCGGTTCCGATCAACTTCGCCGAGGGCGATGCCGTGGAGCAGATCAAGGAGCAGACCGAGGGTGTCGGCACGGACAAGGGCGTGGACGCCGTCGGCTATCAGGCGATGGCGCACGGCGCTGAGCGCGAGGAACCGGCGACCGTCCTGAACTCGCTCGTCGGCACGGTCCGGGCCACGGGAGCGCTCGGCGTGCCCGGCCTCTACGTCCCGGCCGACCCCGGAGGCCCTGACGAGCAGGCCAAGCACGGCATGCTCCTCGTCTCGATCGGCAAGCTCTTCGAGAAGGGCCTGCGGATGGGTACGGGGCAGTGCAACGTGAAGCGCTACAACCGGTACCTGCGCGACATGATCATCGAGGGCAGGGCGAAGCCGAGCTTCGTCGTCTCGCATGAACTGCCCCTGGACCAGGCGCCGTCGGCGTACGACAAGTTCGACAAGCGGATCGAGGGCTACACGAAGGTCGTGCTGCACCCGTAGCGGAAGGTCCGACCGCAGCGCCGTATGAACTGGGTGGGCACGCCCCAGGTCCCCGGGACCTGGGGCGTGCCCACCCGGGCACGACCTGGGTCGTGCCCGCCTGCTCCGACCTACTGGCGTTCGTCGTGGCCTGGTCGTGAGCTGCCCGCTCGATGCCACGACGGATTGAACTTTCGGCAGTGCCGGATGGCCCAGGTCTTCCGTACCGTCACGTCCGTGAACGAGACCACGACCGAAGACGAGAGCGCGGCCGGGTCCGGGGCGGCCGGCTTCCGGCGGGTGCTTGATCCGGGCAACCTGCTGGCGGCGGCTGCGACGGTCGCGGCCGGTTTGAGTGTGGTGAGCCTGTGGTGGGCTGTGCCGACCGTGATCACCGCGTTTCTGGCAGGGCGGCGGCCTGGAAGAATCCGTCCGACACTACTGGTACTGGTCGCAGTTCTCGCGGCAGGAGTGGTGGCCGCGTCCATGGTGCCCTCGTGGCTCGCTCTGGGGAGCCGGTTCGTGGGGGTGGTGGTCCTCGCCGCCATGCTGCCCTGGTTCGCGGGCCGATTCTGGCGCCAGTACCAGGAACTGATCAAGGCTGGTTGGGAGCGGGCCGAGCATCTGGAACGAGAGCAGCGGTTGGTCACTGAGCAGGCCAGGTTGCTTGAGCGGGCTCGCATTGCGCAGGACATGCATGACGTACTCGGCCATGATCTCAGCCTGATCGCGCTGTCGGCCGGCGCCCTGAAGCTCGCCCCTGGCCTGGAAGACCAACACCGGCTGGCTGCCCAGGACATCAGGGCCAAGGCCGCGGCCGCGGTGGAGCGTCTTGGCGAGGTGATCGGTGTCCTGCGCGAGGAGACGGATGACGCACCGATGCGGCCGTCCGACTCCAGCCTTACGGATCTGGTTGGCGAGGTATCCGCGTCCGGGCTCGCGGTCGAACTGCGCGTCGATGGTGAGGGGGCCGACCTTCCCCCGGTGGTCGAGCGGGCCGCGCATCGCGTCGTGCAGGAGGCGCTGACCAATGTGGCCAAGCACGCTCCGCATGCGGCGACGACGGTCCATGTGTCGCATACGGCCACAGAAACAAAGGTCTTGGTGAAGAACGGCCCCGCGTCGGCTGCGGCCGGTCCTCGTGCCTGGAGTGGAGGCCGCGGCCTCATCGGTCTCGATGAACGTGTCCGGCTGGCCGGAGGCTCATTAGAGTACGGGACCCAGGGCGGCGGTTTCGCGGTCGTCGCCCGGCTTCCGCACATGCCCCCGACGCAGCCGTCGCGACCTGCCGCCCCCACTCCTCATCGGCAGGGGGGCGAATTGCCGCAGGAATACCGCCGCGCTCGACGCCGTGCCGGCCGCACCCTCGTCACCGCGGTGATGCTGCCCCTGGTGACCGGCGCGGGGCTGAGCGGAGCGCTGATGGGGTGGGAGATGCTGTCCGCGTCGCGGTCGGTGTTGGACCCGCGCGACTACGCCCGCCTTCGGGTGGGGCAGGATCGCTCCGAGATGGAGCGTGTGCTGCCGGACCGTCAGACGATCCACCGCCCGTCGGCTACCGAACCAAAAGGACGAGGCATTACGTGCGAGTACTACGGGATGACAGCCGACCGGTTCGACGATCGTTCCGGAGACGCGTACCGGCTGTGCTTCCAGCGGAACATGCTGGTGTCTCTCGATGCTCTGACGCCCTGAGCGTCCGATGATCCGGGTGCTGATCGCCGACGACGAGGCGATGATCCGTGCGGGCGTGCGGGCCGTATTGTCCACCGATCCAGGCATAGACATCGTCGCCGAGGCCGCCGACGGACAAGACGCTGTGGAACTGGTCCGACGCCATCGCCCTCAGGTAGCCGTGCTCGACATCCGTATGCCGAAGGTCAACGGCATCGAGGCGGCGGCAGAGATCCACAGGACGGTGCCGACCACCGGTGTGATCATGCTGACGACGTTCGGGGAGGACGACTACATCCTCCAGGCTCTGGGCGGTGGCGCCGCCGGTTTCCTGATCAAATCGGGCGAGCCCGAGGAACTGATCGCGGGAGTCCGCGCGGTGGCTGACGGCGCCGCCTACCTGTCACCGAAGGTCGCGGCCCGAGTGGTCGCGCACCTCGCGTCGAGCGGCGCTGGTGCCCTGGCCAGTCGGCGCGGCGCCGCCCGTGAGCGGGTCAGTGGGCTCACCGCCCGGGAACGCGAAGTGCTGTCCTACCTCGGCAGCGGGTTGTCCAATGGCCAGATCGCCCGCCGACTGCATGTGGTGGAAGGAACGGTCAAGGCGCACGTCAGCTCCGTTCTGGCCCGGCTGGGCGTCGACAACCGCGCCGCTGCCGCCGTTGTGGCCCACGAGGCCGGCATCGTTCCCCCAGCAGCGCCTGACCAGCAGTGATGTTGCCCGTACCGCGAGCGGCATCACGGCGAGCAACACAGCAGCCACGACGGTACCGCCGAGAATCGCACCGGCGAGCACGTCGTGCGGGTAGTGGACTCCCACCAGGACGCGCAGCAGCGCCGCCGCCCCGGCCAACGGCAGTGTCACGGAAGCCAGTCGAGGCCGCAGCATGGCCAGCCCGACCGCGAGAGCGGCGGCCAGGGTGGCGTGGTTGCTCGGGAAAGACCAGTCCCCCGCCCCCGGGCACTCCGCGATCGCGGCGACCCCTCGCAACGTTCGGCAGGGCCGCTTCTCGTCCACGACCAGTTTCAGCGCCTCGCTGATCGCGTAGGCGGCAACGGTGCCGACACCGATCACGATGGCTCCTGCGGCGCCGACCGCGTCCTTGCGGCGGACTGCGGTCCAGCACAGCCAGACCAGCAACAGCCCTAGGATCACCAGGGTGCCCTCGGTGGCCACCTCAAGAAGCGAGCCCATCCACGCCGGTGCGTCCGCCACCGCTTCGGTCACCGACCGGTACGCGGATACCGAAGCCCCTTTCGTGACCTCAGTTGCGCCGGCCTCGCCCAACCCGCCTGGGGACAGCCGGACAATCGCTCCGGCTCCCGCTCCCAGTAATGCCACGGAGCCCATCAGCCGGGCGACCCAGAAGTTCTTTTGAGAGTGCGTTTCCATGGCCCGAACGTAGGAGCGGCAGCAGTTGGAAGCCTGAGCCGAATGGCAGGGCCGGACTTGGACGATGGTCAGGGTTGACCTCGTCGTTCTGCTCGGCCAGCACGGCGCCGACCAGGCGGATCACGGCGGTGCGGTCGGGGAAGATCACGACGACGTCGGTGCGGCGGCGGATCTCGTTCAGCCTCTCGTGAGGATTGTTCGATCAGATCTGCCTTCAGATTTCACGCGGGAACGCGGTGAGCGCCAGCAGCTCGCCCTGGGCGGCGTCCAAGTGGGCTGCAGCTTTGGGGAACTTGGCTGCCAGTGCGTCCGGGATGGATGTCCTCTGCGCCTGGACCGCGTCTGCGTCGGGCCGTTCCGGCGTAGGCGCGCCGCGTACGCCCTGAGGCAGGAGATATTCGTGATGGCCGATCTGGAGATTGAGCGAAAGTTCACGGTAGTCGACGGATGGGAGGTGCCCGCCGACGCGGTGCGCGCAGGCGCGCCAGGCCTACCTCACGCCGCCGGGAGCCGCGAGGGAGGTTCGCGTTCGGATGAAGGACGGCGCGCCGTTCATGACGGTCAAGACCTCTGGGGCCTCGGACTATCGCATGGTCCGCGTGGAGGTCGAGTTCGCAATCGCCGAGGACGTTTTCCACCGGCTGTGGGAGGTGGCAGGGGACCGGCTCAGCAAGGCACGCTGGAGCGTCCCTGTCGGCCAACACACCGCGACGGTCGACGTGTTTGACGGTGACCTGGCTGGACTGCGCTTGGTGGAGGTCGAGTTCGGCAGTGTTGAGGAGGCGCGCGGCTTTCACCCTCCGTCCTGGTTCGGCGAGGAGCTGACCGGCGACGCGGCTTGGAGCAACCGGGCACTGGCCGCCCGCCCGCATCCGGGCGCGGGGAAGCGCACGGACTGACAGAGCGCGAACCGGTAGGGCGTGCAGTGGCCGAAGGCCGGTGGGTGTAGCGTCGGCCGGTAGGCCCGGGTCTGACGAGCCTGCGCAGATCAGGGCCGTGATATCCGGCCGACACCCCTGGACACCGCCAAGGCGTTAGACGCCGAAGAGCTGCTCCAGAACGACTGCCACCCCGTCCTCTTCGTTGGACGCGGTGTGCCGCGGCACCGCCGACAGCACGCTGGGGTGCGCGTTGGCCACCGCGTAGCTGGTACCCGCCCAATCGAGAATGCTCAGGTCGTTGGGCATGTCACCGAAGGCGATCACCTCGGCGGCGTCGATCCCGCGGTCGCCACACAGCCTGGACAGGGTGCCTGCCTTGGTGACGCCGGAAGCACTGATCTCAAGAAGTCCGGTGCCGCCGGAGTGGGTGATCTGCGCCATGGCCCCAGCGGCACGTTCGGCGGCGGCGAGCATAGTGTCCGCGTCGAGCCGGCCCGACCAGGCGAGAAGCTTCACGATGGGGACGTCGGCGGCCCACAGATCGTCGACGCTGGAGACGGCGCACTCGGCGTCGGCGTCCTCGGGAAGGCGTAGACCGTATCCGGGGGCGAACATCACCTTGTGGCCCGTCTCGACAGCGAAGCCGATGTTGGGAACGGCTTTTGACAGGGCGTCAGCGGCGCGCCGGGCCGAATCAGCCAGCAGCGTACGCGATGTGATCACGGTACGTGATCCCATGTCGTACTCGAGGGCGCCGTTGCTGCACACCGCCGTTCCGGTCAAGCCGTGGGTCGCGTTGAGTGCATCGACGAACCGGGGTGGCCGGGCGGTGACCAACACCACCTCAGCTCCGGCATCGGTCGCCTGTCGGAGGGCCCGCCGGGTCCGCTCCGACAGCACTCCGTCGTTGCGCAGAAGAGTGCCGTCGAGATCAGTGGCGATCAGCAGGGGACCAATCGTCCAAGCATCCTACTGAAGGATCTTGAGGTGCCGCGCGGGCGGCCCCGGCGCGGATGCCAGCACGTCGGCCGCCTCAAAGGTCCAGCTGTTGCCGATCGGAAGGTAGAAGAGATCACGAGCGCTGAGTCTCCCCAGATTCTCCCCAGCGGCGCGGGTCGCGGGGGCGGTTGGGTGACGAGTTCACGGGATCGCTGCGCCAGCTACTCGGCGTACTCGCTGGGGCCCGGCGAGCCGAGACCCCAGGGCGAGGTCTGCAGATCTAGCAAGCGGGCGGAGCCAACGTGCGGGCCAGTGCCGTGATCTCTTCGGGGCGGTGAGCCGGTTGTGATGGAGCTCAAGCCTGGGGCGAAGCCGTCTGTCAGCCCTCCCGGATGAAGCCCTCCCGCACCAGCCAGTCCTTCGCCACCTCGTGCGGGTCCTCCCCGTCCACGTCCACCCGCGCGTTCAGCCGCTGGGCCTCCGCCCCCGTCAGCCGCTTGGTGATCGGGGCGAGGACGTCGGCGATGGCGGGGTACTTTCTCATCGTGGCGCTGTTCATCTCGGGTGCCGCGTTGTAGTTGGGGAAGAAGTGCCGGTCGTCCTCCAGCACCTTCAGCTCGAGTTCCGGAATGCGGCCGTCGGTGGTGGCCGCCACGCCGAGGGTGCAGGCCGCGCCCTTGGCGACCTGGGTGTAGACGACGCCGTCGTCCATCTTTTTGAAGTTCCCGCGCCGGAGGGCGAATCCGTACGTCTTCGCCACGCCCGGCAGGCCGTCCTCGCGCACCGAGAACTCGCTTCCGCCGCAGATCGTCGCCGCGCCCGGGTCCTTCTTCGTCAGACGTGCCACGTCGGAGAGAGTGCGCAGCCGGTACTTCTGCGCATTCGCCCGGTTCGCGACCAGCGCGTAGGTGTTGTTGAGCGCGGCGGCGGGCAGCCAGGTGATGCCGTTGCGGCGGTCCTCGTCGCGTACGGCCTCCCACTGCTCGTACGGGTCGACGACCGGCTTGGTGTGACCGAGGTAGGTGATCCAGGCCGTGCCCGTGTACTCGTACATCCCGTCCGCCGCACCGGACTTGACCGCCTCGCGGGCACCGATCGAGCCCTGGATGTTCGTCCGGTCCAGGACTTCCGCGCCGGCCGCTTTGAAGACCAGCCCCATGATCTGGCCCAGGATGATCTGCTCGGTGAACTCCTTGGAGGTCACGGTCAGTTGGGCGCCCTCCAGCGGTCGCCCCTTCCCGATGGAGCCGGGCTGCACCGAGTCGGCCAGCGGGCTGCCGCTGGTCAGTCCGCAGCCGCTCAGCCCTGCGGCGGCGAGCAGCAGGGCGCCCGCGCCCGCGACGGCCGTCCGTACCCGGGTCAGGCGCATCAGTCCACCTCCAGGCCGCGTGGGCGCAGCAGCAACTCGACGAGCATCCCCAGCCAGTCCACGATCAGCGCCATGGCGACCGTCAGTACGGAGCCGAGCACCAGCACCGGCATGCGCTGGTTGGTGATGCCGGAGGAGATCAGGTCCCCGAGTCCTCCTCCGCCGCCGAAGGTGGCCAGCGTCGCGGTGCCGACGTTCAGCACGAGCGCGGTCCGTACGCCCGCCAGGATCAGCGGTACGGCCAGGGGCAGTTCGACCCGGAACAGAACCAGCAGCGGCGACATCCCGATGCCGCGCGCCGCCTCCACGAGTGCCGGGTCGGTGGCCCTCAGGCCGGCCACGGTGTTGCTCAGCACCGGCAGCACCGCGAATGCCACGATGCCGACCAGGGCGGCTCGTTGGCCGATGCCGAGCCAGATCACCAGCAGCGCCAGCAGGCCAAGGGCCGGGGTCGCCTGGCCGATGTTGGCCGCCGCGACGAACGGCGGTGCGGCCCGGCGCAGGACCCCGCGCGTCAGCGCGATGCCCAGCGGGATCGCGATGATGAGTACGAAGAAGGTGGAGATCGCGACGAGTTCGGTCTGCTGGAGGAGTGCGGTGCGCACGGCGCCGTCTGCGAGGGCGTTCCTGGCGATCGAGTCCAGCTCGGTGGTGCGGAGATACAGCGCGGTGGCGCCGAGGACGACCGCGACGAAGGCCGGCAGCGTCACCAGCTTCTGCCAGGTGATACGGGGCGGGACCCGGTCCAGTGCGGCGAGCCGGGTCACGGGCTCGTCATGCCCTGGCCCTGGCCCCGGGGCCGGGGACCCGTGACCGGCCTCGGGAGCGGCTCCACCACCGGCCCCGACACCGACCTCGCTCCGGCTCACGCGGGCTCACCCCGGCCGGTCGGCCGAGCCTCCTCGGCTCCCCGCTCGCCCGGCGCCCCGTGCATCGCGTTCAGCAGTGTCGACATGTCCACCACGCCGGCGTACGCGCCGTCCTGTCCCGTGACCGCGACGCGGCCCGCACGGTCGGCCAGCAGCGCCTCCAGAGCGTCCCGCAGCGTCATGTCCACCCCGATCCGGCTCCGTACGGGGGTGCCCGCTGACAACGGCAGCGGCTCTCCGGCGGGTTGCGCACTCCGGGCGCGCGTCAGGTCCTCGCGTCGCAGCCAGGAGTGCGGGCGCCGCTCCCGGTCCAGTAGCAGCAGGTGGTCGGCGGAGGCGGAGCCCGCGTCCAGCAGGTGCAGGGCGGTCTCGAGCGGGTCGTCGACGGTGGCGGTCGGGACGTCGGCGAGCTCCACCTCCCGTACGCGCTTGAGGTGCAGCCGCTTCACCCCGGCTCCCGCGCCCACGAAACCGGCGACGAAGTCGTCCGCCGGACTGGCCAGGATCGTTTCCGGAGTGTCGAACTGGGCGATCTGCGACCGGTCGCGCAGCACCGCGATCCGGTCGCCGACCTTGATGGCCTCGTCGAAGTCGTGCGTGACGAAGACGATCGTCTTGCGTAACTCGCGCTGTAACCGGATGAGTTGGTCCTGCAGGCGCTCGCGGGTGATGGGGTCGACGGCCCCGAACGGCTCGTCCATCAGCAGCACGGGCGGGTCGGCCGCCAGCGCCCGCGCCACCCCGACCCGCTGCTGCTGGCCGCCGGAGAGCCGGCGCGGATAGCGGCCGTGGAACTCCCCGGGATCCAGCCCGACCAGTTCGAGCATCTCCTCGACCCGGTCCCGCACCTTCGCGCGGGGCCAGCCGGCCATCTTCGGTACGAGCGCGATGTTCTCGGCGACGGTCATGTGCGGGAAGAGGCCCGTGGCCTGGATGGCGTAGCCGATGGTGCGGCGGAGCGCCACGGGGTTGATGCCGGTGACGTCCTCGCCGCCGATGGTGATCCGCCCCGAGGTCGGCTCGATCAGCCGGTTGATCATCTTGAGGGTGGTGCTCTTGCCGCAGCCCGAGGGCCCCACAAGGATCACGGTTTCGCCGGCCGCGACGTCCAGGGTCACGTCCTCCACGGCCGGGGCTTGGCTGTCCGGATAGCGCTTGGTGAGGTTGTCCAGCCGGATACTCGCGCCGGCGGCGGCCGACCGGTCGGGCCCGGCGGATCGGGCGGATCCGCCGGGGCCTGCGGCGCCGGACGTCGGGGAGGTCGGTTCGACGATTTCGGCAGAGTCAGCCACGGATCCCCCGTGAGACGGTGAGCCGTCCGATCAGCACGTACCCGGCGTCGAACAGCAGGGCCAGGACGACGATTCCGAGCGTCCCCGACAGTACTTCGTTGAGCGCGTTCGCACTGCCCAGGCTGGAGATCCCACGGAAGATCTGGTTGCCGAGCCCGGGCCCCGAGGCGAAGGCCGCGATCGCCGCGATGCCCATCAGCATCTGGGTCGACACCCGGACACCGGTGAGGATCGGCGGCCAGGCGAGGGGCAGTTCGACCCTGAGCAGCTGGGCGAACCGTGACATCCCCATGCCCTTGGCGGCCTCGACGAGGGCCGGGTCGACTCCGCGCAACCCGACGACCGCGTTACGGACCACGGGCAGCAGTCCGTACAGCGTCAGCGCGATGACGGTCGGCGCGACGCCGAGGCCGACGACCGGGACGAGCAGGCCGAGGAGAGCCAGGGAGGGGACGGTGAGGATGCTTGCGGTCGTGGTGATCGCGAGGTTTCCCGCCCACTCGGTGCGGTAGGTGAGGACGCCGATCAAGACTCCGAGCACCGTGGCGACGACCATGCACTGGAAGACGGCGCTGGCGTGCTGATAGGCGTCCACCAGCAGCTGCTGGTAGCGGGTGCCCAGGTACTCCCAGAAGCTCACTTCTCGGTCCCTCCCTCAAGGCCGGTCCTCCAGCGGTCAGCGGTCCATACGGCGCCTGCCGCGACGCCTGGCGTACCAGTGGAGTGATCCGGAGCGGCACCGGATTCTCCAACGTGATCGCCGACGAAGCCCGCACGATGCCATCGAATCCCACCACCCGGTCGATCACGCGCTGCAAGTCGGCATTCGAGCGTGCCATCAAACGGCACAGCATGTCACCACCCCGCCAGCGGCGAGGAGTACTTGGGCCGCGCCCGACGGGAGCCGCATCACCGGCTCAGCAAACTCGCACTGCTCGCCAACTGCTGACCCACCCGGGCATCCGACACGACTCTCCCCGGTGGTGGGGGAGTAAGAGCAGCTGTGGGGAATTTCAGGGCTCTGTCCGCAGTTCAGTGAATTCAAAGGGGGCGGCGACGCCGAAGGTGAGGGACGGTTCGGAGCGGGCCAGGGTGCTGGGGCAGGCACCGCCGCCGCTCCATGTCGTTCATCGCGATGTCGAAGGCCAGGACGGCCTGTTGCCGTGCCGCCCGGGTGACCGCCCGCCCGTTCGGGGGTGCCCGACACCGTCCGCCCGAGTTAGGGTCGGGGGCTGCGTGATGGCTGACGGCCGCACCCTGGCCTCCCGGCCCTTGTGAGGGCACATGCGTACGTGGTCTTCCCGGCCCCACCCGGGAAGGGCGCATGGCATGCGCACGTACGGGAACCCTCCGTACGCGCCGGGCACCGGGATGCGGCTCCGACGTCTCACGGGCAGTACAGCGGACCCCCGGGTCCGTACCCCCCACACACAAAGAGTCGCGCGTGCGCGGCCGCAGATCAGGAGCACCAGTGCAGGGCATCCCCCACATAGCCAGCACACCGCACGACGGGCGATTGTCGTCCGTACCCCCTGCCCGCAGGGAGCAGCACACGGGGCGGGACATGACACAGCGCATGCCGCACCGGGTGGCGGCGCCTCGCGTGACCCCGGTGGCACAACGTCCCCAGGCCGCCGCCCCCCAACTCCCCATCTTCATCGACCAGTCGGGCTGGCGCAGGCGGACGCTGCAAGGCGTGGCGCTGGCCGTGGGCTGCGCCTGCCTCGGGTATCTGCTGTTCGTCGGCACGCTGATCAGCGGACTCCGGCAGCCCGTCGGCACGCACCCGCCGAGTACGAACGGACCAGCGCCTTCCGGCCCGGACACCGGCAAGGCGCCGCACGGCCCCGGCGCACCGGCCCGAGCAGAGGCCCACCGGCCACCGGCCAGGGCCCACGCAGACCGGGACGACCGCCGCCCGCCGACCGGCAGATCCGTCCCGCCGGCCGGAGGCCTGAAGCAGTGAGCCGGCGCGCCGCTGTTCGCCGCCCGCCGCGCGGACACTGGCTCGTCCTCCTGCTGGTTCTCCTGGTGGTCGCCGTCACCCTCCTCTTCGAGGGCTGGACGACCCACCAGGTCGACGCCGCGCGCACCAAGCCGCCGTGCACCCGGCCGATCCCGCGCGAGGCGGACGACGGGAAGCCGCTGCTGCGGTTCGGCCCGACGGGGGTCACCACCGCGGCCATGCCGCCGGGGACCGCCGCGCTCACTTTCGACGGCGGGCCCGACCCGGTGTGGACGCCGCGCCTGCTCGACCTGCTGCGCAGGCACCACGCGCGGGCGACCTTCTTCGTCTACGGGAAGGACGCGGCCCGGCACCCGGAGCTGATGCGGCGGATCCTGTACGAGGGCCACGAGATCGGCTCGTACACCTACAGCGGCGGCGACCTCGGTGTCGCCTCGCCGGTGCGCGCGCGCCTTGAACTGTCGCTCACCCAGACCGCTTTCGCGGGTGCGGTCGGCATCAATACCACCCTGCTGCGGCTGCCGCACACCACGGCCGCGGACACGCTCTGCGGCGCCGAGTGGTCGGCCGCGAAGCGCGCGGCGGCGCAGGGGTACCTGGTGGTCGCCTCGGACCACAAGGACCGCAAGCCGTGGCGGGGGGTGGTGACGCAGCACAGCCAGACCGATCTGGGCTACCACGAGGCCGAGGAACTGCTGCGGGACCGCAGCGTGAAACGGTTCACCACCGTCAGCGGCGGCCTTGAACGTCCCTCCTTCCTCGACCAGGTCCCGGTCGCCCAGGAGATCAAGGGCGAGGGGCTGATCTGGTCGCAGCGACTCGGGCACGCCTTCCTCACCGTGATGGTGTGGACGCTGACCCTCACGGGCGTGCTCGGCGTCCTGCGGATGCTCCTGTTCGCGGTGTTCGCCCGGCTCCACGTGCGCAGGCTGCACCGGTACCGGCCCGGCGCACCACGGCTGCGCGAGGTGCGGGAGCCGGTGACGGTCCTGGTGCCGGCGTACAACGAGGAGGCCGGCATCGCCTCCACCGTGTACTCGCTGCTCGCCTCCACCCACCCGCACGTGCAGATCATCGTGATCGACGACGGCTCGACCGACGCCACCGCCGACATCGCTGAGGACATCGACGACCCGCGGGTGACGGTGATCCGGCAGCCCAACGGCGGCAAGCCCAGCGCCCTCAACACCGGCCTGGCGCACGCGCGGCACGACATCGTCGTCATGGTCGATGCGGACACCATCTTCGAACCCGAGGCGCTGGCCCGGCTGGTCCAGCCGCTCGCCCACCCGGCGATCGGTGCGGTCAGTGGCAACACCAAGGTCGGCAACCGGCGCCGCCTGCTGGGTAAATGGCAGCACTTGGAGTACGTCCTCGGCTTCAACCTCGACAGGCGGATGTTCGAGGTCCTGGAGTGCATGCCGACGGTGCCGGGGGCGATCGGCGCCTTCCGCAGGGACGCGCTGATGGGCGTCGGCGGCGTCAGCGACGAGACCCTGGCCGAGGACACCGACCTCACGATGGCGCTCTGGCGGGCCGGCTGGCGCGTCGTCTACGAGGAGTCGGCGGTCGCCTGGACCGAAGTGCCCAGTACCGTGCGGCAGTTGTGGCGTCAGCGCTACCGCTGGTGCTACGGCACCCTCCAGTCGATGTGGAAGCACCGTCACGCGGTGACGGAGGTCGGCCCCGCCGGACGCTTCGGCCGTCGTGTGCTGCTCTACGTCACGCTGTTCCAGATCGTGCTGCCGCTGTGCGCACCGGTTGTGGACATGTTCGCCCTGTTCGGGGCGCTGTTCCGCGACCCCTTGGAGGCCGCCCTCGTCTGGTTCGGGTTCCTCACCGTCCAGTTGGTCACCGCCGCGTACGCGCTGCGGCTCGACCGCGAACGGCTGCGCGTGCTGTGGGTGCTGCCGCTCCAGCAGTTCGTCTACCGGCAGTTGATGTACCTGGTGGTCATCCACTCCGTGACCACGGCGCTGCTCGGCACCCGACTGAAGTGGCACAGCATGAAGCGCACCGGAACCGCCGACCCGTATCTGCTCGAAGTGCCGTCCGGGGAGACGTCCGGAGATCCGCTCGACGAGCCGCCCCCGCGGCGGAGCCTGTCGTCGCAGTGATCCAGGTGTGGGATGGGGCGGGAGGCGACGGGAGGGGAACCGGCGAGCGGCCGCGCGAGTCGGACCTGGGACATGACCAAGGGAGTTGACCATGACAGACCCGCTTGACCAGCGGGCCGGACGCACCATACCCATGGGGGAGCACGGCTGGAACGGCGACGCCGGGAGCCATCCCGTGCGCCGTGCGCCGGTGCAGATGACGGGCGAGCTGTGGCACCCGGAGCCGAGGGCCGGGCGGGGGCCGACACCCGGCCCGGAGTCGTACGCTGCGCCGGATCCGTACGCTGGCCAGGGGCCGTACGTCGACCCGGAGCTGTACGCCGATCCGGATCCGTACGCCGATCCGGATCCGTACGCCGATCCGGATCCGTACGCGGCCCCGGAAGGCTCCGCCGCTCGTGAGCGGTTCGCCGAACGCCCCAGCTCCCGCTACGGGCCCCGGCGCGCCCACGCCCGGCGGCCGAAGAAGCGCAGGAGGCTGCGGCGGGCGGTGTTCGTCCTGCTGGCCGTTGTGGTCGTCGCGGTGGGCGGCACGTACGGCTGGGCCGAGACCCGGCTGCAACGTGACGTCGACCTCGGAGCGTACGGGGACCGTCCGCCGGCCGGCGAGGGCACCAACTACCTCATCGTGGGCTCGGACAGCCGCGACGGGCTCTCGCCGGACGACGTGAAGGACCTGCACGCCGGCGGGGGCGGCGGGCGGCGCACCGACTCGATGATGCTGCTGCACACCGGGGCCCACGGAACCAGCATGGTCAGCCTGCCGCGCGACTCCTGGATCACCGTGCCCGGCCGCCTGGACACATCGACGGGCAAGACCAAGCGGCCCGAGGGGGACAAACTGAACGCCGCCTTCTCCTACGGCGGCCCCGAACTGCTGGTGCACACCGTCGAGAAGAACACCGGGCTGCGCATCGACCACTATGCGGAGATCGGCTTCGCCGGGTTCGTGAACATCGTTGACGCCATCGGCGGCGTTCGCATGTGCCTGGACCGGGACATCAAGGACAAGAGGTCGGGCGCCGACCTGCGCAAGGGCTGTCACACCCTGAACGGCAAGCAGGCGCTCGCCTTCGTCCGCCAGCGGCACCAGGAGAAGGAGGGCGATCTGGGCCGGTCGAGGAACCAGCAGAAGTTCCTGTCGACCCTCGCCCACCAGGCCGCCCGTCCCGGCACCCTCTTCGACCCGCTGGAGATCGGTCCGGCCATGCAGGCCGGGCTCGACACGCTCATCGTCGACAAGGGCATGAGCCTGCGCGATCTCAGCAGGATGTTCCGCGCCGTGCAGAGCGTCTCGGGCGGACAGGGCAAGCAGATCAACGTGCCCGTGTCCGGCATCGGCGTCCCCACGCCCAAGGGCAACGTACTGAAGTGGGACGCCAAGAAGTCGTCCCGGCTCTTCGACGAACTGCGGCACGACCGGCCGGGGACGGAGACGGGGAAGACGTCCCGGCACCGCCAGCGGCACCCGTCCTCCGGAGCGGCGAGGCGGGTGCCGTAGGTCCTGTCGTCAGGCGTTCCGTGGCACCGGGGCGGTGCCGTCAGCCGCGCGCCGTCGCGTGACGACCGCTCGCGGAATCCGTCGCGGTCCGGGCTGCTGACCGCAGCCCAGAGTTCGGGGAAGACGGGAACGGCCATGGCCAGATAGAGCGTCAGGGGGGAGGACGGTCAGAGGGGAGGCGGCGACACGGTCGGTCGGCCGCCAGCTGATCCTTAAGGCTTGACCGGAACTGCCGTGTCAGGACCAGCCGTCGAGAGAGACCTGGGAGCCTTCGGTGAGGTAGCGGTGGAGGGCGCTGGCGGTGGTGTCCACGAACTCCTTGGGGATGGCGTTGGCGTCGACCCAGCGGACTCGGGAGTGCTTGCGGGGTTCGCGGTTTTCGGGTTCGCCGGTCCATTCGTGGGCGGCGAAGACGACCGTGAGGAAGCCGTTGGGAGCCTCAACGCCCCAGGCACCGTGGATGATGTGGGCGACTTTGAGGGACTCGGGCTTCACCGTGAGGCCCGTCTCCTCGTACAGCTCGCGGACTGCGGTTTCGGTGATGGGCTCGCCCGGCTCGCTCTTGCCGACGGGGAGATCCCACAGGCCCTGGGCGAACTTGGCGTTCTCGCTGCGCTGGAGGAGCACGACGCGGTTGGTGGCCTTGTCGTGGACGATGACGGCCGCGACCAGCAGGGTCATCGATCCGTGCGCCGGCTTGAGGGCTTGGGAGCGGTCGTCGGTCTGCTGAGCCACGGGGTTCCCTTCGTCGGGCGGGTTGTTGGGCATGTTAGGCGAGGGCCTCGCGGGCGCGGCGGGCGAGATCGGCGGCGCCGGGGACGCGGCGGCGCTGGTACACCGCGAGGGTGGAGCGGATCGAGGAGATCGCCTTGCGGGTGCGGTCGGATGTCATGCCCTCCATGAGGACGAGGGCCTGGGTCCAGGCGGCGACCGCTTCGTCGGCGCGGGCCTGGGCGGCGAGGCTGTCGCCGAGGTCGGCGTGGGTGAGGGCGTGGACGCGCTTGTACTTCTTCGGGTCCCAGCGGGTGAGGGCGTCGCGGTGCTGTTGTTCGGTGCCGACGTGGTCGGCGAGGTCGGTCAGGGTGCGTGCGGTATGGCTGGCCACGGTGCCGGCTGCTGGGCCGCTGACGCGGGAGAAGCTGGGCTGGGGCCCGTCCTCGCGTAGGAGGGCGTCTTCGGCGGCGAGGAGGGCACGTGCGGCCGAGGGGGTCTCGCCGATGGCCGCGTAGGCGCGGGCGTGGGTGATGTGGAGGAGGGCTTCGGTCTGGCCGTCGACGTGGCCGAGGCCGCGGGTGAGGGCGCCTTCGACGAGATCGACGCAATGGTGGGGCTGCTTGAGGCTGAGGGACTGGTGGGCGAGGGCGCGCATCATCCAGGCCGCGTGGCCGTGGGGGTCGGCTTCGCAGGCCAGCTGGTAGCCGACCTGGTAGTAGCGCTGGGCAGCGCCCTCGTGGCCGAGGTCGTGGTGTTTCCAGCCGGCGAGGTAGGCGAGTTCGGCGACGGCGCCGAAGGCTGCCTGGCGTAAGGCTTCGGAGGGGAAGCGTCCGCGCAGGATGGGGGCGGCGGTGTCGGCGAGGTAGGCAGTGACTGTGGTCAGGCTGTGGCCGCCGCCGAGGCGTTCGTCGGCAGCGCTGAAGGCTGCCGTGATCTGCCGAACGACGTCGATGTCCTCGCCCCCGACGAGGGAGCGAGCGGTGCGGGATCGGAGCATCCGCGATGTGGCTTCGTGATCGTGCAGGAGGGGCATGGCTACGCCGGCTGTGGTGAAGGCGGCGATGGCGAGGAAGCGGCGGCGTTCGACGTCCGCCCGGCCGAGGTCCGTGACCGTGGTGACGGGGTCGGTGCCCGGTGGCGACTCCATGTCGGGTGAGTGGAGACCGAGCTCTGTTTGAGTGACGACGCGGCCCAGTCTGCGGGAGAGGGCTTCGGTGAGGTACTGCCCTGTCCGTCCGGACGGCGCGCGGGTGCCGTTCACCCAGTGGGAGATCGCCGACTTGTTGGTCTGGAGCAGGTCGCCGTTCTCGGCGGCGATGCGGCGTACGTCCTTGGCGAGTGCCTCGTACGTGCATCCGGCGGTGGCAATGGCTTCGCGCAGGCAGGAGTTGGGGTTGCTCGGCGCTGGCACGATCTCCTCCGTCCGGAGCTGTAAACCGCGTATACCGCTTGGCCTCGGTCACACGGTACCCACTCTGCGTAGCGGGCTGTTCACTTGTCGACAGCCGCCCCACTCTTGGGCCGGGCGGCCCCCAAGTTCCGTACGCCCTACCGGGCTCGGGCATTCCTATGCCCCGGCCCGGCCGATCAGAGACGGAGAAACGGTGACCACCATCGACACCGCGACCATCACGGTCGAGCTGCCCGACGCCTTCGACCCGCGCTGGAGCCGCCTGCCCGGCATCCAGGTGGACGGCCGACGCATCACCATCGACCCGGCCGAGTACTTCTTCCGCTTGGAGTCCAACACCTGGCTCGTCGCCAACTGGGAGCTGGTCAAGTCCCAACTCCTGGGCGTGGACGAGACGACCGAGAGCGCGGTCGAGCAGCTCGCGCTCGACTTCATCAAGAACCACGGCGAGTCCACCTCCGACGCGCCCCGCGTGCTGGCGACGGCGTACGAGGTCTACTCGTACCTCTTCCGCGAGGAGCACCTCGACGGACTCGGCCTTCCGCAGATCACCGCCGACCACCTGCGCATGCTGCGCGAGGCGGCCACGCTGATGGCGCTCAACAAGGTCGAGCTGGACGGGCACATCTCCAACGTCGGCCCCTGCTGGTTCTTCCCCGCCGCCACCTCCGTCGTCTTCGACCTGGACGATCAGATGGGCGGAATGCTGGACGAGGTCTACCACGGCGGCTGGTTCAACGAGCACCGCCGGATCGAGTCCATCAAGGCCCACGCCGCCCTCGGCGGCCGGCTCGTACACGGCTGCCAGTCCGTGCCAGACCAGACCGGCGGAGTTGTGGCGCCCTACGGTGCCTCGATGGCCAACTTCCGTGACGACCTGGCCGAGTTCAAAGCGGGCTGGATTGAGCAGGTCTATGCCCACCGGGTGACCGCGGCCGAGTAACTCCAACCCGACTACGACTCCGGGGCGGGCTGACCTGCTCGCCCGCCCCGGAGCCCACCAGCCCCTTGGAGACCCCCATGGACCAGAACCTGACCACCGCCCTGCTGGACGACCTGTGCACCCTCGTCGGCAAGCCCCTCCCCGAACGTGCCGAGATCCGCGTCTGGGGCATGTCCGGCGTCGAACGCGTCACCTTCCCCGACGGCACCACGGCCGTCTTCAAGTACGCCAAGGAGCCCTTCGACCGCGAGGCACAGGCCCTGCGGGTGGCGCAGCAGCGCGGGCTGCCGGTCCCCGAGCTCCACGCCACCGCCATGCAGGACAAGTGGCTCGGGATGCTCATGGATGACCTCGGCACCCCCGTACGGGATGCCGACGAGCTCGACGGCGTCGCCGCCGCCGTGATGCTCCACGCCGCCCGCCCGGCGGGCGGCCTGCCCCTCCTCGACGGCGAGGGCCTCGCGGCCCTGCCCGGCCAAGCCCTCGATCACCTCCAGCGGCTGCGGAAGGCCGACCGGTGGACGGACTGCGACGACATCGAGACCGCTCTGGGGAAGATCTCCGCCGCGGCTGAGGCCCGCGGCCAGGGTGCGACGCTCGACCCGTTCGGCTGGGTCCACTCCGAGTTCCACCCCACGAGCATCCACATCGGGGAGAACGGCTGGCACCTCCTCGACTTCGCGCGCGCCATCACCGGACCCGGCCTGATCGACCTCGCCTCGTACCAAGGCACCACCGACGCGCCGAGCCCCGTGCGACTGCGGGTGTTCCTGGAGCAGTACGTCACCGCAGGCGGCCACGAGGACGCCCTCGCCGCCCGAGGTGGCCTGGCCGCCGAGGCATGGGCTCTTGGCTGGCACCGCATGTGGGCTGTGGAGTGGTTCATGGAGCAGGCCATCCGCTGGATCAACGACCAGGCCAAGGACCCCGCCTATATCCCCGTCGTCCACCGCCACCTGAACGACGTGGTCCAACTCTTGGAGGTCTAGGTGCTCGCCCAGGTCTCCCCCTGGTACGCCCACGCCGCCCAGCGCATAGCCGCTGCCCCCGCCCGCGCGCTCACTGCACCGACCCGGATGGCATGGAACACCCACCCGGGCCTCGGTCCCGGCGCCGAGATTCTCGGCCCGGACCTGCGCCGCAAGCGCATCCTGGAGCTGGGCTGCGGCCCCGGCCACAACGTCGCCCACCTTGCCGAACACCACCGGGCCCGGGTCACCGGCGTGGACTTGGTCGGCCCGCAGATACGTCGCGCCCGCTCCCACTACGGCCACATCGACGGCGCCACCTTCGCCGCCGGCCACGCATTGCACCACCTGCAGGCCACCGGCCAAACCTGCGACGCGATCTACTCCGTCTTCGGCGCCGTCGGCCTCGTCGCCCCCGAGCTCCTACTCGCCGCGATCTCCCGCCGCCTCAGGCCAGGTGGAGTCCTGGCCTTCTCCGTCCCGCACCCGGCACGGGCCGGAAGACATCCGTCCACGGACGACTGTCCGTGTGAGGACTACGTCACCATGCCCGACCACACCCGACTGCCCATCGCTCGATGGGAGTTCGACGCCCACCGCTGGGGTGCCCACCTCTCGCGGACCGGTCTACGGATCTCTTCTGCGCTGGAGCTGCGCCACCCACGCCGCGACCCATGGCCCACCACCCTCCTGATCACCGCCCGCAAACGCTGACCCCGGAGACACCGATGACCCTGCCCTACCTGCTCCTGGACATCGACGGCGTCCTCATACCCTTCCCGGCCGCGGACGGCAGCACCCCGCCCACCCACGTTTGCCACACCGTCCTGCCCACTGGCCGGCACCCGGACGACCCCGTCCCCATCTGGCTCGACCCCAGCCACGGTCCTCTGCTCACTGGCCTCCTGACCAGTGGTCTCGTCAACTCCGTGTGGTGCACGAGCTGGCGCAAGGATGCGACCACGATCATCGGACCGCTCGTCGGCCTGCCCGACTTCCCCTACCTCGACCTGCCGCGCCCCCAGATCACGACCAGTCACCCTCACGGCTACCTCTGGAAACGCGACCACTTAGACCCCTGGCTCGGCTCAGCCCCCGTCGCCTGGATCGACGACGACTTCACGGCCCTCGACCACACCTGGGCCGCCGAACGCACCGCCCGCGGCCACTCCACCCTCCTCGTCCAGCCCGACCCACATGTCGGCCTGCAGCTGGGCCACATCACTCGCGTGTGGGAATGGGCCGCGGTCGTCGCTAATAATGCCGGTGTTCACGCGGTCGACGGCTACCAACAATGATCGAATCTCGGCAGTTGGAAGGACCTGGCGGCGCTTACGGACCAGGTTCCAGCAGCCCTCACCGGGGGGTAGAGGAGATCACGAGCGCGCCGGGTCTCCCCAGCCGCTCCCCAGGACACTTGAGTGTCGCGACGGCACGTATTCAATCGCAAATATAGTGCGGTCGGTGAGGGTGGGGTAGAGCGACTTAGAGCCAGTCGCGACGCTTGAAGATGAAGTACAAACTGACGCAAACTACCGCCATCAGTAGGATCGCGAAGGGATACCCCGCAGCCCACTTCAATTCCGGCATCGTCTCGAAGTTCATGCCGTAAATAGTTCCCACGAGCGTGGGTGCAAACAGAATGGCGGCCCACGAGGAGATCTTCTTGATCTCCTCGTTCTGCTCGAAGCCGGCCTCCGCCAGCGCCCGCATCTCCGCGTTCTGCTGCTGCGTCACCAGCGTCGCGTTGACCGTGAGGATGTCCGCCAGCGCCTGCCGGAAGCCGTCCACGCGCTCGCTGGTGTGCGTGACATGGTCGGCGACGTCGCGCAGATAGCGCTGGAGCTCCTCGTCCGTGCCGTACTTGGCGAAGCCCGCCATCAGGCCGTGGAGCATGCCGACCAGGGGGCGGGTGGCCCGCTGGAACTCGACCATTTCGCGGGAGAGTTCGTAGATACGGCGGGACACCGCCGGGTCGCCGCCGAACACCTCGGTCTCGATCTCGTCGATGTCGTTCTGCACGCCCGCGACGACCGGGGCGTAGCCGTCGACGACCGCGTCGAGGATCGCGTACAGCACCGCCTCCGGGCCGAGCGCGAGAAGTTCGGGAGTCTTCTCCATCCGGTTGCGTACGGCCGACAGGTCCGGGGCTGCTCCGTGGCGGACCGTGATCAGGAAGTCCTTGCCGACGAAGGCATGCAGCTCGCCGAAGTCGACCTCCTCCTGGGCGTCGAGATAGCGGGCGGCGCGCAGCACCACGAACAAGGTGTCGCCGTACCGCTCCAGCTTCGGGCGCTGGTGGGCCTCAAGAGCGTCCTCGACGGCGAGTTCATGGAGGTCGAACTCCGCGGCCAGCGAGAGGAGTTCGGCCTCGGACGGGCGGTGCAGCCCGATCCATGCCATGCCGTCCGGGTACTCACGCAGCTGACGGAAGGTCTCGGCGAGCGAGTCCGGCGTCGAGACGCGGCGTCCGTCGCGGTAGAGCGCGGCCTGGACGATGCTGCCCTGGTCCTTGTGTACGGGGGAGAGAGCGGGCGGCTCGGCGGCCGCGGGGGCTTGTGGCGGCGGGCTCGCGGGCGGCAGTGGGCGGCGGCGCCATTGGTGCCTCTTCGAGGAGCGTGGCATCGCGGTCTCACCTCCCACCTCGAACGTCTGCGGCTTGCGCCGGTATGGCCTCGGAGCAGGATATCCGGGCCGAATTGCCCTGGCATGACGGGGTGGCGGCCCAGGCGTACCACCATTGCGGACAGAAGTTGTCCGCAAGCCTGGGTAGCGTGTGGCGCATGGCCTCGAAGACGACGAACCCCGTACTCGGCAACCGCGCGCTGAACCGCGCCACCCTGGACCGTCAGCTCCTGCTGCGCCGCGCCCCCAAGTCCGCGATGTCCGTCAAGGGCGCCGTCGAGCACCTCGTGGGCCTCCAGGCGCAGAACGTGAAGCCCCCGTACTACGCGCTCGCCGCCCGCCTGGACGGCTTCGACCCCGAGGAGCTCTCCGCGCTGATGGCTTCCCGCGACGTCGCCCGCCTGGTCACCATGCGCTCCACCATTCACACGCACTCCGCCGACGACTGCCTCACGCTGCGGCCCCTGGTCCAGGCGGCGCGCGATCGGGAGCTCACGCAGTTCCGCAAGGGTCTGGCCGGGGTCGACCTGGACCGGCTCGGCGCCCTCGCCCGCGAGCTGGTCGAGGAGCAGCCGCGGACCATGAAGGAGCTGCGCGAGGCTCTGCTGAAGGAGTGGCCGGACGCCGATCCGTTCGCACTCTCCGTCGCCGCCCGCTGTGTACTGCCGCTGGTGCAGGTCACCCCGCGTGGGCTGTGGGGCAGAAGCGGCCAGGTCACGTTGACCACCGCCGAGCACTGGTTCGGCAGGGCGACCGGTCCGGTGCCCGCGCCCGACGGCACCGTGCTCCGCTATCTCGCCGCCTTCGGGCCCGCATCGGTGAAGGACATGCAGATGTGGTCCGGACTGACCCGGATGCGGGAGGTCTTCGAGCGGCTCCGGCCGCAGCTGGCCGTCTTCCAGGACGAGAAGGGCGTCGAGCTCTTCGACCTCCCCGACGCGCCCCGCCCCGACGCCGACACCCCCGCGCCGCCCCGCTTCCTCCCCGAGTTCGACAATCTGCTGCTCTCGCACGCCGACCGCAGCCGGGTGGTGGCCGAGGAGTACAAGGCGCGCACCTGGAAGGGCAACATGGCCTACTGCACCTTCCTCGTCGACGGCTACCTGGCCGGCATCTGGCGGCTGGCCGAGACCAAGGAGCGCGCGACCCTGACCGTGCAGGCCTTCGGAAAGCTGACCCGAGCGCAGTGCGACGCGCTGGCCGAGGAGGGGGAGCGGATGCTCACCACGATGACCTCGGCCACCGGTCACGACATCCGATTCGGGACCTTCAGCGAGTAGCCCCCGGCCCGTCATGTTGTAGTCCGATGCCATCGACACGGGGTACGCGCCGGACGGTCTGCCCGACGGACGTGGTGTACGCCGGCAGGGCGTCAGTCGTAAAGGGCGTGCACCGGGGAGACCTCGCGACGCGCGCACTGCGGTACGGGAGCGGGAGCGGGTGCGGCCCTGGCAGCGGCGGGCGCGGTGAGCCGGGGGTCCACCGTCACGGTGGTGACCCCGAGCGGTTCGGCGAGCGCACTCAGCGCGGGCTCGGCGATCCTGATCCACTGCTGTCGTTCACCGAGCACGGCGACGAGCCGGTCCCGGCCGGTGAAGCCGATGGCTGTGCGTACACCGAGCGGTGTGCGCATGAAGCGCACCTGGCATCCTCCGGCAGAGCCGAGTCGAACCGGCACGTACAGCGGCCCTGCCGGGCAAGGTTCGTCGGGTTCCGCAGGGTCCGCTTCCTCGCGGGTGAGGGTCTTCATGGTGTCCTCCGCAGGGGAGTCGATCGCTTTCCTGACCACCTGAAGCTATGCCCGTACAGAGGCGGGTCAGCGGGCCCCTGACGTGCCGCTGACGCTGGGCGACCGGTATTTGACGCGCTCCTTGCGCAAGGGTCGGCCCGCTGGGTTGCGGCGGTTGTCCGCGCCTCAATCGCCGGCGGGGATTGGTTGTCCGGGCCTTGATCCGCGGTGGGGCTTGGTCGTCCGGCGGCCTGCCCCCAGCTACGGCAGCAGGCCCGCGCGGCGCGCCGCCACCACCGCCTCGAGCCGGGTGTGCGCCCCCAGCTTCCGCATCGCGGCCCGCAGATACCCCTTCACCGTCTCCGGCTTCAGGCCAAGACGCTCCGCCGCTGCCGCGTTCGTCGAGCCCGCCGCGACACAGGCGAGCACATCCAGCTCGCGCGGCGCCAGCGCGACGGTCTGCTCGCCCGGCGGGCCGCCCGCCGCGGCCGCCAGCCGGCGGCAGACCGCCAGGAGCGTCTCCCGCAGTGCCTGGTCGCCTATCCGCGGTGCCAGCGCGCGCAGTTCCCCGTGGACCTCGCGGACCTCCTCCCACGCCCCGGGGCCGGCCACCGGCTCCCGGGCCGCGGCCAGCAGCCGCTGCACCTCGTCCCGTACGACCAGGGCCTGCTCCACATCGCGTGCCGCCGCGACCGCCGCGTCGAAGGTCCGCTCGCCCAGCGCCATCGGCTCACGGAGCGCGCCGTACAGCACACCCCGCACCTTGCGCCGCACGACGACGGGCACCGCCAGCACCGAGCGCAGCCCCTCCGTCGCCACCGCCGCGTCGTACTCATGGCTGATGTGCCGTGCCGAGGGGTAGTCGCTCACCGCGCACGGCCGTGACAGCGCGATGGACTTCCCCCCGAGGCCGTTGCCCGCGCTGATCGCGAGACCGCGCAACGCTCCCGTCGCCGTGCCGCTCAGTTCGGCGATCCGCAGCTGTCGGGCATTGGGCAGCAGTCCGCCGAAGGCGACCGGCAGCCCGGTCGAGCGGCGCAGCCGCTGCAGCGCCGCTCGCATCTCCACAGCATCGGCCGACTCGGACACCTGCTCTTCTCTCTGGGAGGGGTCACCCCCGTACGGGGGTAGTGAGACATGGGTCACTGATTACACGATGTCGGTAGCCGGTCCCGCAATGAGGAGGACACATGACGTCTGGCAGCGCGACGGAGAAGTTCCGGGCCGCCCGGGACTTCCTGCTGCAGCACAGGGATGACTACGCAACGGCGTACGAAGGCTTCGCCTGGCCGCGGCTCGAGCGCTTCAACTGGGCACTCGACTGGTTCGACGAGATCGCCACCGGCAACGGCAGGACCGCGCTGCACATCGTCGAGGAGGACGGCAGCGAGGTCAAGGTCTCGTTCGGCGAGATGTCCGTGCGCTCGGACCAGGTCGCCAACTGGCTGCGGGCGCAGGGCGTAGAGGCCGGCGACCGGATCCTCGTGATGCTCGGCAACCAGCAGGAACTGTGGATGACCGCGCTGGCCGCGATGAAGCTGCGGGCGGTCGTCATTCCCGCGACCCCGCTGCTCGGCCCGGTGGACCTGCGGGACCGGATCGAACGTGGACGCGCACGGCATGTCGTCGTGCGCGAGGCGGACACCGCCAAGTTCGCCGAGGTGCCGGGCGATTACACCCGGATCGCGGTGGCGGACCGGGGCGCGGCCGGTGTGCCGGGCTGGCTCGACTTCCACCAGGCGTTCTCCGTGCCGGGCCGCGGCGACTTCGAGCCCGACGGCGTCACGCATGCGGACGACCCGCTGATGCTCTACTTCACCTCGGGCACCACGGCCCGCCCCAAACTGGTCGAGCACACCCATGTCTCGTACCCCGTCGGCCACCTGTCGACCATGTACTGGATCGGCCTCAGGCCCGGCGACGTCCACCTCAACATCTCCTCGCCCGGCTGGGCCAAGCACGCCTGGTCGAACCTCTTCGCGCCCTGGAACGCCGAGGCGACCGTCTTCATCCTCAACTACACACGCTTCGACGCCGGTCGGCTGATGTCCGAGATGGACCGGGCGGGCGTCACCAGCTTCTGCGCCCCGCCGACCGTCTGGCGGATGCTGATCCAGTCCGATCTGAGCGGGCTGCACACGCCGCCGCGCGAGGTCGTCGCGGCGGGCGAACCACTCAACCCGGAGGTCATCGAGACGGTCCGCCGGGAGTGGGGCGTGGTGATCAGGGACGGCTTCGGCCAGACCGAGACCGCCGTCCAAGTCGCCAACTCTCCGGGCCAGTTGCTCAAGGCCGGCTCGATGGGCCGCCCCTGTCCCGGCTTCAAGGTGGAGCTGCTCGACCCGGTGACGGGCCGGCCGGGCGCGACGGAGGGCGAGATCTCGCTCGACCTGTCCGGCAGTCCGGTCGGTCTGATGACCGGATACCACGGCGACCCGGAGCGTACGGCCGAGGCGATGGCGGGCGGCTTCTACCGCACCGGTGACATCGGCGCGCGGGACGCCGACGGATACATCACCTACATCGGGCGCTCCGACGACGTCTTCAAGGCCTCCGACTACAAGATCTCGCCGTTCGAGCTGGAGAGCGCGCTCCTGGAGCACGAGGCGGTGGCGGAGGCGGCGGTCGTACCGGCCCCGGACCCGGTGCGGCTCGCCGTGCCCAAGGCGTTCATCGTGCTGGCGGAGGGCTGGGAGCCGGGGCCGGACACGGCGAAGCTGCTCTTCGAGCACTCGCGCGCCGTCCTCGCCCCGTACAAGCGCATCCGCCGCCTGGAGTTCGCCGAGCTGCCGAAGACGGTGTCCGGGAAGATCCGCCGGATCGAGCTGCGCGAGCGTACGGCCGAGGGCTCGGCCGTCGAGTACGACGAGGGGGACCTGCGATGACGGCACCTGCGACGACGGCACTCTCGTACGCGCACGGCACCGGCACGACGGCGCTGCTCGGTGACACCATCGGCCAGAACCTCGACCGGACGATCGACGCGTACCCCGACCGCGAGGCGCTTGTTGACGTACCCGCGGGCACCCGCTGGACGTATGCCGAATTCGGCTCGGCGGTGGACCAGCTGGCGCGCGGGCTGCTCGGGACCGGGGTCGCCAAGGGCGACCGGGTCGGGATCTGGGCGGTCAACTGTGCCGAGTGGGTGCTCGTGCAGTACGCCACCGCCCGGATCGGCGCCATCATGGTGAACATCAATCCGGCGTACCGGGCGCACGAGCTCGAGTACGTGCTGAAACAGGCCGGGATCTCGGTGCTGTTCGCCTCGCAGCGGCACAAGACCAGCGACTACCGGGCACTGGTGGAGCAGGTGCGCCCCAGCTGCCCCGAGCTGCGGGCCGTCCACTACATCGAGGACGGCTCCTGGGATGTGCTCCTGGACGCGGCCGGCACGGTCACCGACGAGCAACTGGCGGCCCGCGAGGTCCAGTTGTCCTGCGACGACGCGATCAACATCCAGTACACCTCCGGCACCACCGGCTTCCCGAAGGGCGCCACGCTCTCCCACCACAACATCCTCAACAACGGTTACTTCGTGGGGGAGTCGGTCGGCTACACCGAGCAGGACCGGATCTGCATTCCCGTGCCCTTCTACCACTGCTTCGGCATGGTCATGGGCAACCTCGCGGCCACCTCGCACGGCGCGTGCATGGTCATCCCGGCGCCGTCCTTCGATCCGGCCGCCACGCTCCGCGCGGTCGCCGAGGAACGCTGTACCTCGCTCTACGGCGTCCCGACGATGTTCATCGCCGAGCTGAACCTTCCCGACTTCGCGACGTACGACCTCTCCTCGCTGCGCACCGGCATCATGGCGGGCTCGCCCTGCCCGGTGGAGGTGATGAAACGGGTCGTCGCCGAGATGAACATGGCGGAGGTGTCGATCTGCTACGGCATGACGGAGACCTCCCCGGTCTCCACCCAGACCCGTCGCGACGACGACCTGGAACGCCGCACCGGCACCGTCGGCCGTGTCCTGCCCCATGTCGAGGTCAAGGTCGTCGACCCGGCCGGCGGCGTGACCCTGCCGCGCGGGGCGGCGGGCGAGCTGTGCACCCGTGGCTACAGCGTGATGCTTGGCTACTGGAACGAGCCGGAGAAGACCGCGGAGGCGGTCGACGCGGGCCGCTGGATGCACACCGGCGACCTGGCGGTGATGCGCGAGGACGGCTGTCTCCAGATCGTCGGCCGGATCAAGGACATGATCATCAGGGGCGGAGAGAACGTCTATCCGCGCGAGATCGAGGAGTTCCTGTACGGCCACCCCAAGATCGCGGACGTCCAGGTCGTCGGTGTCCCCGACGAGAAGTACGGCGAGGAGATCCTGGCCTGTGTGATCCCGCGCGATCCGGCGGACCCGCCGACGCTGGAGGACCTCGCCGAGTACTGCCGCGAACAGCTCGCGCACTACAAGATTCCCCGCAGGCTGGAGGTCCTCGCGGACTTCCCGATGACGGTGAGCGGCAAGGTCAGAAAGGTGGAGCTGCGCCGGCGGTACGGCCCTGAGGAGAGCTAGCGCCCAGTTCCCGGCGCATGCACACCCGGGGCCAGTGGTCCAGGCCGTGCCGGGCCTCCGCACGTCTGATCTCCCGCAGTCCTTCGGTGAGTTCGTCCTCGTCGAGCGTGCGGAAGCCCAGGCGGGTGTAGTACGGCGCGTTCCACGGCACCTCGGTGAACGTCGTCAGCGTCAGCGCCGTCAGCCCGTCGGCGACGGCGCACGCCGCGAGGTGGTCGATCAGGGCGCTGCCCAGCCCGCGACGGGCGGCGTCCGGATGGACCGACACCTGCTCGATATGGGCCGCGCCGTCGACCTCGTCGGAGATCAGATACGCGAGCGGGCGGCCCGATCCGTCGGCCGACACCCAGGCGCGGCCCCGCCGCCGGTAGCGGTCCAGGAGATCGAGAGCCGGGGGCTCGTCGTCGGCGATCGCCGCCATGCCGAGGCCGCGGAAGGGCTCTCCGGCAGCCCTCTCGATGTCCTGGAGCAGGGGGAGTTCGGCAAGTGCGGCCGGTCGGATACGCATACGGGGAGTATGACCCAGCGGTTTCAAGCCCCGCAGCTCGCTCCGTCGCCTGTCGGGTTGTGGTGCACGGAGAAGCCGGGATCGTTGCTGCCGCGCCCGAGCAGTGCGCCGTTCCGGGCGAAGTGCGGTGCGTACCGGAGCGGGGCCGGATCCCCGTACAGCGCGACCGACATTCCATGCCGTTATACGCCGGTGGAGATCAATTCGTCCGCCGGGGCGTTGACCGGCTGAGGGCTGCCCGTGAGGTCCATGACGAAGAGCGGGATGCCGAGGTGGTCGGCGCGGGACCTGGCGTCCTCCGCGTACCCCGCGAGGGAGAAGAAGACGCTCGCGGCCGAGATGCTCAGCCCGTTCAGCCAGAGGCATTCGACATCGCGCAGAGTGGCGGGGTGGGTTGACGGGTCGACCTGGGCGACCAGGCCGGGACCGCGCAGATCTATTCCGGACGAGGGCCTGACCTCCGGCTGGACGACATCGCGGAATCCCAGCCACTTCAGATAGAGCGCCGCCGCGGTCACCGCGTCGCGCGCCGTGCGGATGGTGACCGGGCGGAAGGTGGGGCGCGGCGCGGTGACCGTACGGGGGAACGGCATGGGCGCCGGGCGCATGAGCGGGGCGGCCGACGTGGCGGCCGGTGACGCAGGGAGCGGGGCGCTCACCGGGCGGACCGGGATACGCAGCACCATGCCGCAGGGGCAGCCGAGCTCCGGCTGCGGCCACTGGTCCTGGCGCCCGCACTCCTGGCAGCGGACCGTCACCCAGTCGTCCGTCCAGGTGCGGTGGGTGATCCGTTCCGGGGGAGCGCCGCGCAGCAGCGGCGGTGCGAGCGGGGCACCGCACGCGCAGGGATAGAGCGTCGGCGCGTACAGGTGGTCGCGGCGGCAGGCCGGACAGCGCACCGGCACGGTCTCGGCCATCGCGGTCCCCCTTCCCCAGGTGCTCCGGTCCATCGTCTACCAAGCGCGAGGCCTTGGGGAGCGACTTCGGGCATCCCTTGACGTCCCTCCGTAGGCGTCCTACATTACTTCCGTATAGCAGAACTAAACTTCCGCATTATGGAATCGATGCTCTCGAGTGACGTGAAAGAGCCCGACTCCGCCTGGCCGAAGCAGGAGCACCCATGCCTCGTATGACCGCTGCCCGAGCGGCAGTTGAGATCCTCAAGCGCGAAGGCGTCACGAACGCGTTCGGTGTGCCGGGCGCGGCGATCAACCCCTTCTACAAGGCACTGCAGGCCGGCGGGGGCATCGACCACACGCTCGCCCGCCATGTCGAGGGCGCCTCCCACATGGCGGAGGGCTACACCCGCGCCAACCCCGGCAACATCGGTGTCTGCATCGGTACGTCGGGTCCGGCCGGCACCGACATGATCACCGGCCTCTACTCGGCCATCGGCGACTCGATCCCGATCCTCTGCATCACCGGCCAGGCGCCGACCGCGGTGATCCACAAGGAGGACTTCCAGGCCGTCGACATCGCCTCGATCGCCAAGCCCGTCACCAAGGCGGCGACCACGGTCCTGGAGGCCGCGCAGGTCCCCGGCGTCTTCCAGCAGGCCTTCCACCTGATGCGGTCAGGACGGCCCGGACCGGTCCTCATCGACCTGCCGATCGACGTTCAGCTGACCGAGATCGAGTTCGACCCGGAGACGTACGAGCCGCTGCCGGTCTACAAGCCGTCCGCGACCCGCGCCCAGGCCGAGAAGGCCATCAAGCTGCTCAACGCGTCCGAGCGCCCGCTGATCGTCGCCGGCGGCGGCATCATCAACGCCGACGCCTCCGAGCTGCTGGTCGAGTTCGCGGAGCTGACCGGCATCCCGGTCGTCCCGACCCTGATGGGCTGGGGCATCATCGCCGACGACCACGAGTTGAACGCCGGCATGGTCGGTCTGCAGACCTCGCACCGCTACGGCAACGCGACCTTCCTCGAGTCGGACTTCGTCCTCGGCATCGGCAATCGCTGGGCCAATCGCCACACCGGCGGCCTGGACGTCTACACCAAGGGCCGCACGTTCGTCCACGTCGACATCGAGCCCACCCAGATCGGCAAGATCTTCGCCCCGGAGTACGGCATCGCCTCCGACGCCAAGGCAGCGCTGGAGCTCTTCATCGAGGTGGCGAAGGAGCTCAAGGCCGCCGGCCGGCTGCCGGAGCGCGCCGAGTGGGCCGCCTCCGCGCAGGAGCGCAAGGCCACGCTGCAGCGCCGTACGCACTTCGACAACGTGCCGATGAAGCCGCAGCGCGTGTACGAGGAGATGAACAAGGCCTTCGGTCCGGAGACGCGCTACGTCACCACCATCGGCCTCTCCCAGATCGCCGGTGCGCAGATGCTGCACGTCTACAGGCCGCGCCACTGGATCAACTGCGGCCAGGCGGGCCCGCTCGGCTGGACCATCCCGGCCGCGCTCGGTGTCGCCACCGCCGACCCGGAGACTCCGGTCGTCGCGCTCTCGGGCGACTACGACTTCCAGTTCATGCTCGAGGAGCTGGCGGTCGGCGCGCAGCACAGGATCCCGTACGTCCATGTCCTGGTGAACAACGCGTACCTGGGCCTGATCCGCCAGGCACAGCGCAATCTCGACATCAACTTCCAGGTCAACCTGGAGTTCGAGAACATCAACTCCCCGGAACTGGGCGTCTACGGCGTCGACCACGTCAAGGTCGTCGAGGGCCTGGGCTGCAAGGCGATCCGCGTCACCGAGCCCGGCCAACTGCTGCCGGCCTTCGAGGAGGCCAAGAAGCTGGCCGCGGAGTTCCGCGTCCCGGTCGTGGTCGAGGCGATCCTGGAGCGGGTCACCAACATCTCGATGGGTGTCCAGATCGACGGCGTGAACGAGTGGGAAGAGCTCGCCACCGAGCCGGGTCACGCCCCGACCTCGATCAAGCCGCTCAAGGTCTGACGCTCACCCCGCGGCGTCCGATGCCGCCGTGTGGAATGCCGCGGTGTCGAATGCCGCGGTGTGGAATGCCGCAGTCACGAACGGCCTCCGTCCCGGAGTCACTCCGGACGGAGGCCGCTTCGTTGTCCGCCTCATTGCCCGCGCCGTCTCCGCGCAGAAGGCCGCCGATGGCCTCGATACCCGCGCGGACGGCGCGCTCGCCGAGATTGCCGAAGCCCAGGACGAGTTGGGCCGGGTCCGTCGCGCCCGACGAGCGGTGCGGGCTCATGCCGTACAGGCCCACCGAGCGTGCCCCGGCCGCGGTGATCACCGACTGCTCGTCGGCGCCTCGCGGCAGATGGGCCACGGCATGGAAGCCGGCCGCGAGACCCGTCAGCCGGACCTCGGGCGCGTGCTCGGTGAGTGATTCGACGAGCGCGGCACGCCGCTGCGCGTAGACCGTGCGCATCCGGCGCAAATGCCGGTCGTAGCGGCCCGATTCGATGAGCGCGGCCAGCGCGAGCTGGTCGAGTTCGGGGCAGCCGCGGTCGTGGCGCCGCTTCAGCTCGGCGACCGCGACGGCCAGTGCCGGCGGGCAGAGACCCCAGCCGAGCCGTATCGCGGGCGCCAGAGACTTGCTGACGGTACCGATCGCGACCACCCGGTCCGCGGCCAGGCCCTGCAGCGCGCCCACCGGTTCGCGTTCGTAGCGGAACTCCCGCACGGAGGGCATGACCTGGCTGAGCACCGCGGCGTCGGCGGGCACGGCCCTGGGCGCGCCCCTGGCGGGCCACTTGGTCGATGCGTACGGCTCGGCGGCCGGCTTCCTCTTCGCCTTCGCCGCGGGTCTGATCGCCCTCGCCGTCACCGGCCTGGGCCGCCGGGCGCTGGCCGTGTGAGGCCGCCGGGGCAAAGGAGGGCGCCGAGTACGGGGCTGTCCGTACTCGGCGCTCAGGCTGTGAAGTTGTTACCGCCCGACGGCACGAGGCTGGCGCGACAGGACGTTCGCGCCGCCGGGCGGAGACTGTGGGGCGGGCTGGGACCGCAGCGGCGGTGATTGCTCCCCGGGCTCCCCTTCCTTCAGGTCAGAAAGGGGACCTGGAGACCTTCACCACCGCACTGGCATCACCTGCCGCTGCGGTCCTCGCCTCCACCCGCTCCGCATGACCACCCCTCATCCGGATCTTGCGGTGCGGGCTCGGCGCCCGGATATCTGGCTTTCTGTCAGATCCCGGGCGCAGCTTTGCTGTTAGTCCTCGCGCAGGGCGCGGACCGCTTCCTCGACGCGCTTGCCGTAGTCGGCGTCGGCGGCGTGGAAGTGGGCGAGGTTCTTCTCGATCACGTCGTCGCGGGTGACCTGCGAGAGACCGCCGGCGATGTTGGCGATCAGACGGGACTTCTCCTCGCTCGACATCAGGCGGTAGAGCTCGCCCGCCTGGAAGAAGTCGTCGTCCTTGACGTGGGCCGGCGCCGCGTGGGTGCCGGTCCAGCCCTGGACCGCGAGCGGAGCCGACAGCGCGGCGTCCGTCTGTGCGGGACCGGCGTACGAGTTGGGCTCGTAGTTCTTGTCGGTGCGGCGGCCGTTGCGGGTCGCCATCAGGCCGTCGCGGCCGTAGTTCTCGGCAACCGTCGCCCTCGGCGCGTTCACCGCGAGCTGGGTGTGGTTGACGCCCAGGCGGTAGCGGTGCGCGTCCGCGTAGGCGAACAGCCGGCCCTGGAGCATCTTGTCCGGCGAAGGACCGATACCCGGAACGAAGTTGTTCGGCGAGAACGCGGCCTGCTCGACCTCGGCGAAGACATTGTCGGGGTTCCGGTCCAGGACCAGACGGCCGACGCGCTGCAGCGGGTAGTCGCTGTGCGGCCACACCTTGGTGAGGTCGAACGGGTTGAAGCGGTAGTCCGCGGCCTCGGCGGCCGGCATCACCTGGACGTACAGGGTCCAGGACGGGTTCACACCGCGCTCGATGGCCTGCAGCAGGTCCGTCTGGTGGCTGTTGGCGTCCTTGCCCGCGAGCTCGGCGGCCTGCTCGCTCGACAGGGAGCGGACGCCCTGGTTCGTCTTGAAGTGGTACTTGACGAAGAAGGCCTCGCCGGCGGCGTTCGTCCACTGGTAGGTGTGCGAGCCGTAGCCGTTCATGTGGCGGTACGAGGCGGGGATGCCGCGGTCGCCCATCAGCCAGGTCACCTGGTGCGTCGCCTCGGGGGCGTACGCCCAGAAGTCCCAGACGTTGTCCGGCTCCTGCTTGCCCGTGAAGGGGTCGCGCTTCTGGGAGTGGATGAAGTCGGGGAACTTGATCGGGTCCTTGATGAAGAACACCGGGGTGTTGTTGCCGACGAGGTCGTAGTTGCCCTCTTCGGTGTAGAACTTCAGCGCGAAGCCGCGCGGGTCACGGACCGCGTCCGCGCCGCCGAGCGAGTCGGCGACGGTGGAGAAGCGGATGAACGTCTCCGTGCGCTTGCCGACCTTGCCGAGGAAGTCGGCCTTGGTGAAGCCGGTGACATCGTCGGTCACCTCGAAGTAGCCGTACGCGCCGCTGCCGCGGGCGTGCACGACGCGCTCCGGGATGCGCTCCCGGTTGAAGCGGGCGAGCTTCTCCAGCAGGTGCTGGTCCTGGAGAAGGATCGGGCCACCGACGCCGGCGGTGGCGGAGTTCTGGTTGTCGGCGACCGGGGCGCCTGACTCGGTCGTAAGCACACGCTGCGTCATGGTGGCGGGATTGACCTTCCGGGCTGGAGCTGCTGACGGCCCCTGGAGCGTAGATTCGCGGAGAATGTAACGTCAACAGTTTGTTGAAATTGAAGTTGTGGTTCCCGGGCAGCGGCAGCGCCTGGGCGCGACAGGACAGGTGTCAGCGCTGCCGCGGCCCGGAGATCAGGGGGTGAGGCGATGAGCCTCGGTCACTCAGACCTGCTGACCGGAGAGGCGCTCGACGGAGCGCAGCAGGGCGGAGTGGTCCAGGCCGCCGTCGCCCTGCGCGCGCAGGGAGGCGACCAGTTGGGCGACGACCGCACCGACGGGCAGCGCGGCACCGACGTTGCGGGCGGCGTCGGTGACGATGCCCATGTCCTTGTGGTGCAGGTCGATCCGGAAGCCGGGCTTGAAGTCCCGGTTCAGGAAGTTGTCCTTCTTGCGGGTCAGGACCGTGGAACCGGCCAGACCGCCGCCCAGGACGTCCAGGGCGGCCTGGAGGTTCACGCCGGACTTCTCGAGGAAGACGACGGCCTCGGCGCAGGCCTGGATGTTGACCGCGACGATCAGCTGGTTGGCGGCCTTCACCGTCTGACCGGAGCCGTGCGGACCGCACAGCACGATGGTCTTGCCGAGAGCCTCGAGGATCGGCAGCGCGGTATCGAAGTCGGCCTGCTCGCCGCCGACCATGATCGACAGTACGGCCTCGATCGCGCCGGCCTCGCCGCCGGAGACCGGGGCGTCAAGCACGCGGATGCCCTTCTCGGCACCGGCCTTGCCCAGGTCGACCGAGGTCTGCGGGGTGATCGAGGACATGTCGATCAGCAGGGCGCCCTGCTTGGCGTTCTCCAGGATGCCGTCGGGGCCGTACGCGATGGCCTCGACGTGCGGGGATGCGGGCACCATCGTGATGACGACGTCGGCGTCCTTCACGGCCTCGGCGATCGAGCCGGCGGCGGTGCCGCCCGCCGCGGCAAGACGGTCCAGCTTGTCCTGCTCCAGCGTGAAACCGGTGACGTCGTAACCCGCCTTCAGCAGGTTCTCGGACATGGGCGAGCCCATGATGCCGAGACCGATCCAGGCAATCGCCGGTCGGGCCGGGTGGGAAGAAGCTGCGGGGGTGCTCATGAGGGTGCCTCTCTCAAAACTTTTGTACGTCACGTCAGTTGGCGGCGCGGGCCTCGGCCGGCAGCCAGGCGAAGGACTCGGCGCTCGGGCGGTCGCCGGCCTTGTACTCCAGGCCGACCCAGCCGTCGTAACCGGCCTTTGTCAGCTCGTCGAGGAGCTGCTCCAGCGGCAGCGAGCCGGTGCCCGGCGCGCCACGGCCCGGGTTGTCCGCGATCTGTACGTGGCCGGTCCTGTCGGCGTAGGCCGCGATGACCTGGCTGACGTCCTCGCCGTTCATCGACAGGTGGTAGATGTCCAGCAGGAACTTGGCGTTGCCGAGTCCCGTCGCCGCGTTCACCTTGTCGACGACCTCGATCGCGGCCGGGGCGCTCACCAGCGGGTAGAGCGGGGACTCCGGCTTGTTGAGCGTCTCGACCAGCAGGATCGCCCCGACCCGGTCGGCCGCGCGGGCCGCCAGGACCAGATTCTCCAGGGCGAGGGTGTCCTGCACCTGCGGGTCGACGCCCTCGACGCGGTTTCCGTACAGCGCGTTGAGCGCCTTGCAGCCCACCGAGGCGGCGAAGTCCGCGGCCACCTCGATATTGGCGCGGAAGCGGTCTGACTCGTCGCCGGGCACGGAGAGCGCGCCGCGGTCGGGGCCCGGCAGCTGCCCGGCGTAGAAGTTCAGTCCCACCAGCTGGGTGCCGGCGTTGTCGAGCGCCTTCTTGAGGGCGTCGAGCTCGGCCTGCGGCGGGGTCGGGGTCTCGATCCAGGGCCACCACAGCTCGACCGCCGTGAAGCCCGCCGCGGCCGCGGCCGCGGGGCGCTCCAGGAGCGGGAGTTCCGTGAAGAGGATCGAGAGGTTCACATCGAAGCGCTGGTCCGCGCCGCGCTTGTCCCGAAAAAGAGGGGCCATGAGGGGCTTGCGCTCCTTCCGTATTGCGGAAGTTAATTTCTGCTTGATGGAAGACTGCCTGGAGCGGGGGAGGACTGTCAAGAGCGGACACGAAAAAGTGCCCCCCGAGCGGGGACGACAGAAGCACTTCTCCAGGCTTCTGTCGTCCCCGCTCAGGAGGCACTCAGGAGTGTCCGGGCGGGCGCGCACAGGGTGTACGGCGGCACGCGGTCCCGCGCGCAGCCGTACCGGGCTACAGCGCGTCGACGGCGCTCACCTTCCAGCCGTGCGAGGTGCGGGTGAGGGTCATCCGCACCCGGTTGAGGTCGACGCGGTCTCCCGTGACCTGGGTGCTCCGGGTGACCTGGTTGACGAAGAGCAGAACGACGGCCTTGTCCGGCGAGGCCGACACCACCGAGGCCGCGGGGGTGCCGCCGCCCTGCGGCTTCGCCACCGTCGCCTTGACCACCCCGTGGTACTTCGTCGCGGTCGGCGCGACCACCGTCGTGGTCGTTCTGCGGTACTCGTCGCGGAAGGCACCGGTCAGATGGCCGAGTGCCGCGGCGAAGTCCTTGTCGAGACGCCGGTAGTCGTACGACAGGACGACCGGGGCCGCCTTCTGAGCGGCGGCGAGGGCCTGCACCCGCGCCGTATCCGCCTGCCGGCTGTCCCGGTACGCCGAGCCGAGCACCGCGACCGCGATCAGCCCGGCCACGACCAGCACGGCGAGCGCCGCACTGCCCAGCACACGCCGGCGTCGGCGTGCCGCGTCGGCCACCGGGTCGTCGGCGTGCAGGACAGGGCCGGCGTGCTGCTCGTCCGGCCGCCGCGCCTGGCTCACGTCGTCCGGCGCCTCCAGCCGTATCCCGTCCGGCTCCGCCAGGTCCGTTGCCGCGCCCGCCCTCGTACTCGTTGCGGCACTGCGCTCCGCCACGCGGACCGGTGCGTCCGGTCCGGGCCCGACCCGTTCCGTGCGCTTGGCCGCCGCGCGGGCGGCCGCGGCCATCGAGCGGCGGCCGGGGGATGCGACGCCGGAGCCTCGTCCAGTCAGGTTCGCCACGGTCTTGCTCCTCACTGCTGGTGTTACGGGTGTGTGCTCGGGCGCGCGGTCAGCCGACGAACTCGACCGAGGACGTCAGCCAGCGACCGCCCTCGTGGACGAGATCGAGCTGCAGCCGGTAGGTGCGGGCCTGTCCCTGGGGAGCGGCGGTGTTGGTCACCTTGCTGTCGGCCACCACCAGGACGCGGGCCTTGCGTTCGTCGGCCCGGGTGATGCCCGCTTCGAGCACCTGTCCCTCGGAGACCGACTTGTTCGCGGCGACCAGCTTCGTCAGCTCCGCGGTCTGCGCCGCGAACTGCTCCTTGAAGTCGCCGGTGGCACCCTTCAGTACGTTGGTGCTGTCCCGCGTGTAGTGCCGGTAGTCGAGCGAGGTGAAGTTCAGCGCCGACTGGCGGGCCGCGGCCAGAATGTCCTGGTTCCGATGCTCCTGCGCCCGCTGCTCGAACAGCTGGACGCACAGCCAGCCGCTCAGGGCCGTTGTCACGGCCGTCGCCACGGCGAGAGCCGCGGGCAGCGCCCTGCCGCGGCGCGCGGCGCCCATCAGCCTGGCACCCAGGCGGCGGATCGGCCGGATCGCGTACGCGACGGGGCCCTTGCTCATGCCATCGGTCCGACGAGCAGCCATTGCCACGAGTCCTTTCCGAACACGTTCTGTTCGCCGCCCGTCGAGCCGATCTCGACAGGCGTTCCGTCCGGGCCGACGGCGGTGCCGGTCTCCGGGTCGTACGGGGTGATGTACGCGGCAGGGTCCGCTCCGCCGGTGCTGCCGTGTCCCGAGGCGCCGGGGGCGTTCTGGGCGCCGCGGACCGATGTGCCGCCGCCGCGAGCCGTGCAGCGCGCGCCGGTGTTCGCGGGCCGCTCGCCGGTGTCCGAGGGGTCGCGCCGCTGCGTGCCGTAACCCTGTCGGCACGGCGGTGGATCGTCGGCGCCCGCGACCATGCCGAAGTGGGTGGTGCCGTCGCCGGGGATCACGGTGTAGCTGCCGGCGACCACCAGCGGGAAGGTGACCAGGGCCTGCTCGACGCCGGGCAGCCGGGCCACCGTGATCTGGCCGCCGCTGATCAGATTGCCCAGCAGGACCGGCAGATGGGGCCGGTTGGTCTGGAGCAGCGAGTTCACCTCCTGTGCGGCGGGGGCGCCGGAGCCGATGACTCTGCGGAGGTCACCGTCACTCGCCTTCATTTGGCCCGTGAGATCGGCCAGGTCACGTGAGAACGACTTGATGGCCGAGCCTTGATCGGCCTGTGTCTTGAGGACTTTCCGCGAGTCCTCGATCAGCGCGATCGTCTGCGGCAGCGAGCCGGACGCCGACTCGACGAGCTCGTTGCCCGAGTCCACGAGCCGGCTCAGGTGCGGGCCCGTCCCGGCGAACGCCTTGCCCAGCTCGTCGACGGTGATCTGCAGATCCTTCTTGCCCACCGAGTTGACCAGTCGGTCCAGGCTGAGGACCAGATCCGAGGTGGGCAGCGGTACCCGCGTATCGCGGCGGGCGATGGTGCTGCCGTCCCGCAGATAGGGGACGCCGGAGGCGCGCGGCTGCAGATCCACGTACTGCTCGCCGACTGCCGAACGGTTCGCCACGACGGCCAGGCTGTCCGCCGGGATCCGCGATGCGTCCTCGATGTCCAGTGCCACGGACACTCCGCCGGAGCCGGTCAGCCGCAGTTCGCCGACGCGGCCCACCGGCACCCCGCGATAGGTGACTTCGGCGCCCGGGAAGACGCCCCCGGAATCGACGAAGTCGGCACGCACGGTGTAGGCACGGTCGAGAAGGCTGTCGCCCAGCCCTGTGTACTGGGCGCCGACATACGAGACGCCGACGACAGTGACGGTGGCGAAGGCGAGCAACTGGGCCTTGACCGTAGGTGTGATCACAGTTGCATCCCCTTCAGCATGAGCTCGGCGAGGGCGAGATCGACCCCGGCCGGGTAGCGGTTGCCGTCCCCGCTTCCGTACGCGGCGTAGCTGCTGGTGCACACCGGCGGGCACAGCGGGTCGCCGCCGCCCGAAGAGCCTGAGGGCGCCGAGGGGGCGCGGGGCGTCGTGGGCAGGCCAGGCGCGTCCGGCAGTGAGGTGGGCAGGGGGAGACCGGGGATCTCCGGGACCTTCGGGAGTTCGGGCTTCGCCGGGACGCCCGGCTTCTTGGGCTTGTCGGCGAGATTCCCGTAGATACTGGCCAGATCGAGATCGGCGGTGATCTTGAGATTGACGTAGTCGCCCTTGATGGCGTCCGAGACATTGCGCGGGAACGGATACGTCGTCAGCAGTTCCAGGGAGTTGGGCAGATCGCTGCCCGCCTTGTTCAGCTGTTCCAGAATCGGCCGCAGATTCCGCAGGTTGGCGACCACGTCGTCCCGCGAGGCATTGACCACCTTGGTGCCCGTCACTCCGAGTTTCGACAACGAGGTGAGCATCCGGGTGAGATTGCGGCGCTGGCCGTCCAGCACTTTCAGGGCGGGCGGCAGGGTGTCGACGGCCAGGGCGATCGTCTTCTTCTCACCGCCGAGTCGGGCGGCCAGCCGGTCGATGCCCTTGAGCGCGCGGATGATCTCCGCGCGTTGGCTGTCCAGGCCGGCGAGGAAGGTGTCCAGCTCGGTGAGCAGGGACTTGACCCGGTTCTCCCGGCCATCGAGGGCCTTGTTCAATTCCGTGGTGATGGTCTTGAGCTGGGCCACCCCGCCGCCGTTGAGCAGCGCCGACAGCGCCGACAGCACCTCTTCGATCTCCGGGTTGCGGCCGCTGCGGGACAGCGGGATCCGGTCGCCGTCGGCGAGCCTGCCGGCCGGCGAGGTGCCGGTTGGGGCGGACAGCGCCACGTACTTCTCGCCCAGCATGCTTGTCTGCCGCAGTTCGGCGATCGCGTTCCCGGGCAGCTTCACCGAGTCGGCCACCCGCAGCCGGACCCGGGCGTGCCAGCCGACCAGCTCCACCTTCTCGACGCTGCCCACCGTGACGTTGTTGACCTTCACGGCCGACTGCGGCACCAGATCGAGGACGTCCCTGAACTCGACCGTGACCCGGTAGGCGTTGCCGTCGGCGGCTGCGCCCCCAGGCAGTTGGACGTCGTACAGGCCGTTGAACTCGCAGCCGGTGAGCAGCACCGAACCGACAGCCGCCCACGCGGCCACCACGGTCTTGCGCCGTACCCTCATGCTCGGGCCTCCAGGATTCCGCCGAGCGTCCTGTCGACCGAACCCGCGCCCGACACCGGCTTGGCCGACGGCAGTTCCGGCAGGGAGTCGAACAGCTTCGTCAGTTCTCCGCAGTCGGGGTTCTTCCCTCCGGCGTCTCCGGTCGTCTTGAGCAGGGAGCACAGCAGCGCGGCCGGGTCCTGCGGGTTGTCCGGGTTGTTGCGGGTGTCCAGGGTGCCGGAGGACGGGTTGTAGGCGTTCTGCAGATTCGAAAGGCCGGTGGGTGCGACCTCCATCAGCTCCGCGAGCGCGGCGCGCTGGGTGACCAGCACCTTGGTGACCTTGCTGAGGCCCTTCACATCCGCTGTCAGCGCCTTCTTGTTCTTCTTCACGAAGTCGGCCACGTCCGCGAGCGCCGGTCCCAGATTCCGCAGCGCCGCCGCGAGGTCCTTGCGTTCCCCGGAGAGCTGGTCGGCCACCTTGGCGAGGCTGTCGTTGAACGACCGGACATTGGTGTCGTCGGACGCCAGCGCGGCGGTGAACACCTGCAGATTCCGGATGGTGCCGAACAGGTCCTTCCGGCCGTCGGACAGTGTGGTGACCGCCAGCGACAGGTCCTCGACCGTCTGGTTCAGCTGCTGACCCTGGCCCTGGAGGTTGTCCGCGCTCACGCCGAGCAGCCGGGCCAGTGAACCGTCCGCGTTCGCGCCGCGCGGGCCGAATGCCTCGGCCGTCGTATGCAGGCTGTCGAAGATACGGTCCAGTTCGACCGGCACGGCCGTGCGGCTCTCGGGGATGACAGCGCCGTCGCGCATGGCCGGCCCCTTCCGGTACACCGGCAGCAGCTGGACGTAACGATCGCTGACGACCGAGGAGTTGATGATGGCCGCCTGGGCATCCGCCGGGATCCTGCGCCCGGACTCGTACTCCAGCTCCACCCGCACCCGCTTCCCCTCCGGCGTGATCTTCTTGACCTCGCCGATACGGACACCGAGCACTCGTACGTCCGAGCCGGGATAGATGCCGACCGTGCGCGGGAAGTACGCCGTGACGCGGACCGGCGACGATCGTGGCCAGAGCACGACCGCCGTGCCGGCGACGAGTGCCAGCGCGACGCCGAGCGCCACGCAGCGCGCGAGACGCCCCTTCGGCACGAGCCTCTTCGGCAGGAAGCGCCCCTTCGGCAGGAAGCGGCCGTTCATCGTGAGCCTCCAGTCCGCGGAGCCACCGGAGTGGGTGCGACCAGGTTCTGGATGTAGCTGTCGAACCAACGGCCGTTGCCGAGGGTGTTCGTGAAGACACGCACATAGGGAGCGAGCAGCTTGACGCTCCGGTCGAGGCTCGCCTGATTGCGTTCGAGCATGGTGACCACCGAATTCAGGCCCTTGAGCGCCGGGCCGATCTCCTTGCGGTTGTCCGCGACCAGGCCGGAGAGCTGGATGCCGAGCGCGGCGGAGCTCTTGAGCAGCGAGTGGATCACCGCCCGCCGCCTGGAGATCTCCTTGAACAGCTTGTCGCCGTCCTTGATCAGAACGCCGAGGTCGCCGGAGCGGTCGGAGAGCACTCCGGTGACTCCGTTGGCGTGGTCGAGGAGTTCACGCAGGGCCTGGTCGCGTGAGGCCACCGTCCGGGAGATCTTCGAGAGACCTTTGATGGACGCCCGGACCTCGGAGGGCGAGTCCTCGAAGGTGGTGGAAATGGTGTCCAGGGCGGTCGCCAGCCGGGCTGTGTCGACCTTCTCCGTGGTCGTCGTCAGCTCGCTGAATGCCGCCACGACGTCGTACGCCGGTACCGTCCGGTTCAGCGGGATCTCGCTGCCCGGCCGCAGTTGGCCCGTCCCCTTCGGCTGCAGTGCGAGGTACTTCGCGCCCAGGATCGTCTTGATCCGGATGGCCGCTCCGGTCCTGGTGCCGAATGCCGGGTCGCCCTTGACCCGGAAGGTCACCTTCACATGGTCGCCGTCCAGATCGACCTCGTCGACCTTGCCGACCTTGACCCCGGCGATTCTCACCTCGTCGCCGGGCTTGAGCCCGCCCGCTTCGGAGAAGGCCGCGGTGTACGTGTCACCGTTGCCGATCACCGGGAGGCTGTCGGCATTGAACGCGGCCGCGGCCAGCAGCGCGAGCGTGGCGATGCCGACGGCCCCGATCACCACGGGATTGCGCTCACGGAAGGGAATCATGAGCACCTCGCCCGGGCGACGTGAAGCTCGGGAGTGATGACCTGCCTGGTCTTCGGCAGCACGATCCGGCCGTCGAAGTCACAGAGGTAGAAGTTGAACCAGGAGCCGTACGAGGCCGTCCCTGTCAGCTTGTTGAGCTTGCTCGGCAGCCGCTTCAGCACGCCCTCCACGGTCTTCTCGTTGTCGTTCAGCGTTCCGGTGAGGTCGGTCAGCTCGGCGATGTCGTCCCGCAACGGCGGACGGGCGTCCTCGAGCAGACCCGAGGTGGCGTCGGTCAGGGCACCGATGTTCACCAGTGATTCGCCGATGGGCTTGCGGTCGGCGGACAGCCCGGATATCACCCGCTGCAACTGCTTGAGCAGGGCGGAGAAGCGGGCGCCGCGCTTGTCCACGGTCTTCAGCACCTCGTTGAGGTTGTCGATCACGGACCCGATCAGCTTGTCGCGGCCGGCGAGTGTGGTGGTCAGCGACGCCGTGTGGGCGAGCAGGCTGTTGACCGTCCCGCCCTCGCCCTGCAGGGTCTTGATGATCTCGGTGGCGAGCTGGTTGACGTCCTTCGGGCTCAGTGCCGCGAACAGCGGCTTGAAACCGCCGAGCAGCGCATTGAGATCGAGTGCGGGCTGGGTCCTGGACAGTGGGATCCGGCCGCCGGGCTTCAACTGCGTACCGCTGCCGGCACCTTCCGTCAGCGCGATGTACCGCTGCCCCACCAGGCTCCGGTAGCGGATGACGGCGCCCGTGGTGGTGAGCAGCGGGCGGTCGTCGGTGACGCTGAAGGTCACCTCGGCCAGCGTCCGGTCCTTGATCTTCACCTCCTGGACCTCACCGACCCGCACGCCGGCCACCCTGATGTCGTCGCCCTCCTCCAGGCTGGTGACATCGCTGAAGACCGCGCGGTACGTGTGCTCGGGGGCGAAGGAGATATTGACGATCGTCGCCGCGAGCAGCGTCGTCGCCAGCACGGTCACCACGGCGAAGAGAATGAACTTGACCAGCGGTGCCGCAGTGTCTGTGGCTCGGCTCACCTTCATGCGACACTCACCGCCGTTCCGCGTGCCATCGGGCCGAACAGCAGCGTGGCGACTGCCGGAACCCGGTCGGCGGGAACTCCCATGACCGGGGCCACCAGCGAGCCGATGGCCCGCTGCTCGGCCTCCGTGGCGGACACATTGGCCCCGCCGGGCAGTGCACCGCCTGAGTGCGTCCCCGACGTACCGTCATTGAGCTTGACGTCCGGTGCGGGCACTTGGGGGTGGGGCAGACCTCTGCAATCGGGTCCTGAGCGCTCTGCATAGCGCGGTTCCTCGCCGGGTCGGTACGCGGATCGTGGGCGGACGAATTCGAGCGTGATGCGCATCTCCCCGCCGCTGAAGGCCTTCTCCGATGCGGCCTCCTGCCGCACCAGGCCGTCGAGGAGACAGGGGTACTCCGGCGCGTAGCGGGCGAACAGCGCCAGCGTGGGGCGGGAGACGCGGCCGAGAGTGATCAGCCGGTTGCCGTTCTCGTCGAGGAACGCGTCGGCGGTACCGGCGGTGGTGGCCGTCGCCGTGAGCGCCGAGGCCAGTTGGCCCTGCTTCTCGACGAGGGTGCGGCTCGTGGTGACGGAGTTCCGCAGGACGCGCATCAGATCGGGCGCCGCGTCGCCGTACACCTCGGCCACATCGGCGAACCGTGAAATGTCTTCCTTGAGGGACGGCATATGCGGATTGAGCTTGCTCAGATAGCCCTCCAGACGGGTGAGGTTGGCGCCGATCCGGTCGCCCCGCCCTTCGAGAGCGGTGGAGAACGCGGAGAGCGTGGCGTTGAGATCCGCCGGCCGCACGGTCCGCAGCAGCGGCAGCAGATCGTTCAGCAGTTGCTGCACCTCGATACCGGCCTTGGTGCGGTCCTGCGTGATGACGTCCCCGGCGCGGATGTGCCGGGCCGATGACCCCCGGGGGGGCATCAGATCGACGAACTTCTCGCCGAACAGCGTCTTGGGCAGCAGCCGGGCCTGCACATCGGCCGGGATACGGGAGATGTGCTCCGGCTTGAGCGCGATGTCGAGCGTCGCCTTCTCACCGTCGGCCCGCACCTCTCGCACCTCGCCGACCAGCAGCCCGCGCAGTTTGACGTCAGCCCGTGGATCCAGCTGGTTGCCCAGGGTGTCGGCCTCCAGAGTGATCCGTACGACGGAGGTGAACGCCTGCTGGTAGACGGCGACGGACAGCGACAGCAGGAGCGCGATGACGGCGATGAAGACGAGGCCGTACAGCCGCAGTCGCGCGCCGCGCGTCGGGACGAGTCCTGGAATGCGCATCGGCACTACCCCGCAATCCGTACGGTCGTGTTGGCGCCCCAGATCGCCAGACTGAGGAAGAAGTCCAGAAGGTTGATGGCGACGATGGACGTCCGCACGGCACGGCCGACCGCGACCCCGACGCCTGCCGGGCCGCCGCTTGCGTAGTAGCCGTAGTAGCAGTGCACCAGGATGATCACGACGGCGAAGACGATCACCTTGCCGAAGGACCACAGCACGTCCACCGGCGGCAGATACTGCTGGAAATAGTGGTCGTAGGTGCCCGCGGACTGGCCGTAGTAGCCGGTGGTGATGGTGCGTGCGGCGAAGTACGAGGACAGCAGCCCGATCACGTACAGCGGGATGACGGCGACGAAACCGGCGATCATCCGGGTGGTCACCAGGAACGGCAGCGAGGGAACGCCCATCACTTCGAGGGCATCGGTCTCCTCGCTGATCCGCATCGCGCCGAGCTGTGCGGTGAACCCGGCCCCGACCGTCGCGGACAGAGCGAGGCCGGCCACCAGCGGGGCGATCTCACGGGTGTTGAAGTACGCCGACAGGAACGCCACGAAGTTGGAGGTGCCCAGCTGGTTGAGCGCCGCGTACCCCTGCAGGCCGACCTCGGTGCCGGTGAAGAAGGACAGGAAGGCGATGACGCCGACCGTGCCGCCGACCACGGCCAGCGCGCCGCGGCCGAAGCTCACTTCGGCCAGCAGACGCAGGATCTCCTTCTTGTAGCGGCGCAGGGTGCGGCCGGTCCAGGCCAGCGAGCGCCCGTAGAAGGACAGTTGGGTGCCGAGCTCCTCCAGGGAGCGGAGCGGAAGCCCCACGAATCGACTGATGAGCGCCACGGTCAGCCCCTCTGCGGAACGATTTGGAAGTACACCGCGGTCATCACGAAGTTCGTCACGAAGAGCAACATGAAGGTGATCACCACCGACTGGTTCACCGCGTCGCCGACGCCCTTCGGGCCGCCCTTGGCGGTCAGGCCCTTGTACGAGGCGACGATGGCGGCGATGGCGCCGAACACCAGGGCCTTCAGCTCGGCCGCCCACAGATCCGACAGCTGGGCGAGAGTGGTGAAGGAGGCGAGATACGCACCCGGCGTGCCGTTCTGCAGGATGACGTTGAAGAAGTAGCCGCCGGCCACACCGACGACCGACACCAGTCCGTTGAGCAGCACCGCCACCACCATCGAGGCCAGCACTCTCGGCACGACCAGTCGGTGGATCGGGTCGATGCCCAGCACCTGCATCGCGTCGATCTCCTCGCGGATCTTGCGCGCCCCGAGGTCCGCGCAGATCGCCGTGCCTCCTGCCCCCGCGATCAGCAGTGCGGTCACGATCGGTGAGGCCTCCCGCAGTACCGCGAGCACCGAAGCCGCGCCCGAGAACGACTGGGCGCCGAGCTGCCGGGTCAGGCTGCCGATCTGCAGGGCGATGACCGCCCCGAAGGGGATGGAGACCAGCGCGGTGGGCAGGATCGTGACGCTCGCGATGAACCAGGCCTGCTGGATGAACTCGCGTATCTGGAACGGGCGCCTGGGCAGGGTCCGTACGACATCCAGGCCCATCGCGAACAGGCTGCCCGTATGCCTGAGGGCTCCGGTGGGGGACAGGCTCATGCGCCGGCCGCCTTCCCGCGCACCGTGGCTCGCACCTGCCGCAGCGACTCCCGTTCGGCGATCGCCTCCCAGCGAGGCGGCCGGGTGATCCCCGCCGTGGGCAGAAGACGCGGCGTCAGATCCGGTATGCCCGGCGGCGTGGGATCCGCGCCCGCGCCGAGCTGCGCCAGCTCCTGCTCGACCTGGGCCGCGTCCTTCTCCTCGGCCATCCCGATCGGACCCTGCATCCGCCCGTTGAGGAACTGCCGTACGACCGGCTCCTCACTGGTCAGCAGCTTCTCCCGGGGGCCGAACATCACCAGCTCGCGCCGGAACAGGAGCCCGATGTTGTCCGGCACCTGCCGCGCCGACGCGATGTCGTGGGTGACGATCAGAAAGGTCGCGTCGATCTGCGCGTTGAGGTCGACGATCAGCTGGTTGAGATAGGCCACCCGCACCGGGTCGAGCCCCGAGTCCGGCTCGTCGAAAAGGATGATCTCCGGATCGAGTACCAGGGCGCGCGCGAGACCGGCTCGTTTGCGCATACCGCCGGATATCTCGCCGGGCAGCTTCTCCTCGGCGCCGATCAGTCCGACCATGTCCATCTTCTCGAGCACGATCCGTCTGATCTCGCTCTCCGGCTTGCGGGTGTGCTCACGCAGCGGGAACGCGATGTTGTCGTACAGATTCATCGAGCCGAACAGCGCACCGTCCTGGAACAGCACGCCGAACAGCTTCCGCACCTCGTACAGGTCGTGCTCGCGCAGGGCGGTGATGTCCGTGCCTGCGATCCGGATCGACCCGCGTTCGGGCCGCAGCAGCCCGACGAGCGTCTTCAGGAACACCGATTTGCCCGTGCCCGAAGGGCCGAGCATCACCGAGATTTCCCCGGCGGGCAGCGTCAGTGAAACGTCCTGCCAGATGACCTGGTGGCCGAAGGACTTGGTCAGCCCTTCCACACAGATCTCGACACCCATCCGGTTCACCCTTCAGCCGTGGAGCGGTCCGACATCTGCTCTACGGGGAGGGAGGGCCCGTCCGTCGCAACGAGGCGAAGATTTTTTTACGGGCCTGGAATCAGGGCGGAATCACGGCGGAACAGGAGATGCACGCTGGTGTGCTAGGGCTTCGGGAGCACCTGCGGCACCGACGTTTTCGCCTCCGGCACATCCGTGGGGAGCGGTTGCTTCGGCAGGGGCGCGGACGGCACGCCCGACGCCGCGGGCAGATCCGGTACGGCGGGAAGGTCCGGCGCGGACGCGAGGTCGGGCACGCCGGTGAGGTCCGGGACGGGGACCTTCGGCAGGGTCGACACATCCGGAATGTCGGGCGTGGGCAGCGGCAGTTCCGGCAGCGCGGGCAGCGAGGGCACGGTGATCCCCGGGCCGCCGTACCGCTGCGTCCCGGCCGGCCCGGCACCCTGCCCGGCATCCGTGCGGCTGCCGGGGGCCGGCGTCACGCCACCCGCCGTCGGCGACTGCACATCGGCGGACTCCGAGACGGCGGGGATCGCCGGGCGCGATCGGTGCGGCCCGTCCCCGTCGTGGGCGTACGGCAGGATCAGGCCCGCGATCGCCAGCGTCGCCGCGGTCGAAGCCACCGCCACCGCCTGCGCGTTCCCGCCCCGTGGGCGGCCACGGCCGATCAGCCACAGCGCAAGACCCAGCGTGGCGGCCAGCGAATTGCGCAGCGTCCGGCGGGCCCGTGCCAGCAGCGACTCGACGGTCCGGTAGCTCAGCCCCATCTTCACGGCGACCTGGCCGACGTCCAGATCCTCGGACTTCAGCCACAGGGCCTCGGCCTGGCGGGCGGGCAGCTCACCGCTCCGGCGCGCCAGCCACCTTGCCTCTGCCCGGTCGCAGACCGCCTCCTCGACCGGCACCGGGACCGGGGTGAGCAGCGTGGGGCTGCTGCGCACCTCGGTCTCGCGGTTGACCTGCCGGTACCGGTCCACGCACAGCCGCATCGTCACTGTCGTCAGCCACGCGCCCAGCCGTTCGTCGTCCAGATCGGGGTGCTCCGCGGCGCGCAGCATCGCCTCGTGCACGGCGTCCTCGGCGTCCTCCTGGCTCATGGATCTGCGGCGGGCGACCTTGAGCAGCTGCTCACGGTGGCTCCACGCGCGCTGCCACCGGTTGTGGGCCGCGTTCGTATCCATCGTCATGAGGGCCCCTTCGCACTCACCCCGGCCGGGCAGGCGCAAGGCCCGGCGCGGGGGAGATTACCGCCCAGTATCCGGGCTTGTGGAGGGGGAGGCGCGCATCGAGTCCTTTCCGTTGCTGGTCAACGCACCGACGCCGGGCAGCCCGGCGACGGGACTCGGGACCGGAAGCAGCGGCGCTGCAGGCTCCGCGGCGCCGTCCGCACTCTTGGAGGGCGAGGGCGAAGGGGCGGGCGTGGGGGAGGACTTGGGCTCGCCGTCATGGTCTGCCGGGCGGGCGGGAGCCGTGGAGGACACCCGCGGCCGAGGTGTGTGGGACGGCTTCGGCTTGGGGTGGACGGCCGGTCCGGAGCCGTGGTCCGGCACGACCCGGTGACCTTCGAGGTAGTACGCGAACCAAGCCCTGACCGTGCGCAGATACGCAGTGGAGTGGTTGTAGCCCAGGATCGCGCGGTCCAGGTCCGCCGCCTCGGAGAGGTCCCGCCCGCCCGCGCAGAGATAGCGCCCCGCAGCGAGCGCCGCGTCGTAGACGTTGCCCGGATCGCGGTGTCCGTCGCCGTTGCCGTCGGAGCCCCAGACGGCCCAGGTCGACGGGATGAACTGCATCGGGCCGACAGCACGGTCGTACACGGCGTCCCCGTCGTACACCCCGCCGTCGGTGTCCCCGATGGCGGCGAACCCATTGCCGTCCAGCCGCGGGCCGAGGATCGGCGTGAGCGTCGTGCCGTCCGCGGTCACCCGGCCGCCGCGCGCCTGCCCGGACTCGACCTGGCCGATCGCGGCAAGCAGCTGCCAGCGCAGCCGGCAGCCCGGCCTGCTGTCCGCGAGCTCCTTCTCGGCCTGCCGGTACGCGGCCAGAACGGTGGCCGGCAGCAGGCCGCCGACCGCTGCTCCGGAGCCCTCCGCGGCCTCCCTGCCGTCGGTGCCGCCTGCCGTTCCGCGCGCCCTCAGCGGCGGAAACTCGGTGCGGTACGGGGTGTCGCCGGAGACGCTCGGCCCCGGCGAGGCCGGGTGAGCCTTCGCCGGGGCCGCGGCGTGTGCCGCCGGTCCCGGTGCCTGCGAGGCGGTCAGTGCCGCCATGGCCGCCGTAACGACCGCTGTCGCCTTGACACCTTTGCGCTTGCGCCCTGTCATGATGCAGACCCCTCCCAGTGCCGCTGTCGCGCGGCGTTTCTTCACCTGCTCTACGCGGCACCGGCGCAGGTCCGTCGCACGGAGTCGTACTTTTTCCGTGCCGGGAGGGCCGACGACGGCGCGGAAGCGCGCGGCTAACGTGGGGGCATGGTGCGACTGAGAGTGGAGTTCACGACCGAGCCGTTCGACCTGGACGAGCCGCCGGCGCATGCCCTGGCCGTCCGCGAGGTCGTCCAGGGCGCGGATCTGGACAAGGTGGACGTCGGCCCGTTCGGCAATACGGCCGAGGGTGGCGCCGATGAGGTGCTGAGCGCGGTCGACGCGCTGCTGCGCAGGGCCCTGGACGCCGGGGCCACCCGGGTCTCGCTGCAGGTCAATGTGGTGGAGGGCGAGGAATGACCGGGCCCGCCGACCACGCACTCGCGCAGGCGGTCAAGCCGCTCGTGGACGCCATGGGCGGAGAGCTGCTCGCACCCGGTGAGGCCCGCGAGGACGACGTCATACTCAGCTGGGAGGGCGAGGAGGTCCTCGCCGTACGCCTTCCACAGCTCGCGGACTCCCTCGACCACATCCTGGCCGCGATGGAGCGCAGGCATGGCATGCCCCTGTCCGAGCTGGATCGCAAGACCAAACAGCTGGTCGTACGGACCTTGGAGGCGCGCGGCGCGTTCTCCGTACGACACGGTGTAGAGACGGTGGCGGGGGCCCTCGGGGTCAGCCGCTTCACCGTATACAACTACCTGAACAGGGAAAACGCCGCGAAGAACGGCTGAGAACGCACCGTCGCGAGCCGCCGTTCGGATGTCCGGGCGGCGGCTTTTGCGTTGCCGAGTTTTCAACAAAGTGTTGACGTTGTGTTGCCGGAGGGCGTTAGCTAGCCGCAGCCCGTCCAACGCACAGCGAAAAACAGCCACGGAGGCTCGCGTGACTTCGAGTCCACAGCGCTTGCCGGGGGAGGCCCCCGAACCCCCGGCGGGTCTCACCCGGTTCAACACCTCACCGGACAGCGCGGCCCTGGCCGCACTGCACGAGGTGTGCGCCAGTTCGGCGTGGGGGAGCAAGCTGCTCGCCCAGCGCCCGTACGCCACCGTGGAAGCCCTCTTCGACGCCAGCGACGCCGCCATGGCCGAGCTGAGCGCCGATGATCTGGCCGAGGCGATGGCGGGGCACCCGCCGATCGGCCGGCCGAAGCCCGGGGACCCGACCTCATCCCGCGAGCAGCGTGGGATGGCCGGCGCCTCCGAGGAGCTCAAGGCCGAAATGCTCGAGCGGAACCTGGCCTACCAGGACAGGTTCGGCCATGTCTTTCTGATCTGCGCCACCGGCGCGACCGGTGAGCAGATGCTCGAGGCGCTCAGGACCCGGATCGGCAACTCGCCCGAGCAGGAGCGGGAAATTGTCCGCACCGAGCTGGGCAAGATCAACCGTATCCGGCTGGCCCGCCTCGCAGAAGAAGGAGAATGACGTCTTGAGCACCGAGACCACCGCGTCGGTGTCCACGCACATCCTGGACACCAGCATCGGACGCCCCGCCGAGGGTGTCGCCATCTCGCTCGCGGCCCGCAGCGGCTTCGACGCGGAGTGGGTCGCGCTCGGCGGCTCGAAGACGGACGCGGACGGGCGCTGCAAGGACCTGCCGGCGCTGCCGGAAGGGACGACCCATGTACGTCTCGACTTCGAGACCGAGGCGTATTTCTCAGACAAGCACAGTGCCAACCAGCAAGCCGAGGCGCAGCAGGACGCCCCCCGCGTAAGGGACAGCGGTGCGTTCTTCCCGGAGGTGGCGATCACTTTCGCCGTCGAGCCGGGCGAGCACTACCACGTACCGCTGCTGCTCAACCCGTTCGGCTACTCCGTTTACCGAGGGAGCTAGCAGACATGCCCACGATTCTCGGCCAGAACCAGTACGGCAAAGCAGAGAACCGCGTCGTCAAGATCACGCGGGACGGCGACACCCACCACATCAAGGACCTGAACGTCTCCGTCGCCCTCTCCGGCGACATGGACGACGTCCACTACTCCGGCTCCAACGCCAACGTCCTGCCGACCGACACCACCAAGAACACGGTGTACGCGTTCGCCAAGGAGCACGGCATCGAATCGGCCGAGCAGTTCGGCATCCACCTCGCCCGTCACTTCGTGACCAGCCAGGAGCCGATCCACCGGGCGCGCATCCGCATCGAGGAGTACTCCTGGGAGCGGATCGCCACCTCCGACGCCAACTCCAAGTTCATCGGCTCGGACGAGGTCCGGCACTCCTTCGTCCGCAAGGGCCAGGAGCTGCGCACCAGCCAGATCACCTTCGACGGTGAGAACTGGGAGATCATCTCCGGTCTCAAGGACCTCACGGTCATGAACTCCACCAGTTCGGAGTTCTGGGGCTATGTCAAGGACAAGTACACGACGCTCAAGGAGGCGTACGACCGCATCCTGTGCACCGATGTCTCCGCCGCCTGGCGCTACAACTGGACCAGCGACGAAGACCGGATGCCCAACTGGGAGAAGTCGTACGAGCAGGCCAAGAAGCACATCCTGCAGGCCTTCGCCGAGACGTACTCCCTCTCGCTGCAGCAGACCCTGTACCAAATGGGTTCGCGGGTCATCAACAGCCGCAGCGAGATCGACGAGATCCGCTTCTCGCTGCCGAACAACCACCACTTCCTGGTCGACCTCGAGCCCTTCGGGCTCAAGAACGACAATGAGGTGTACTTCGCGGCCGACCGCCCGTACGGCCTGATCGAGGCCACCATCCTGCGGGACGGCATCGAGCCGCGGATCCCGGTCGACATGACCAACCTGTAGGAGTTCTGCTGTACCCCCGACGTTTGCGCCGGCGTCAGTCCCAGGGGGAGAGCGGGGGCATCTGCGCAACAACAGAACCCCGGACCCGGTCGTCACCCCGCTCGCCCCCCGGGTCCGTTCAATCAACTGGGAAGAACGAGGACCCGCCATGGCGGCTTCGCGCATCGTCATCGAGAACTGTTCCATCGCGACCGTGGACGCGAACGACACCGAGTACGCCTCCGGCTACATCGTCGTCGCGGACAACCGGATCGAGTCGGTCGGAGCGGGCAAGGCCCCCTCCGACCTGGAGAACGTGGTCCGCCGTATCGACGGCACCGGCCATCTCGCCACCCCCGGCCTGATCAACACGCACCACCACTTCTACCAGTGGATCACCCGTGGTCTGGCCACCGACCACAACCTCTTCAACTGGCTGGTCGCGCTCTACCCGACGTGGGCGCGCATCGACGAGCCGATGGTCCGCGCCGCCGCGCAGGGCTCCCTCGCGATGATGGCCCGCGGCGGTGTCACCACCGCGATGGACCACCACTACGTCTACCCGCAGGGCTCCGGCGACCTGACCGGCGCGATCATCGGCGCCGCTTCGGACATGGGTGTGCGGTTCACCCTCGCCCGTGGCTCCATGGATCGCGGCAAGTCGGACGGCGGCCTGCCGCCGGACTTCGCCGTCGAGTCCCTCGAGGGCGCGCTGGCCGCCACCGAGGCCACCATCGACAAGCACCACGACGCCTCCTTCGACGCGATGACGCAGATCGCCGTCGCGCCGTGCTCCCCCTTCTCCGTCTCCACCGAACTGCTCAGGCAGGGCGCCGAGCTGGCCCGCCGCAAGGGCGTTCGGCTGCACACCCACGGCTCGGAGACCGTCGAGGAGGAGGAGTTCTGCAAGGAGCTCTTCGGGATGGGCCCGACCGACTACTTCGAGTCGACCGGCTGGCTCGGCCCGGACGTGTGGATGGCGCACTGCGTCCATATGAACGACTCGGACATCGCCGCCTTCGCCCGTACGGGCACCGGCGTCGCGCACTGCCCGTCGTCCAACGCCCGCCTCGCCGCCGGTATCGCCCGGGTCCCCGACATGCTGAAAGCCGGCGTCCCGGTCGGCCTCGGCGTCGACGGCACCGCCTCCAACGAGTCGGGTGAGCTGCACACCGAGCTGCGCAACGCGCTCCTCATCAACCGCCTCGGAGCCCACCGCGAAGCCGCTCTGAACGCGCGGCAGGCGCTGCGCCTCGGTACGTACGGCGGCGCCCAGGTCCTCGGCCGCGCCGACCAGATCGGTTCCATCGAGGCCGGCAAGCTCGCCGACCTGGTGCTGTGGAAGCTGGACACACTCGCCCACTCCTCCATCGCCGACCCGGTGATCGCTCTCGTCTTCGGCGCGGCCGCCCCCGTCTCGCTCTCCCTCGTCAACGGCAAGACCGTCGTCGAGGACAACCACCTGACCACGGTGGACGAGGACGCCATCGCCCGCTCCGCGCGGGACGAGGCACAGCGCCTGGCGCGGATCGCCGCGCAGGACTGACCCGAAGGAAGTCCGGTCGAGGGGGACGGCCCTCGACCGGCGGCCGTGGACCCGAGCGGGGTCCATGGCAGCCGTGACCGGGAGGTGCGGCACCGCCCATCGGTGCCGCACCTCCCGGGACGGTGACTCGTGTCTTCACACCCCAGAAGCCCGCGCTCACCGCTGCACCATCGCACCACCTCCCTGACACCCACGTCACCGCCGACGTGTACCCGACCGGAGGAACCACCCGTGGTCGCACAGCCCAGGTTTTCGAAAGATGCAGTCGCAGAAGATGCAGTCGCAGCACCGGAGCAGAAGCATCCGGTCGATGAGACGCTGCCTCCTCTGAAGATGTTCACCAGCGGGCTGCAGCATGTGGCCGCGATGTACGCGGGCGTGGTGGCCCCGCCCATGATCGTGGGGCCCGCCGTGGGCCTCAGCGCCAAGGAGACCGCCTTCCTGATGGGGGCGAGCCTCTTCACCGCAGGCATAGCCACCCTTCTGCAGACGCTCGGCTTCTGGAAGGTCGGCGCGCGGCTCCCGTTCGTCAACGGAGTCTCGTTCGCCGGTGTGACCCCGATGATCGCCATCGGAAAGGACCGCGGAGCCGACGGCATCACCGTCATCTTCGGCGCGATCATCGTCGCCAGCGTGCTGGGCTTCGTCCTCACTCCGTACTTCTCGAAACTGGTCCGCTTCTTCCCGCCTGTCGTCACCGGCACCGTCATCACTCTGATCGGTGTCTCGCTGCTCCCCGTCGCCTTCAACTGGTCGCAGGGCGGCAACCCCACCGCCGACGGCTACGGCTCGATGAAGAACATCGGCATGGCGGCCCTCACCCTCGTGATCGTGCTCGCGCTGCGCAAACTGCTGCGCGGTTTCCTGCAGCAGATCGCCATCCTGCTCGGACTCGCCGCCGGCACACTCATCGCCATTCCGATGGGGATGACCAGCTTCGACGCCATCAAGAACGCCGATCCGGTCGGCTTCCCGACGCCGTTCCACTTCGGCGCACCGCAGTTCGAGATCGCCGCGATCGTCTCGATGTGCATCGTGATGCTGGTCTGTATGACCGAATCCACCGCCGACATGCTCGCGCTCGGCAAGATCGTCGACCGGCCTGCGGACGAGCGGATCATCGAGGGCGGGCTGCGCGCCGACACCCTCGGCAGCGCCATCAGCCCGCTCTTCAACGGCTTCATGTGCAGCGCCTTCGCCCAGAACATCGGCCTGGTCGCGATGACGAAGGTGCGCAGCCGGTTCGTCGTCGCCGCGGGCGGCGGCATTCTGATCCTGCTGGGCCTCTGCCCGGTCGCCGCCTCCGTGATCGCGCTCGTCCCGCTGCCGGTCCTCGGCGGCGCGGGCATCGTGCTCTTCGGCTCGGTCGCCGCCAGCGGTATCCAGACGCTGGCCTCGGCCGCTCTGGAGAAGGGCGAGAACGCCCTGATCGTCGCGGCCTCCGTCGGCATCGGCCTGATCCCGATCGCCGCGCCGGACTTCTACCACGCCTTCCCGAAGGACGCGCTCGTCGTTCTCGACTCGGGCATCTCCACCGGATGCATCGTGGCGATCGTCCTCAACCTGGCCTTCAACCACCTGGGGAAGAAGGGGAGTTCGCAGGAGCCGGTGGCCACCACGACTGGCTCGGAGCCCATCGCGGTCCACTGATCCATCCGCTGACCAGGCGGTCGGCCAAGCCTGACGGTGATCTCCTGAGTGGCGCCGGCGGTGCCGCCCGGATCCCCGAAGGTCGAAAGGGCCGGGTCCCGTTCGGGCCCCGGCCCCTTCGCTCGGCGCTCAGTCGATGTGGAAGCTCTCGCCGTAGACCTTCCAGTCCAGGGGCGTGTTCAGATTGAAGTTGTTCTTCCTGACGAAGACCCGCTGGGCCGTGTCGACCCGGCTGGTGTCCTCGTGCGCCTCCTCCTGCTTCATCGCCCAGACCCGGGCGTCGAGGAAGGCGTTCAGATAGGTCTTCTCGTCGCCGCCCTGCGCCGGCGGCTTGGCCTTGGCGAGAGCCTTCTTGCGGATGTTGCTGAAGCTGGTGCTGTCGCCACCGTCGCCGTGCATCACGATCGCGTCGTAGTAGATGAACTGGCCGAGGACGCCGATACCGTCCTGCTTGCCGCGGTTGACCGAGGGGTTGAAGTAGACCCGGTCGCGCTCGTCGTTCTGGGCCTTCTTGAACTCCGAGTCCTGCGCCGCCTTCTTCCAGTCCTTGGTGAAGTTCGGGTCGAGACCGGCGTGTGAGTCGCTGCCATCGACCTGGCGCAGCGCGGGCAGGTACTTGGCCAGGACGTTCCCGGGCTTGCGGTCGGTGTAGAGCTCGACCAGATCCAGCATGTCGCCGGTGCCGGAACAGAAGCCGATGATGCCGGCGGTGTAGCCGCGGCCGTCACCGATGTCCTCGATGTACTTGTACTGGGCCTTCCAGTCCAGCGAGGAGTTCTCCGCGCTGGACACGATCTGCATGGCGATCTCCTTCTTCGCCGGGTCGTCGAGCCCGATGGCGGCGGGGGCCGCGGTGGCGCCGACATGCTCGGCGGGCTCGTCGGAGGTGGCCGCGACGGCGGTGGCCGGCACGGCGAGGAGCGCCACGCCGAGCGCGATGCGGGGGAGGAACCTGAGCGGACGTGGGGCGCGTACGTGGGGGGTGGGCACCTTGCCTCCATAGGGAGTTCGTCGTTCCGGTGTTCTGTTAGGAAGCTTTCCTATCAGAGTGCGGAAGCGGCGTACACCCTTTCTGCGTGCGGGAGTTGGGGCCCGCCGCACCGACCTGCGCCTCAGTTGCCCGGGTTCAGTTGGTCCCGGTTCGGTTGCCCGGGTTCAGTTGTCTCGGTCCAGGAGCTCCGCGCTGCTCGCCGGCTCCACGCGAGGCTGCCCGTTGATGCGGTGCCGCTCGATCGAGGAGCGGCGATAGACCTCTTCGCGCACCCGCTGGATTTCACCGATCGGCCGGTGGTCCTCGCGCGTGCGCCAGGGGGTGATCGACGTACCGTCCGCGGCGGAGAGATTCTCCTCGCTGCCGATGTCCTGCCGCGGGATCGCGATCCGGGCGACGGTCACCCACGGCGAGAGCTGCTCGGGCCACTCCACCGAGGTGTTGTCCACCGGCATCCGCGTCAGATCGGTGTTGAGCTGCACCTGCAGCTCGAACTCGTGGTCGCGCTCACCGGCCTCCGCCACCAGCGTGTTGCGGAACGCCTCGCCGTCCGCCTGCACATCGACCGTGAGATGCGTGACGGGCGAGACGGGAACGGTCCGCACTTTCGCGATGTGGTCGCCGTGCCGGAAGGCGCCCATGCTGTTGTACGTGTACGAGAGGAGGTTCTGCCGCGGGACCTGTGTGAAGGACAGCATCGCGAACAGCTCGTCCCACAGCCACTCGTCCGAGGTCTCCAAGGTCCCCCGCCTGGTGAGGAATTCGCCCATCCATGACTTCCGTCGAGCCGGGTTCACCAGCGCGTCCGGCAGCTCGCCGAACAGCTCCTCGATGACCATGTAGTCGTACGCCGTATTGGCGAAGAAGACCCGGTTGTTGATCAGGTTGAGGTCGAAGGTCGTCGCCTCGGCCTCATCGGTGAGCAGCGAGTCGCCGGGCACCCCGAACATTTTGATTCCCATGCCGCAGGCCGCACCGAGCAGCGAGTCGGCCCGCAGATGCCCGAGCCCGTTGGAGTAGCGGACGACGGCGTCGTACGTACCGGGCTCGGCGAAGATCCCTTGGGCGTACGGCCCCGGCAGCTCACCCACCGTGACGGTGGCCTTCACCAGTCCGTACGTCTTGCCGTGTGCCGTCCTGACCGCGCGGCCCACGCCCTGCCGCTCGACGGACTTCCGGGTGCGCCGGGCGACGTTGCTGACGACCTCGTCCAGCTCCTGCTGGTAGGTGGGTCGCTCGACGGGGGTGTACGTCTCGTACCTGACGAAATCCATGGCGGGCCTCTCCTCTGTCGCGTGTTCTACGAGAAAGATAGCCTGCAATTAAGTTGTGCACGATGTAACTGCTTGTGACAGTCGCCACGTCGCATCGCCGCGTGCTTCTGGCTTGCTTTTGGTTTGCTTCTGGCCGTGCTTCTGGTCGGCCGTGCTTCTGTCCGGGTTCAGCTCAGGCGGTCGACCAGCTGCCGCAGCTGGTCCCGCAGCCGGTCGGCCTCGTCCGCGGTCAGCCCGTACCTCCGGCCCATCGCCGTCGGCACCCGCTCGGCCCGCTCCCGCAGCGCCTCGCCGCGCTCCGTCGCCGCCACCATGACCAGCCGTTCGTCGTCCGTCCGCCGCTCCCGCCGCAGCAGCCCGGCCGACTCCAGCCGCTTCAGCAGCGGCGACAGCGTGCCGTAGTCGAGACCGAGTGCCGCGCCGAGCTCCTTCATCGGGACCTCGCCGCGCTCCCAGACGGCCAGCATCACCAGATACTGCGGATAGGTGAGCTCCAGCTCCGCCAGCACCGGCCGGTACGCCGCGGTCACCGCCCGGGAGGCGGAGTACAGCGCGAAGCACAGCTGGTCGTCGAGCACGGTTGAGCCTGTCCGGTTCTCACCCATGGCCCTATTCTGCGTCGATGCGGTAACTGTCGCCGTACACCTTCCAGCGCAGCGGCGGCTCCAGGCCGAGCCTGCCCTCCCGTACGAAGACGCGCTGAGCCGTCTCGATGCGGCTGGTGTCCGTGTGTGAAGGCTCCCGCCGGATCGCCTCCACCCGCGCGTCCAGAAACGCGTTCAGATACGCCTTCTCGTCGCCGCCCCGCGCCGGCGGCTTCGCGGTGCGCAGGGCCTTCTCCCGCAGCGTGCGGAAGCCGACCGACCCCTTCGTGTCGCCCGACCCGTGCATCACATACGCGTCGAAATAGATGAACTGCCCGAGCGCGCCAAGACCGTCCCGCTCGGCCTGCCGCACCGAGGGCGTGAAGTACGCCCGGTCCCGCTCCGCGTCCTGCGCGGCCCGGAGAGCCGGGTCGGAGACGGCGGCGCGCGCCCACGCTTCGGTGAACGGACGGCCGAGGCCCTCGTGCGAATCGCTGCCACGGACCGCCCGGAGCGCGGGCAGGAACGGCGCCAGCGCATTGCCGGGCCGCGCCTTCGTATAGCGCTCGACGACCGCGAGCATGTCGCCGGTGCCGGAACAGAAGCCGATGATGCCGGCGGTGTAGCCGCGGCCGTCGCCGATGTCCTCGATGTACTTGTACTGGGCCTTCCAGTCCAGCGAGGAGTTCTCGGCGCTGGAGACCAGCCGCATCGCGATCTCCTTCTTCGCCGGATCGTCCAGCCCGGCGGCGGCCGGCTTCTCATCGGACCCCGCGCACCCGGCAAGCATCAGCAGCACCAGCGCGAGCAGCGCTCTGAACAAGGACTTCATGACGTTTCCCCCTCCCGGGGTCAGCGCCCCGGCCACGCCATGAGGTTACTGAACAGCTCCGCCTGCTCGATCGCGTCGTCCAGAGCATGGTGGGTGTGCCGCCGCTTGGAGAGCAGTCCGCGCGGCATGGTGCCCTTGGCGACGGCGCGCAGAGGGAGCCGCGCTTTGGTCGCGTACAACGTCTTCATGTCCAGACATCCGGAGTGCCCGAAGGGGCTCGCCCCGGTGAAGCGCATCAGATACCAGTACAGGAAGGTCCAGTCGTACGAAGCCGGGTAGCCGCACATCACCGGCTGCGCGCCCTCGCCCACCTCGCTGCTCACCTCGCGCACCCAGGCGCTGAACTCGGCCATCGCGGCAGCCGGTTCACTGCCCTCCGCGACCAGCCGATCCCGGTCGAGCCCGCTGACCGCGAGGGCCTCGGGCACGAAGTCTTCGCTGATGGGCCGCAGTTCGCGGTAGAAGGTGTGCGCCTCGGGGTCGGTCGGCGTATAGCTCGCGGCATCCTGGCGACCGGCAACCGCCGCGCCGAAGCTGATCATCGAGTACGGGCCGGGGATCGGGCCGTCGGCCTCGATGTCGACGGAGATATAGAGGCTGGGCTTTACATGACGTGCCATGCCGGGAGCATCGCATCGGCGCTGCTCCCGGCACATCCGGATTTCGCGCAAGCTGCGTAGGGCCAGCAGTTCAGGCGGTCGGCACCATGTCGAAGATGCCGAAGTACCCCTGGGCGAAATCGCCGCTCGGCTGTCCGGTGGCGGTGGCGACATGAGTGAATGCCTCGACGCCCACCCAGCCCTGGAACGTCCCGGAGTCGTCGACGATCTGCAGCATGGGCCGAGGGTGAGAGTTGTACTGGTAGCAGTCCTTGCCCTGGGCGAGCAGCTGGCACCAGTACCACTCGGTGTTCCGGCGGCCGCCGCCGATCTCCGCGATATAGCGGATGCGGTCCTTGTCGGGGTCCGTGTCGCTGTGGCAGCCGGTGTTGTGCTGGTTCCAGCCGATGCAGAGGCCGTTCGCGCAGCCACGCCACGGATTGTTGTGGTCGGGGCTCTCTTCCTTCGGCGAACCGGACTTGAAGCTCCAGTCGCCTCCCGCGCCTTCCCGGCCCACCAGGCCCGCCTTGGCGACGACGAACGACCCCTTGTACGGACGGTTGTTGTACCGGCCGTCCTTGAGCAGCGCGGTCATGCTCGCCCGGCTCTCCCGGCCCAGTGAGGCGTTACTGCCATAGCCGACGCCGAAGTTGGCCGAGTAGGTGGAGAAGGCGTCGGGTGCCGGGATCTCCACGTTGTTGGAGGGGATGGCGCCGTAGAAGGTGGGGCTGGTGATACGGGCCAGGCCCCCTGGGCCGACGCCGGTCTCCAGCTTCCAGTACTCGGTCATCGCGTCCACGGCGCCGCCGGCTGCGTCCTTGCTCCAGGTCACGGCGAGCCGTTCGTCCGCGGTGTACGCGTATGTGCCTTGGAGCCCGCCCTTCGGCTCGCTCTGGAAGCCGTCGACCGTCTTCACCGCACACGTGGGGACGGGCTGGCCGCAGTCGGCCGTCACCGTGTTCACACGCATGGGCTGGTCGCGCTGATTCCAGTTCCAGTAGCTGGTGACGACAGTGCCGTCGGTTTTGAAGGTGTAATACCCGAGTCGCACCCAGTTGCGGTAGTTGTTCGCCGTGGGCAGGTCCATCCTGCCCACGGAGACGACCCAGTTGGCCTTGCCGCCGGGCAGCGCCACGGCTGCCGCACGGGCCTGGCCGGCCGTTGCCAGCAGTGAGATGAGCAGTGCGAACACGGCGAGCAGTGGATTGGTCGTTCGCCTCCAGGCATGTGCTCTCGCTGCCGTCGTCATCAGACTCTCCGTCCCCCCGGTTCCCCCCCCGGGACGTCATGCACCTGATCCAGATGTACCTGGTTCAGATGTCCTGATCCGCATGCATGTGATCCGCTGTACCTGTTCTCCCACGGATCCGCGCGAATGATCACACGCTATCCGGCTCCGGGCTCCGGGACGCGCTGCTTGCGCCGACCGCTTGGGGCTTTCCGGCCCGCGGAGCGCGGAGCGCCACAGCCGCCAGGATCAGCGCGACCGCCACCGCGGAAGCCCTCCCGAAGGCGACGTGATAGCCCCGGGAGTTGCACTGCACGCTCCTCACGCTGACCGAGTGGGCGGACCGGAACCGCGTGACGATCGCGGAGTCGCGCGCGGCGTACGACGAGGAGCGCGGCGTGGCCTGAGCCCGCCTGTGCCCTGGCCGGGAGGGCGTTGTCAGACCCTGCTGCCATGATCCTTGGCATGGAACTTGCACGGGTGTTCGCCGATCTGGACAGCGTGAGCTGGGCCGAGCTGGAGCATGCGTACGGCAGCGCGGAGGATCTGCCGGGCGTGCTGCGCGCGCTGGCGGGCGACGAGGAGCAGGCGGCTGAAGCGCTCGACGAGCTGTGGGGCAGCATCCTGCATCAGGGCACTGTGTACGCAGCGACCGCTTCGGCCGTGCCGTTTCTCGCGCAGATGGTCGCGGCCGGGGTCAGGCCCGTGGATCTGCTGGTCCTCCTTGGCGGAATAGCCGAGAGCGAGGACGAGTACGGCTTCGACGAGCCCGGGGCGTGCCGGGCCGCCGTTGCGGCTCAACTGCCGCTGATACTTCCTCTGATCGCCTCTCCGGAGGCGGATGTGCGCCAGGCCGCGGTCTGGACGGCAGGGCGGACCGGTGCCGAACGGGCCCTGCCCACGCTGCGGAAGCGATGGGTGGGGGAGCAGGATCCGGCCGTGCGGGCGGAGTTGCTCGCCGCGCTTGTCCGCCTCGACCCGGAGGCCGCCGCGGCGACGGCCCTGGCGGCGATGGCGCCCGATGAGCCGGACGCACTGCGCATCGTCGCCGTCCTGGCGTGCCTGGACGCGGGGCTGCCGTGGTCGCCTGCGCACCGGGACACCATGCTGTCGCTGCTGCCGGCAGATCCGCTCGTCTCCGGCCGCTTCGACCAGGACCGGACCGAGCCGCTGCACTGCGTCGTGGACGCGCTGTTGCGCCGCGACACGGCCGAGGACCGTTCGTCGGCGTACGAGCTGATCGAGGCGGCGCTCCGCCTTGAGGACCTCGATACGCGGCGCGAGGCGCTGTGGGCGGTCGAGCACGCCTGCATGATCTCCCGGAGCGCCCCGGCACGGCTGGCGCAGGCGATTCTTGCCCTGCTGGCCGATCCTTCGTCCACGCACACCGCATCGCTGCTGCCGATCCTCGACAAGCTGGGCGCTCATGCCGCCCCTGCCGCGCCCGCGCTGGCCGCGCTCGTGGCTGCGGACGGTGAGCTCGCCGACCGTGCGCTCGAGGTGCTTGTACGGGTGGCTCCGGAGCAGGCAGCCCCGCTGCTCGCCCGCGACCTGGCGGACCGGCCCCGTGCGCTTGGAGCGGCGTGCGGCTTCCGGGGAGTCCGGCCGGCGCCCTCGATTTCGTACGACTCCGAGCTGCTCGACGCGATCCGCACCCGGCTGCGTGCCGACGGGTTGGCCGGCAACGAACCGGTGCGGCTGACCGCGCTGCTGGCGAGATGGGGCGCGAAGGCGGCAGCCGCGCTGCCCGAACTGACCGCCGCGCTGGAGCGGTTTCCGTCCCTCGCCCCCGGGGCGCTCGCGGCGGTCTGCCCGCCGGAGAGCCGCGACCGCACCGCCGGTGTGCTGCGCCGGGCAGCAGAGTCGGGGCCGAACGAAGGCCGGTTCGCCGCAGCCGAAGCCCTTCGCGAACTGACCGGCGAGAAAGGCCCGTTGGTGAGAGAGCTCCAGCGCCTTCTGACGGACACGATCCGCCCGGAGACGCCCAGGGCGGCTGCCGGTCTGGGCCCGGACGGCATCGCTCTGCTGCCGCAGCTGCGGGCCGCCCTGACCGCCCCCGGCAAGCAGCGCACCACGCCGGAACTCAACACGGACGTACAGATAGCCCTCGCGCTGTGGCGGCTGACCGGTGCCGCGGACGAGGCGGTCCCGGTCCTCGCCGGAGTCCTCTCGGAGGCGGCGGACAGCCCCTGGACCCGCTGGTCGGCCCGCCACGCATCCCGGGCGGCCGCCGAACTCGGACCCGAAGCCCACGCGTTGGCCCCCGCGCTCGAAGGCCTCCTCGACGACCCGGACCAGTCCCCGGCCGCGATCCTCGCCCTCCTCGCGCTCGGCCATGACCTCGACCGCACCCGCGCGGCCGGCCTCCTCCTGGACTCGGCCGAACGGAACGCCGACCCTGAAACGGCACTCGACGCCCTGCTCGCGCTCGGCCCCGAGGCGCTGACCCCGGAGTCCAGGGCCCGACTGACGTCGCTCGCCGAACGCGACCTGCGGGTGGTGACCTCGGGCCTGGAGCCCGAAATAGTCCCCGCGGACGAACGCCTCCGCGAACGGGCCCGGGCGATCCTGGGCGCCTGAGGCGGCGGACGCCTCCTGCGCCCCACGGGCGGTCAGTCCCCCGGCTGCCAGTCGGGGCGGCGGCCGCTGAACCCGACAACCCTCTCGAGCTGCGGCGCGTTCTCGGGCACCTCCACGACGGGGCCGAACAGCCCGCCCCGGCCGGGGTCGTCGTCCGCCGGTTTCAGCACGCCGTACGACACCTCCAGGCTTGCCTCCTCGGGGGCGTACTCCTGCCCGGTCGCGCGAGCCAGGTCCCAGCCGTGGATGACGAGTTCGTTCAGGGCGACCCGACCGGCGATCGCGGCCGGGAAGGTGATGCCACCGGCCTGGGTGTCGCCGTCCCACGCCGTCGGCGCCGTCCAGGATTCCGCCAGCTCGTCCAGTCGCTGGGGAAGGACGGTGCGCCAGTCGTCGTCGAGGACGGGCAGCACGGACCCGGGGTCGGTGTTCGTCGACGGCCCGAAGTGTTTCCGTGCGGCGTCCCGGAAGGCGGTGGACAGCCCGACGAGGTGGCCCAGCAGCTCCCGTACGGCGTACTGGGGACAAGGGGTCGGGTCATCGAGCCGGGCGTCGTCGACGCCGTCGATCAGCTGAGCCACGGCGCGGGCGGCGGGGTGAAGGTCGGGGTAGGAGGTCTGTGATGTGGTGTCCATACAGTGCAGACGTGTCGGCCCGTCGAAAGTCATCGCTCCTTCGACCGAGTCATTCGTGGCCGGGTGGGGCCGGCGGCCGCCTTGCTGCTCCGCATCTACCATCATCCGCTCGAAATGTGTCGCGAGAGAGCACGGCTTCCCACCGCAATGGTGAGCGCGACGACGATCAGAATCGCCGCGACTGCGAACGTGATCCGCATACCGGTAGTAACCGCCTCGGGACGCACCGTTGTGACGTCGGTCGACGCCGAGGCGAGCGCGAACACAGCGCCCATGACCGATGCGCCGGTGATGAGCCCGAGATTGCGCGACAGGTTGAGGATGCCGGAAGTGACGCCGCGCTGATCCGGGCGGATATCTGTCATGACGGCGGTGTTGTTGGCCGTCTGGAACAACCCATAGCCGACGGTGATGACCACGATGGGGGCGATGTAGCCGAAGATGCCGAGCGTCGCCGACGTCATCGACAGAATGAAGGAACCGGCCGCTATTCCGATGAGCCCGATGATGGTCATGCGTTGTACGCCAAAACGGTCCGCAATACGACCGGCCGGCACACCGGTCAGCGCAGTGACAAGCGGACCGACCGACAGGACGAGTCCAACAAGAGCCTCATCGAGCCCGAGCGTACGAGAGAGATAGAACGGCCCGACCACCAGCGTAGCCATCATCACCGTCGAGACGAGGGCGCTCATGGCGAGGCTCGCGCTCAGCACTGGATCGCGGAACATCGCCAATCGGATCAAGGGTGATGCCGCTCTCGCCTCGGCGCGCACAAAGAGGCCGACTCCCAAGGCAGCGGCCAACAGCAGAGCCATGTTGAGCGAACCGAAACTGCCGCGCCCAATTGTCATGGCGAGTGCATAAGCCGCGAGCGTCAGAGCAAGCAGCAATGTGCCCACATTGTCGAAGCCGGCCCGATCGGTCCTGGGCTCCCGCCGGTCAACGGGCAGGTAGCGGTACGCGAGAAGAAGAGCCAGGATACCCAGCGGTGCGTTGACGAGGAAGATTGCCCGCCAACTGAGTCCGGAGATCAGAACGCCGCCCAGCGATGGACCGAGAGCGGTGCCAATCGCGGACATCGTTCCAAGCAGCCCCATGGCGCTGCCGGTCTTTGCCTTCGGAACTGTCTCACCAACAAACGCCATGGTGAGGGCCATCATGATGGCCGCTCCGAGGCCCTGCGCCGCCCGGGCGGCAATCAGCAGCCAGAGCGTGGGCGCGACGCCGCACAGGACCGAGGCCACTGTGAACAGGAAGATTCCGGCCAGTAGCAGCCGTCGACGGCCGATGATGTCACCGAGCCGTCCGACGCTGACGATCAGGGTGGTGATGGCGAGGAGATAGGCGAGGACGATCCACTGGACTTCCTGGAAGGAGGCGGTGAACGCCTGTGCCAACGTCGGCAAGCCGACATTGGCGATGCTGGTGCCGAGCGAGGACAGCAACATGGACAGCGAAAGGCCGGCGAGCGCCCACCGAACCGATGGTGTCCGCTCGGCACTTCTGGCTGCTGCCTCATCCTGTCCTGCACTGATTGGCTTCAACATGAACTCCGCTCTCTGGTGACTCCCGAAGCCCGGTCGTCAGGCGACGGCGGGCAGGGCAGCCGGACGTGTCGGCAGGTGGTGGACGCTGTGGGCCAAGGCTGAGGGGATGGCCGGAGGAGTCCGACCGGTTTCCCGGGATGCGGGTGTGCCGGGCAGTGGTCACGACCGACTCCGAGGGCCCGCCGGACGCCATTGCCTTTACCACCGGGTTCATTCCGCCCGACCCTCTGCGTGCGCAAGCCCGTTCCGGCCCGGGCGCCGCCCCCCCCGTGTCCGGCACGGTCACCGAGCCGAGCGCACGCCCGTGAAGACCGTCGTGGCGGAGAGAAGGAAGGCGTCGGGCCGCCGCAGGATGCCCTCCGGTGCCCGGGGATCGAGCAGCACATCGAGTGTCTTGCGGTCCTCCACGTCCAGGAAATCGCTCATCGTCTCCTGCAGCCGGGTCAGCTGGGTGTGCAGGAAGGCGCGAGCCGTCTCGCCCAGAGGCGCCGGCAGCTCGAGGAGGGAAGTGAAGCTGCCGACGCGGGTGAGCCCGGCGCGGCGGAGCATCGCGGGCCAGTCCTCGACCACGGTGGTGCTGCCGGGCAGCTCGGCGCGCATGACCTCGAACCAGTGCTCCAGGGCGGCGTCGAGGCGGGCCTGGAGACCCGGCCTGCCGATGCCGATGTCGCGTGGGAGGAAGCGCATCGGCAGGCCGCCCTCCGCTACGGCGAGCAAGCCGCCCGGCCTCAGCACACCGGCGAGCGCGTTCAACGCCCCCTGCTGATCGCCGAGGTGGTGGACGGCCTTGCTGCTCCAGACCAGATCCGCCGTGCCGAGGCCGCCTTCCCCATGCTCGTCATCGTCGTCCAGGCCCTCGGGCAGCTCCGCGTGCCGGACGGCCACCCTGCCGCCGAGGCCGAGTCGCTCGGCGCGAGCCAGGGCGCGGTCCAGCAGCCCGGGCGTGCCGTCCACGGCGACCGCCTCGGCGTCCGCGAAGGCCTCGGCGAGCACGCAGGTCATCACGCCCGGCCCGCTGCCGATGTCGAGGATGCGCCGGACCTCCTTCTCCGGGGCGAGCAGTTCCCTCAGGCGGGCCGCCGTCCGGCGGAGGACCGGGAGCTGCAGTTCGCCGCTGTTCTCCAGTTGGGTGGCCATGACCTCCCAGTCGATGTCGGTGTGGTGGTGTCCGTGTCCGGAATCGTTGTGTGGGCTCATGCCGAGGAGCGTGCAGCCGCCGGGTGGCGACGGCAACTCTTGTTGCCGATTCCGGGACAGCGGGGTGGAATGCCCGCATGGACAAACCACCGCCCTACCAAGCGGTCCTCGACGAGGTCGCCCCCCGGCTCAGACGGCTGCGCGCCAAGCGCGGCCTCACCCTGGCCGCGCTCTCCGAGGTGACCGGCATCTCCAAGAGCACTCTTTCCCGGCTGGAGTCCGGACAGCGCCGCCCGAGCCTGGAACTGCTGCTGCCGCTCGCCGGTGCGTACGACGTGCCCCTGGACGACCTCGTCGGCGCCCCCGAAGTGGGGGATCCCCGGGTACGGCTGACACCTCACCCCTTGCCGAGCGGCGGTACGTTCGTCCCTCTGACCCGGAGCCCGGGCCCCCTCCAGGCGTACAAGATGATCATCTCCGACCGGGGTGCCGAGCCGGATCTCCGTACGCATGAGGGCTACGAGTGGCTGTATGTGCTGGACGGCCGGCTACGGATCGTCCTCGCCGAGCACGATCTGGTCCTCGGCCCCGGCGAGGCCGCCGAGTTCGACACCCGGCTGCCCCACTGGTTCAGCAGCGCGGACGGGCGGCCCGTCGAGATCCTCAGCCTCTTCGGGAGGCAGGGGGAGCGCATGCACGTCCGCGCGAAGCCCCGCGCATGACGGTGCATTGGTTCACCGGGTTGGCGGTGCATGGATTTACCGGGTTGGCGGTGGCACGGTCCGGACCGGTTGGCTGTGGGCAGGCGTCCGAGGTTCCGTCCGAGGTTCGGGGAGGCGCCGGTCAGAGCACTAGAAGGATGTTTCCCGCACACTCGCCCGGTCCACGGGCACTGTTGTCGCCGTGATCTCCGAGCGATGCCGGTCGCCCGCGAAGGTCACCGTCAAGGTGTCGGGCGCGCTCTGTGTGGTGCTCGCCGTGAAGCCCTGGTTCGGCACCGCCGAGATGAGGCACACCCCGCCACTTCCGTAGCGCACGGTGACCGTCCCGCCCTGGGACGAAATGGTGTGCACACCCGAGCCCCCTTCCTCGCAGCCCTGCACCTGGTTCGTCCCGGACGGCTCGTCCGGTGGGCGAAGGGTCTTCCGGGCCACGGGAGTCGGCGATGCCTTACGAGGCTTCTCGGTCTTCCTGGACGGCTCCGGAGCGGGGGCAGAGCTGCTCCGTGCGGGCGTGGGGCTCGGGGAGACCCCGGGGCGCGGTGTCGCCGAGGCGGCGAAGTCCGTTGGCGCGGACTGCGCGACCGGCGCGGTCGGTCTGGTCGATCCCACCACGAAGTGGACCGTGATGATGACGGCCGTGACACTGGCCGCCGTGCACGACAGCCAGATGAGCAGGTAGCGCAGATACCGGGACACGACACCATAGTGGCGGACCCGCTAACGTGCCTGCTCATGGCCTCCGTACTTGTCGTCGAGGACGACCCTGTGATCCGGGCCGCGCTGATCGAGGTGCTCACCGCGCACGGCTACGCGGTGAAGACCGCGCACCAGGGTTTCGAGGCGCTGCGCGAGATCACCCAGTCCCCGCCGGACATCGTGGTGCTCGACCTGGGGCTGCCCGATCTGGACGGCCTCGACGTGCTCCGCATGATCCGGGGCATCTCACGGCTGCCTGTACTGGTCGCCACGGCCCGGGACGACGACACGGAGATCATCAAGCTGCTCAACGCCGGAGCCGACGACTACATGGTCAAGCCCTTTTCGGGCGGCCAACTCGCCGCCCGGCTCGCCGCGGTACTGCGGCGGTCCGTCCCGGCCGCGGACGACCGGGGCCGACAGCCGGTGATGCAGGTCGCGGACCTCAGGATCGACCCGCTGGCCCGCACGGCGCATCTCGCCGACCGTGAGCTGTCGCTGACCCGGCGGGAGTTCGACCTGCTCGCCTACCTCGCGGCAAACGCCGACCAGGTCATATCCCGCAAACGCATACTCGCCGAGGTGTGGCAGCAGCCGTATCTGGAGGACCAGACGGTTGATGTCCATCTCTCCGCGCTGCGCAGGAAATTGGGTGAAAGACCCTCGGACCCCCGCTATCTGCACACAGTGCGCGGTATCGGGATCAAACTGGTCACCTCCTCATGAGACGTGCCCTCGCGGGGATCGCCCTGTCCGCGACGCTGATGGTCGCGCTGTCCTTCCTCATCCCGCTCGCCCTGCTCGTGCGCGAACAGGCGCGGGACCGGGTGACCACCGCCGCCGAACAGCGTGCCGCCGCTCTCTCGCCGGTCCTCGCCCTGACCACCCGGCCCGCCGATGTCCAGCAGGCGGTCTCGGGGCTTGGCTCGGACGACCGGCTCGCCGTACGGCTTCCCGACGGAGGACTCGTCGGCACGCTGCACGCACCGCCGGAGGCTCTGCAGCGTGCGGTCGACCACCGGGAGACGCTGGCTCTGGACACCGCTCAGGGGTGGGTCTATCTCCAGCCGGTCGTCCTCGCCAAGGACCGCGTCGCGGTCGTCGAGGCCTATGTGCCGGGTGCGGATCTGACCCGGGGAGTGTGGGCCTCGTGGGGCGTCATGTCGCTGCTCGCACTGGGCCTGGTGGGTGGCTCCGTACTGGTCGCCGACCGGCTGGGCGCCCGCGTGGTCCGCTCCTCCCGGAGCCTGTCGAGCGCCTCGCTGGCACTGGGGTCGGGGGACCTGGACGTACGGGTGGAACCCGACGGGCCACCGGAACTGAAGGAGGCCGGCGTCGCGTTCAACACCATGGCCGACCGGGTGGTGGAACTCCTCGCCATCGAACGGGAGATGGTCGCAGACCTCTCGCACCGGCTCAGGACACCGCTGACCGCCCTGTATCTCGAAGCGGACCTGATGGGCAGTTCACCGGGCGCCCGGCGGGTCACGGAAGCGGTCGCACAGCTGGAGAGTGAACTCGACTCGATCATCACCGCGGCCCGCACTCCCCTGGCCGCCGGACCGGCCACCGGGACAGTACCGGCGAGGCCGTGCGACGTGACCGAAGTGGTCGCGATCCGGCTCGACTTCTGGTCGGTGCTCGCCACCCAGCAGGACCGGCCCTGCGAACGCTCCTTCACGCCGCGGCCGACACCCGTCCGGTTCCCGGAGGACGATCTCGCAGCCGTCGTCGACGCCCTGATCGGCAACGTCTTTCGGCACACCCCGCAGGGCACCGCTTTCGCCGTACGAGTGGAGCGCACCGACCGGCATGTGCTTCTGACGGTGGACGACGCGGGTCCCGGCGTCGCCGACCCGGACGCCGCGCTCACCCGCGGAGTCAGCGTCGGCGGCTCCACCGGCCTCGGTCTGGACATCGTGGCCCGTGCCGCCCGCGCCGCCGACGGAGAGATGCAGATCACCCGCGCTCCCATGGGCGGGGCGCGGGTGCAGGTGGCGTTCGGGCTGGCGGGCGCCGACCGCTGACGGAACCTAGCGGCCCGCCCCGAAGTCCTGCGTCCACCACGGACCGCCGTCGCCGAAGTGCACGCCGATGCCTATCTCCTTGAAGGAGCAGTTCAGTATGTTGGCGCGGTGGCCGGGGCTGTGCATCCACGCGTCCATGACCGCTGCGGCGTCGGACTGGCCCCGAGCTATGTTCTCGCCCAGCGTGGACCAGACATATCCGGCGGCGTCCACCCGGCCGGACATGGTGGAACCGTCAGGGCCGGTGTGGGACATCACGCCACTGCTGGCCATGACATCGCTGTAGTCGTCCGCGGCCTCGACCAGCTTTGCGTTCGACGTCAACGGCGAGCAACCGGCCGACGCACGCTCCTTGTTGACGAGCGCGAGGACCTGGGCCTCGGCGCCGTTCGAGGATCCGCCCGAGCTGCCGGACCCGGAGCCCGAGCCGCTGCGAGGCGTGACGGCCGGCCGCCCCCCGCTACCCGAACCACCCGTGCCGCTCCCGCTCTTCGCCTCCACCTTCGGTGACGTGGCCGGTTTCGCCGGCTGCTTGGGCTTGGCGGAGGCCTTCACGCTCGGGGTGGGAGAGGCGGCCACGCTGGGGCTCGCGGAGGGCAGCGCGAGGGGATCAGCGCTGTCCGCGCCGGCATCGGTGCCTCCGGGTACATCCCCGGCAGCGTTGGTCGTGACCCGATCCGCCGTGTCGCCGCTCGGATCTGAACCGCCGGTGGCAAGAGTGACGGCGACACCGGCCGTCACGGTGAGTGCGCCCACTGCCAGGACGACATTGCGCGCTCGGATTCCGCCCTTGGGGCGGGCGTGGGAGCGGGGCTGGGGTCGAGCGGCTCGGCGGGAACTCATGCGTACGGCACCTCGGGAGGAGTCGAATGAAGCAGGGAAACCCCGGCAGGCGCGACCGCGCCCGCCGGGATTGTGGGGGGTTGACGAGAGCGTAGGCGCGATTCGGCGTGGAGAGGCCTCTTGCCAGGCCTTCTTCAAGAAGCCCTAAGAAAGCCCTAAGACTCCGTTCGGCTACCCCCGGATACTCCGCGGCAGCATGACGGCTCACATGCCCCGCGTGCTCAGGCGGAGAGGAGGGGCCGCAGGAACTGGCTCGGACTGCCGTGCCAGAAGATGTCGAGGCTGTCACGGGCACGCGTCGCGGCGACGAAGAGCAGGGAGCGGGCCCGCTGCAACTCCTTGCGGTGGCGCAGCGCGTCGACCGGCTGCAGGCGCAGGATCGCCTCGCGTGGAACAAGCCCGAGATGGCGCTGCCACCCGTCTCGCGCGGTGTGGAACGGTGTCCTGATCCGCAGCTACGGCCCCGAAAGATCCCGCTCTCCGGATGGCCGAGGAACCGCTCCAGCGCGAGCCGGGTGTCTTGTCGCGCGTGCCTCGGTGATGCGGGGCATGTCACCTCGCGCACACGCCTGCAGGCACGTCGGATCCTCGTCATGTGCACGCTGATTCACCACGCGCAGGTGCGATCTCGGTCGTTTGCTGACGCGATCCCGTTGGTCGGCAACTGCAGTGAAGCCCCACAACATCATTGATAATGTTGGCCGTTGATGCAGATCGGGGCGGGGGCAACGATGACGTTCAACGATGAGTGGGCAGAGCTGAAGTCCGAGGCTCAGGACAGGCAACCTGCGCAGATGCGACTCAATGCGGCGGCGCCCGATCCTGGCGGGTCCGGTTCCGGGACGAAGGCTGATCTGGTGGTGCACCAGGACGATCTGGGCAAGGTCGGCAGTGAGGCGTTCCGGGTCCACGGTGAGCTGCAGAAGAAGGCTGACATCGCGGGCGCGGGCGTGAGCAAGGGCGGGGCAGGGTCGACCGCCCAGGCTGCCGCGGAACTGAAGGGTCGGAACTTCGGTGCCGGCGACGAGCTGTACACCACGCTCGAGGTCTGGAGTACGCAGGTCAAGACCGTACTGCAGATGTGCGCACACATCTCGAACCACTTGGACTACTCGAAGAAGATGCACGCCAACGACGAGGCGGAGATCGTTGCCTCGCTGAAGCGGCGGGACGGTTCGGCGGTGTCGGTGTCCGAGATATCGAAGTACGTCAAGTAAGAGGGGCGGGGGCAGTGGGGGCATTCACGTATACGGATCTCATCGAGGTGAACCTCGGGAAGCTGGATGCGGCGGCTGGCGACTGGAAGACCATGGCCGGCGGACTGGAAAAGCTGAGGTCCGACGTCTACAGCGGTCTGGTGCAGCTGTCCGACGGTGCGCAATGGGCCGGTGTGAACGCCGGGGTCACCAAGGACTTCGTCCGTATGACGGCGAAAGAGGTCTGGGACCTGTACCGGGAGGCCAAGAGCATCTCGAGCGTGCTGGAGGACGCGCACAGCGAACTGACGCACATCCAGAAGCGGGCCAAGGACCTGGCCGCGGAAGCCCGGAAGGGAGATCCGGACAGACCGGATGAACCGGATCCCGGCCTGTTGGTGATGGAAGGCCCCAATGGCACGGTGAAGGTGATGGAAGCGATCTGCGATGTCAAGGGGACCTCGCAGCGCACCAAAGACCTGATGCAGTGGTACGCCGACACTCTCACCGGGCTGGTCACCCACGCGGCGGAGATCGACGCGGCGGTGACCCGGGCACTGAAGAGGAGCCACGGCGGCGACCCGAACAACGCGGGCCATGCGACGTACACCTCGCTCGACGAGGACCAACTGCCACGCGCCACGAAGCTGGCCTCGCTCGGCGACGACGCGAACGGGGCGCAGCGGGCTGAACTGCGCCGGCTGTGGCAGTCGTTGAGTCCGCAGGCCCGTGCTGAGCTCTGGACGGGCCACAAGGACGATCTCCTGGCGGCGGGTCTGCTGACACCGACGGTCAAGCAGGCCGCCCCCGACCGGGGGGCAGGGTCGCACGGGGTCGAGGAGCCCGGGGCGGCAGAGCGCAGGACGCGGGAGAAGATGAACCTGATCGCCGAGCTGGCCGACTGGAAGGGCGACAACGACGCCTCGCGCCATATGGCGCACTACTTGGGAAACAGCGGAGAGGACATGGACCTGCCCGTCGACAAGATGATGACCGACGACGCCGGGTTCAGGACCCACATCGAGTCCGACATCAGAGAGCGCCAGGACGAGTGGCGCGAGCAAGCGCTCGCGGAGTTCAAGAGGAACGGGGGACAGCCGGTCTCGATGCCTGTAGAGACGGAAAACCGCGACTACAGCTTCCAGAAGGAGGAAGACAAGAACTGGTTCTACGCGGTCGGATCCACCCGGTCGAACGTCACCGGAGTGGTCACCGTGGTGCCGGATGCGAACGGCGAGCCCAAGGTCGGCCTCGACTACCAGGCCAACGCCTGGGACCGCTACAACTGGGACAAGGACAAGGGGGTGACCATCGAGATTCCGGGGGCGCCGTCGATGAGTATTCCGGATGGACAGATGGCGCGCCTGCACACCACTGGCATTGCCCAGGAGTTCGACATGGCGGGCAGCAGCTCGGTCAAGCACTACGACCTGGGCGCCTCCGCCCCGAACGGCGACCCGCTCCCGAAGCCCGACGAGCCGGGGCGTGAGGGCGGGCGTACGGATCCCGGTCGTGAACAGCAGGAAGGCCGGTAGAGGTCCACCCATGAACAGCCCCAGCAATGAGTCCTCCCGCGAGCGGACTGCACGTCGCCGCCTGCAGGTCCTGGGTGTCGTGGTGCTGGCGGTAATCGCCTGCGTCGCCGCGGCAGTCGGCGTGTTCGCGTATGTTGCCGACGAAGTGGAGTCGGCCCAGACCGACAAGGAGATGAACTGCTGCTGGGAAAGCCGCGCCACTCCTGCCTGGATGAGCGAGGAGATCGGCATCCGCATCCCGAAGACGGCTTCGGACCGGCGGGCCGGCTACAAGACCGGCAGTCGCTACGACACGGGGCTGCTCGCCTTCACCCTTCCCAGTCAGGAGGCGGACGCGTACACGTCCCGGCTGATTCGGAAGGGTACGAAGATGATCCGGAACTTCCATCCCGAGAAGAAGGACTACCGTCCTGCGGCCGCCTTCGCCCACCTCGAGCTGCCCGAGCCGGAGATCTTCGTCGAAGGGCTGCGGCAGGTGAGCCTTTGCCCTGATGACCTCAAGACCCCTGAAGGCCAGTACCTTCGCCGTTGCGTCGACCTCTTTGCGCACGAATTCAAGCCGGGCACCACCCGTATCTACGTCAGGTCGACCATCGAGCCCGGCGTGACACCGCCCCCGGCGACCACCAAGTACTAGCTGCGGCCGGCGGGGCACGCCTCGGCGAAGGTCCAAGGCTGCGACGGGAACAAGTTCTGGCCCACCATTGGGGTGCGGTCATCTCGCGTGACCGGGCCTCATGGCGTCGGCAAGGTGTGTGAACGGGGCGTCTGTCATCCAGTGGCGTCGAGCGCGATGACATGGACCATGCGCGGACCCGGATCATGACGGGAACGGGACGACATCCACCGAGGCCCAGACGGTCTTGCCGGGCGCTGCGGTGCGCGGTGAGATGCCCCAGTTGGTCGCGAGCGTGTCGACGAGGATCAGGCCTCGCCCCGACTCTTCCTCGACAGGCATGGGAGCAAGAACCCGGCTCGGGAGCTTCTCGGTGCGGGTGTCGGTGACGTCGATGCGCAGGGCGGCCGGGCTCGCGGCAAGGCGGAGGCGGAAGTCCCGCCCGGGTACGTGCCCGTGACGTACGGCGTTCGCGACGAGCTCGGCCGCGATCAGCGTGATCGTCTCGTTGGCGGTGGAGTCGTACGGGTGGCCCCACTCGTGCAGCCGGTGCGAGACCAGCCGACGAGCAAGGCGCGCGCCGCGGGGTGTCGAGGTGAGCCGCATCGTGAACTCGTGGGTGGTGGCGGGGTCGTGAACGAGCCGCCCGGGCGGGGTGGTTGCCGGATTCATGCTGTCAACGCTTCCGCTTCGCCACCACCGTTGACCAGCGGCGACGGGCGGACGGACACACGGTGTACGCGGGCGTCGGCCCAATGTACGCGGCGTACGAAGTGTCCCGCCCGGCTCCCCGACCCCACCGCCGGTGAGGGCCACGGAAGCCCCCCGGCCGGCACCGTCTCCGCAGGAGCAGCGGCCTGCCGTGCATGACGTGGCTGTCAACTGCGCGCGCCAGGACGAAGCCGTACCCGGCGGTTCGATGTTGCGGCTCGACGCTGAGGACGTCTCCGACGCTACGGCCGGCCCTCGCCCGTAGCACTCCTGCTGAAGACCGTCAGGTGTCCGTACGAGGTGCGTGTCATGGTGCCGAACCCGGAGGGCTGCGCGAAGCGGGTCGCGTCGACCGCGACGCTGTCGGGGAGAGGCGCGGTCGGCGACGCGCCCTCGCAGATCACCGAGTCCCAGGCGACACGTGGGCTGCGTCCTGCGCGGTCGAGTACGAATCCCCGGCAGTGGTCGCGGAGTTGGTCGAGGGCTCGAACCAGTGCAGCTACCACCTGCTCACGTTCCGGCTCCTGAAGGTCGCCGAGTTCGTGGACGACAACCGCCGTGGCGTCGTCCAGTCGACGCACCCGGACCACCGTGAAGGTGTCCGCCGCGAACCACAGGTGGAGGGCGATCTCGACGTCACCGGGATCGGCCAGGAGGTCGGCCAGGTCCTCCGCGTCGCGCACGGGCTGGGCATCCACACCGCCGTTCCCGGTACGGGAAAAGGAGATGTCGCCGGTGAGCGGATGCCGGGCCTTCAGCCCCGCGGTATCCAGAATCTTCAGCAGCCTGCTGCAGCTCTGCGGGGTCAGATCGGACAGATACCAGGAGAAGAAACCGCCCGTGTCCTTCTTGCCGCTCGCCCCAGTGGCGAAGGGAAGTCCGCCGAAGACTTCCCGAACGATCTCCTCGACGCGGTCGCGTGACACTGCCGGAGCGGTGTAGCGCGTGGAGCGCACAGTCGCCAGGAAATCTTCCGGCAATTCTGCGTGGTGCCGCTTCACGTAATGGTGTAGTTCGATCGGCCACATCCAAGTGCCGTCGGTGACGAGTGATCCGGCTCCAGGAAGCCACTCGTCACCCGTAATGACATCCCGTTCCGCCCCCATGGCGCTGAAGATCTCGGTCCCCGATGAAAGGTACGCCAGGATTCCGGACTCGTCGTCCATTCCATGCGGTCGTACAGCATCATGAATCGACGGAGCGGAGAGGTCCGCGTCCTGAGGCTCGAACTCGCGAAAGAACCCCACTCGCTTGATCATTGTGTCTCCGTTGATCGTTCCGCTATTCGGCCATCGGCAAGAATATTCGCCAATAGCCGTCGTTGCCAATCTGAGGTGTCTGCCCCGGGCCTAAGTTGGGCGATGTTCCCACCTTGTTGGTCGGTGCGTACACCGGCACCCCGAGGTCGTTGGCCACCCGCTGGGCGAGAGGGAGTTCCACGGAGTTCGGCGCGGCGTAGCCGGAGTGGCACGAGATGAGACGTACCGGGCCGCCGTCGTAGTTCGGGTTGCTGCGGATGGCGTCCGAGATATGGGTCGGATGCACCTCGAAATCCATGAGGGTCTTGCCCTGGCTGTTCACCCGGCCGGGCAGAAAGACGCCCTCGTTCGTGCCATGGACGATAACGTCGTGCTTCCCGGGTTCGCGTGCGACGCGTTGCGCGTTTCCCAGCGTGCGCTCGTCATATCCGATGGTCGTGGTCCGCTTACCGAAATAAACGGGGTCGCCGGAAATGAGCGCATGGTCGCCCGGCACCCTCGGAGGCGCGGGTATTTTCGAGTCCTCGCTCCGCAAGAAGTCCCAGGTGCGTCGTTTCCCCATGTTGTCGAGCGCCGACGGCAGCCGCCCGACTCCGGCGAGATTCGGGTTCACTACGCCTATGGGAATGTCCTGTCCCGCGAAGAGGTTACGGAACCCGCCGACTTCTCCCGCGGCACGGGACGCTCCTGCGGCACCTCCGAAGGCACCGCCGAACACGCCGCCGTAGACGCCGGCCTGTGCCACAGAGTCGAGACTGAAACCGTCCTGCAGTCCGGTCGCCACCTTGAGCGGCTGGGCGACGGCCAGGTCGATGGTGATGCCCTCTATCGTGCCGAAGGCGATGCCGGTCAGAGTGGTCGCGGCGATGGTGGCGACAGTTGTGGACACTGTCACGCCGAGCCCGGCGGCGATCTCGATGATGGCCGCGGTCGCCGCTGCCGAGGCCGCCGTGGAGGCACCGAATGTGAAAACAGCCAGTCCCACACCCGCGCCGATGACCACGGCCGCGACGCCTATTTCGGTCCAGAGCCGTTCGATGGCGTCGTCCACGGCGTCGGCGAACTCGTCGAGCGCCGTGGCCATGGCTCGTGCAGCCTCGGCCGTATCATCCAGCCAGCCCACGCCCTCGCTCTTGTGGTAGCGACCCCAGAACGTTTCGAAGGCGTCGATCGCCTCACCCTTGTTGTTCAGGATGATCGAACCGGCCTTGTTGTTGACCGGCCCGATGACGTCGTCCACTGCCTCGGCGAAGGTCCGCCACGCCTTCGCAGCCGACCTCAGCGTGCCGGAGTTCGCGTCCGGCCACCACATGCCGGCCTTGATGAGAAGGTCCTTGGCGATGTCCTCAACGCTCACTTGGCGCCCTTGCCTCCGTCGGCGACGGGCGTCACCTTCTTGAACATGCCTTCGATCAGCTTCTCGTTCTCTATGTGACCGTCGGCCATGTCGGTCATGGCTGCGTGGATGCTCTTCAGGCCGAGAGCGAGGACGCCCACCGCTCTCTCGATCTCCTTGCGCTTCGGGGAGTACGCGTCACCGAACTTCTGACCCTGCTCGTCGTCCCCCCACGGCGAACCCATCCCGTCCAGTGACTCCTTGAGCGCCTTCGCCGCGTTCGCGAGAGCCGTGCTTTGCTCCTGGAACGTCGGCGCAGCCTTCTTCAGGTCCTGGGTCGAGATGTTGAGAATCTTGCCCGAATCGCCCATGTCGTCCTCCCCCGTGCTCGTGTTCGGGAGACGAGGCTACCCGATCACCCTTGCTCACCTGAGGGGACGTCATGGGGTGGGCATTCTGTTGCCGTTACGGTACGGCTTCACCACACGCACGAAGCAACCACTCGTGGATGAGCAGGGGGGGTCGGCCCTGATAGTCGTGTTCGCGTATGCCATGCACTCAAAGGCTGCGGTGACGCGGGAGTTCGGCCGCCGGAGCATCATGCAGCGGCGCCCTGTGCGCCGTGGCGACAGTCGTGTCCTCCAAACAGATGCCGAGACTAGGGATCGCGGACCGGGGACGGGACGTCGTCGCGCGCTGCACGGCGGCGTGCTCGAGTTCAGTTTGGGAGCCGATCGTCGGCCGCCTTGCTGGGGCGGCGGCGCCTCGGTGAGGCACGGGAGGTTTTCGCGCAGGGACGACACACGCCTGAAAACAGGATGAGCCGCAGGCCCGACGGCTGTTAGGTTCGCGGGGCGCGGGGCGGCTCCCGAGTGTGCTTCCTTCTCACTTCTTCTGATGAATCAGCGTGCTCACTTCCCGCCCCGCGCAACACCCGGTCATCCGGGAGGGGGAGAAAGAGACTTGTCCAACACCGAGGTCATCGGTCGTACCACCACCGCCCGTCCACGGGCCCTCGCCACGGTGCTCCTGTCGCGCCGTGGAGCCGTATATCTGCCGACACCGGCAGTGGTCTCGGATCCGGCCGGCAACAGCGGAGCAGTGCTGCTCGAGGCCGACCTCGTCGACCGGGGCTACCTGTTGGCCCCGCCGCTGCGCGCCGCGCTTGCCGCGCTCGACGCACGGGCCATGGGCGCGGTGGGCCGGGCACTGCTGCACGACATCGACAGCGCTCTCGGCGCTGATCGCCCTCACGTGCCCCTGCTGCGCGACTTCCCGGACAGCACCCCGCACGACACGTACGCGCACTATGTCGACCGCGTGCTCACCGTGCTGTTCCAGCGCCCCGAGCAGCCGTGCGTGCTGTGCGGCACGGTGGACTGCGTCGTGCCCGTGTCGCCGTGCGCCCACCTGGTGTGCGGCTCGTGCTTCGACGGCGCCGACTTCTCGGCGTGCCCCGTGTGCGAGCGCCGTATCGATCCCTCCGACCCGTTCCTGCGCCCCAGGCGCCCGCGCCGGCAGCTGTTCCGCCGCGCCGCGCCGCCCGAGCGGCTGCGTCTCCTGTCCTTCGGCGGTGACTTCACCGCCCGCGACGCCGACGCAGCTCTCGAATTGGACACGCTGCTCGCCCGCACCGGCGCCCTCAGCCCCCAGGACACAGACGACCTGGAAGCCTTGCTGGCAGCCAGGACGCGCGACGACCTCGACCGGCTGCCGACCACCGTGCCCGGCCGGGAGACGAAGGCCCGCCTGGTCGCGTGGCTGCTTGCCGACCCGACTGCCGTGCCACAGGCCCTTCCCGTTGCGGCCGGCCTGATCGATACCGCCACCGATGTGCTGCGCGTGCTCGCGGTCCGCTCCGGCGGAGACGCCGGACTCGTCGAGATCCCGCGCTTCGCAGCCGTACCCCGGCCCCTTCGTCGCGCCCTGCTGTCCGTCCTCGACACCCTGGACCCGGCACAGGCGGCCCAGGACATGCGGCGGTACCGGCCGGCCTGGATCCACGCGGCCGAACGCCTGCACCCCTTCGAGCACGCGAACCGCTTCCCGCGTGCTGCTCTCGCCTTCGCCGCGCTGCGCGGCACCCGGCTCGGCGACGACGCCTTGTCCGCCACCCTGCGCACGGCCGCGGAGACCGCCGCCCGCATCGACGTCACCGGCTCCACCGTCGTGGCGCAGAGCTGGAGCGGTCAGGTCGAGGCCGCGCTCGCGGCCCGCGACCTCGCCGGGGCGCTCACGCTGCTCGAGCAGCGCCCGGGTGAACTGGTCCGCCGCCTCGACCACCTGCTGCGCCTCATCGGCGAGAAGGACGAGAACGGCTCCCGTTCCGTCGTCCGCGCGCTGGAGCGCGTGGTCTCGCGGGTGGCGCCGGCCGTCCTGCTGTCCGCGCTCGGTGCCGTCCGCACCCGCGACCGGGAGCAGGTGGCACGGGTGTTCTTCCCGAAGGGAGCGGCGGCGAAGACCCATGTGGCCGACGACAACAGGCCGGCACTGCCCGTCCCCCTCGTGCGGATCGTGGTCGACGTGCTGACGGCGGAGCTGCTGCGCAGGGCGGGGCAGGCGGCACCCGTGGACGTCGCGGTCGTCGACGCCGCGCTGGACGGTGTCGTCGCGCCGTTCACCGAACGGACCGCGTCCCGAGCCCTGGTGACCCTGCCGCGCGGCAGCGAACTCGCCGTACCGGACGGCCGGACACTGCGCCTGTTCCTGCACTGGATGGAGAGCCCCACCTCGGGTACGACCGACCTGGACCTGTCGGCCGCGATGTTCGACGCGGACTGGCGGCACGTCGGAGAGTGCGCCTACACCAGCCTGCGGTACTCGGGTGAGGCCGCGGTCCACTCCGGTGACCTTCAGGACGCGCCGCCTCCACTCGGCGCCAGCGAGTTCGTGGACCTCGACCTGGAGCGGCTCGACGCAGCCGGGGTGCGCTACGTCGTCGCGGTCGTCTACTCGTACAACAACGTTCCCTTCGGTGACCTGGCGGAAGCCTTCGCCGGACTCATGGTGCGCGACCAATCCGGGAACCTGGGACCGGTGTTCGACCCGCACTCCGTCGAGCAGCGCTTCGACCTCACCGGCAGCAGCCGCGCCTGCGTGCCGCTGCTCATCGACGTGCAGACGCGCACCATGCGCTGGCTCGACGTCGTCAAGGGAGTCACCGGCACGCACCACGCCGTGTGGCGGCACGCGGACGCGCTGGCCACCCTCGCGCACCGGCTGACGGACCTGTTCGCCTCGGGAGCGCGCGTCGGCCTGGGTGAGCTCGCGGTGTGGCAGGCGGCGGCGCGGGCGGCCACGGTCGTCCTGCGCCATACGGACGGCTCGCGGAGCGTGTACCGGCGCAGGGACGGCGAGGACGTGACCGGCTTCGCCACCCGCATCGGCTCGCCGGACACCGACGCTCCCATTGGCGCGGGCGTCGAGGGCGATGGACCGTCGGCGGGGCCGTCGCTGGCCTACCTGCTCCGGGGCGACCTGGAACTGCCTGACGGGAGCGAGGTGTTCGCTCTCCATCCGCTCAGTCAGGACGCGGCCCGAGTGCGCCTGCTCGCCGCCGCCGACCTGGTCACGGCTATCGCTCCTCGGTGACCTGCAGACGCTTGCGATCAGAGAAGAAGAACCGCTGAGACCCTCTCCGGGCAGGTGGTTCTCGGCTCGTGGGTGGCGGCAACGACCCGCGGCCCCGAGCGCGCCGAACGGATCCGTGCAGCAGCCCGGACCATCGCCGAGTGCGGAGCCTTCCGAGCCCCCCTCATCGCCGCACCGGAACACCGCTGACAAGTGGCTGGATTCCTGCGCCCACGGCGCAGGCGCGGCGGGCACGGGCGCCCCGGAGACCTGGACGAGGATGGGGCACGTCCAGTACCTCATACGGATCGCCCTGAGCCTCACAGAGAAGGGGCCGATGATCCACCTTTCTGACCATTCGCCCGCGGTCCGGCGCTCCGCCTCGCCATCATGGGGCCATGCAAAAGCTCGAGGCCCACGAGATGCCCTTGCACAAGGTGTTCAGCAGCGACTACGTCTTCCACATCCCGGACTACCAGCGCCCCTACGCCTGGGAGGAGGAGCAGGCCGTCCAACTGCTGACAGATCTCGTGGAAGCTCTGGACCGTGGAAAGGAGGAGCCGTACTTCCTCGGCTCCATCGTGCTCGTCAAGGAGGGCGGGACGTCGCGCGCCGACGTCATCGACGGTCAGCAGCGGCTCACCACCTTGACCATCCTGCTGTCCGTGATCCGTGACCTTGCCGAGGACCCGGAGGTCCGGGACGACTTGGACAAACTCGTGAGTGAGCCGGGTGCCAAGATCCGAGGGCTCGCCAGGCGGCCACGCCTCAAACTGCGCCCGCGTGACGCGGAGTTCTTCGAGCAGTACGTGCAGAGGAAAGGAGCCGTCCCGCAGCTGCTCACCCTGGTCCCGGAAAAGCTGGGCACGGACGCCCAGAAGGCGGTCCTTTGTAACGCGCGAGCACTCCATACCGCACTGGCCGGCTGGTCAGAGGCACGCTGGCTCGATTTGCTGCAGATGCTCGTCGAGCGGACCTACCTGGTCGTCGTGAGCACCCCCGACCTGGACAGTGCGCACCGCATCTTCAGCGTCATGAACTCCCGCGGACTGGACCTGTCGCCGACGGACATCTTCAAGGCGCGGATCATCGGCGACCTCCCAGAGCCGGCGGCAGGGCAGTGCGCAACCAAGTGGGAGGACGCGGAAGAGGACCTCGGCCGGGACGACTTCGCGGACCTGTTCCTTCACCTGCGCATGATTTATGCCAAGAAGCGGGCGGAACAAGAACTGCTCAAGGAGTTCCCGGAGCAGGTACTCAGCCGGTACCTCCCTGGCGATGGCGAGGTCTTCGTCAACGAGGTCCTCCGCCCCTACGCCGACGCGTACGTCCAGGTCCGCGACGCCGTCTACGAGGCCTCGTCCGGCGCCGAGAAGGTCAACACCTGGTTCCGGCGACTCCAGCAGGTCGACAACAACGACTGGCGACCGGCCGCCCTCTGGGCGTTGCGACACCACGGGAACGACCCCGTGTGGCTCGACCGGTTCCTGGGCGCGTTGGAGCGGCTCTCCGCCAGCATGTTCGTCCGACGCGTCTACACCACACCTCGCGTCACCCGTTACGCGGAACTGCTGCGCCAGCTCGATCAGGGAGCCGGGCTGGATGCCGAGGCTCTGGAACTGTCGGAGGCGGAGCGTGCCGACACACGGGCCAAGCTGGACGGCGACCTCTACCTCGTGGGCAAGATCCGCAAGTACGTGCTCCTGAGGATTGACGAGGTGCTTGCGCGTGGTCAGGGGGCCACCTACGAGCATCCGATCATCACGGTCGAGCATGTCCTCCCGCAGAACCCGAAACATGATTCCCAATGGACTGCTCTCTTCGACGAGGAGCAGCGCCTTGCCTGGACACACCGGCTGGGGAACCTGGTTCTCCTCAACCGGGCCAAGAACTCGGCAGCGCAGAACCACGATTTCGCCGTGAAGAAGGCCACCTACTTCGCGGGCCGAAACGGGGTGGTGCCCTTCGCACTGACGACCCAGGTGCTCCAGCACACGGAGTGGACCCCGGAGCTCGTCCGGACACGGCAGAAGCAGCTGGTCGGGCTACTCGCGGACGAATGGCTGCTCTAGCCCCGTACTTCGCGGGTAGTTCGTTCAGGTGTCCGACCAGCGGGGCGTGTGGGTTCCAGGCCGAGGAGGTCGAGCAGGTGGAGCTGGATACCCCGGGTGACGGCGATGACGGGTGGGTCGGTGGCGCTGCCGATCCGTAGCCTCGGGTCGGACGGGTGGTAGAAAATCATCCGGCCGGTGGGTCGCACCTTCTGGCTGCCCGGACAGAGCCCCTGCATCCTCTGCTCGGGTCCCAGGGCTGGCGGACCTGGCGTTCGATCAGACTGAACAGCAGGGCCAGGCAGATCACCGTGATGAGTGCGGCGACGCGCTTGTTGTCCTGGTTGTCAGTTCGCAGCCGGGGAAGCTGTGTCGTCGGCCTTGATGTCGAAGTTGATCCGGTCTCCAACGACAGAGGAAACGGTGACCGACACGCCCAGAGTGCTGCCGTCGTCCGCTGTGAGCGTGCAACGGGTGGTGGTGCCGACCTTCCCGACGAGGTCCTCGGGACAGGCGACGTCTGGCGTCGGCTGGCCCGTTGTGGCGGCGAGCTTTTCGGCGACTGTGGTGGCCAGCTTGCCCTTGGACAGTTTCGGCTCGGAGTTTCCAACGGTGACGGAGCCCGAGCAGCCGACGAGCAGCACGCCGGCGGCTATGGCCGCGAGGCTCCAAGTTGCTGCGGACAAGCGGGCTATGGTCATGGTGGGGCTCCATTCCGGATGATCAAAATGAGAAGTGGCCGGAAGCATACTGGCCGTGCCTCAGGCGCGCACTCGCACCGCCCGGACACACCTCATCGACGATCCCGGCCACATCCAGCCGCTTGCCGGGCCGGAATCTGCTCGCCTGCGGGCAGCGCACGCCGGGCGCCGGACGGTCTACTTCCCGCTGTCCTCGGCAAGGGTATGCGCGACGAGGGCGTTGGCGTGGCCGTGGCCCAGCCGGTGTTCGGCCTTCAGCCAGGAGACGAGTTCCATGTGCTTCGTCAGGGGCGAGGAGCGGATGAGGTCTTTCCACTCCGCAATCGGGCGACCGTACTTCTTCTCGATCGACGGGAAGTAGCCGGCAGGGCCCTTCACGGTTTGAGTCATGTTGGCAGTGTCCCGTTCGTGGTCTTTGAATGATCTGGTTCTGTCGGTCTGTGTGCCGAGTGCAGGCCGGCGCGGTCGGCTGTCGCCCGCTCCCGCGGTGTTGGTGTCGGTGTTGGTGCTTGTACGACCGCAGCGGAGGATCGAACTGATCGACTCGGTGGATGTGATCCGTGCCATATCGACCGCGTGTGGCCACGGTGATCGTCCGTCCCGGCTTCCACTCGCTGCCTCGGCCGATTGCAGTACTGGTGCCGTCCCACCCGGCAGATGGAGCCGGTGGCTCAGGGGGAGTGGCACGGTGACTCGCGATGCGAACAATGACAAGGCTCCAGGATGTGTCGCCAAATGATGTCAACTTGTGGAGCATGGTCCGGCAATATGCCGCCGACGACGCGCGTTTGGCTCTCGATGGAGATCTCGGCAGGGACGGGCATCCGGTCCGCAGTGTCAAGGGGAAACATAGTGGAGCTCTGGACGGGAATCATCGCTGTCACCGGCACACTGCTGGGCGCGGTTGTCTCGCACTTCCTTCAGTCCCGGACCGCCAACCGGCTCCACACTGGCGCCCTTGATGCCGAGACCCGACGGGAACTCCGTCAGGCGACCGCACGTCTGCTCGCCTCCGAGACCGTGTTCCGCCGCCTTCAGTACAACCGGTGGGAGCAGCGTGACGCGCCGGCCCGAGACAAGGACGCCGCAACGGCCGCCGCGCTGGAGGCTCGCTCCGGAGTGATCGCGGCCCTGGCTGAGGTCCAACTGCTCACCGACGACGCTGAGATACGCCGCAGGCTCGCTGAGCTGGCGGATGCGACGTTCACCCTGCACCACGCCACCGACCAGGAGGACTTGGCGGCCCGCTCCACCCGGACCCGTGCTGCTGCCGATGATGTGGTCAACGCGGTCGGGCGCGTGGTGCGCTCCTGACGGACAGATCTGCCCGGCTGGAAGTTCCCGTGCTGCGCCGGACGCCTGTGGGGTTCAGCGGGGTGCTGTTTGACAACACCTCGCCACTACGCCCGCGCTACGAGGAATCCGACGTGCGCGTGATCATCGGGGCTGTATGGACCCCGAACTGCTCAGACGACGCTTCCAGGGGGCGTGCTCTGCAAAGCAGGGTCGACACCTGGCTGCGTGCCGGCCCCCAGCGCGCTTTGGTGGAGCAAAGCGCTCTGCCGGGCAGCCCCCGCATCGACCTTTCTCAGCACGAACAGCGCGGCCAGGGACAACACGCTCGGTCCGGAGAGCATGGCAGCCAGCCATGCTTGGCCGTTCACCCCGACGACCACAGCACCGGTGAGCATGCCTGTCGACAGCAGGAACCCGGCGATCAGTCCGCCGAGGTAGAGCCTGTGGGCGCGCGCGTCCTTCGCGTCGGCGGCTTCCAGGCGAGCCTGTTCCAGTTCTCTTTGATGCTGACGGGCGAGCTCCGGTTCGAGTGCCTTCATGGCGACATTCAGGTGCTCGGGCGGGAGTTGCGCCCACTGCAGGACGATCTCCAGCGTCGTCAGTCGCGGCTTGGGGTCCGATGCGCTCTGTGTCATCGGGCGCTCCCGCCACCATCGCTCGTCACGGCCCTGTACCGCATGAGCAGATCCTCCGGCGGCGGCCCCAGGGCTTGGAAGATCCGGTCGAATGCACTGCCCATGGCCCGTGTGGCTGCAGCGACCTCGGGCCTGTCGCTGATGTCCAACAGGGCTCCTCCGTCGGCATCGGGACCGTCTCCGGCGACGACGTACCCGCGAATCGCGGTGGCTTGAGGGACGGCAGTGGCGACAGCCTTCTCCAACAGGCCCTCCGGGTCGTTGATCCAGGCGGTGATGTGTCCGCTCTTGGTCGTCAGAACGACGTCGCGGAAGGAATCCACCGGAACCCGTGGATAGTGGTGCCGTACCACGCTTTGGTAGACGCTGTCCGACACGGAAACGACGACCGGGTTGCGGGAGGTGTTCATCAGGCCTCGCAGAACGGAATGGTCCAGCAGACGTGCGGCATCGTTGAGCGCAGCACCGGTCCAGCCGTGCGCATCGGCGACGGCGAGGCCTTGGTGTACGACGACCCTCACCTTCATCTGCGCGGAGGACGCGGCCAGGGAGTTCCAGCTCGCCACGAACTCAGGAAGGTCACGCAGCACGGCGGACAACAGACCTGGGAGGCTGACAGCGTCGTTGAGGAGAACGAGCATTCCGTCCCCTCTGTCCTCAATCTGCGTAGCGTCGGGTGGCACGCCGGCAGCCGCAAGCGTCTGGTGGACGCCGTCGTACAGGCTCCGTCGGAGGATTACCTGCATCGGAGTGTCGTAGGCGGCGAAGCGAGCCAGGTCCACGGCAAGAATCACGTAGTGGGAGGGTGCATGCCCGATCCGGATCGCCCGGGTGGGCGCTCGGTCGTCAACAGCACCCGGTTCCGCAAGGAATGCTCCAAGATCCGGGGCCAATTCGCCCTCGGCACGCAGCAGCCGACGCAGCCGGTGGCGCAGCATGGCCTCAACGTCCGAGGTCGTGGCCGCATCGCGCGCAGCCGCCGCAGTCGTCAGGTCGCGTCGGGCCTCGTCCAACTCGTCGGCTACCAGGGCCGCCTGCCGAGGCACGGTGCGCTCCAACAGCTGGACCAGTCGAGTCCGGAGGGTGGGCCATTCATCCGTGGTCATGCTGGTAACCAGTGCGGACGCCACGCGCGCCGCCAGTAACTCCAGTTCCGCGTCCACCATGCGCCCCCTTGTGCGACTTCGCCCGGCTACGACGATAGCGGCGGAAGGGGTGTGGCGGCAGATTTCACGAATGGTCGGCGCCGGGCACCGGCCTGACGCAGCGGTATCGCTTGGAGGGGCGGCTGTTGGATCGACCGGCGCTACGTGCACTGATGGGCGGCGAGGCGTGGGGTGTCGCGCGATCGGGGGAATCGGCCGCTCGGCGAGGCGAACTGGGGTGTGACGTGCGTAGCGTTGATCGGGTGGGGCGTGAGGCGGTACGGGGGCGTTGTGTACGCGGGGGCCGGGTGGCTGTACGCAGTGTGGGGCGTGACCGGGGGTGGGGCGGTGGCGTTGAGGTTGGGCTCGGGAGGTGGTGCGGATGACGATGGACGATGAGCAGCAGCAGCAAGCGGAGCAGGGGCCCGGGTCGGGCATCTTGCATGTGTTCGGACGACAGTTGAAGCGGTTTCGGGAGTGCACGGCGTACGACCGGGCGGCGTTCGGGGCGGCGACGGGGTACTCGGCGTCGACGATCGCGTCGTACGAGCAGGGGCGGCGGGTGCCGCCGCCACGGTTCATCGAGCAGGCGGATGAGCTGTTAGGGGCGCGGGGCGTGTTGGCGGAGATGAAGGAGGAGGTGGCGCGGGCGCAATATCCGGCGTTCTTCCGCGATGCGGCGCGGTTCGAGACTGAGGCCGTCGAGCTTCATGTGTACGCGAACCAGGCGGTGCCCGGGCTGTTGCAGACCGAGGAATACGCACGAGCTGTGTTCGTTAACTGGCGGCCCCTGTATGACGAAGAGACCGTGGAGCAGCGTGTTGTTGCTCGACTGGCCAGGCAGGAGATCTTGGCCAGCAGGCCGTTGCCCACCTTCAGCTTCGTCATCGAAGAGGTCGTGCTCCATAGGCCGCTGGGTGGGACCGGTGTGATGCGGGGCCAGTTGGAACAGATCCTGTTGGTCGGGCAGCAGCGCAATGTCGAGATCCAGGTCATGCCGACCAAACGCGAGGAGCACGCCGGATTGGCTGGACCGTTCACCTTGATCGAGACGACTGAAGGGCGGAGGATCGCCTATGTGGAGGTACACAAGCTCAGCCGCCTCTACACCGAGCGGAGGGCGGTCCGGGAGATCGAGGAGCAGTACGGTCTGCTCAGGGCGCAGGCGCTCACACCGCGCGAATCGCTGGCCCTCATCGAGAAGTTGCTTGGAGAGACATGAACGGCAAAGAGACTGTGCCGAACGCGCTTGAACTGGCGTGGTTCAAGAGCAGCTACAGCAGCGGTGCCGGCGGCGAGTGCGTAGAGGTCGCGGCCCGTCCTGGGGTTGTGCATGTCCGGGACTCGAAGGACACCACTGTGCCGATGCTCGCCGTTCAGGCGCAGGCGTGGGACGCCTTCCTCGGTTTCGTGGCTGGGAGCGGTGCTGTGTAGGTATGTGGTCGTCTTGGTGTGGGGCGGTTCCCGAGGTGTTTGGGTACCGCCCCTCGGCGTTTGCGTCAGGCGTCCGCCGTGGCGGGCTCCGGCGGGGACCAGCGGCCGACGGCGATCTCCGCATCGAGCCGCGCCTGGAAGTGCGCGTGCGCGGCACGCATCTCGGCTTCACGGTCGGCCTTGTAGAAGGGGCTGGTGTAGCCCGGGGGCGGTGGGGTCGTTGCTGGGTTGTCTAGGTGGGCGAGGAGGTCGAGGTAGTCCTGTTTGGTCTGGCCGTGGCCGTAGGTGTTGAAGTCGCCCGCAATCTTACGGCCGTTGGCGTCGAAGTAGGTCACCGACTCGTAGTCGTGCAGTTGCGGGTAGCGCGACTTGAAGATCGCGAAGAGCTGGTCGGCGGTGATGCCGAGCCAGACGGCGACCAGGGCGTCGAGCTCGACGAGCGCGGCGCGGCGCTCGTGCTCGGTGCGGAGCGGGGTGGTGTACTCCCAGGTCGACTGGAGGTCGGCAGCGAGGGAATTCAGGCGGGGCCGACTTGATGATCTTGACGGCGGCGGGTTCGCCACCTGGGGACTCACCGAGATAGACCTGGCCCATACCGCCCTGGCCGAACCCTTCCGAGCAGCTCGAAGCCGCCGAGTTCGGCCGGGTCCTCGGGGCTCAGGGGGGTCGTCTGCACGGGGTCCTCGTTCGGGCTGATCAGGCAGTGAATGTGCTGGTACACGGTAGTCCACTGCATTCCGTAACTGAGCCGGTACCGGAGAATCGGCGCGATGCCCGCCGATGAGTCCGGTCACTCGCTTGTGGCGAGAGCAGGGCCGTGCGGGCGCACCCCTTGTGGGTGCGCACAGGCCTGTGGCATATAGGTCTGGACCATTGCCGTCGTCCGCGGAGGTCCGACCGTGCAACGTCCCCCCACACTCCCCGCTTTGGCCTGCGCGGCCGCACTTCTCCTCACCGCCTGCGGTGGTGAGGACAAGGACACCACGATCCCCAGCGCACCCTCCGGCGTGACCGCCCGGGCGGGCAGCGCCACCTCCGTTCATGTCATGTGGGAGCAGGCCACGGACGACAAGGCGGTCACCGGATACGAGGTGTTCCAGAAGGGCATCAGGGTCAAGACGCTGCCGGCCGCCAAGCAGATGGTGGACATCGACCGGCTGAGCCCGAAGACCGCCTACAGCTTCACGGTGCGGGCGCGGGACGCCGCCGGGAATCTCTCGAAGCCCAGCCCCGCGATCACTGTCACCACCCCGGCCTCCACGCCGGAGGACAAGACGGCGCCCACGCCGCCGGCCAAGCTGCAAGGCATGGTCGACGGAGGCCGGACGGTCACCCTCAGCTGGGGGAAGGCTGCCGACAACATCGGCGTCACCTCCTACGACATCTACCAGGAGGACTCCCGCATCCACAGCGTGCCCGGCACCGAGACCACCGCCCGCGTCACAGGCCTGCGGCCCGGCACCGTCTACACCTTCACCGTCCGGGCGCGGGACGCCGCCGAGAACTCGTCGTCGGACAGCACCGCCGTCGATCTCACCACCCTTGCCGCGCCCGGCGAAGGACCCAGCACGGCTCCCACCGGTCTGAAGGCCACGACCCGCAAGGGGAACGTCGATCTGACCTGGACCCCGCCCGAGACCGGCGGGCCCGTCAAGGAGCATCAGCTGTTCCTGAACGGGAAGTTGGCCACCACCATCGTCTGGGGCGCCGAGCCGCCCGCCGGGACGGCGACGTACACGATGATGGTCACGGACAAGCCCGGCACCCGCTACAGCATCAAGATCCGCGCCAAGCTCCCTGACGGGAAGTGGGGAGACTTCTCCGCGCAGCGCACGGTGGCGGTCCGCTAGGAGTTGTCGTCAAAGTGTCACGCCCGCATCAGGAGCGATGTGAGGGTGACGGCTGCCTGGCTGGGAGCGGAGCCCGTCGAGGAAGGCGAGCGCGGCGTGGCTGTCCGAACCTTCGGTGATCAGGGCTATGTGGTTGTCGGGCCGTACGAGCACCAGGGCGTCACCGCCGATGCCATAAGCGCGTCGGGCGTGGCCGTCCGTGTCGCGAAGTCCGGATCGCTCCGCGCCGATGGCGTGGGCGCGGACGAGGTCCCCGTGCTTGTCCATCACCTCGCGCAGTGCCGCCGGGGCGGCGGTGCCGAAGCCGATCAGCGTGAAGTGCGGTCCGGCAAAGAGCTGGAAGAGCCGGATGCGGTTGCCCATCCGGTCCGTGCAGGGCGCGTCGGGGGCCCGGTCGCCCGGATGCAGGATCTCATTTCCGGCACCCGTGGCGAGCGAGCTCCACCGGTACCCCTGCCCGACGGTAGGCGGAGCGGCGGCCTCGACACCATGGCCGGGCTCCTTGATGGCTTCCAGGACCCGGTTGAGTCGGTCGGTGGTGATCTGCAGGGTCCAGGCGGCCACGGGCAGCCGCTCTTCGTCGTAGGTGTCCAGGAGCGCGGCGCCCGCCTGGCCGGTCAGGGCGAGAGCCAGCTTCCAGCCCAGGTTGTAGGCGTCCTGGATGCCGGTGTTCATACCGAGCCCGCCGGCTATCGGGTGCACGTGTGCGGCGTCTCCGGCCAGGAAGACCCGGCCGACGCGGGCCCGTTCGACCATGCGGACGTTGACCCGCCAGGTCGACAGCCAGGTGGCGTTGCGTAGCCGGATCCCCGCCGTGCGGGCGTGGTGGTCGAACAGGCGCTGGAAGCTTTCCAGTGAGGGCGGGAGGGGGTTGCCCTGCTCGTCGGGTTCCGGTGTGGCTTGCAGTTGGAAGGAGTCGGTGCCCGGGATCGGGCAGAGCATGATTGCGCCGTCCGGTGTGAACCACTGGTGCCAGTAGTCCCGGCTGATGCCCCCAGCCTCCACATCGCCGCAGACCATTGCCTGGACCTGTTCGGTGTGGCCCTCGAAGGGCAGCCCCAACGTATTGCGGACGGCGCTGCGTCCGCCGTCGCATCCGACCAGGTAGGCCGCCTGGATCCGGCGCCCGTCCGTGAGGGTGGCCGTCACGCCGTCGGCATCCTGGACGAACCCGATCAGTTCCGCGCCGAGTTCGACCTGCACGCCGCAGGCGGCGAGGCGGTCGCGCAGGATCTCCTCGATGCGCCACTGGCCGATGAACACGCCGCTGTCGAACGGGGCGTCGGGGGCGGGCCCGTCGCCGGCGAATGGGTCGATGTCACTGACGTACTCACCGTCGAAGTACTTGCGGAACATCAGGTGCGCGGTGCCGTCGGCGACGATCCGGTCGGCGACGCCGAGGTCTTCGAGGATCTCCAGACTGCGCGGGTGGAGGGTCTTGCCGCGGGAGCCGTGGTGGTGGGCGGCGTTCTTGTCGATGATGCGCACGGTGACGCCACGGCGGGCGAGGTCGTAGGCCAGGGTGAGGCCGGTGGGCCCGGCACCCACGATCAACACGTCGGTCATCGAGGTCCTCTCGTTCTCGGATGTGATCACCCAACCCACTCGGAGAAGAAAATGCAACTTGGTAATAAAATTAACCAGGTTTCCTTACTGTGTGGCCTTCCCGCCATCGAGCAAGCCCCCGGCCTGCGAGAACACAAGAAGCTGCGCACCCATCCCCACCTCGCGGACACGGCGTGGGTCGGTGCCCCGTACTGCTCGGCTGTATAGATCTCGATGCGCTCCGGCAACAGGTCCGTCAGACTCGCGGGCGTGAGTGCGAAGATCACCCGCATCAACCCCGAGCACCTTCACCCAACGCCCGGTTACCACCACATCACCGTGGTGGAGGCAGGCCGCACGGCCTACTTGGCGGGCCAGTGTCCGCTCGATCGGAGCGGATCGCTCGTCGGTTCTGGAGTGCTTGAGGAGCAAATCGACCAGGTTGCGGCTAATGTGCTGACCGCTCTTTCGGCGGTGGGTGCCCAGCCGCAGCACGTAGTGCGCTCGGTGATCTACGTACGGAGCGCTGACACGGGTGTCCTGGCAACCGCTTGGCAGCGGCTCACCGACTCAGTCATCGGGCCCGCGTTCACCACCGCCAGCACGCTCTTGGGCGTCGCTCAACTGGGCTTCGCGGGACAACTCGTCGAGGTGGACCTCACCGTGGCGCTGCCCGAGTGAGTCGGCGCCCCTGCGGTGCCGGGGCTCGGGCAGGATGAGCTCCCATGACAGATTGGAGAGTCGAGCTCACGGAGCTGCTGCAGCGTGCCGGGCTGGAAATCATGGGGGACTGGCGGACCGAGGACGTACTGCCGCCCAGGGCCGCCTGGCGGCCGGTCGTGACGTACGGAGCCGAGCCGACCGTGGCCGTACGGCCGGCCCGGCCGGGCCTGGTCGCCGAGCTCAACGCGCAATGGCACCGGCTTGCGGTCGAGTACGGGATCATCGGCGAGGACGGGGTGTTCCTGATCGATGTCGCAGGCACCCGGACGGGCAGCGTACCCAAGCAGTGGACGCGGGTACGGCTCACCAAGGAGTGGGATCTTGCGGGCGTGCTCGGCGAGCGATCCGGGCAGCCGGAGTTCGTCGCGGTCTCGACGGACGGGGACGCGCTGCTGGGAGCGACGACCGAGGAGTACGAGGTCTGGCTCATAGCCGTGGACCGGGTCAAGGAGCGGATGGAAGAGGCCGCGCAGGCGGCGGCTCGGGAGACCGCGGAAGACCGGGAGGCCGCCTGGAGTTCGCTGTCCCTGGGGCCAGGGCCAACTGAGCGGCTGCGCCAAGTGTGGGCGGACGGCCTGGGGTTCAACCCAGCGGCGTCCGAGGACGTACTGCGGCGGCTGCTGGGCCTGTCGTCACACTTTCTCTGGCGCATGCTGCCGTCTGCGGTGGTCGATGCCGCTGTCGTCCACCCGGAGTGGAACGTACGCGGACGGTTGGCGGAGGCCCAGCCGGACATGACGGCCGAACAGTGGACGGGTCTGGTGCTCGGCGAGAAGGACCCGAAGCGTCGCCATCTCCTCGCCGAACTCGCCGCGGACAGGCGCGTGGAGCTCACCAAGGCCGCCTACGAGCAGCTCGCCGTGGTCCCTTCCTCTCGGCTCCGTGCGGAGGTTGCCCGCCTGCCCGATCTGCCCGTACGCCTGCGGATCGCACTGGCCGCCGACCCCGATCGCAGCGTGCGGGCGTCGGCCTGCCCGGGCGCCTGGCCGTATCTGGACGGCCCGGCACGGGAGGGGCTGCTCGCCGACCCCGACAGCAAGGTCCGCGTCACGGCGCTGCTGCGCCACCACGAGGACCATCCAATGCCCCGGTCGGTCTTCGAAGCGCTGGACTACAGCGACCAGGCGGTTGAGACGTGCCGCCTTGACCGCGAGCTCGCCGAGCAGCTCTCCGTACACCACGATTCAGCCCGCCGCCGGGCCCTCGCGAAGAACCCGTACCTGGACCCGGACCTGGTCGCCGTCCTTGCCGACGATCAGGACGACGATGTGCGATTCCAGGTGTCCGTACGGCCCGAACTATCCGAGGAGCAGCGCGCGTCGGTCCGTGTCGACTTCGACTCGAGCGTCATGCGCCACGAACTTCCCTGGGTCGTGGCCCTCCACGGCGACCCCGAGGCCATGCGACGCTGCGCCACCTCGTCCCATCCGCTGCTGCGCCGCAGTGCCGCCCGCGCCAGGCACCTGCCGCCGGACGTCGTCGAACTCCTCGCGCGGGACGAGGACCGCGTCGTACGCCTCTTCCTCGCCGAGTCCTGCGACGATGCCCCCGCCGACATGCTCCTGGAGGTGTGGCGATGGTGGAACGGCAGCCTCACCTACCCAGGGCGACCGCGCACGCACCCGAACTTCCCGCGCCACGACCTCCTGCGGTACGCCGACGACCCGCACCCACGGATGCGCCAACTGGCCCTCGACGACCCGGAATCAACGGCCGACCTGGTGGAGCGTTTCAGTCGGGACACGGATGTGGAGGTGCGGTTGCGGGCCGCCACCGACCCTCGCCTGTCGGCTGCCTCCGCGGTGCGACTGCTCGACGACCCGCGGGAGCGGGTGCGGAATGCGGCGGCCATGCACCCCCGGCTGCCCGCGCGGGTACTGGTCCGGCTGCTGCGGGACACGGAAACCGCGGGCGACGCAGCCCGGAACCCGGCGCTGCCCGTCGACCTCATGCACCGGATGACCGACCCGGTCCAGCCACGCTCAGCCTCGTAGGACGCCGCTGCTTCGTCACGTCTCCGGCGTGGCGGGCGGTGGGGTCAAGCCCGGCTCGATGGTCGACCTCATGTAGATCCGCGTGGTGCCGGGTTTGACCTCGTGTGCAAAGAGATTGATGCAGTAATGGACGTCCTTCCCCTCGGGCGACTTGACATCGCCCGAGCAGAGACCGCCCAACCGCATTGCTTCGAAGGTCTCCGGCTCCGGCAGTCCCAGGTGCCTGAAGCCTGCTGCGGGCTTGTAGTCCTTGTCCTCGGGGTGCAGGTTCTCGATCGTCACTGCGCCTGACGCATTCAGGGCCACGAGGTACTTCTCCGCTTGCTTGCTGGGCAGTGTGAAGGCGAGCAGCCCGGAGTCGTAGCGCATACCGACCTTGTATCCGGCGCGCCGGTCTGCGGCCTCTTGTGGTATTTGCACGCCCATCGCGTCGCTCATCCAGGCGAAGGTGGCGCCGTCCTTCCAGCAGCACTCGTTCTCCTGCTTCGTAAGGTCGGAGTCCACCTTCGCCGACACCCACGTGAGTGCAAGAACGCCGGCGGCCACGATGCTCGCAAGCACCCCCATGGTGATGAACAGCCGGCTCAGGAACCGCTTCTTCGAGGACGTGTCACTGGTGCTGGTCACCGGAGGAGGCTCCCATGGCGCTTCTGCTGCTCCCGACCGGGGTCGGCCCACCGTCGCGCCCCGGATCGTCGGGCTGAGGCAAGTGAGGACGTCCTCGCCTCCCGCGCCAGAGGCGCGGCATGTGCGCAGTTCGCGACAGCACAACGCCCCCGGTGCTGTGCGGTACCGGGGGCGTCGTGGTGAAGTGGCGTGAATCAGCCGACCAGTTGCTCGTACGCCGACAGCGTCAGGAAGTCCTCGTAGTTCTCGTCCAGCGCCACCTTCAGCAGCAGGTCGTGCGCCTGCTGCCAGTTGCCCGACGTGAAGGCCTCCTCGCCGATCTCCTCGCGGATCGCGGCCAGTTCCTCCGCCGCGACTTTGCGGGCCAGGTCCGCGGTGGCGAGTTCGCCGTTCTCGAAGACGACGCCGGCGTTGATCCACTGCCAGATCTGGGACCGGGAGATCTCCGCGGTGGCCGCGTCCTCCATCAGGTTGAAGATCGCGACCGCGCCGAGGCCGCGCAGCCATGCCTCGATATAGCGGATGCCGACCTGGACGGCGTTGCGCAGACCGTCGTAAGTCGGGCTGGCGTGCAGCGAGTCGATGGCGATCAGGTCGCCCGCCGCAACCGAGACGTCCTCGCGGAGGCGGTTCTTCTGGTTGGGGTTCGAACCCAGCACGGCGTCGAACGAAGCCATCGCGATCGGCACCAGGTCCGGGTGCGCGACCCAGGAGCCGTCGAAGCCGTCGCCCGCCTCGCGGTCCTTGTCCGCCTTGACCTTCTCGAAGGCGACCTTGTTGACCTCGGCGTCGCGGCGGGACGGGATGAAGGCCGCCATGCCGCCGATCGCGTGGGCGCCGCGCTTGTGGCAGGTGCGGACCAGCAGCTCGGTGTAGGCGCGCATGAACGGCGCGGTCATGGTCACCGCGTTGCGGTCCGGGAGCACGAACTTCTCGCCGCCGTCACGGAAGTTCTTGACGATCGAGAAGAGGTAGTCCCAGCGGCCCGCGTTCAGGCCGGCCGCGTGGTCGCGGAGCTCGTAGAGGATCTCCTCCATCTCGTACGCCGCGGTGATCGTCTCGATCAGGACGGTCGCGCGGACGGTGCCCTGCGGGATGCCGACGTACTCCTGCGAGAAGACGAAGATGTCGTTCCAGAGGCGGGCTTCCAGGTGCGACTCCGTCTTCGGGAGGTAGAAGTACGGTCCCTTGCCGAGCTCGATCAGGCGCTTGGCGTTGTGGAAGAAGTAGAGGCCGAAGTCGACCAGCGCACCGGGGACCGGGCTTCCGTCGAGCTGCAGATGACGCTCCTCCAGGTGCCAGCCGCGCGGGCGCATGACGACCGTCGCGAGCTCGTCGGCGGCCTTCAGCGCGTACGACTTGCCGGAGCGGGGGTCGGTGAAGTCGATCCGGCGCTCGTAGGCGTCGATCAGATTGAGCTGGCCAAGGACAACGTTCTCCCAGGTGGGAGCCGAGGCGTCCTCGAAGTCTGCGAGCCACACCTTCGCGCCCGAGTTCAGGGCGTTGATGGTCATCTTGCGGTCGGTCGGTCCGGTGATCTCGACACGGCGGTCGTTGAGCGCCGCCGGGGCCGGGGCGACTTTCCAGGAGTCGTCCGCGCGGATCGCGGCGGTCTCCGGGAGAAAGTCCAGCGTGGAGGTGCGGGCGATCTCGGCACGGCGCTCACCGCGGCGGGCGAGCAGCTCGTCACGCCGTGGTGTGAACCGCCGGTGCAGCTCGGCCACAAAGGCGAGGGCCGCGTCGGTCAGGACCTCTTCCTGCCGGGGCAGGGGCTCGGCTTCGACGATGGCCAGCGGGGACGGCGCTGGTGCGGACATGAGCTGTCACTTCCTTCAGCGGGCGGTGCCTGGCGGCCGCCGGGCGTACAGATACGGCACTCGGTGCCGCAAGAGCCGAGGTACGGTCGCGGGCGCCGTCTGGAGAGTCGGGCGCTTCTGACCAGTGGATAGTAGTTTCCTCATGGTGGAAGTTCAATGGTTTGTTGATATCGAGATTCTCCGGGTCGACAGATCATGGCGCTGAGTGCCACGCCGTTTACTCAAGGTGTGCCAGATCCTCGGCCGTGTCGATGTCGTACGCCTCGGCGATGTCGCCGCACTCGATCAGCGCGAGCGAGGCCTTGTGCGCCTTCAGATACGCGCGTGCGCCGCGGTCGCCGACCGCGCTCGCAGTGATATCCCTCCAGTGGTGCGCGCCGAACAGGACCGGATGCCCGCGCTCACCTTCGTACGCGGCCGCCGCCAGCGAATCCCGGGATCGGTACGCGGCGCGGATGCGGGCCACCGCCGCCGCGCCGATCCCCGGCTGGTCCACGAGAGAGACGAGCGCCGCGTCCGCGTCCGTGGTGCCGAGCGACTCCAGACCCGCTCGTAGTGAGGAGCCCATGCCCTCCTCCCACTCCGGGTTGTCCACCAGTACGCAGCCGGAGAGGTCGGCCACGTTCCGTACCCGGTCGGCCGCCGCGCCCAGCACCACATGCACGGGTCCGCAGCCGCCCTCGCGCAGCACGCGCACCGCGTGCTCGACCAGCGGCCTGCCCCGGTGCTCGAGCAGCGCCTTCGGGCGTCCGCCCAGCCGGCGTCCGCCGCCCGCCGCGAGCAGCAGTCCGGCGACGATCGGTTCCTTCGGTGGTTGTGCCATAAGGACTCCTTACCTCATATGCGGTCGAAGTGCCGAGCCGGTGGCGGTCCGTCGGCAAGGGCTTGCAACCGCCTAGGTCACGCGGCTCGTCCGACGTGGAGAGTGAGGCGTGCGCTTGGGTAAGGTGCACCTCCGATACTGAAGTTGGCCATGGGGGACAAGAGTCGATGAGTGGGCGTGCGCACGACGGAGCGGTCTTCCAGCCGCTGGGCGAAGAAGATCCGCAGAACGTCGCCGGATACCGGCTGGCCGCTCGGCTCGGCGCCGGTGGTATGGGCAAGGTGTACCTGTCGTACACGCCCGGCGGCCGCCCGGTCGCCATCAAGGTGATCAGGCCCGACTTCGCCCAAGACGCCGAATTCCGCCGCCGCTTCGCGCAGGAGGTGCAGTCCGCACAGCGCGTGCAGGGCCTGTACACCGCGCCGGTCATCGACGCCGATCCGGAGGCCAAGCAGCCCTGGCTGGCCACGGCTTACGTCCCCGGGCCATCCCTCGCCGACGCCGTCATCCAGCACGGCAAGCTGCCGGTGGAGACCGTGCTGCTGCTGGTCGCCGGGATCGCCGAGGCGCTGCACGTCATCCACGGCGCGGGCATCGTCCACCGCGACCTGAAACCGGCCAACGTCCTGCTCGCATCGGACGGGCCGCGCGTCATCGACTTCGGTATCGCCCGGGCCGCCGACGCGACTTCGCTCACCAGTAGCGGCGTCACCATCGGCACCCCCTCCTTCATGGCCCCGGAGCAGGCGGCAGGCAGCCAGGTCACCCCGGCCACCGACATCTTCGCGCTCGGCCAGGTCGCGGCGTACGCGGCGACCGGCAAGGCGGCCTTCGGCGAAGGCACTTCGCACGGCGTGCTCTACCGGATCGTGCACGAGGAGCCCGACCTCACTGAACTGCCCCAGCAGCTGAGCGAGTTGGTGACCCGCTGCCTGGCCAAGGACCCCGAGGCCCGGCCTTCCGTCGCGGACCTCCTCGCCATCTGCCAGTCCGCCAATGCGGAAACAGTGCTGCGCCGGCCCGAGGAGTGGCTTCCGGGCGCCGTCGCCGCCGAGATCACCACGCGCAAGGCGGCCCCCGCGCCGCCGGTGACCCCGCCCGCCGGGCAGGCCCCGGCTCCGGTGCAGCCTCCGGCCCAGCCACCCGCACAGGCCCCTGTTCAGGCCCCGGCCGCGGCTCCCGTCCCGCCGCACCACGCGCCCACGCAGCCCGCCGCCCAGGCGCAGATGCACGCGCCCGCTCCTGTTCCGCCGCCCACCGCGGCCTCCGCACCGGCGACCCCGCCGCCCGGTTTCGGCCCGCCGGCCCAGTCGCCGACCTACGGTTACCCGCACGCGCATGCCACCCCGCACGCGCAGACGGCACCCCAGTACGTCCAGCCCCCGCAGCCCTACGGAATGGTCACTGGGTCCGTCGCGCCCGTCGCGCCGAAGAAGAAGACTGGCCGGAACCTGGCCATCGCGGTCGTGGCCACGCTGGTGGTCGGCGCGCTGGCCGGCGGCGGCGTGTACGTCGCGCTGTCCGGCAAGGACAAGGACAAGAGCAACGAGTCGCAGAATCAGGACAAGGCTCAGGGCTCGACCCCGTCGGGGAATTCCACGCCCTCGTCCCAGACCCCGGGTGGCGACCAGTCCTCCAAGCCCGCCGAACCGGTCGCGGACCCGACGCCCAAGACGTACAACGGCCTCAACGTGACGGACGATTACGGCATCAACCTCGGCGACGAGCCGGTCAAGCCGATTCCCGGTGACACCAACAACGGCGACATCGAGCACGAGTACTTCCTCGGCACGATCGACGCCAAGAACGGAAAGCTCGTCCTGCTGCGCACCGGCCAGAGCGCCGACCTGGCGACCTGCCGGAGCGAGACCCGGTTCGCCACTCAGCTCAAGATTGAAAACCTGTCGAAGGGCGCGAAGTTCTGTGTGCTGAGCGAAACGGGGAACGTGGGCGTGGTCACCTTCCAGGGGAGGTCGCCCGAGTCGGACCCCAGCCACTACATCACCCTTGATGTGACGGTCTGGCGCGGTGCGATCGACTCCGTGCAGCCGTCGTCCTGAATTACGTCCACGGAGTGGCGCCCACCGCATCGGATGGCGTTAACTGGCCCGCGACCCAGGGTGGCTGACCGACACCCATGGGTCACCGGCCGGCACACCGATGTGCGAGGGGGAGACTTTGTTGCGGAGCGTGGGGCAGACGCGGGTGACAGGGAGCGGCGAGGACCCGAGGGCGACGGAGCTGCGTCTCGCCGTCTCCCGGCTCCGCCGTGAACTCGCCGGGCATCCTGCGGAGTTCCCCGACCGGGGTATCGCCGAGGACGAACTGGCCGTGCTGGCCGCGATGGTGGCCCACGGCGATCCGGAGATCCCGCGTATGCGCCGCTCGCTGCTGCTGATCGCGGGTGCGATCGGTTCGGTCAGCGCGCTGGCGCCGGCGCTGATGGGGGTACGGAACGCGGTCGACCTCTTCGGCGAGGTACCGCCGCAGCGCCGCGTCTGAGGGCCGGGTCCGTCCGGCGGCCGGGCCCGAGGCTCAGAGGGAGATGCGCCGTTCGTCCGCGGCGATCGGGAAGTCGTTGATGCTCGCGTACCGGCGCCGCATCAGACCGTGCTCGTCGAACTCCCAGTTCTCGTTGCCGTAGCTGCGGAACCACTTGTCGTCCTCGTTGCGCCACTCGTATTCGAAGCGGACCGCGATGCGGTTGTCGGTGTGCGCCCACAGCTCCTTGCGCAGCCGGTAGTCCAGCTCGTACTGCCACTTGTCGCGCAGGAACTCCACGATCTCCGCGCGCCCGCAGAGGAACACATCTCGGTTGCGCCACTCGGAGTCCTCGGTATAGCCGAGCGCGACCCGCTCGGGGTCACGGCTGTTCCAGGCGTCCTCCGCTGCCCTGACTTTCTGCAGTGCGGTCTCGGCGGTGAACGGCGGGAACGGCGGCCTGTTCGCGGTCATGGCTCTCCCCTTCGAAGCCGGGAGAACGTGCGTTCTCCCGTCTGTGTCGTAGCCTAGGAGAACGGTGATTCTCACGCAAGGCGGGGGTTGGCATGGAAGCCGCAGCACTCGAGGCCCGAGTCCTCGACGCAGCCGAGACGCTCTTGTACGGGCGCGGACTGCAGACGGTCGGCATGGATGAGATCCGCAACGCGTCAGGGGTGTCCCTCAAACGCCTCTACCAGCTCTTCCCCTCCAAGGAGCGCCTGGTGGAGGCCTATCTGCTCCGACGTGACGGGCGGTGGCGCGCGGCGCTGGCGAGCCATGTCGACGCCCGGCCCTCGCAGGAGAACAGGATCCTGGCGGTCTTCGACTGGCTGGAGTCGTGGTTCGAGGAGCCCGACTTCAGGGGCTGTGCCTTCGTCAACTCATTCGGAGAGCTGGGCGCCACATCGGAGGGCGTCGCGGCTGCGGCCCGCGGTCACGTCGATGCGCTGAGGCGGTATCTGGCCGGGCTGGTGGCTGCGGCGGGCCGCCCCGCCTGGTTGTCGGAGCCCCTCCTGCTGCTTGTGGAGGGTGCGATCACAACAGCCGCGATCTCCGGGAGCAGCGCGCCGGCAGGTCAGGCCCGGGAGGCGGCGCGCATGCTGCTGGACGCGGATCGCTCGCAGGTCCCGACGCCGTGAACGCGACTGCGCCGACGACTCGTGTTCGCCGGCGCAGCCGCGTTCTTCTGCTTCAGTCGTCGAGGGTCCTAGCCCTGCGCCGCCGTACTCGCGAGGGCCGCCGAGAGGTCCTGGGCGACCTCCTGGAGGATCGGCACGATCTTGTCCGTGGCCGCCTCGGTGACCCGGCCCGCCGGGCCCGAGATCGAAACCGCCGCTGCCGTCGGAGAGTTGGGCACCGAGACCGCGAGGCAGCGGACCCCGATCTCCTGCTCGTTGTCGTCCACCGCGAAGCCCGCGCGCCGCACCTGCTCGAGCGCATCGAGGAAGGCCTCGGGCGTCGTGATCGTCTTCTCTGTGGCGGCCGGCATGCCGGTCCGGGCGAGCAGGGCCCGTACCTCTTCCGGCGGGGTGTGCGCGAGCAGCGCCTTGCCCACGCCCGTGGAGTGCGGCAGAACCCGTCGGCCGACCTCCGTGAACATGCGCATGGAGTGCTTGGACGGCACCTGCGCGACGTACACGATCTCGTCGCCGTCGAGCAGCGCCATGTTCGCCGTCTCGCCGGTCTCCTCGACCAGGCGGGCGAGGTAGGGGCGGGCCCAGGTGCCGAGCAGCCGGGAGGCGGACTCGCCCAGGCGGATCAGGCGGGGGCCGAGCGCATAGCGGCGATTGGGCTGCTGGCGTACATAACCGCAGGCCACCAGCGTTCGCATGAGACGGTGGATTGTGGGCAGCGGCAGGCCGCTGCTGGCGGAGAGCTCGCTCAGCCCGACCTCGCCACCGGCGTCGGCCATTCTTTCGAGCAGGTCGAAGGCGCGCTCCAGGGACTGCACGCCACCGCTGGAAGCGGTCTTGGCGGCGTCGGTGGTGCTGGCGCTGGACGTCGGCACGTCAACGGTCCTTTCGGGCAGGCGGGCAAGTCAGCAGCCTACCGGGCGCCTGCGCCCGGCACACCGCTCTCGTCAAGGCGTCCTTGCCGGTCAGGGCCCGTGTCTCCCTGTGCCGGCGGTCGTCTCCGGCGATCTTCTGCCGGTCTCTTCAGTCAAATCTACCTTCTGCTTCGCGAAATTCCAGTTTCACTTTGTGGAAACATCCAGGCGCCCGGAGGTGGATCAGGAGGGTCTTGACGGACCGGAGTCCGGAGTGAAGACTTCTTCAACAGTTCGTTGAATTTCACAGTGCGGATTCGCCGTACGGGATCGCTGTACGGAATGGATTCGCTGTACAGAAGGGAAGTGAGGATACGGGTGTCCGACAAGGACGTGAACCTGGTACTGCGCTCCACGCGCGTCATCACCCCGGAGGGGACCCGGGCCGCATCGGTCGCCGTCGCCGCCGGGAAGATCGCGGCGGTACTGCCGTACGACGCCGAGGTGTCGTCCGGGGCCCGGCTGGAGGACTTCGGGGACGATGTCGTGCTCCCCGGCCTCGTCGACACCCATGTCCATGTGAACGACCCCGGCCGCACCGAGTGGGAGGGCTTCTGGACCGCCACCCGCGCGGCCGCGGCCGGCGGCATAACGACCCTGCTGGACATGCCCCTCAACTCCCTCCCGCCGACCACCACGGTCGAGAACCTCGCCACCAAGCAGGAGGTGGCCCGCAGCAAGGCGCATATCGACGTCGGCTTCTGGGGCGGCGCGATCCCGTCCAATGTGAAGGACCTGCGGCCGCTGTACGACGCCGGTGTCTTCGGCTTCAAGAGCTTCCTGTCGCCGTCGGGCGTGGAGGAGTTCCCGGAGCTCGACCAGGAGCAGCTCGCCCGTTCCATGGCCGAGATCGCCGGCTTCGGCGGACTGCTGATCGTGCATGCGGAGGACCCGCACCACCTGGCCGCCGCGCCGCAGGAGTCCGGACCGAAGTACGCCGACTTCCTCGCCTCCCGGCCGCGCGACGCCGAGAACACCGCGATCGAAGGCCTGATCGCGCAGGCCGAGCGACTCAACGCCCGCGTACACGTACTGCACCTGTCCTCCTCCGACGCGCTGCCGCTGATCGCGGCCGCCAAGCGGCGGGGCGTCAAGATCTCGGTCGAGTCCTGCCCGCACTTCCTCACCCTCACGGCGGAGGAAGTCCCGGACGGGGCAACGGAGTTCAAGTGCTGCCCGCCCATCCGAGAGGCGGCGAACCAGGACGCGCTGTGGGAGGGCCTGGCGGACGGGACGATCGACTGCATCGTCTCCGACCACTCGCCCTGCACCACCGATCTGAAGACCCCGGACTTCGCGTCCGCCTGGGGCGGCATCTCCTCGCTCCAGCTGGGCCTCCCGGCGGTCTGGACCGAGGCCCGCAAACGCGGCCGCACGCTCGAGGACGTCGTCCGCTGGATGTCGGCGGCTCCCGCGGAGCTCGCGGGCCTGAGCCGGAAGGGCGCCATCGAGGCGGGCCGTGACGCGGACTTCGCGGTCCTTGCGCCGGACGAGACCTTCACCGTCGACCCGGCCGAGCTCCACCACCGCAATCAGGTCACGGCGTACGCCGGCAAGACCCTGCACGGAGTCGTCAGGTCGACGTGGCTGCGCGGCGAACGCATCGTGGAGAACGGCACCCTGGCCGAGCCGACCGGCCGGCTGCTCGAAAGGAACAACTGATCGTGTCCATACCTTCCTTCACCGGTGACGCCAGTCCGTTCGGCGGCGGCGACCCGTACGCCGACTACCGCACGGCCGACTTTCCCTTCGCGCACTACGCCGACCTCGCCGACCGCCGGCTCGGCGCGGGCGTCATCGCCGCCAACGACGAGTTCTTCGCCGAGCGCGAGAACATGCTGAAGCCCGAGGCCGCGGAGTTCGACCCGGAGCACTTCGGCCACAAGGGCAAGATCATGGACGGCTGGGAGACCCGCCGTCGCCGCGGTGTGAGCGCCGCGCGGCCGCACCCGACCGACGAAGACCACGACTGGGCGCTGGTACGGCTCGGTGCGCCCGGCGTCGTACGCGGCATCGTCGTCGACACAGCCCACTTCCGCGGCAACTACCCGCAGGCGGTGTCGGTCGAGGCCGCGTCGGTGTCCGGTTCACCCTCGCCCGAGGACCTCCTCGCCGACGACGTGAAGTGGACGACGCTCGTTCCCCGTACCGCCGTCGGCGGCCACGCGGCGAACGGCTTCGCCGTCGACGTCGAGCAGCGCTTCACGCACCTGCGCGTCAACCAGCATCCCGACGGCGGCATCGCTCGCCTGCGGGTCTACGGCGAGGTCGCGCCCGACCCGGCGTGGCTCGGCGTGCTGGGCACCTTCGACCTCGTGGCGCTGGAGAACGGCGGCCGGGTCGAGGACGCCTCCGACCGCTTCTACTCCCCGGCCACCAACACCATCCAGCCGGGCCGCTCCCGCAAGATGGACGACGGCTGGGAGACCCGCCGCCGCCGGGACAAGGGCAACGACTGGATCCGCTACCAGCTGGTGGAGCAGGCCGAGATCCGCGCGGTGGAGATCGACACGGCGTATCTGAAGGGCAACAGCGCGGGCTGGGCGGCGGTTTCGCTCCGCGACGGTGAGACGGGGGAGTGGGCGGAGATCCTCCCGCGCACGCGCCTGCAGCCGGACACGAATCACCGCTTCGTGCTGGCTGCCCCGGCGGTGGGCACGCACGTCCGGGTGGACATCTACCCGGACGGCGGCGTCTCGCGCCTGCGGCTGTTCGGCTCGCTGACGGCGGACGGCGCGAACCGCCTGGCGGCGCGCCACCAGGAACTGGGCGGCTGAGCCCGGGGGTCTTTCCCCTCCCCGCCCCTCCCCGCAACTGGGGCTCCGCCCCAGACCCCGCGCCTCAATCGCCGGCGAGGCTGGGATGTCCGCCGGCGAGGAGCCCGTCCGGCGATTGAGGACACCCCCGGAAGGGCCGGGGGTCCGGGGCGGAGCCCCGGTCACGCCGCGTGGCCGCCGTCCACCGACAGCTCCGCGCCCGTGATGTACGCCGCCTCGTCGCTCGCCAAGTACGCGACCAGGGACGCCACTTCCTCCGCGCTGCCGAAACGGCCCAGCGCCGTGTCCGCCTTCTGCGGCTCGGCGTACGGGCCGTCAGCCGGGTTCATGTCCGTGTCGATCGGGCCCGGGTGGACCAGGTTCGCCGTGATGCCGCGTCCGCCCAGCTCCCGGGCCAGCGCCTTGGTCAGGCCGGTCAGTGCGGACTTGCTCATCGCATAGAGCGTGCCGCCGGGACCCGGCACATGCTGCGCCATGCAGCTGCCGATGGAGACGATCCGCCCGCCGCGCTCCATCCGGGCGGCCGCCGCCTGCGCGGCGAGGAACACCGCCCGTACGTTCACATCGAGCACCTGGTCCACATCGCCTGCGGACAGGCCCTCGATGGGGCCGAGTACACCGACGCCCGCGTTGTTGACCAGGATGTCGAGCCGCCCCAGCCGGTCCGCGGCCCGGCCGACGGCCGCGCCGGGCGCTTCGGCGTCCGCCGCGTCCGCCCGCAGCGCGAGACCCCGCTGCCCCGTCGCCTCGATCTTGTGGACAACCGCCTGGGCGGCCTCCTCGCCGCGCACATACGTGATCGCCACATCGACGCCCTCCCGCGCGAGCCGCAGGGCGATCGCCGCCCCCATGCCGCGACTGCCACCGGTCACCAGAGCCGTCCTGGACATCCCGTACCCCTTTTGTCAGTAGTGGTTACGACCTCAAGGAAAGCGGCCCTGCCTCCTCGGTGCTGGCGGCAAACGGACGTTGAATCCCCGTGTGACCCCCTCAGCAAGAGATCGTCGGCACCGCCATGCGGATGGCTGTCATCTCGCTCCAGCCGGGCCGACCGATGAATTCCCGGCACGGGCGGGGTCCGAGTTGATGAACGGAACACCGCACCCAGGAAGCAGGCACTTGCCATGGCACAGCTCTCGATCACCTCCTTTGTCACCCTCGACGGCGTGATGCAGGCCCCTGGCGGACCGAACGAGGACCCCAGCGGCGGCTTCGAGCTCGGCGGCTGGTCCGTGCCGTACGGCGACGACGACTTCGGCCGGTTCATCACGGAGGTCTTCGACCAGGCCGGCGCCTTCCTGCTCGGCCGCCGTACGTACGAGATCTTCGCGAGCTACTGGCCCAAGGTGACCGACCCCGCCGACCCGGTCGCGTCGCGGCTCAACTCCCTGCCGAAGTACGTCGCCTCGCGCACGCTCGACAAGGCCGACTGGGCCGGCAGCACGATCATCGACGGTGACCTCGCCAAGGAGGTCGCGGCGCTCAAGGAGCGCACGGACGGTGAGCTCCAGGTCCACGGCAGCGGCGGTCTCGCCCACTTCCTCATGGCGCACGACCTGATCGACAAGCTCAATCTGCTCATCTTCCCCGTCGTCCTGGGCACGGGCCGCCGACTCTTCGCCAACGGCGCGGTACCGACCGCGTTCCGGCACGCCGGGGCCCGTGTCACGGGCGCGGGCGTGGCCATCCACACGTACGAGCTGGCGGGCCGCCCCGAGTACGGCACATACGAGGCCGAATAAAACGTGTAGTACTCACGCGTCCACCCGGGTACGGTGATCGCTCCGCGTGCGAGCCGCCGAAGTCTCCACCCTGCCGGAACCCTTGGAGACCCAGGTGTCGTCGATCGCCGTACCCGCTGCCGCCCTCGCGCCCCGACGCGCCTGGCTCACCGACCTGCCCGTGCTGCTGGTGGCCGTGGTGTGGGGCGCCAGCTATCTCGCGGCCAAGGGCATCACCACCACGCACACGGTCGTCGCCGTGCTGGTGCTTCGCTTCGCGCTCGTCCTGCCGGTGCTGGCCGCGGCAGGCCACCGCAAGCTGCGGGCGCTGACCGGCGCGCAATGGCGCGGCGCTGCTCTCCTCGGGCTCGTGCTGAGCGGGATCTTCCTGCTCGAGACGTACGGAGTGGTGCACACCTCCGCCACCAACGCCGGGCTCATCATCAGCCTCACCATGATCTTCACGCCGCTCGCCGAGGCAGCGGTGAGCAGGAACCGGCCGCCTCGGGCATTTGTGGCCGCGGCCGGCCTCTCCGTCGCCGGTGTGGTGCTGCTGACCCAGGGCGGCGGCTTCAGCGCACCTTCGCTCGGCGATCTGCTGATGCTGCTGGCCGCGCTGGCCCGTACCGTCCATGTGCTGGCGATGGCCAGGATCAAGGCGGTGCAGAGTGCGGACTCGCTCTCCCTGACGACGGTCCAACTGGGCAGCGCGGTCGCCGTGTTCGCGGTACTGGCCGCCGTCCCCGGTACCGGGGCCTCGCCCTGGTCGGTGGCCGCCGGCTTCGGCCCGCGCGAATGGGCCGGGCTGCTGTTCCTCTCCGTGTTCTGCACGCTGTTCGCCTTCTTCGTGCAGATGTGGGCGGTACGCCGCACCTCGCCGTCGCGCGTCAGCCTGCTGCTCGGCACCGAACCGCTGTGGGCGGCCGCTGCCGGTATCGCGATCGCGGGCGAACACCTCGGCGCGCTCGGGCTGCTGGGCGCCGGCCTGGTCCTGGCGGGCACCACCTGGGGCAGGCGCGCGGCCGACCGGGCGGATTGCTAGGTTCTGGCGCCATGCGATCACTGACGTACGACATAGAGTTCCGGGCACGTGCCAAGCGGGTCCGGGCCTGGGGCTTCGGGCTGCTTTCCGCCGCGGCACTGCTGTGGGTGTGGTTCGGCGTCCAGCTGCTCACGCCGTACGACGCGGGGTATCAGTCCCTGTGCGAGGCGCGGCTCTTCACGGACCGCTCGACGGCCAACGAGGGGTCGTACAACGGCGACAACAGGTGCACGGCCGAACGGGACTGGCCCGAACTTCTGGGCGTGCTCGGCCTGTCCGTCCCGGTCTCCGTCGTCGGCGCCGTGCTCTACACCAGCGGCAGCGTCAGCAACCGCATGAGCGAGCACCTCGCCGAAGTGACCAGGCTGAACGAAGCCGCCGCCTAAGCCTTCCGGTACTGGTCCGCCATCATCAGCACCGCGAAGCCGACCACGGCGATCACAATGTTCGCGAAGATCTCCCGCCCGTGCAGAAAACCGAAGTACTCCGTGACGAAGCGCGTGAGCCCGAGGAAGCGGAACCAGCCCGTCAGCTCGCGGAGCACTCCACAGACACCCACGACCAGCAGCACCGTGCCGATGGCTTCGAGAATCTTCTTCATGCGTTGATCGTGGTCCGGTCCGCCGGGCCGTCGCGTCGGCCCTCGGGATGTGCCGCAGCTCCGAAAGTCTGAGTCCGCACGACTTTGGTAGCTTCCTTCGGCCACACGGCCGCACCCGGCTCCCACCTGCGTAGCTTTGTCGATATGACGCGTACGGAGTACCCCTGGCTGCTGCCCTCAGCCATGTCCGACCCCCGGGACCCGGACCTGTCCTGCCACCGGAGCAGGGCCAGGCCGCGCCGTACCGCACGCGACTGGATCGTCGACACCTTCGTCTTCGTCATCGCCGCGGTCATCGGCCTGCTCGCCTCCGAGGAGAGCCAACAGGCCGGCAACTCCGAGCTCGTCGTCTTCGCCGACCAGTTGGTGGGCGCGGCGGCCTGCTGCGCGCTCTGGGCGCGACGGCGCGCACCGCTCGGGCTCGCGATCACCCTGATCGTCGTCAGCGTGGTGGTGCCGGTCGCCGCCGGCGCGCTCTTGGTGAGCCTGTTCAGCCTCGCCGTGCACCGCCCCTTCAAGCCCGTTGCGATCGTCGGTGCCCTTGCCATCGGGGGCTCGGCCGCACAGGCCGCTGTCCGTCCCGACCCGGGCATGTCCTTCCTGGCATCGGTCGTCACCGGGCTCATCCTGATCCTGCTGGTCATCGGCTGGGGCATGCTCGTACGAGCCAGCCGTCAGCTCGTTGTCGCCCTGCGCGAGCGAGCCTGGCGGGCCGAGACCGAGGCCGAGCTGCGCGCCGAGCAGGCGCAGCGCTTGGCCCGTGAGGCGATCGCCCGCGAGATGCACGATGTGCTCGCTCACCGGCTGACCCTCCTCAGCGTGCACGCGGGCGCCCTCGAATTCCGGCCGGACGCGCCGCCCGCCGAGGTCGCCCGGGCCGCAGGAGTGATCCGCGACAGTGCACACGAGGCGCTCCAGGATCTGCGCGAGATCATCGGCGTGCTGCGCGCACCGGGCGACGGCGACGGAGCCGACCGGCCGCAGCCCACCCTCGCCACGCTCGACGCGCTGGTCGCCGAGTCCCGCGAGGCGGGCATGAAGGTCACCCTCGACAACCGCATCACCGATCCGGCCGCCGTCCCCGCAGCCACCGGCCGCACCGTCTACCGGATCGCCCAGGAGGGGCTGACCAACGCTCGTAAGCACGCGCCCGGCACGGAGGTCACCGTCGCCATGAGCGGCGGACCCGGCCGCGGTCTCACCGTCGACGTGGCCAATCCAGCCCCTCTCGGTGAGGTCGCGAAGGTGCCGGGCTCGGGCCAGGGACTGATCGGTCTGACCGAACGCGCCACCCTCGCGGGCGGCAGGCTCGAGCACGGAGCGACGGCCGACAGCGGATTCCGTGTCCAGGCCTGGCTACCGTGGCCCTCATGACAATCCGGTTGATCGTCGTCGATGACGACCCTCTCGTACGGGCAGGACTCGCTCTCATGCTCGGCGGGGCGGACGACCTCGAGATCGTGGGGGAGGGGGCCGACGGCTCCGAGGTCGAGGCGCTCGTCGACCGGCACTCGCCCGATGTGGTGCTGATGGACATCCGGATGCCGGCCGTGGACGGTCTCACCGCCACCGAGACGCTGCGCCGCCGACCCGACGCGCCCGAGGTCGTCGTCCTGACCACCTTCCACGCCGACGAACAGGTGCTGCGGGCGCTGCGCGCGGGTGCGGCCGGATTCGTGCTGAAGGACACTCCGCCGACCGAGATCGTCGCGGCGGTACGGCGGGTGGCGGCCGGCGATCCGGTGCTCTCCCCGGCCGTCACCCGCCAGTTGATGACGCACGTGGCGGAGCGCACGCACCAGACCCGCAGAGCCGCGGCGACCGAGCGGCTCACCTCGCTCGCGGAACGTGAACGGGAGGTGGCGGTCGCCGTCGGCCGTGGCCGGTCCAACGCCGAGATCGCCGCGACGCTCTATATGAGCGTGCCGACGGTCAAGACGCACGTCTCCCGCATCCTGGCCAAACTGGACCTCAACAACCGTGTCCAAATCGCTCTGATGGCCCATGATGCCGGTCTGCTCGACGAGGACGAGCCGACATAGGCTGACGCGATGAGAATCGTCGATCTGGGGGAGTACGGAGCGGACTTCATCGCGAACCCGTATCCGTACTACGCGCGCCTGCGTGAGTCCGGGCCCGTCCATGAGGTGCGTCTCCCGAACGGTGAGGAGATGTGGCTGATCGTCGGCCATGACGAGGCGCGCGCCGCGCTCGCCGATCCACGGCTGTCCAAGTCGCCCGCCACGATTGGCGCGACGATGCTCGACGAACAGGTCATCGGCCCGTACCTTCTGGTCCTCGATCCGCCGGACCACACCAGGCTGCGCAAGCTCGTCGTCCGCGAATTCACCGCGCGCCGGGTGGAGAGCCTGCGCCCGCGTATTCAGCAGATCACCGACGGGCTGCTCGACGCGATGCTGCCGGCCGGGCACGGGGACCTGGTCGACGCACTGGCCTTCCCGCTGCCCATCATTGTCATCTGCGAGCTGCTGGGTGTCCCGGCCGCCGACCGCGACGCGTTCCGGAAGTGGTCCAACGAGATCGTGGCCCCGACAGGATCTGCGGCCGAACAGGACGCCGTCCATGGACTGGCCGCCTACCTCGACGAACTCATCGAGGACAAACGCTGCAGCCACCCCACCGACGATCTGCTGTCCGCACTCGTCCGCACCCGCGCCGAGGACGACGACCGGCTCTCCGGCGCCGAACTGCGCGCTCTCGCCTATCTGTTGCTGATCGCAGGCCATGAGACGACCGTCAATCTGATCTCCAACGGTGTACGGGCCCTGCTCGACCATCCCGGTCAACTGGCCGCTCTGCGCGCGGACTTCGGACTCCTGGACGGTGCGATCGAGGAGATGCTGCGCTACGAAGGACCGGTGGAGACCGGCACAGCCCGCTTCACCGCCGCCCCGGTCCGGATCGGCGACACCGTGATCCCGGCCGGCGAGGCGGTGCTCGTCGGCATCGCCGCGGGCGACCACGACCCCGCCCGCTATCCGGCCCCGGACCGCTTCGACATCAACCGCGACACTCACGGCCACCTCGCCTTCGGCCACGGCATCCATTACTGCCTGGGCGCGCCGCTGGCCCGTATGGAAGGCAGGATCGCCGTCCGTACTCTGCTGGAGCGCTGTCCGGACCTGGCCCTCGACCCGGCCGCCGGCCCGCTCGACTGGCTGCCCGGCCTGCTGATGCGCGGGGTGCGAAGCCTTCCGGTGCGGTGGTAGCGGATCATCGACGAGTGAGCGCTTGACCGGACTCCTCCGCCACCGACTTCCCAAGGAGCACGACGATGCCCGGACTTGACCTCGAAGTGGCCCGGAAGATTCTCGAAAGCCAGCCGTTCAGCCGGCTGCTCCAGGCACGGATCACCGGGTTCGGCGGCGGCGAGGCCGTGCTCGAAGTGGACATCCGCGAAGAGCTGCACCAGCAGAACGGCTATCTGCACGGGGGAGTGCTCGCGTACGCCGCCGACAACTCCATCACCTTCGCCGCCGGTACGACCCTCGGGCCCGCGGTGCTGACCGGCGGTTTCTCCGTCCAGTACATCCGCCCGGCGACCGGGCGCACCCTGGTGGCCCGTGCTGCCGTCGTGCACACCGGCCGCCGTCAGGCCGTCGTCCGCTGCGATCTGTACGCGGTGAACGCGGACGGCGAGGAGACACTCTGCGCCGTCGCGCAGGGCACCGTACTGTCCGCGCAGCAGTCCTGAGGGGGAGACGATGACCATCGAAGCCGCCGTCGTCGATCTTGCCGCGCTCGGCGAGGACTTCACCCGCGACCCCTATCCCGTCTACGCCGGGTTACGGGCTCGGGGCCCGGTCCACCGGATACGGATGCCCGAGGCTACGCGGCCTGGCTGATCGTCGGACACGACGCGGGGCGTGCCGCGCTCGCCGATCCGCGGCTGTCCAAGGAGTGGCGTAGCCCGGCGACGACCTGATGAGCGCGCTGATCCATACGGCGGACGAGGACGGCGACCGGCTCAGCCGTGAGGAACTGCTGGGCATGGCCTGGCTGCTGCTCGTCGCCGGGCACGAGACCACCGTCAACCTCATCTCCAACGGGATGCTCGCCCTGCTTGCCCACCCTGACCAACTGGCCGCTCTGCGTGCCGACTTCTCGCTGCTCGACGGCGCGGTCGAGGAGATGCTGCGCTACGAAGGACCGCTGGCGACGCCGACGTACCGCTTCACCACCGAGCCCCTGGAGATCGGCGGCACGACGATCCCGGGTGGCGGCGAACTGGTGCTGATCGCACTGGCGGACGCCGACCGCGACCCGGCGCGCTTCCCCGACCCGGACCGTTTCGACATCCGGCGCGACAGCCGCGGCCACCTCGCCTTCGGGCACGGCATCCATTACTGCCTGGGCGCCCCGCTGGCCAGGTTGGAGGCGCGGATCGCGATCCGTTCGCTGCTGGAGCGCTGCCCCGACCTGGCGCTGGACGCGCGTCCGGCGGCCCTGACCTGGCGCACCGGCATGCTGATCCGCGGCCCGGAGAGCCTGCCCGTCACCTGGTAGGGGATCCGGTCGTCAGCCCGCCGGTCGGCCGGCCGGCCGGTCGGTCAGGCGGTCGGTCAGGCGGCCGGTCGGTCGGTTGTCAGTCGGAGGGGATCTCCTCGAGCCGCACCGGACGGCGCTCCCGCCGCGACAGCTCGCACGCCTCCGCGATCCGCAGCGCCGCCAGCGCCTCCCGCCCGTCGCAAGGATTCTCCGCCTCGCCCTCCACCATCCGTACGAACGCGTCCAGCTCTGCCTCGTACGCCGGGGCGAACCGCTCCAGGAAGCCCGGCCACGGCTTGTCCGCCGCGCGCGGGCCCTTGGGCTCGGTCGAGCTGATCGGCGTACGGTCGTCCAGGCCGACCGCGACCTGGTCGAGCTCGCCGACCAGTTCCATCCGTACGTCGTAGCCCGCGCCGTTGCAGCGGGTGGCCGTGGCGGTGGCCAGGGTCCCGTCGTCCAGAGTGAGCACTGCCGCAGCCGTGTCGACGTCGCCCGCCTCGCGGAACATTGCGGGGCCCGCGTCCGAACCGGTCGCGTACACCTCCACGACCTCGCGGCCCGTCACCCAGCGCAGGATGTCGAAGTCATGGACCAGACAGTCCCGGTACAGGCCGCCGGAGAGCGGCAGATACGCGGCGGGCGGCGGGGCGGGGTCGGAGGTGATGGCCCGTACGGTGTGCAGCCGGCCGAGCGCACCCGACCGTACGATCTCGCGGGCCTTCGTGTAGCCCGCGTCGAACCGGCGCATGAAGCCCAGCTGGAGCAGGGTGCCGGCCTGCTCGACCTCATGGAGCGCGCCGAGCGTGCCCGGCAGGTCCAGCGCGATCGGCTTCTCGCAGAAGGTGGGCAGACCGGCGCGGGCGGCGCGGGCGATGAGTTCGGCGTGGGCGGCGGTCGCCGAGGCGATCACCACGGCGTCCACGCCCCAGGTGAAGATCTCGTCGGCACTCGGCGCGGCGGTGGACCCGGTGCGCTCGGCGACCTCGGCCGCCCGTGCCGCGTCGGCATCCGCCACGACCAGTGAACCGACCTCCCGATGGCGGCTGAGCACACCCGCGTGGAAAGAGCCGATTCGTCCCGTACCGATGAGTCCGATGCGCATGGCCCAAAGGTGATGCCCGGCCCGCCGCCATGTCAAGACTTTGTCCTGACAACCGAACTTCACGACTTCCCGTCAACATTCACTGCGACTACGCTCGCTCCGTGCCCAAGCAGCCCAGACACGTGACGGACCCGTCCCTGTCTCTCCAGCTGAGCGTGGACCGCACCAGTCCGGTCCCGCTCTACTTCCAGCTCTCGCAGCAGCTGGAAGCAGCCATCGAGAGAGGGACCCTCACCCCCGGCAGCCTGCTCGGCAACGAGATCGAGCTGGCCAACCGGCTCGGGCTGTCCCGCCCGACCGTCCGCCAGGCCATCCAGTCCCTCGTCGACAAGGGCCTGCTGGTGCGCCGCAGGGGCGTCGGCACCCAGGTCGTGCACAGCCAGGTCAAGCGCCCGCTGGAGCTCAGCAGCCTCTACGACGACCTCGAGGCGGCCGGCCAGCGCCCGGCCACCATCGTGCTGCGCAATGCCTTCGAGCCCGCGAGTGCCGAGGTCGCGGCCGCCCTCGGCGTACCGGAGGGCAGCGACGTCCAGCTGATCGAGCGGCTGCGCTTCGCCCACGGCGAGCCCATGGCCCGGCTGCGCAACCATCTGCCGGCCGGCCTCTTCGAATGCGACACGGAGCGGCTCGAGGCCACCGGCCTGTACCGGATGATGCGGGCCGCCGGGATCACCCTGCACAGCGCCCGGCAGTCGGTCGGGGCGCGGGCCGCCACCGAGCTGGAGGCGGAGCTGCTGACCGAGGCGACCGGCGCTCCGTTGCTGACCATGGAGCGCACCACCTTCGACGACACCGGCCGCGCGGTCGAGTTCGGCTCCCACATCTACCGCGCCTCGCGCTACGCCTTCGAGTTTCAGCTCCTCGTCCGGCCGTGACCCCGCCGGCCCCGGCGCCGCCCGGCCGTTTCCGTGCCCCGCGGTGACCCGGTCCACCCGCACGATTCGGTCACGTAAGAATGTCCTTCGCGTAAGAATGTTCGGACAAAGTCTTGACTGCGTCTCGGGACCGCCGTAAAAACGCACCCAGCCGCAACCGGGCGGCCGGGAGATAAGGCGGACCCACCATGCGTACCACCCGCACGGCAGCAGCCCTGCTCGCCGCATGTGCCCTGGTCGTCGTCGCTGGATGCAGCAGTTCCGGCGGCAAGGAGGCGAAGGACAGCCCCTCCAAGGGCGGCGGCGGAGGCGAACCGGCCACCACCGGCCGCCTCAAGATCGCCATGGTGACGCACTCCGGCGAGGGCGACACCTTCTGGGACATCGTCCAGAGCGGCGCCAAGGTCGCGGCCCGCAAGGACAACGTCGAGTTCCTCTACGCAGCCAACAAGGAGGGCAAGGAGCAGGCCCAGCTCGTCCAGACCTACATCGACCAGAAGGTCGACGGCATTGTCGTCACCCTCGCCAAGCCGGAAGCGGTCAAGGAAGTCGTCAAGAAGGCCGTCGCGGCCAGCATACCCGTCGTCACGATCAACTCCGGCGCCGAGTTCTCCAAGGATGTCGGTGCACTCAGCCATATCGGCCAGGACGAGTCCGTGGCCGGCGAGGCCGTCGGCGAGGAGCTCAACAAGCGCGGCAAGAAGAAGGCGATCTGTGTCATCCACGAGCAGGGCAATGTCTCGCTCGAGGCCCGCTGCGCAGGAGTGAAGAAGACCTTCAAGGGCACCGTCGAGAACCTCAACGTCGAGGGCACCAACATGCCCGCCTCCACCTCCTCCATCGAGGCGAAGCTCCAGAGCGCCAAGGACATCGACGCCGTCGTCACACTTGGCGCGCCGTTCGCCGCCGCATCCGTCAAGGCCAAGGAGGGCGCGGGCTCCAGCGCCGAGGTCAACACCTTCGACCTCAACGCCGAAGTGGTCAAGCAGCTCAAGGCCAAGCAGATCGGCTTCGCCGTCGACCAGCAGCCCTACCTCCAGGGCTACCTGGCCATCGACGAGCTGTGGCTCAACAAGACCAACGGCAATGTGATCGGCGGCGGCAGGCCGATCCTCACCGGTCCCGCCCTCGTCACCGAGAAGGACGTGCCCGCGCTGGAGAAGCTCACCGCCGACGGCACCCGATGACCTACGAGGCATACCCGATGCCCACCCTCCGACCTGCTGTGACACATACTTGGGCGGCCGGGGCGCGTCACCACGCCCCCCGGCCGCACCGGGAAGCACAGCGAGTACGGCAAGAAGGGCACGGGGTCGTGGCTAGGGCAAGGACAGGGGTACGCGCGCTCGGCGCGGTGCTGGCAGCGGTACTCGGAGCCTCCCTGGCGGGATGCAGCAGCACCGGCGGCAAGCGCGCGGAGGACGCCCGCAAGGCACAGGCCGCCGCAGGCAAGGCCGCGGTGACCACCCCTCGCTGGACCTTCGCCATGGTCACCCACTCCGGCGACGGCGACACCTTCTGGGACATCGTCCAGAACGGCGCCGAGCAGGCCGCCGTCAAGGACAACATCAACTTCCTCTACTCCCACAGCGACGAGGGCCAGCAGCAGGCCCAGCTCGTCCAGGCGGCGATCGACAAGAAGGTCAACGGCCTGATCGTCTCGCTCGCCAAGCCCGACGCGATGAAGGACGTCATCGCCAAGGCCGAGAAGGCCGGCATCCCGGTGATCACCGTCAACTCGGGCTCCGAGCAGTCCAAGGCGTACGGCGCGCTCACCCATATCGGCCAGGACGAGACGATCGCCGGCGAGGCCGTCGGCGACGAGCTCGACAGACGTGGCAAGAAGAAGGCCCTGTGCGTGCTGCACGAACAGGGCAACGTCGGTCATGAGCAGCGCTGCGCCGGAGCGAAGAAGACCTTCGGCGGCCAGATGCAGAACCTGTACGTCGACGGCACCAACATGCCCGACGTCCAGGCGTCCATCGAGGCGAAGCTCCAGGCCGACCGGTCCATCGACTCCGTCGTCACCCTGGGCGCGCCGTTCGCGGACGCCGCCGTCCAGGCCAGGAAGACCGCGGAGAGCGAGGCCGAGGTCGACACGTTCGACCTCAACGCCAAGGTCGCCACCGCTCTGACGGCCGGCACCCTCGGATTTGCCGTCGACCAGCAGCCGTACCTCCAGGGGTACGAGGCTGTGGATCTGCTCTGGCTCTACAAGTACAACGCCGATGTCCTCGGCGGCGGGCGGCCCGTCCTCACCGGACCGCAGATCATCACCAAGAACGACGCCGCCGAGCTGCAGCAATACACGGAGCGGGGGACCCGATGAGCGCTACCGCACCACCTGCCACACCGGACAAGACCGACGAGCGGCTGCTGCGCACCTCGCCCCTTCGCAAGCTGCTGGGCCGGCCCGAACTGGGCTCGGTCGTCGGCGCCGTGGCGGTCTTCCTCTTCTTCTCGATCATCGCCGAATCGTTCCTGCGGGCGTCCAGCCTGTCCACCGTCCTGTACGCGGCCTCGACCCTCGGCATCATGGCCGTACCGGTCGCGCTGCTGATGATCGGCGGCGAGTTCGACCTCTCGGCCGGCGTCCTGGTGACCAGCTCCGCGCTGATCTCCTCGATGTTCAGCTACCAGATGACGGCGAACGTCTGGGTCGGCGTGCTCGTCTCGCTGCTCGTCACGCTCGCGGTCGGGGTCTTCAACGGCTTCATGCTGACCCGTACGAAACTGCCCAGCTTCATCATCACGCTCGGTACGTTCCTGATGCTGACCGGCCTCAACCTCGGCTTCACCAAGCTGATCAGCGGCACGGTCTCGACCAAGTCCATCGCCGACATGGAGGGCTTCGAGTCGGCCAAGAAGCTCTTCGCCTCGCAGCTCACCCTCGGTGACGTCACGCTGAAGGTAACCATCCTGTGGTGGTTCGTCCTGGTGGCGCTGGCCACCTGGATCCTGCTGCGTACACGCTTCGGCAACTGGATCTTCGCGGTCGGCGGCGGCGCCGACGCGGCCCGCGCGGTCGGTGTCCCGGTCAACAAGACCAAGATCGGCCTCTATATGGGCGTCGCCTTCGCCGCCTGGATCTCCGGCCAGCATCTGCTCTTCTCGTTCGATGTGGTGCAGTCCGGCGAAGGCGTCGGCAATGAGCTGACGTACATCATCGCGGCCGTCATCGGCGGCTGTCTGATCACCGGCGGCTACGGCTCGGCGATCGGCTCCGCGGTCGGCGCGTTCATCTTCGGCATGACCAGCAAGGGCATCGTGTACGCGGAGTGGAACCCGGACTGGTTCAAGTTCTTCCTCGGAGCGATGCTCCTTCTGGCCACCCTGCTCAACGCATGGGTCCGCAAGCGTGCGGAGGCAAGCAAATGACGGCCCTTGTCGAGCTCGACAACGTCAGTAAGTACTACGGCAATATCCGCGCGCTGGAAGGCGTCTCGCTCGAGGTCCACGCCGGGGAGATCTCCTGTGTGCTCGGCGACAACGGCGCCGGCAAGTCCACCCTGATCAAGATCATCGCGGGTCTGCACCGGCACGACACGGGCACCTTCCTGATCGAGGGGGAGCAGGCGAACCTCGCCAGCCCGCGCGAAGCCCTGGACCGCGGCATCGCCACGGTCTACCAGGACCTCGCCGTCGTACCGCTGATGCCGGTCTGGCGGAACTTCTTCCTCGGCTCCGAGCCGACCAAGGGCGCGGGTCCCTTCAAGCGACTCGACGTCGAGCTGATGCGCGAGACGACCCGTTCCGAACTGCTGCGGATGGGCATCGATCTGCGCGATGTCGACCAGCCCATCGGGACGCTCTCGGGCGGTGAGCGCCAGTGCGTGGCGATCGCCCGGGCCGTCTACTTCGGCGCGAAGGTCCTGGTCCTGGACGAGCCGACCGCCGCGCTCGGCGTCAAGCAGTCCGGTGTTGTACTGAAGTATGTGGCGGCGGCACGCGACGCGGGTCTGGGCGTCGTGCTGATCACCCACAACCCGCACCACGCCTATCTGGTCGGCGACCGCTTCGTACTGCTCAAGCGCGGCACCATGTCCGCCAGCCACACCAAGGACTCGGTCACCCTCGACGAGCTCACCCGGCAGATGGCGGGCGGCAGCGAGCTCGAGGACCTGCGGCACGAGCTGGAGAGGGCGCCGGTGCCGACGCACCTGGGCGGTCATCCGGTGAAGGACGAGCCGCCCACGTCTTAGCGCGCCTGCGGTGGTCCGGACCGGGGCTCCGACCCGGACCGGGGGTCCGGGGGCGGAGCCCCGCGCCCCCGACCCCGCCGGATGGCAGAATCGGGCCCGGTGGGCACCGCCCACCCCGGGCCGTGACAGCACCCGGCCCCCCGACACCCCGCAGGGACATGAGCACGTACCGCGACTTCGCCCACCGAGGCTCCGCCCGCGCCACCGTCCTGAAGACTGTCGGCACCCGGGAACGGCGCTCTCACCTCTCCGCGCCCCGGGTTCCCACGGTCGGCATCGACATCGGCGGTACGAAGGTGATGGCGGGTGTCGTCGACGCCGACGGGGTCATCCTGGAGAAGATCCGCACCGAGACGCCGGACAAGTCCAAGAGCCCCAAGGTCGTCGAGGACACCATCTGCGAGCTGGTGCTCGATCTCTCCGACCGTCACGATGTGCACGCCGTCGGTATCGGCGCGGCCGGCTGGGTCGACGCCGATCGCTCCAAGGTCCTCTTCGCGCCCCATCTGGCCTGGCGCAACGAGCCCCTGCGCGACGCCGTCGCGGCCCGGCTCGCCGTGCCCGTACTGGTCGACAACGACGCCAACGCCGCCGCCTGGGCGGAGTGGCGCTTCGGCGCGGGCCGCGGCGAGGACCACCTCGTGATGATCACCCTCGGCACCGGCATCGGCGGCGCGATCCTCGAGGACGGCCAGGTCAAGCGCGGCAAGTACGGAGTCGCGGGTGAGTTCGGTCATATGCAGGTCGTGCCCGGTGGCCACCGCTGCCCCTGCGGCAACCGTGGCTGCTGGGAGCAGTACAGCTCCGGCAACGCGCTTGTGAGAGAGGCCCGCGAGCTCGCCGCCGCCGACTCCCCGGTCGCGCACAGCCTCATCGAGCGCGTCGGCGGCAACATTCCCGAGATCACAGGCCCGCTCATCACCGAACTCGCCCGCGAGGGCGACGCCATGTGCATCGAGCTCTTCCAGGACATCGGCCAGTGGCTCGGCGTCGGCATCGCCAACCTCGCCGCCGCTCTCGACCCCTCGTGCTTCGTCATCGGAGGCGGAGTCAGCGCCGCCGACGACCTGCTCATCGGGCCCGCCCGCGACGCCTTCCGCCGGCATCTCACCGGCCGCGGCTACCGCCCGGAGGCCCGGATCGCCAAGGCCCAGCTCGGCCCCGAGGCGGGTATGGTCGGCGCGGCCGATCTCGCGCGGCTCGTGGCGCGCCGCTTCCGCCGGGCCAACCGGCGCCGTGTGGAGCGCCATGAGCGGTACGAGCGCTATGCGCAGGCCATCCGTAACTCCAGCACCACCCGCCCCACCCAGGAACCGTAGCCATGACCGTGCCCCGACAGTCCACCTCTCCGGACGACAGCGCCCACCCTCCCGAGGACCGGCGCCATATGCTCCGCCGCCGTTGGCTGACGGCGATCATCATCGTGCTGCTCGTCGGCGTCCCGGCCGGCTATCTGGTGATCTCCGCCGAGCAGAGCCGCGACAGCGGCCGGGACAAGGAGGCGGAGTCCTCGGCCACCAGCCTGCGGGAGACCTGGCCCTCCCAGACGAAGCGCCGTGTCTTCGAGGTGCCCATCCCGCCGAAGTCCACGGACGTCGCTTACTACGAGACGAGCAACTGGAAGACCAGCCGGCTCTTCGTGCAGTTCCGCACCACCTCGGGCGGGCTCGACCTGTTCCTGGAGGGCGTGGGGACGAGCCGCGCCAAGCTCCACGACGGCGCGGTCACCATCAGCGCGCGCGACGCCGAGACGGCGGGCTGGGACTTCAGCGCCGGTCAGGGCGACTGGGCGGGCACCAGCCACCCGCAGAAGGACCCGCGGCCCACCCAGGACATCACGGTCGACCTGAGCGACACGGCCCGCCCCACGGTGTACGTGGTATCGACAGCGACCCCCTGACCGGACGACGAGACTTCACTGGATAGCGTGGAGAGGGTGAGTGAGACGCAGACGCCCCCGAAGACCCTTCAGTACCGGATCGACGGTCCCGACGACGCCCCCGTGCTCATCCTCGGCCCCTCTCTGGGCACCACCTGGCACAGGTAGTCTGATCCGTCTTCTGGCGTCCACGTGGTCCAGGTCGGGAGCGTTTGGCCTGGTCAGGGTCTTGTGGTTCAGGAGCGTCGACGCTGTTGGTGACACGCGCGTGACAGGTGTGACCGATGTGGACCCCCGTCGGCTTGATCCGGCGGGGGTCTCCGCGTGCAGGGACGGGCCCGGTTGAGCGGTGGTCGACGGGGTTTGCTCTGCTCCGATTAGCTGTTCTGGGCTGCGAACAAGTGCGGCTGTCGAGAACCCTGAGCGCGTGCCATCGAAGTTGAGCGGCATGCGGGTCAGCGCCTCCGCATCAGGAGGTGGAGCAGTGTCACCACGGCGACACCGACGACGAGGGCGGTGCCGAACGACGGGTGTTCGAAGGCGACATACACAGTGCCGCAACCAACGAGCATGAGCAGCACCATCCGTTGATCGATCTGCCCGTTCATCCGCGAGGCCCTCCCTGCATTTGCGCCGTCATGGCTGTCACAGGGAAACAACGACTGGAATTCCGACAGAAAACCCAACCGGCCACGACCCAGCTCTCACTGGACGGGATCAAGATGCGATGGCACGGCCTCGCGTCCGCCCGGATGGGGCAGGGCCGGCGGACCGGTAGGCGAGCCAAAATCCCCGGCCGGGACTCGGAAATGTGTTCGGGAATGGTCGCAAGGGCGAGAACGGGAACGATCCAGAATCCGGATGTATCCGGCCTCTTGCCTGCCGTTTTCCCGCCCCGAGGCAGCCTGGCCTATCCCGTCATCGGCTCGGGCCGAGTCCCGTTGTCAGTGGTGACCTCTACGGTTCCTTGTGGCCGGCGCGGAATGCCCATGCACGGCTGTGCGGGCATGAGTGCCGACCGAGTGGGGCGTGCATTCTCGTTGTTGGCGGGAAATGCGGTCGTACTTGCTGGGGTAGTGAGAGGGCAGGATGTATGGAGTTGGACTACGACCGTCTGGTCGCCCTGCGGAAGCAGAGCGCTGCTTGGCGGCTGCTGAAGGCCGACAACGCGGCACTGATGTTGAGCTTCTTCAACAAGGTGTTCGTCGAGCAGGGAGCGCGCTCGATTGCCGGTGCGGAGCTTGTCGAACGTCTGGACGACGAGTTGTTCGCCCTCAATGACCGGCTCGGGCAGGGCACGTTTCCCAAGTCCGCGAAGGCGTATCTGGATGTCTGGTCGGCACCGGGAAACGGCTGGCTGCGCAAGTATTACCCGGCGGATTCGGACGAGCCGCACTACGACGCCACGGCCGCGGTCGAGAAGGCGATCGCGTGGGTCCGGTCGCTGGAAGAGCGTTCGTTCGTCGGTACGGAGTCGCGCCTGAATACGATCTTCGATCTGCTGCGGCAGATGACGTTCGGCACCGAAACCGACCCCGAGGCGCGACTGGCCGAGCTCACCCGGCGACGGCATGAAATCGACCAGGAAATCGAGCGTGTTGAGGCCGGCGAGGTAGACGTCCTGGACAGCGCGGCGCTGCGGGACCGCTACCAGCAGGTGACGACGACGGCGCACGGGCTGCTGGCCGACTTCCGCGAGGTTGAGGCGAACTTCCGGGACTTGGACCGGGACCTGCGGAGCAAGATCGCCGCGTGGGACGGGGCCAAGGGCGAACTCCTGGATGAGGTACTGGGCAGCCGCGAGAGCATCGCAGAGTCGGACCAGGGACGGACCTTCCAGGCGTTCTACGACTTCCTGCTCGCCCCGAGCCGTCAGGACGAACTCAAGACGCTGCTGGCCGGGGTTGAGGCCATGGAAGCCATCGACGAGCCTGACCCGCGCATGCGTCGCATGCCCCGGGACTGGCTGGAGGCCGCCGAACGCACCCAGGCCACGGTGCGGCAGCTGTCGGATCAGCTCCGCCGATTCCTGGACGACCAGGTGCGCTCGGAAGACCGCCGCGTCCTGGAACTGGTGCGCGCGATCGAGACGCAGGCCCTGGCCCTGCGCGACGTGCCGGGCGTGAATCTGGTCGCCGAGATCGATGCGGCAGCCCCAGCCATCGCCCTGCCGATGGAGCGGCCCTTGTATACGCCGGTGGTCAAGGCACCGATCGACAGCACCGGCATCGAGGCGGGGGACGAGGAGTTCACCGCCGACGCCTTGTTCGAGGCGGTGTACGTGGATCCCGCCCGGCTCACGGCCTCGGTGCACCACGCCCTGGGCTTGCGCACGCAGGTGTCCTTGGCTGAGACGCTGCGCGAGCACCCCCTGGAGCAGGGGCTTGCCGAACTGGTCGCCTACTTCGCGCTACCGGACGACGGATTCACCACCGTGTTCGACGACCACCGCCAAGAAGAGATCACGTGGATCGGCGAGGACGACGTCCAGCAGGTCGCCACCGTACCCGTAGTCACCTTTGCTCGCACCAGCCCCGGCATCGCCTGGGTATCCAGCCCGAAGGAGGGGCGATGACCACACCTGCCACCCCCACCCCGCAGCAGCCGTGCGCCCTCTCGCTGCCGGTCAACCAGCTACTCAAGGGCCCGGTCTTCCGCGACCAGCACGAGCGGGCCTGGGACGCGCTGCTGCATCACAGTGCCGGCGTGAAGGACTATGTCGACGTCATGGGGCTGCGAGTGGTGATCGACGAGATGGAGGGCTACGCCTTCCTCCAGTCAAAACCCGACGACGAGGACGATGTCCGCGATCCCCGCATGGCGCCGCCGCGGCTGATGCCCCGGCGCTCGCTGTCCTACCCCGTCAGTCTGCTGGTCGTGCTGCTGCGCAAGCGGCTTGCCGAGTTCGACGCGGGCGCCGACGGCACCCGCCTGATGATCACCCGGGACGAGATCGTCGAGATGATCCGCATGTTCCTCCCGGCCGGCAGCAACGAGGCACGCCTGGTCGACCAGATCGACGGCCACATCAACAAGGTGGTGGACCTGCAGTTCCTGCGCCGCGCTCGCGGGCAGGAGCAGCTGTTCGAGGTGCAGCGGATCATCAAAGCCTTCGTCGACGGGCAGTGGCTCGCCGACTTCGACACGAACCTGGCCCAGTACGCGGCCACCCACACCCCCCAGGAGAAGCAGCAGTGATCCCCGCCCAGCCCGGCCCCGCCGACACGAGTGCCTCCACCGACCTGGCTGCGGCAGGCTTCCGGCTGGAGCGTCTGGAGGTCTACAACTGGGGCACGTTCGACAAGCACGTGTGGTCGTTCGGCCTCGGCGGCGCCAACGCCCTGCTGACCGGTGACATCGGTTCCGGCAAGTCCACCCTGGTGGATGCGATCACCACGCTGTTCATGCCCGCCCGCAAGATCGCCTACAACAAGGCGGCCGGTGCGGAGAGCGGCGAGCGCAGCCTGCGCTCCTACGTGCTGGGCCACTACAAGTCCGAACGCAACGAGACCACAGGGACGACCAAGCCGGTGGCGCTGCGCAAGCCGGGCAGCTACTCCGTCATCTTGGGCGTGTTCACGAACCCGGCGCTGGCGGCGACCGTCACGCTGGGGCAGGTGTTCTGGCTGGCCGACGGGAACGCCACCAGCCCCGAGCGGCTGTTCCTCGTCGCCGACCGGGCGCTGTCCGTCGCTGGAGACTTCGCCGACTTCGGCACCGAGGTGCGGGCGCTGAAGAGGCGTCTCGAATCGGGCGATGTCCGCGTCCACAAGACGTTCCCGCCGTACAGCAAGGATTTCCGGCGCCGGATGGGCATCGAGTCCGAACAGGCGCTGGAACTCTTCCATCAGACGGTGTCGATGAAGTCGGTTGGCAGCCTGGACGAGTTCGTGCGCAGTCACATGCTCGAACCGTTCGATGCGGCGGCGATGACGGACAACATCGTGAGCCACTTCGACGCTCTGACTACCACTTACAACTCCGTTCAGCGGGCCCGCGCCCAGATCGAGGCCCTCACCCCGCTGCTTGAGGACTGCGACGCCTATCAGGGCCTGGCCGCACGCATCGAGGAGTCCGACGCCCAGCAGGCCGCCCTGCGGTACTTCGTCGCCCAGCGCACATCGGTGCTGCACGAAGCCCAGCGCGCCGAGGCGGAGCGGATGCTCGCTCGCCTCGAGGGCGAGAAGAAGACCGCGAAGGACGAGCTGGAGCGGCTGCGGGACCAGGAACGCCGGTGGGAAATGCAGCGTGAGGGCCTGGGCGGCGGGCGCCTGGGCGAACTGGAGCGCCAGATCGAGGAGACGGGCCAGCAGCGCGCCGCTCAGGAGAAGCGCGCCCGCCAGCACGCAACCCTGCTGGAGCAGGCAGAGCTGGCCCCGGTCACCGATAAGGCGCAGTTCACCGACCGCCTTGAGGAGATCGCCCGGGCCCAGCACGACGTCGCCGCGACGACGCAGGAGACGCGCACTGCCCTGGAGACGCTCGCAGTCGAGGCCGCACAGCTGAAGCAGCGGGCCGAGGACCTCAACGCAGACCTGATCAGTCTGCGCTCGCGGCGCAGCAACATCCCCCGCAAGCAGCTGGAGGTACGCGCCCGCCTGAGCCGCGAACTCGGCATCGAGGACAGTGCCCTGCCCTTCGCCGGCGAACTCATTCAGGTCCGAGACGAGGAACAGGCGTGGGCCGGAGCCGCCGAGCGGCTGCTGCGCGGCTTCGCCGTGTCCCTCCTGGTCCCCGGCGATCAGTACGCTCGCGTCTCCGACTGGATCAACGACCACCACCTGGGGACGAAGCTGGTCTACTTCCGCGTCCCGGACAAGCTACCGCCGCGGCGCCTGCCCACCGGTGCGTCCACGGCGCTGTTCACCAAGCTCGAAGTGCGCGAGGACTCGCCGTTCGCCCCGTGGCTGGCCGGCGAGCTCGAACGCCGTGCCTCCCATGCCTGCGTGCCGACAATGGAGGACTTCCGGCACGCCGACCTGGCCATCACCGCACAGGGGTTGATCAAGGGGACGCGGGGCCGTCACGAGAAGAACGACGCCACCCGCATCGACGACCGCAGTACCTATGTGCTCGGCTGGACGAACCAGGCGAAGATCGATGCCCTCCTGGATCAGGCGGGACGGGTCCATGGCGCCCAGCGCGAGATGGAGAAGAAGAAACGCGAGCTGGGAGCCGCCTACGAGGACGCCATCAGCCGTGACAAGGTCCTCGACCGGCTGACGGCGATGCTGGACTACAGCGAGATCGACTGGCCGTCCGCGGTACGGCGCATCACAGAGCTGACCGCGGAGAAGCAGCGCCTGCAAGCCGCCTCCAACGACCTGGACGAACTCACCCGCCGCCTCACCGAGATCGCCGACGAAATCACCGAACAAGGGGCCGCCTACGAGAAGGCCAGCCAGAGCTGGGGACGGGTCGACGGCGAGCGCGACGCCGCTGAACGCGCCCGCGACGAGGCCCGCGCGGTACTCGACGAACCGGCCGCCGGCGCTGCACAGGCGCACTTTCCGGCCCTCGAACAGCGCTTGACCACCGCCCGCCTGGAGTGCCGGACCGCGCAGGAGTGCGTGCAAACCGAGACCCGGCTGCGCGAGGAGATGACGGCGCACAAGCACCGCTGGGCCAAGGAGCAGACCCGCCTCGCCCAGACGATCGCCGCCCAGATGAGCTCCTTCCGCACCACGTATCAGGTCGAGACCAGCGAACTCGACGCCTCCGTTGCCTCCGCCCCTGGCTACCGTGCCCTGCACCAGCAGCTCGTCGCCGACGACCTGCCGCGCTTCCAGGACCAGTTCCGCACCTACTTGAAGACCAACGTGATCCGCGAAATCGCCGGATTCCACGCGCAGTTGAACATCTGGGCCGGCGAGATCGGCGACCGCATCAACACCATCAACGAGTCGCTGGCCGGCATTGACTACAACCCGGGCCGCTACATCATGCTCAAGCCCGAGCAGACGCCCAACACGGAGATCCGCGAGTTCACCGCGGAACTGCGCGCCTGTACCGACGACGTCCTATCCGGCGATGACTCCGACCTGTACTCCGAGGAGAAGTTCCACCAGGTCCAGCACCTAATCGAACGCTTCAAGGGCCGCGAAGGCCACGCGGACAGCGACCGCGGCTGGACCAAGCGCGTCACCGACGTGCGGTACTGGTTCGTCTTCAGCGCCAGCGAACGACGCCGCGAGGACGACTCCGAGTACGAGGTGTACTCCGACTCCGGCGGCAAGTCCGGCGGACAGAAGGAGAAGCTCGCGTACACCATCCTGGCCGCCTCTCTCGCCTACCAGTTCAAGCTCGACACCACCCACAGCAGGAGCCGTACCTTCCGCTTCGTGGTCATCGACGAAGCCTTCGGACGCGGCTCGGAGGAATCCGCCCGCTTCGCCCTGGACCTCTTCAAGCGCCTGGGCCTGCAACTCCTCATCGTCACCCCGCTGCAGAAGATCCACGTCATCGAGCCCTACGTGTCCGCCGTCGGCTTCGTCGACAACCCCAGCGGACACCACTCCCGCCTACGCACCCTGACCATCGCCCAGTACCGCCAAGAACGTCTCGCCCGCACCCTGGCCGGCCTGCAGCCCACCGCCGGACAGGGAGACTGAGATGACGACGCATCAAAACTCCAACTGGACTACGCCGCAGGCCGTCCTCGAACGCCTCCGCAAACGCTGGAACACGGGTACCTACCTCACCCAACTCGCCGACGGGGCACCCTGGGAACCCGTCGAGATTCCACTGCGCGGCCCAAAAGCCGGCGACATCACCCGCCACTACGACAACGTCCTCGCCTGGACCGAATCGTGGGCGCCCAGCGCACACCGGCACCTGCGCATCGAATACCGCAGACTCGGCGGACGCCTGGCCGGCGTGAACAACATCCCCGACCGCATCTGGATCGACGACCGCGACGACCTCTGGCGCCTACTCGGCGTCACCCCCACGGTCGCCCGCTACGAAGCCCTGCTGGTCTCCACCCAGGAAAGGCTGCCCGCGCTCATCGTCTGGATGGTCGCCCACCCCATGCAGGTCCTCCAACGGGAGGCCGACTGGCCCCGCCTGGAGGACACGATCCGCTGGATCACCGACTACCGCGGACCAGCCGTCTACCTGCGCCAGCTCGACGTACCTGGGGTGGACACCAAGTTCATCGAACGCCACCGCGCCATCCTGACCACCCTGCTCGAACAGTGCCTTCCCGACGACCGCATCGACGCCGAGGCCGCGCGCACTGACTTCGCCGCCCGCTTCCGTTTCCTGCGCAAGCCCGCCTACCTGCGATTCCGGCTGCTCGGCGGCGAGTCGCTGGGGGGCTTCAGCGAACTCACGGTCCGCGCGGATGAGTTCACCGCGCCCCCGCCCGGCATCACGACCGTGTACGTCATCGAGAATGAAACCACCTACCTAGCCTTCCCCGACCAGCCCCACAGCATCGTGATCCACGGCGGCGGCTACGCCGTCACCCAACTGTCCGCCCTGACCTGGCTGCACGATGTACGCCTTGTGTACTGGGGCGACCTGGACACTCACGGGTTCACCATCCTCGACCGGCTGCGTCGGGCCTTCCCGCACGCGCAGTCAATCCTGATGAACCGGCCCACTCTCCTGGAGCACCGCGGCCAGTGGGTGAAGGAAGATGCGCCCACCCACCGGCCTCTCGGCACGCTCACACCGGACGAGGCCGATGTCTACGACGGCCTCGTGGACGGCGAGTTCGGCCCCAACGTGCGACTCGAACAAGAACGCGTGCGGTTCCACCTGCTCGAAGACGCCCTCAAGGAGCTCCGCTAGCAACCGCACACACCGTCAGCCAGCTTGTCGGTGTCGATGAAGGGGCAGGTTCATCGACCCGCGGCGAGCAGTTCCTGGTGCCTGGCGAGGGCCGTAGGGCGAAGGAGAGCACGGAACTCGTCGGTCACCGTCCCACGGGTCTTCAGGGCATGGCAGCTCGGGCACAGAGCGATCATGGCCCATTGCGGCTGAGTGCCGAGGTGTAGCGGGGATCAGGGCAGCGGGGGTTCTCCCAGCCCCCTTGGCTGCGCTCGAGCACCGCATGGCGGGATGCGGCGACGCGGCTCAGCCGCTGACCACCTTGGGGCCGGCGGCGGTGGCTCTTGCCGTCCCGCATGGCGCGCTCCGCCCTGGCATTCAGCTCCGCGTAGCGCAGAACCGGATCTGCCATGCGGCGCAGCAGGGCAACGGGCATCCGGCAGCGGTCGAGTGCATCGGCGGCCGGTTCCTCGGCCGTACCTTCGCCGTTCCGTCCCCGCCCTCCTCCGTGAGCCCTACCGGAGGAAGTCGGATGAAGAACTACAAGATTCTCCGCGACTGCCGGCAGCGCGGCGACAGCCTCCACCACGCGGTCCAGGCCCTCGCCCGCATGCATCACCTCGCGCCCTCACCGCATGACCAGGCACGCCAAATGCCCAGTTCAGCCTGCCTGACTACGGCCTTCTACAACACGCTTTACAGTGCAGTCGCGAGGGTGTCCAGGTTGTTCGTCACACCGGGATCTTGGGCACTTAGCGATGTTTTGTGTGTCGCTGCGATGGTTAGCGTGGTCCGTGTGCACGCCAGGCAGTAGCGATGGTTGCTTCCAGCGCCGAGTCGTCGGTGCCGGGTGTCTCGGTCAGGGCTGACAAGTGGCGCAGGGTGGCCAGTGCGTCAGCGGCGTCGGGGTGTTCTGAAGTGAGGAGGTCGACGAGGTCGTCTTCGGACAGGGGCTCGTCGAGTTCGGACAGGTCGTGCAGGATGCCCTGCAGGGCCGGACCGGTGAGGGCGGCTGCTTCCAGAAGCTGGTTGGCACCGGCGGGTGTGGCGAGGGCGTCGTGCAGGGTGCGGCAGATGTCCGCTGCGCTGTGCCTCGTGGCGGCCAGCTCGGCGGCTTGATTGAGCAGCATCGGCCAACCGCCGGTCGTGGCGAAGAGGCGGCGGCGGTCTTCCGGGGCGTTGAAGGCGGTCAGGACATCGGTGGGGGTGACCCAACTGCGAATGCCGTCGGTGGTGGCGCGCTGCAGGGGGACAAGAATGTCCTCTTCCGCGTAGCGGGACAGGACCTCAAGGTGTTCGCGATTCCCGGCGTCAATGAGGGCGATGACGCAGCGGGTTACGCCGGAGGCGGGTTGGCGGGTGATGGCGTCGCGCAGAGCGGTATCGACGCGGTCGGGCTTGAAGTGTCGCATGTCACTGACGATCAGCCGGTGAGGGCTGCGGGCCTTGCCTGCGCTCAGCGCCTGGCGGTATGCGTGGGGTGTGGCCGGTTTGATCAGGGGTGCCAGCTCGCTGGGGGTGCGTTGCTGCTGGTCGGTCAGCGCGGCGGTGACGTCATCGAGGCAGGTGGCGTCGGTGCCAAGCACGATGCGCAGCGCGTTGTTGCGGCGTACCAGACCTGCGATCTGCTGTTCCGTCAGGGGACTAATTCGGGCGCCGGGAAGCGGGCGCCGAGCCTGGCTGATGGACAGACGGGTGGAGATGTCGTTGGGATCGTGAGCGTGGAGTTCTTCCTCGATGGCGTCCTGGGTACCCAAGAGCCGCAGGACGTTGGAGGAGCGCAGGCGCCAGCCGTCACGTTCGGTGGCCAGGATCCCCAGGCCCAGCATCTCTTCCAGCAGGACGCGGAACTCGTCGGCCGTGTGGTGGGTGAAGCTCTCGGGCCACCATTCAGCGCATTGCTGGCGCAGGGCGCGCGTGCTCATGCTGTGTTCGACGCCATGCGTGTGGGCGTTGTGCGCGATGAGCAATGCGATGACCTTGTAGCGGGGGTCGAGGTTGAGGTTGAGGCGCACGGTGTCGCGGATACGACGTCGCAGGTCCGGCGAGCCGACAACGCGTTCGAGGATGTCGTTGTCGATGGTCCAGGGTGGCCCGTCGGGCGTGCGGCTGGCCAGTGCTTCGCTGACGAGGGCCTCGCCGGCGACCTGAAGGAGTTTGGGGTGGTAGTTGCAGTAGGCCAGCAGGCGGTGGATGAGGCTGTCGTGCGCGAAGTTGATCCCCAGGACTTCAGCGGGCTCCTGGAGTAGACGGTAGGCAGGGCCAGGGGAGAGGGGGCCGATGCCCAGGGCTCTGCCGAAGTGCGCCTCGGCGAGGGGTTGGTTGGGCAGACCGGCGAAGCGCTGGACCTGGTGCAGACCGGCGAAGACGGGCTTGAAGCGGCGTTCGGTCGCGCTCATCAGGTCCCGCAGGCGGGTGGTCTGAGGGAAGCCGGCGTCGGCTTCGGCGTCGAAGAAGGAGTCGCACTCGTCGAGCAGGAGCAGCAACCGTCGGGTCCGGTCCTGATCGAGCCAGGCCGTGACGGCATCCCGGACACGCCGAAACGCGGTGGAGGCGCGCCGGCCGGGTGCCAGACCGATCCCTGCCCGACCCAGCTCGGTGGAGATCATGTCCCAGATTTCCTCTGTGCCCGAGGCCAGGCTACTGGGCAGCGGTAGGTAGAGCGCGACATGACCTTCGGTGAGGGCGTGGCGGCGACCAGCGGCCCGTAGGAGGGCCGACTTTCCCAGCCTGCGCCCGCCGTACAAGAGACTGACACCGTGCTGGTCAGTGACGGCGGACAGTTCCTCGGCGCGACCGTAGAACATCTCCTCCGGCACGGCTTCGTTGGCGTCGGGGGTGTAGGGATTGATGGCACTGAACGGGGCCAGGATGCGTTCAGTCAAGGTGAACTGGCCACTGCCGCGGGAGGCCAGGTAGGCCAGAGCAGCAGCGTCCAGTACCAGAACGGGTTTGGCGGGATGTTCGGCGCAGGCTGCGGCCAGGGCTCTGCGTTGAGCGGGAGATAGGGTGCCGATGAACGCGATCATGACGGGGATGGAGCTGGGATCTTGCTGGACCCAGGCGAGGAGCTTGGCAGCGTCGGTGACCTCGGACGTCATCAGTAGTCGCAGTCGGCCGTCCGCTTGCGTACCGAAAGCCGGCAGGCGAACCTTGCCGATCAGTGTCACGTCGCGAAGATCGACCCACCGGCGCAGGTTTGAGGCGACCGGCAGGCCGGGATCGGCCTCGCGCTCATATTCGATACCGGCCAGACGCAGAGCCGGGCTCAGTACGTAGGTGTTGGTGCGGACCTGGGCCCATCGGGTGGCAACGTGGTGCCAGGCAGTGAGTGCGGCCACGGCGATTTTACGATCACCGGGGGACAGGGGGCCGAAGTCCAAGGGGCCCAGGCTGGTGCCGTTCTCGGCCGCGGTGATCACCGCGGGGGTGATGCCATCGGCCAGGGCTTGTGGGACCGCAGGGAAAAAGGCATCGAAGTCGGCCAGCGCGGTGTGCTGTGCACGTGGCGGCGTGTTCCCCTCGCGGGCCGCCAGCAAGTACTCTTCGGCCGTCGCAAGGTCACCCTCGACGATCAGCTGTCTTACAGCGTCGGTCAGTCGGGTGGGCGCGTCAGCCTCGTTGAGCTCCACGGTGGCCCGTTCCTGCAGGGACCGGGCGGCCTCGGCACCCAGAACGGTGAGTTCCTCGCGAATGGCCTCACACTCGCGGCGGACAGCACCGAGAGCATCGCCGGCCAGCGCGCTGTGCGCGGCTTCCATCCGGGCGGTGATCCGGGCGCGCCCGTGCTCGGGCACCCGGCCCAGCCGGGTGGCGGTGTCGATATCGCGCGTCAGTTCGCCGTGCAGGGTTTTGATCGCGCTGCCGCTATGGGCACGCCGGGTGTGCAACGTGGCACGCAGTTCGTCTGTCAGCGTTGGGGAAGTAGTGTCCGCTTGTTCCAGTGCGTCCAGGGCGATCCGGGCGATGGCATAGTTCTCCCGGTCGATATTCGCGCGCACCGCCTGGGCCCAGTCGGCGCGGTCGGCGACTGTGACGTCGTCCAGTGTCGGGGTACGGGAAGGGACCAGGCGGGAGTTGAGCTCAAGGTCGGGGGCCCGCAGCAGGTCACTGTTCAGGACGGTGGACGGTTCAGGCTCGGTGCCGGTGAGGGTTCCGCCAGCCAAAAGCCGCGCCGTTGTCTCAAGGCTCGCCAAGCAGCTCCGTGCCGCGGCCGCGGTGAGGGACTTCGGGTCGGTCTCGGTCAGGGCGGTCAGCTCATCGGTCATGCCTTGGCGGTGCGGCTGGACCGCCTCGTGCAGGAACGAAAGAGGGTCGGTTGCACGGGGTTGGACCTGGGCGATGAGCACCAGCCACTGTTGGACTACGTCGAGGGAGTTGGTGGCGTACTGCAGGATTCGCGAGCGGGCAGCGTTCTTGAGTTTGCGGGATGTGCCTCGGGCTGCTTTGTCGTCAGCGTCCAAGAAGGTGGACAGCGCCCCGGGCGCACCCAGGTCCCGCAACTGCTGTCGGGTGCTGGTTGCCAAGTCCCGTCGGTCATCGGCCACTGCATGCAGCAGGGCGCCGATCCTGCCGTCGGGTGCCCACCACTGTTCGGCGAACTGCTTTGCCCGCAGGTTGCTGAGGTTGGGGCCGGTGCGCAGTTCGGCGCGGGCAGTGTCGCAGATGACGGCGAGGTCATCACCAGTATCGGGGCGGGCGGCCAGGACGTTGAGAGTGGTTCGTCCAGACAACTGTCCCCGGGCGGACGCGTGACCAATTGCGGTAGCGACCGCGCTGGTTCCGGGCAAGTCGTGCCACTGCGCAGCGATCTTCAAGGCGAGTTCGCCACTGTCGGGATCTCCTGCGAGCAGACCGGACCGGACGACGGCGGCCAACACGATCAACTGATCGGCCAAGGAGTCCGGCACACCGTGCTGCAGCTGATCGGTCACCGCCGCACGTAGTTCATGGGCACAGGCGCCGGTGTCCGAGCGCATGGCCTCGGCCAGGACCAGGGAGCGCAGCGCCGAGGCGGTGGCGAGGTGGCCGAGAGCGTTAGCGGCGTGGTGAGCGAGAGCTAGCTGGCCCCGCGCGGTCAGATCGGCAAGGACGGGAGAGGCAGCAGGAGCAGGAAGACTGGCAGGCGTATCTGACTTCGAGACTGCGAGTTCTGCCGTGGTGTGGGCGGCCGCTGGTCGCACTGGTGTGCACTGCCTGTCGACGGTCACCGTACGGTCCGCCGACGGTGCCGCTGAGGGCGGTGCTGGCTTGAAAGAACCAGCCGCCAGAGCTCCTGGCTCGACGTCGAACCCGTGACGGGGGACTGGGATCAGCGATGCATCAGTGTCTGAAGACTCCGCACCGTCGCTGGGCGGGATGCCACCTGGTTCCTGGAGGGGCGGGAGTTCCAAGGAAGCCGATCCTTGTGGTGCCGGTTCGTGCGCGCCTCCTGGATCGTTCCCGCCTATCGGGCCGGCGCTGGTGGGAACAGATGGAACGACAGCCTTGCCGCGCAGTATCAAGGTCAACACAGGTGCGATGGCCGGGGGCAGTGTCTGACGCAGTCGCTCGGTCAGTGCGTCGGCACCATCGTCATCGTCCGACTCCACCGCGTACGCCAGCTCCGCGACCGTGGCCAGACATTCAGCCTCCTGAACCTGTTGAGGAGCCCACTTATTGACGGCCAACAACGACTCTGCGGCTGTACGAAGTTGTGCGATCGCTGGGTGTCCCACCGGGCCGCTCGCCGCTGCGACGCGCTGCAGGATCTCCCGTAGTGCGTAATCCTGGTCAGCCGCAGCTCCCAGTGTCTCCAGCGCATCCAGCAGGCCCGGAAGGTCCTGCTCCGGATACGGCCCGGGCTCGTGCAGTGCCAGCGCTACTGCCGCGTGCACCTCATCGACAACCTGCCCTACCTGCCCGACAGGTTGTAGCAGCTCAGAGGGCACCACCCTGCCTGCCGCCAGCAAGGTCGCAGCCTCGGATACGACCTGGGTGGCCGACGCAAAGGCATCACGCAATCGTTCGGCCTGGGTCGTACAGGCTGCTGTGGTACTCAGATCGATGGTGCTGACGGGTTCATCCCGTACCGCGGGTTCCTCCCTATCGACGGGCGGCTCCACCGACCGAGGAGCTGGTTCGGACGGCGTGCTGTCGATCGGACGGCTTCGATGGGCTTCCTCGAATGCCTGGCAGGCCCGCACAATGGCGTCTGCATCCTCGGCAGGCCACGACGACAGGGGATGGTCGCGCAGCACCAAGTGCAGCAATGGGACCGCAAGATGTGTGACCCTCCACTGAACCAGACCGGTAAGCAGCAGTACGGTCCGGTCCGGAGCCAGCTCTTCCAATCCGGAAAGGTCTTGGTCAGACCCCTGTTCCAACCAGGTGGACAGTCCGTCCCACATACCGTCGAGTGTGGGCTGGGTGAGCGTGCCGATGGTGTGTGTCTGTTGAGCCCCTTCGCTGCGCCGCAAGGCTCCCAGCGCCTGCCGTACCGCGTGGGTGCTCGGTTGCCCGACCGATGGAGTGCGCAACTCCTGCAGAACCGCCGTGCGGCTCTTACGGCTGAGGCGTTCCAACATTGAGGAGAGCTGCTCCTCGGTGACCAGTGCCAGCACATCCCCGACGGGGTCAGGCAGTTCTGCGACGGCCTGCTCCAGGGCCAAGTACTGGGTGCGTTGCGGCTCAGTAAGAGTGTGATGCGGGGTACGCGGCGTGCGGCGTGCCACAGGATTCCTTTCAGTAGTTCAGCGCTGCAGATGCTGGTGCCAGGCGGGGGCCTGTCCCTCGCCCCTGCGATGGCCGCGTACAAATGTGTGTCCCTCGGGTAGCTCGGTGTTGGCATCAGGGCCGTCGACCTCGATACGCCACTGGGCATATCGCGCACTTGCAGCGGGGGTGGCGTTGTGCCCGTCCGGCAGCCTGCGTTCCCAGGGGCGCCGCCAGTGCCGTATTTGCCGCACGGCCGTATCGGCGCCCACGGCGATTCGCTGTGCCTCCCGGGCCTCTTCGGTGTCGGGCCACCAGGTGAACACCTCCGGCAGCACGCCGTCGTGAGCGACGATCGTGCGGGTAAGGAGACCAGCCGCCGCCATGTCCTCGCAGGTGTGGATCACCGTCCACAACAAGGGCGGCGTGACCACATCCGGGCCGAACATTGCCGCACTCAACTGCTGGCCGTCCAACGACCGGGAGCGGGCCGTACCGACCCTTCCATCACGCAACAATGCAGCCACGATCAGTACCTCCAGTGCCGTCACCGGCGGCCGATGCCCCCCACCGGTCGGCCGATGCGTCGGCGACCCGGGACTCAACGGCGGGGGCGGGATATCCAGCAGGCCCCACGCCTCGGCCAGCAGCACCGGGTCGAAGCACCAGGCCAGGAGAGCATCCCCCACCCGCACGGGATCCGGTAGGAGCGTCGTGGTGACTATCAATTGCCGGCCGGAGCGCGCAGCAGCCACAGTGACTTTGATGCCGGGGTAGAAGGAATCCGGCCAGTTCACGGATACCAGCCCGCCGGGCCCTCGTTGCGTATGCTGCCGGGCTAGATCACGATCCAACAGCTGGCCGCTGTGGTGTACCTCCAGCGTCAAAGGCCCCTTGCCTAACAGCGACGGCACCGCATCCGGCAGCGGCAGTCGCCCGGCCGACAGGTCCGCCTCTGATAGAGCCACCGAAACCACCAGCAGCGCTTCGTCCAGATGCTCCACATGCACCACAGAGCCGGTCTGCCTAGGGCTGGCGCTGCCTGTGCGTTTGGCAGCGCCAGGTAGGAGATGCTCCAGATGCCCCAAGCCGGCTGGCGTCAACGGGTCGCAGTCCGCCAACACCGCGTCAACCGGCAGCGTTTGAGCCCGCCAGATGCCGCCCTGCTGCCAACTGTCATCGATCCGCAAGTCCACGTTGCGGCGCAGATCGCCTGCGGTGGCCTGGAAGGCCAGCGCAAGGTTGGCATCAACCACTGCCGAGGCCGCCGCGGTGAGCTCCAACGCGTGCTCATCACCCACCTCGCGTTCCCAACCAGCCAGCACCGGCCATACCGCGGTGTAGCGTGGCGAACCTCCCGGGGCCGGTCGTGTGAACCGATCCACCATCTCTGCTGCCACCGGGCCGGACGCGAACTGCTGATGCCGGTCCACAGGCTGCGCATACAGGTCCCATACAGCCAACCCCGGAGCCTGGCGCAACAACTCCTCCAAGGTTCTGAAGCACTCCTGCAGAGCACGCTCCGCCGCCACGGTGTCCGCAGAGTCCTGGAGTAACGGGCCCAGGTCTCCCGCCGCCAGCAACCGCTGTCCCGGGCCCATGAGGAACTGCCGGTACAGCCCGCTGTGGTCCCGCCCGGACATAAGACCGCTCGTGTCGGCAGTCCCCACCAAGTGGCCCCACCGGTCCACTACCCCAGCAGGGGACCTACGCATTCGGGCAAGTTCCTTGTGCTCAACGGACGTCAACGCTCCAAGAGCGTCCCAGTCAATTACCGCACGCGCGAGCGCGACCTCCGGCCCACCCGAAAACGGCGCTCCCGACAGTGCGCCCGGAGTCCATCCGTCCTCCTCGACGTCGGGCGAGGCACCGAACGACGCACAGACCTCTCCCCACAATGAGTGCGCCCCACGCTCTATTCGCACAAAGGAACCCACCGGCGGCAGCGGATTCCGGATATCGGAGCCCAGGAGAGTGAACGCCTCCGGGTCAAGGGTGCCTGTGCTGTAGGCGCCGGCATCAAGGTCATATCCGAAGTACACGGCGTTGAACGCGGTGCACACGTGTAAAGGCCCACGCCGCACCTGTGCCACGTCTTCGAGGAAGGCGACCAACTCCTCCTTCACCTCACCCGGCATCGCGTCGCAGCCCAGCGTCAGCTCATGGAAGGACAACGGCGCACCCCTCGCTGGCAGCCCCATCACCGGTGGCTCCGTAGCCGGCCCGCGGTCGTGACCCAGCGACGACCACGGATCGCACTAGAGGTGATTGGCAACATCACGTCCCCCCCGCGCTTTCTTCTGCCCCATACTGATTTTTAGCGCACTACTCGGACATCCACCTCCCACTTCGTGCTCTTTCCTGCAAAATATGGCCGCACTGCCCACCTGTGGGATGCCTCTCTGATCAGGCCAGGTTGCCGGGACCTGCCCTGGTCCGTGAGGTGGACATGGGCGGAGGTCTTGATGGTCTGGGAGTCGAGAACGCAGGCGGAGGCTCGCTCTTTCGGCCCTCGCGTTCGCGGACCAGGCGACGCAGCAGCCCGGTGAGTTGTTCGAACACGCCGTCCTGCTGCCACTTTGCGAAGTAGCCGTAGACCGTGGCCCATAGGGCGAAGTCGTGCGGGAGGTAGCGCCAGGGGATGCCGGTGCGGTCCACGTAGAGGATCGCGTTGCCTTGCTGATCACGCTGGGGGACAACCCGGAACGCCTGGACAGTGAGGCGTCCTTCGCCGCCTTGTGCGGGGTCAGTCCTGTCGAGCGTTCCTCCGGATGTCGGCAGTTCCGTCGCCTCAACCGTGGTGGCGACCGTCAGGCAAATGCCGCGCTCCATCGCATCGTGTTCACCCGTCTGCGGGTCGACCCGCGCACCCAGGACTATTACGAGCGCCGGATCAAAGAGGGCAAGACCCGGCGCGAAATCGTCCGTTGCCTCAAAGCTATGCGGCCCGGGAGGTCTTCCACCTGCTAGGGCAGCTAGCCCCGCCGTTTCACTTGGGTACGGCTGGCTTTGGGGCGGAACGCGAAAGTGCCTTCCTGACCTGGGACGATGAACCTTGCTGAGGGGTTCTGTCGGTCCAGACGGAGGGCACTTTCTACGTGCAGGCTATCGGGTTGCGTCCCAAGGTCCATGTCAGTGCCGATGGGTCGGGGGTGGTCGGGCATGCCGGGGCACGGTTGCTGGCGGATCTAGCTGATGCCACCGGGCTGACGGCCGCGTACTCCGCCGCTCTCAGGTCGCTTCGGCCGCGCGGGACCGGGCATGATCCGGGCCGGGTCGTCACCGACCTGGCGGTGATGCTCGCCGGCGGTGGTGAGGCGATCGCGGATCTGGCCGTGCTGCGGGACCAGGCAGGGGTGTTCGGCCCGGTCGCCTCCACGCCTACGGCTTGGCGGTTGCTCGCCGACACCGACGAGGCTGCACTCGCTTCGCTGCGAGCGGCCCGCGGTTCAGCCCGGGAAGTCGCCTGGATGCAGGCCGCCGAGACCGGCGAGGGCATACCTGCTGCTCGGGCCGGCGGACGAGAACTTCCCGGCCTGGTTCTGGACCTCGACGCCACGCTGGTCACCTGCCACTCCGACAAAGAGCAGGCCGCACCGACCTATAAGGGCAGCTTCGGCTTCCACCCGCTGCTGTGTTTCCTCGCGAACACCGGCGAGGCCGTGTCGGGGCGGCTGCGGCCCGGGAATTCCGGAGCCAACACTGCCGCCGATCACATTGCGGTGCTCGACCAGGCGCTCGCGCAGATCCCCGACGCTCACCGGCACGACACCGACATCCTGGTCCGCGCCGACAGTGCCGGATCCGCGAAAGCCTTCCTCGCCCATGTCCGCGACCTGCAAAAACGAGGAATTCGTACCTTCTTCTCGGTCGGATATGCAATCACCGAGCCGGTCCGCCGAGCCGTCCGGGCCATACCCGACCGCCTCTGGCATCCCGCCCTGGACCAGGACGGGACGCTGCGTGATGGCGCCGAGGTGGCCGAGCTGACCGGCATGGTCGATCTGGGCGGCTATCCGACCGGGACCCGCATCATCTTGCGCCGGGAGCGGCCGCACCCCGGAGCCCAGCTGTCCCTGTTCGATCAGGACGAGGGCCTGCGCCATCAGGTGTTCCTCACCGACACTCCGTACTCCGGGGGCGGATCCGCCCAGTACCTGGAGGTCCGTCACCGCGGGCATGCCACTGTCGAGGACCATATCCGGTGCGGCAAGACCACCGGCTTCGGCCGCTTCCCCTCCCGCGACTTCGCCGTCAACGCCGTCTGGCTCGAACTCAGCCTCGCGGCGATCGATCTGCTGGCCTGGACGCGTGTCCTGCTGCTGGACGGGGAGCTGGCCACTGCCGAGCCGAAGAAGCTCCGCTACCGGCTGCTGCATGTCGCCGCCCGCCTCACCCGCGGGGGTCGACGCCTGCGCTTGCGGATATCGGCGACCTGGCCCTGGAGAAACGAACTGGCCATGGCCTTCCATCGCCTCGCCGCACTGCCCCGTCCCGCCGGCTGACCGGCAAACCCCTGACCGCCCACGACCCGAAGGGCCCCGGAGAACCCGACCACCGCGCCGGGTTTCCGCCATGCCCGAACACCGAAAACGCGTCGGCCACGCGACAGTTGCCCCTCAACGACGCCTCATCGCCCCAACCGAAAAGGCGAGGCTAGGTGGCGAGGTCCCAAACCGTCGCTGTGAGCCTCATGGTGTGCCCACCCGGTGCGGCCGACACGACACGCACGAACGCAATACGCCCCTCGGTGGTCTGAATACAGAACTGCGCATTCTGAGGCGGGTCCTGCAGCATGGGGTCGCCGTTGCTCCGCAACGCCTCCGTGCACTGCGCCTCGGTTGGATCAGCATCACTTCCCGAAATCGGCGCGATGATCGCCGCGAGCCGGGGGCCGCCATGGAAGTTGGTGGAACCAGCCGTCCCGCTTCCATCAGTGACGGCCGACAAGTCGGCGCCCTTGAGGTCATCCGCAACAAGCGGCTTGCGCGTGTCGAAGTCGATGTCAATCCCGTAGGCGCTGGTCCGGAACTGAATGTCGTGTGGACCGAACATGGCGCGGGACGCCGTGTTCTCCGGGCTGGCCGGATCCGCTGATGCGGCTGGCTTGGCTTGATCATGCGTGGCAGACGGTGCCCCCGCGACGGCGGGTGGCTTCGAGTCGTCAGCAGAGTTGTGCCGGTTGTTGACGAACACCGTGGCTGCGATGCCAACGACGGGCACGACGATGCCTACGACCCACCAGGCCCAGCGCGGCTGACCCGGCGCAGACGTGCCCGGACCCGCTGCCGACGGATTGCTACCGCTGCTGTTCGTCACAACTTCCCCACCACTTCACTGGCATCCCGGCCGTTCACACTATGACGGACTCCGTAGCCCGGTGATCAGTTCCCAGCTGTGTCACGGAGGCGAAGGGCCGCACTCGGGCGGGCTGACCGCGCACAGCGCCGCGAACGACGCCTCGCTGCGCAGACGTTCCGCAGCGGCTGGCCGCAACGGCGGGGCGCAAGTGAGATGATCTCTCATGCCGTCAGTGTGCTCGCGACCACTGACAACGCCCGCGGCGGCCCAGTAACGCCCATCTGGACCTGCCCCGGGCGGGCGGCGACCTCCGGCGGGTGCTGGCGGTGCTGAGATTCCCGGAAGGAAACGGCTGGCCCCGGGCGCTCGCCGAAGGCCCGGCCGACGCCGGGGCGGCGAAAAGGTTGGTGTGCGGGGCCGAAGGAACCGGGTAACGTCTTTGTCATGTTCTTCCAGACGCCGATTTACGAGTGAGAGCGTGATGGGCCCCTGCTGACGTCCTTCGACGTCGCCGCCCGTCCCCCACCGATGAATCCGTAGATCACTTCACATCATTACCGGGAGAACCCGTGACCGTGAGCAAGAACATCAACAACCCCGTGGGCATGGGCGGCGGCCAGCGCAAGAAGCTGTCCCGCGCCGAACGGCAGAACAATGGTCCGCACCGCAACCTCGACCGCCAGGGTGCAGCCGACCAGAAGGCGGAGCTGGTGCGCAAGATGCGCGAGAAGGCAGGCGCAGCCGAGGGCGCCGGGCAGACGAGCGACGACACCGCACAGAGCTGACGCACCGCCGCCGCAGGGCGGCACCGCTCGGGGCAGGGCCCGGACCGCGACGCGCGGTCCGGGCCCTGCTGCCGTACCGGGCGCGGCCGGTCCCGCTCAGCTCTCGGCCGAGCACCCGCGTCTCAGCCGACCACCCGGGGCGGCGGCAGATTCAGCAGCGCCGTCACCGCCAACACCCGAGCTGCACCAGCAGCATCACCACCAGCGCGATCCCCGTGCCCAGCCCGGGCGACACTGTCAGGAAGAGCGTGCAGGGCGTCCTTCGCCGCTTTGTGCCGGGTCAGTCCCGTCGAGCGTCCCTCGGGACGCTGGCAGTTCCGTCGCCTCAACCGTGGTGGCGACCGTCAGACCAATGCCGCGTTCCACCGCATCGTGTTCACCCGTCGGCGGGTCGACCCGCGCACTCCGGATTATTACGAGCGCCGGATCAAGGAGGGCAAGACCCGGCGCGAAATCGTCCGTTGCCTCAAACGCTACGCGGCTCGGGACGTCTTCCACCTGGTCGGACAGCTACAGCCAGGACCCCGCTCATAGGGGCTGTGTGACAGAACAGGCGATGCGGAGCCTCGCTGGCCGGCGGATTCCAGTTCTCGTGCTGGACGCCTCGTTGTACTCGGGCTCGCCGCTGTCGAGCACGCGGGAGCAGGGAGGCGGTGACGACGCGCGTGCTGCGGCCGACGCGGAGCACACGGCACGGAAACCTTCCTTGGCGAACCAGGTCGTAGCCCTTCACCCTCGAGTGCCCCAACGCCTTGGACGCTTCCTCCACGCTGGGGCTTTTCGAACGTACGCAGCTGCGCAGCTCGGAGAGTGCGGACAGGCGGTACGCAGGGTCGGTTGGGTAGTACCCGGAGCTGGCCGCTTCCTGGGGCTAGGCAGGGTTAGTTGAGCGTGGAAGCACCATGTCGATGAACGTCAGCTGGTTTGACGGGCGATCACACCTATGGTGTGGTGCGGACCGGGTCCCGGGCTGGATCGACGCATGATTGGCCACGCAGGGTCGGCCCGCCAACAATGCGTCAGATGGGTTCCGACATCTCCTCCATGAGCTCAGGCAGCCTGCGTAGCTTGGATAGCGTCTGGTTGAGGAGGCGCACGGTCGTATCGGCCCGCTGCCGGCTGATGGGTTGGGTGACGGACTCTGCGCGGCCCTGTTCCGCGAGGTAGCCGAGGAGTTCGCCGATTTCGGCTGAGGCCGTGTGCAGGCCACGGACCCGTTCCTCGACCCGGGTCACCAGGGCCTCGACGGTGAAGGGTTCATCCGGAGAGGCGGCTGGCCTGTCGGCGTCGTCCGGCGCATCGGTGTCGGGCGCTTCGACTTGGGCGGGGATCGCACGGGCGGGCGGTGGCACGAGGGGTTGCGTGGGCGCTGATGCCATGGGTGCGGGCGTTGGCGTCGCGGGTGATAGCGCGGGCAGCACAGATGACGGGAGGGGTGCAGACGCCGTCAGTGCGGTGAGCGACGGCGGTGCAGCCACTTCGGTCTTGCGGGGCCGGGTGCCGGTGTCCTTCGGGAACTCGCTGTCGAACCAGAGCGGTGTCATCTCCCTCCCCGTCATTTCCTTGCCGGAGCCGCTGACGCGCCAGGGCCGTCGGTCTCCGTCGTCCATGGCCGCGGCTAGCGACTTGAGTACGCCGACTGCCATCAGCCGGCTCTTCTCGTACCGCAGGGCCTGCAGGCAGTTCATGACGGTCCTGCGGGATCGGCGAATCCGTTCCCCTCCGTCACCGATCGCTTCCTGGCCGTCGAGCGAGCCCCGGTCGGCCTCGATGATGCCGAAGGAGGCCAGCCAGTGCGCCGCCCTGTAGGACACCAGTTCGTCGAAGGCGTCGTCATCGGTGTCCGCGGCGGAGAGTAGTTCAGGCAGCCTGCGCCCGGAGAGGACGATTCCCTCCCTGGCCCGGGTGGAGAAAACCTGACCCACGCGGGGGTTCCACGGTGCTGGGTAGCTCTCGGAGGTCAGCGCGGACCATGTGCGGGCCCGCTGGTTGATCTCTCCCGACTTGAGCTGGGACGGCGGGTTCTCGCTGAGCGCGCGCCGCAGCAGATGACGTTTGCGCGGATCCACTGGAAACAGTTCCTGCAACAACCGCATGGAGCGCAGGTCTCGCAGCTCGGAGACCGTCATGTCCACCGACGCGTCCGGGAGTTCACGGATCGGCGTGAGCCCGGAAAGGACCTCTGCCGTCTTCTCGTCCATGACCTGTTGCTCCACGTACATCCCAAGAACGCTCCGCCCCAGCGCGCGAGAGCGGTCGAGGGCGTCGAACTCCAGCGGCGGGTGGACATGATCTCGCCGGTTGTTCATCTGCACGATGCGGTAGAGCCGCTGTGGAGTGGGTGTGCCGATCACCAGATGTGCGTCCACCACGGCGATGGCGGCAGCGCGTCGTGCCCGCGAGCCGCTCGTCGGATCGAGTTCGCCGTCGCCCGTCTCCGCGAACTCTCTGTTGAGTACGGCGGAGAATTCCGGGAGCCAGTCACGGGGGTCGCAGATGATCTCTTCCCCCTCCCGTTCGAGCTTCTCCGCCGGGACGCCGGCCAGCACTTCACTGGATGTCAAACGGAAAATCGATTGCCGTTTCTGTGTTCGATTATTCCCTCGAACTGCCATCCATCCCCAATAAGCATCCGGGTAAAGAGGGTTGCCGTCAGAGTCCCTCTCCGGGTTCTCCTCGATCCTCACCTGCTGAGGGACGTACATCCCGGGGTCTTGTTGTCCGTTGAGGACGAGGTCTTCCTCAAGGTCGTATGGGCGGACGCGGTCCCGCCTCTTCAGCTCGTCCGCCGCGTCCTCGGCATTCATGATCAACGTGCGCCGGTTGGGCACGACGCTTTCCAGTGCGGCGAAACACGTCTCGTGTCCAGTTTCGTCCACGCCCACCCATGGCCGGACCGAAGTCAAGGTTTTCTCTGTCTCCCGGCCGACGGTCGGATCCGCGACGGAGCGCCAGATGGAGCTGATCCGCTCGTTGTGGCCCCATTGCACCCCACCGACGCCGTGCATCCGGACGACGGCGACGACCATGTCACCCGCGTCTGTATGGATGCGTCGGACCGTGCTTGCCTTGAGCATGCGTACGCCGTGGGCGTCGGGCTCGCTCAAGGTGTCATCGGGATCAACGATGAAGGGGGCAATGTTCTCCAGTGCGCCACGGGGAAGATTCGCCCCCTCGGTCGCCAGTACGGCCTTGATCCATGCCTCTTGCTTCTCCCGAGAAACCGGAACCGGGAACGGACCGTTGAAGTTGCTCTCGCTCATGTCCTACCTCACATCATTTGGAGTCCCGGAGGAGTTCCATGACCCACTGGATTCCCCTGGCTGCCCATCGGTAGACCGGATTGCCCGTCACGGCTGCGACCAGCGTGAACACGATCTGAAGGATCCGCAGGTGATCCTTCATTCGCTTGCGGCGTGCCAACTTGATCTCGGCTTCGGCCAATTCCCGATCCTTTTGCCGCTTCTCCTCGGCGGATTCTTCGGAAGAACGGTCGGGTTCGGGGGATGAAAGCATGGCTGAGGCCCTTCGGGAGGCGCGGCCGTACGTCGACCGGTTGGCCAACACCCGTTCCGCAACGGCGCGTTAGGAACACGAAGCATGCTGGCGCCGGGAGTCAGGAGAGCGCCACGATTATCGGCTAGGTGTACCCCTTCGAGTGATGGGATGCACTCCTGTTCCTATCGGGCGGAGGTGAACGCGCACTCTATTGGCGCGGTTAGTAAAAGCAAGGTCACGGGCTGCATGTCGCACAGGGTTGCCGGACTCGCATGCGGGGGATTCGAGTGGCCAGGGGCTTGACGAATCGATGGCCAAGCGGTATAGGTCGCTTCGTCATCCTTGACCGGCTGCGTCGGACCTTCGCGCACGCCTAGTCGATTCTGATGAGCCGGCCCACTCTCCTGGAGTGCCGCGGGCAGTGGGTGAAGGCAGATGCGCCCACGGACCGCTGGCCAACACAGCCTTCACCGACGACGAGCATCTCGAGCGCAACCTCCGCCGGGGCTTACGTCATATCCAACTCCGGCCCGACCTGATCGATGGCTGCCTGGCCGGCACCAGACTGCCCCTCACGCGGCACCCGACGACAACCCGAGGAAGTCAGTAGGGAGGTAGCCGTGGAAGAGCGCGCGATCGACGAAGCGCCTGTGAACTCAGTCAATGATTGGCCTGGTGGGGGTGGCTGAGCTACGGTGTCGGCACCTGTGTCAGACCCGTCCGAAAGTCGCCCTCCCGCTCGGAGAACCACATGTCAGACTCCAACGATGCGCCCGTCACCTTGGCGGGAATCGCGCGCATCGCGGGCGTTGGTCGAGCGGCGGTAAGTAACTGGCGACGGCGCCATGTCTCGTTCCCGATGCCGGTCGGCGGTACAGACATCAGCCCGCAGTTCTCCCTTGCGGAGATCGAACGGTGGCTGTACGCCCACGGGAAGATCGAGCGGATCGGGTTGCGCGAGCGGCTGTGGCCGCACTATGAGGCCCTGGGGGATCGTGCGGTGATGGGCGCGGCGCTCGCCGAATCTGGCCGCCGCCTGCTTGCCGCGACAGGCGCGGATCAGGCCGCACCCGAGCATTCCTTGCTTCCGGACGAGGCCGCTCGCGTGATGAACGAGACGGTCGACGTCGCACGATACGAAGGAGAGCGGGAGACATTCACCTTCCTGCTCACACGTTGGCTTGACGCCCATGTACGGCAGGTCGGCACCACCTCAGCCCCACTGGCCCGACTGATGGCAGACGTCGCTCTAGCCGTCAGAGCGGAGGAGGACCGGGGCGCGGATGGGCGGATCACCGTTCTCGACCCCGCCTGCGGTGTCGGCGGGCTGCTCCTGGCCGCCGGTGAGGGCATGGCGGAGCGAAGCGCGGACGCCGATCCCGGGACTACGGCGCTCATCGGTACCGAACTCGACTCGGTACTTGCCGCGCTGGCGGAAGTGCGGCTGGGCTTCGCCGACGCGGAGGGGGGAAGCGGCGTTGTGAGGATCAAGGCAGGTGACTCGCTCCGCGCGGACCCAAACGACGGTGTCCGGGCCGACATCGTCCTGTGCAACCCCCCGTTCAACGCGCGCGACTGGGGTCATGAGGAACTGGCTACTGACCCCCGCTGGGTCTACGGCCTGCCACCGAGGACCGAGCCCGAACTCGCCTGGATTGAGCACGCGCTGGCGCGACTGGCGCCAGGCGGCGTGGCTGTACTCCTGCTGCCGCCAGCGGTGGCCTCTCGGCGCGCAGGTAGGCGCATCCGTGGAGCGCTACTGCGGACGGGCGCTCTGCAGGGAGTCGTCGCACTTCCGGCTGGGGCCGCCCAACCGCACAGCGTCTCGCTCCAGTTGTGGATTCTCCGGATGCCAGTGTCCGAGGGCAGTGCTGCTTCCGGCGAACGCCTGTTTCTGCTCGACGCAGCCACATCGCATGGGGCGACGAGAGGAGCTCAAGGCATCGATTGGCCGCAGTTGACCAGCCGCGTACTCGACGCGGTACGCGCTCATGACTGGTCTGGAGAAAGGAAGGCCGGAGCAGGGAAGCAATTGCCTGAGGGGTGTGTCACCGTTCCCGTGGTGGACCTGCTCAATGAACAGACAGATCTCACGCCGGCCCGCCACGCACCGGAGACGGCCGTAGAGGCCCAGGCCAAGCTCCATGAGTCCTGGGGGCGCCTGGGTGGCCTACTCGACGAAGTGCGCGATCACTCCCAGTCTCTGGCGGCAATCGACCTGTCGGTGGGTAGTGAGGTGCTGTCCATGATCACGGTCTCGGACCTGCACCGTGCCCATGCTCTCAAGCTGCAACAGGGGCAGACGCTCCCCGGTGAACTACTGCACGGCGACGCGCTGGCAGATGGTGCGGTACCGGCCTTGAGCGTTCCCGACCTGGTCCTGGGAGGACAGCCAGGGGGCTGGCTTGCCCGGGCCGAGGTAGAGCGGGGCGCCAGTATGGGTTCGTTCACCGTGGCTGAGCCGGGGGATGTCGTCGTGGCGGGTGTCGAGAGGGCGTATCGCGTCTGGGTCCAAGAGGGTACGCCCTTGGTGCTCGGACCCCAGCTTTACGCGCTGCGCCCGGACCCCAAAGTCCTCGACCCCTGGTTCCTCGCAGGCTGCCTGCGTGCGTCCGCGAATGCGCGGCAGGCGGGTTCCCACACCTCCAGCTCTGCCCGCATCGACGTACGCAAGCTACAGGTGCTCCAGCTCACACTTGTTGAACAGCGGCCGTATGCGGCCGCCTTCAGAGAACTCCTGGCACTTGAGGAGTCGCTCCGCTCGGTCGCATCGGTGGGCGAGGCTCTCGTGCGGAGCCTCGGGGACGGGCTCGCAGCGGGAAAGCTGCACTCTTTGCGTCCGTGAGCAAGCCGCCGATCGTTGGCGGTACACCCGCCGGACCTTTCTGTACGTGACTTGCCCGCCGAACATAGATGTTGGCCCGCAGGCGCTGGGGAACGATCACTGATGAGCTTAGACTGGAAAGGATCTCCGAAGACGCAAGAAGTACGCCACCGCCCAAGCACACTCACCCAACGACCTGTCCCGGCCAGCCAGAGCGCAACTTACTTACGCAAGATCGCCTAGATGCCGAAGCCCAGCTCCTCGAGCTCGATGCCGACCTCTCGGCATCGCTCAGCCAGCACTTGGGCGCGCGGGCCCGTGACGTGGGCCATCCGTTCGAGCACCATGGCCCGCGCCGCCGCGGCCGGAAGCAAGTCACCGAAGGGGATACGGCACTCCGCCGCACCCAGAGTGCCCTCCAGGTAGTCGGCCAGCTCATCCGGGCTCGCCTTGCCCTCAACCCGCAGGGTCAGAGCCTCAAAGAGCGCGATCGCCTCCTTGCAGCGCCCGGCCACACGCATGCCGTTCGCGGCCACGCGCAAAGCCGTCCGGACGCCGGGGTCGAAGGCGCCCCAATCCCGGCGGGCGGCGGGCAGCAGCTCCAGCAGCTTGTCTACCGCACTCGCCGGCTCACCGGATTCGACCTCCGCTTCGGCCTCGGTGGTGACTTCCTGAAACATCCGGCGGCTGAGGAACCCGGAACCGCGTCGCCTCCTGCCGGAACTGGACGCAGCCATCGGTGTCGCGGGCGCGGTCGGCAGGTCGTATTCGTCGGGCAAGCGCAACGGACGCGTCGGGTCCGGCTCTAGCCGAGGGGACGGGGCAGCGTCACCCGCACGCGGCGCGTACTTCCGCAGCACCTCCGCGACCATGCGGGTGTCCACCGGCCGGTCCTCCGGCTCCTTCGCCAGCAACTTCAGTACCAGCCTCTCGAGCTCTGCCGGGATGTGCCCGACATGACAGGTCGGCGGGATCGGCGCGGCATGCACATGTTGGTCCTTCAGCCCGTCCCCGGAGAACGGCGGATGGCCAGTCAGCAAGTGGTAGAGGACGCAGCCCAGCGCATACAGGTCGGTCTTCGGGGTGATCTGGCGTTCCAGGATCTGCTCCGGAGCCTCGTACCCTCTGCTGCCGACGGTGGATCCGTGCTGGGTGTAGTCGGTGACGCCGGGCCAGAGCGGCTTGGCAATGCCGAAGTCGATGAGGACGACCACGCCGTTCTCATCGATGATCAAGTTGTACGGCTTGAGGTCGCGGTGCACCACCGGCAGGTCATGGGCGCAGGTCAGTGCCTCGGCGATCTGAACCCCGATGGCCGCGCTGACCTCGATGGTGGGGGTGTACTGCTCCAAAAATCGGTGCAGGGGCTTGCCAGCGACGTAGCGCATGACGAGGTAGGGCTCGGCGTGATGAGTGCCCTGGTCGTAGAGCTCGGGAATGCTCCTGTTATGCAGCCGTCCCAGAAGGGTGCCCTCGCGCCGGAACCGGCCACGCATGCGCCGGAGTTCGTCGTGCGCCTCGTCTTCGTCGAGCGCGTCCAGGAGCTCGTTCTGTGCGCGCAGGCATTTGACGGCCACGAGCCTGTCGTCCCGCAGGTCCCTCGCCAGCCAGACCACGGCCATGCCGCCGCTGCCCAGGTGCTTGAGCAGTTTGTACCGGCTGCCCAGCACCTCGTCCTTCTTCATGCCGCCCCTTGCCTGTGAAGCGTCCCGCCTCCGGCACGCAGGAGAGGCGCGACGGTGGCGAGTTCCCGGTTCCGCCAGACCGTTGCGTGGCGGATGCGCCCAGTGTAAAGCGATCGAATGCCAAGTCGTGCATGGACTGAGTTCACAGCTGTTTTGTGTCATGCTGGATATGCCGGAACCCGGTGCGCCCGCTCGGTGGTGCCGCATCGGGCCGTCCTGTACGAACTGCTTGGAGGAGACCGTGAGCAGTGGGCCGCGCCCTGCCGGGACCAGCGGTGACATCAGGCTGGTACGCACGAACCTCGCTGCGGCGCGCCTCGACCCCCGGGACTGCCCCACGAAGCGGGCCAGCGAAGCCCGGCCGCTGCTGATTGCAGATCCCGAACCCCCTCAACTTGCCGAAAAACTACAAGACTTCACGCTCAAGGTCTTCATGGATGCACTCGACCTGATTGAACACGAGCGCAAGGACCCGGAGTGGGTGATCGGGGAACTCCGGCGCACAAACGGGACCTTCGGGCTCTACCGGCGCCGTGAAGCGCATCCCCTGCTGATGTCCTGGTCAGCCGAGGTGGTCCGTCGCTATCTGGCGGCCAGAACGGCAGACCAGCACGCCCGCCAGGTCGCCGACCTGCCGCTCACGGTCCCGGTCCGTGACACATGGGTGGTTGGCACGGACCCGGGCCCGGTCGACTCCCGGGGCGCGGACACCTATGAGATGACCGCTTGGGGACGCCGCTACGCGGCCCTCGACGGCTCCACAAGAGAACTGTGGCTGCTCACCTTCGGCAGCGCCAAGGACGACCGACCCGAAGCGGAAAAGGCCGTAGCCGCATACGTGGCGGCGCGAGGGCGCCCCGCGGTCGGAGGATGGCGCAAGCGGCACACCCCGGTCCCCTTCGGTGAACTTCCCCAGCACCGCGCCGCCCTGCCCGAGCACGTCCGGGTCATCGAATTCGGCTGCGGAGACGGCAAACACAACGAGCTGATCGACTGGAACAGACAGGAAGCGCGTCAGCACTTCACGGCGGCGGGGTGGCCATCGTTACTCCAGGCCATCGACGGGACCGGGACCCGCCCCGGCACCGGCTGCATCGACTGCAAGGCACTGACCGGCTGCCAGGCACTCCCACACAGCCCAGAACTGCTGAGCATTACGCCGCCGAAGCGCCGGCGCCCCCGCCGCAGCGTCTCGGTCACCGATTTGCGCGCTTATCGGGACTGTCCGGCGAAATACCACGCGACCCGGCAGCTCAAGCTGCGCTCCTCGACGCCCGAGAGCCCAGAAGTCCGGCGCGGCCGTGTGGTCGACGACATTCTGAACCAGCGGCACGCCAGCACGCCCCACCGAAGCTGCGCGACCTTTCCCGGCCCGGCGGACCCGGACTCCTGGGGAGCCAGCGGTCTGCACCTGAGCGGTCAAGAAGCACTCGACGGTGCCGCCATGCTCGAACAGCACGCCTTCTACTGCCCCTTGGACGGCCTCGCCGCCAAAGAAGAGGTGCGGGTGCAGTACCAGGCGGTCTGCTACGACCCCGGACTCGACCTCGTGCTGATAGCCACCCCCGATCTGCTCCACACCCGCCGCGGGGGCTGGATCTGGCGGGAGACCAAGACCGCGAGCAGATACCTCTATGAGGGCGAGCCGCTGTTGAAGCTCTACCCTCAGCTGGCGCTCGGTGTCCTAATGCTGGCCACCGGGGTCCTGGGTGGAGACGCGGCCCGCTCCAGGGTGGAGCTCGAACTGCTGCACACAGACGACGTGACCTTTGAGGAACTCGACCCCTCACACCCGGGGACCGTCGACGAAGCCCGAGAAGTGATCACGCAACTCGCCCAGCCCTGGGCCTGGGATCAGGACTACCCGACCGCTCCAGGCCGGCATTGCGACGGCTGCGAAGCCCTCGAATGGTGCCGCGCGGGCATCGAACACCTCGCTCCGACAAGGCAGGATTCCTGATGGCCACCGCCTTTGACGCCCACGCAGCCCAGCGCGGTGACTGGCTCGACTTCCCCGACGTACGCCTCGTCCGTACGCTAGCCGGCGCCGTCATCCAGCTCGCCGATCTCGGCTCGCTCTCCTCCTTCAAACTGCCCTACCCGGCGGAAGCCCAGCGAGCCCTCGACCGGACCGTCCTCGCCTGCCTCCTCAGGGGCGTCGAGGAGATCCCGAAAAGCCTGCCGGAACTGCTCTTTTGGTGCCACAGCCGCCCACTGGAAGACTGGCCCCTGGACCTGCCGCCGGACGCTTTCGGACCGGACGACTACCTGGTGGACCCCGAGGCACGGGTTCCCACCCAGCTGTGCCACGAGTGGTGGATCCGAGGCAAGGATGCCGGCGCCGCGCAATTCGACCGGGAGGTCATTCAGACGGCCATGCGCCTGTGCCGCAAGGCGTCATCACCGGAGTCCTACGTCGCCTTCCGCAGACTCCTGGTCGAACGACCGGTACTCACCGGAGTGGAACGGTTCGAGACCGAGACCGACCTGTCCCTCGCTCCCGTACAAGAACTGCTGGACCAGTGCTACGCCCCGGTCCCGGCCTCCTACGAATTCCAGGGCGGCTACGTCACCTGCGGCCGCTGTCTGACCTTGCTCGCGCCGCTCGCCGACGGCGCGTGGTGGTGCGAGAGAGACCGGTGCCGACGTCGGGGCGCACCGCCGCACGGACGGACCCTGACCGGAGCCGACGTGCCGGGACTGCTGCAACTTGTGCGACCGCTAAGGCAGTTCGTCACCGGACCGGGACGCGCCGAGGTCGAACTGGAAGCCCGGCTGCGCACGCTGGGGCTCGAGGTCCAGCTCTGGCCCGGCTTCGACGCCTACGACTTGCGCGTGACCTTCCCCGACGAGCACATCTGGGCCATCGACGTCAAGGACTGGAAGCATCCCGGGCTGCTTGGCCGGTCCGCGAAACCCGTCCGCCCAGAGCCGCCCTACGACGAAGCCTGCTGGGTGGTTCCCCGCGAACAGGCCGAAGCCCACCGCGATTACCTCGGCACGTACCGCCGCAACCGCCCCGCCTCCGCCGCGGGCCTGCCCCTGCTCACCGACGACCGGCTTGTCGCCCTCGCGACCGCCCGCACCCGAGGGGCCGACGGCCCCCACCTGACGGACTCCGCACCGACGAACGGATCCCCGAGTGCGTAACAGCAGTGAGTGGTACCAGAAACTGGCCAAAGCCCTGGAACCTGTCTGGCCCCAAGAACACCAGGACGTCAACCCCTCGCTGCTCTGCCAGGTGGAACTCGGCCTCTATCTGATGGAAAGTCTCGACCCGACCGGCGACGCCCACGGTGCCTACACCCTCCTGGGCGGCTATCCCTTTGCCGCGGCCGCGGGCATCGCCACCACCCCGGCACAGAGCGCCCGGCTCGACGTGGCGCGCCACTTGCTGTGGAAGCTGCGTCGCCGCCGCATGTGGCACCAGTGCCTGGAGACGTACATCCAGCTGCCCGAACGGCTCCGCGGCTACCGGCTGGCCGCGGGAGGAGGACCGGCGCGGCGCGTCGAACCCACCATCGCCGCAGACCGCTTCGACAGGTTCGAGCACGCGCTGTCCCGACTTCCGCACTTCGACCAACGGCAACTGCCGCCCGCCCCGGCGGGCCAGGCCCGGTTCACCGCGCGGCACCGGCCAGCCTCCGTGACCATCCCCGAACAGCTGTGTTTCCCGCCGGCGACCGGCCACGACCTGAGCCAGGTCCCGCACACCGCAGGCCGTCCCCTGGACATCCCGCTGGCCGAACTCGCCGAGACCGCCCGCTGGATGGAGGAAACCGAGACGGCCCGCGGCCTCACCTGTGGCCATTGGGTGCGACGGCTGGAAGACCTGCAACTCGATGCCCTGTCCGCCGACGGGCTGCGCTTTGAGAAGACCATGGTTCTCCGCATGGACCGCCTGCTCCACCTGGTCGGTATGGTGGGCGCGGGCAAGAGCACCCTGATGCATCTCATCGCCGTCTGGGGCGCGCGCAAAGGGCTGCGCACCACTCTTGTCGTCGGTGACGTCGCCGAACAGCTCACCCTGGTCGGCCAGTTCCGCGACCTGGACCTACAGGCCGCTCCCGTCATCGGCGGCACCACCCGTGAGCAGCACGCATCCCGGCTGCACCGCCGCCTTGCCGCGCGCGGCCAAGTCTCCCTTCTCCAGCACGATGATCCAGCCTTCGACGATCTGAGCTCAGTGTGCGTCCTCGACGCGCAGCGCGGACTGGAAGCAGCCGAACCCCTGCGCTACGTCGACGCCCCCTGCACGGAACTGCGCCCGGTCAAGAAGCACGGTCCCACCGCTGCCGGGGAGATCCCGATGCCCGTATACCGGCACGACCTGTCCGAGACACCCGCAGCGGACAGCGAGACGTCGCGGTCCGATCACGGCTGTCCGGTGTGGAGTGTCTGCCCCCGCCATGCGCCCGACCGGGAGCTGGTCGATGCCCTGATCTGGGTGGCCAACCCGGCCAGCCTCCTGCAGAGCGCCGTCCCCAACCATCTCAACGCCGAACGCCTCAGGCACCTTGAACTGGCCTGCCTGCGCAGCGACATCATTGTCGTCGACGAGGCGGACCGCGTACAGATGCAGCTCGACACCGCCTTCGCCCCGTCCGCGACGCTGATCGTGCGCGGCCCGGATTCCTGGCTCGACCGCCTCGGCATCCACAAGATCGATGAACTGGCCCGGCAGGGCCGCCTGCCCCTCTCGGCACGCGATGTCGAACGCTGGTCGGCCTCCCTGGACCTGGTCCACATCGCCGCCAACCGTCTCTACCGCCGACTGATCACCGACCACGACCTTCGCCGCTGGGCGGACATCGAATATTTCAGCGCCTGGACGCTCCAGGAGAAACTCGTCAACGAGTGGTACCCCCGACCGCGCCCCACCGGTCTCCTCCCCGACGAGACCTCCTCCGACTCCGAGGTGTACGACTCCAACGATGAGGCCGACGGTGACACACCCCTGCCGCGGACCCCGGACACGGAGCCCTGGGATATCCGACGCAGCGAAGTCACCAAGGCGTTCGACGCCTTCCGCGATGACCCGCTCGGCGATCGAGGCCCGCACAACGACCTCGCCGACGCCCTGATCCGCAGTGCCGGAGCTCTCCTGCATCACCTCGACCAGACAGCGACCAGCCAACGTGTCCGCTCCGTGCTCGACACCCTGCTCAGCGGGTCCCCCCTGCTGGACGGTTCCCTGCGCCAGGAGCCACCCGGCCCGGGGAAACCCGCCCGGGATCCCGTGGACACCTGGGGGAGCGAGCCCTGGCTGGAACGAGAAGCCCGACGCCTTGAGTTCACCCTGGTACTGGCCGCCCTGCATCAGCGCCTCGAACGCGTCACGTTCCTGTGGCCGCAGGCCGAGGCGGCTCTGCATCTGGACACCGCCGACAACGAACTCTCCCGCAGACCGCCCCTCGACTACGCGCCGGTGGTGCCGGAAGCCCCGATGGGTAACGTTCTTGGATTTCAGTACCTGCCCGAAGATCCGGAGCAAGGCCCGGGCGGCGACGAACACCGCAGTGGTACCCTGCGTTTCTTCCGCTGTGCCGGCGTCGGTCGCGAGCTCTTGCTCCACCTTCCCGCGCTGGGAGCCGACCCCGCAGCGGGCCGTCCCGGACCGCACGTCCTGCTCATGTCTGGCACCAGCTGGGCCGGGACATCGACCCGCGCACACGTCATGGCGCCGGTCCAAGCGATCCTCAAGCCCCACCAGGCCGCCGTCGACTCCATCCGGCAAACCCTGTTCACCACGCTGTTCCTCTATGACGGCGAAGGAACCCCGCTCACCCTCTCCGGAGCCCGACTCGACACCCGTGAGCGGGTCCTGGCCCAGATGGTCACCCAGCTCGGCAAGTCGGCCCCGGGCAGCAGCTCGCTCCTCGATCAGAAACTACGGCGGATCGAGGACGGAGAACGCCGACGTGCCCTCCTCCTGGTCGGCAGCTACAAGGATGCCAGGATCGCAGCCGACCTCCTGGAACGCATGCCGCGCTGGCGCGGAAAGGTTCGCGTCCTTGCCTCCGATAAGGCAGAGCTCGACCACGCCGGCCCCGGGGACACCGCCACGGGAGACTTCACCGGCGCCTCAGCCGTACGCCGCGGCGACCTGGCCGCCTTCGCCAAGGACGAAGACGCCGAAGTCCTGGTCGCGCCCCTGATGGCAATCGAGCGCGGTCACAACATCCTCAACCAGAGCCACAAAGCCGCCTTCGGGACCGTTCTTTTCCTCGCCCGTCCCCACCCGCGCCCCGACGACCTGTCGCTGGCCGTCTTTGCCATCAACGACTGGGTCACCAGGTTCGTCCGGAACCAGCCGGATGCCGAGGCGGGAACCTTCGGCAAACTCGTGGCCGACGCAGTGGACATGGACAGCGCCGGGCTCGCCTTCCGCCTCGCGGCTCGCAAGGAGTGGCGCCGCCTGCTGTCCCGGCGTTACATCTACTCCCAGCTCAACGACGCGGAGAAGACCTCCTTCGCCTGGGATCAGCTGGTCACCATCTGGCAGGTCATCGGCCGGCTGGTGCGCGGCGGAGTGCCCGCGCGGGTGGTGTTCGTCGACGCGGCCTTTGCCCCCGCACTCGCCGAGGCCGGGGCCCCGCCCGCCGCGGCGACCCGCAGCGGACGCCGACGCAACGACCCCGGCCTGCTTATCAAGCTCCGCGACGTCCTCGCGCCCTACTTCGACGACGAAACCACCCCCGAATCGTTTGCCGACCCTGCCGACCCCGCCTTGGTCCGCACCCTCTACCACCCGCTCTACGACGCCCTGTGCGGTCTGAGCGCCCGAACTGACTGCTGAGCCACAGCAAGGAGACTGCAAAGACCATGGCTGCCAAGTACCGCGACGCAAGCCGGGCCGCCTACCTTTTGAAGCCCAACACTGCGCCCTGGACCGCTCGTTATCGGGCACTGACCTTTGCGGAGAAGTGGCACGAGAGCGTTCTGGACCTCTGCAACCTAGGGCGTCCCCCCGAGGCCGAGCCCTACCGCGCTGCGCCCGTCGCCAGATTCAACGGAGTTCTGCAGAGCCTCGCCCCCGATCTGGTCGTCCGCGGCCGTCCCCGCGACCCCCAGCAGCTGGCCGAGGACTTCTGGCTCTACGCCCCCTCCGACACCCCCCACCCGCTTCCCGGCGACACCCTGGACCGCCTGAGCGGCGCCTGGCTTCAAGACCTCCGCCCCGAACCCGCACATCACCGGGCGGTCCTGGACACCCATACGGCGCTGCGCTCCTGCCCGCCGCAGTGGCAGGACGTCACCGTCGACCTCCTCGGCTGCCCCACGACCGACGGCGGAACAGCGGCTCCGCGTGACCGGCAATACCAACTCGCAACCGATGCCCTGGCCCGGCGCATCCTCGCCCTGGGGCCCTACGAGCACAGCGCCGGCAGCCTGCACTTCCGGGCCGTGCCGCGAGGCCCGCGCCAGCAAGGAGCGGAACTCCTCTCGCAGCCTCTCTCGCACGTGGTCAAGGGGCGCGAGTGGTGGTTCTCCTTGGTGATCAACATTTCGCTACACACTGTCCCCTTCGACCCTCGCCCCCGTCTCCACCTGCACACGGGAGTACGCCGCTGGGCAACTCGCCTCGACGCGAGGAAGCAGCGACTGCGGCTGCCGTATGGCCGCGACACCTCGGTCTACCTGCTGCCCGGCATCCCCTGGCTCCCCGGAGCACCCACCAGCGAGCGGTACGCCGTGGCCCGGCTGACCTGGGACCGCGGCACCGAGAGCTATGCCTGGAAGAACAACGGCCCCGCCCAGATTCTGGGCAGGCTGGCGCTCAACCGCCCCTTCCCCGACCCCTCCAGCCTGCTTGCCGCACCGGAGGAGTGGATCGGCGACGGGGGCGGCACCCGCGCCGCTGTCGTCCACAGCACACACATGGGTGCTCACGGCATCGGTGCCGGCCTAATGTCACACCAGCGTTCACAGATCGTTCAGTGGGCCGAACGGGCGCTGCCCGAACAGCTACGCCGGGTCCCCTCTCTCAGCCGGGCGAGCGCTGGCAGCAGCGCCCCCGCCAATGCCCGGCCCAAGCCCAAGGCGGCGGAGAAGGAAGCGGAGGCGCAACGCGAAGCCCGCGCCCGCCGGACCGCACTCGCGGTGGCAGCCAGGATCAACCAGGGACAGGACCCCGCCGAAGCGATCAAGGGGACGGGAGCCGGGTGCTGCGTCGAAGCCAGACTGCTGTGGCAGACCCCGTCGTTCAGGGATGCAGCCATCGAGGCCCTCGCCGACGTCCTCGGGCTGGACGGCGACGGAAGCCGCCCAGAGGCAGTCACTGCCGAGGACGCCTACGAGCGGGCCGTACCCGGAAGCCCCGTCACTCTCGAATGGAAAGCCCCGGAACTCACCCTTCGCCTCCGCTGCCTGCGCACCGTCGAGGGAATCACCGACACTCTGGGCATCGACCCCACAGCGCGGCCCAGGGGCAAAGCCCTGGAGGCCGGTATCAACGCCCGGCGGAAGACTGCCGCCGCATTCTTGGCCGACGACGGAGCTGACCCGCTTTACCCCAGCTTCGCCCTCGTGGAGATCGACCGTCGCCAGGACTTCGCCCACCGTCTGGACGACCCCAAATACGCGCTCCGGCTGGGCTGCGCTGACGCGGGCGTCCTGACGCAATTCGCACTCGTCCCCAAGAAGGCCAAGGGCTACAACACCGAGAAGAACCTCTCCCACCGGGTCCATTCGGGCTGGGAAGACGCTCTGCGCCAGTACGGCGTCCGTGTCCTGCCCGAGCACACGCTCGGCGAAGCGATCCCCAAGGACCTGCGCTACGTCGCCACGTACATGGTCAAGCGGCGCAAGGACGGCCCCACCCGCCTGCCCCGCCACACCCCGGTGGCCGTCATGGTCACACCGCTGGCACCAGGCAGCGGCCTGGCGGCCGTCACAGGCTGGGACGAGCGGATGGGACGCTGGATTCCCTACCCCCAGTTCCTGCTCGGCCTGGTCAAGACAGCTGAAATCCCGGAGGTCAGCGAACCGACCGAGACCGAGACCGCGATGCCCACGGACACCGAAGCCGCCGCCTTCGTACCGCAGCAGCGTTCGAAGTACCGCGTCTGGCAACAGAACATGGACGAACAGCGCAGGGCGACCGCCCGATACCTCCAGAAAATGGTCCGCTCTCTTCGCGGCCGACCCACCGCCCTGCTGACCCATTCGCAGAACAGCCGACTGCACTGGCCCTGGCTTCAGGACGGCCGAACCGAACGGGACCTGATCAAGACCGGGCACGCGCAGCCGGCGGGACTCGACCCCGACCTCCGGTTGATTCGCGTACGTACGGCAGCAGGGCGCGAGACCCCGCAATGGTGGGGCAACGCCTCTCCCGGCGAAGTCAACGGCCTACCCCAGGGGCTGTGGGTGGAGGACGAAGACTCCGCACGTTCCTCCGGCCGGATCTTCTACAGCACCACACCCAAAGCGAGCACCTTCCGAGACTCCGCCGTCGAGGCCGACAAAGTCGCGCCCCGGCCGCTGCGCCAGGGACCCAACAAGGGCAAACCCACCATCGATACACACATCCCGGCCTGGAACCCCGGGCTAGTGGAGATCGCAGTCCTGGGCTGCCAGGCTGATGCTGGCGACTCACCCGAAGCACTCGCTCTGGCGGTGCACCAGCTGCGCCAAGCCCCCGACTACCTTGACGCACTCTCCCTCCCCCTGCCCCTGCACCTGGCGAGCCTCGCCCAGCACTACGTACTGCCGACGGTCGCCGAGGCAGAGTCGGGTGAGGCTGAGGAATCCTCCCTGGAGGAGCTGGCCACCGCCGAGGCGGCGGGCAACGTCAATGGGCAGCGTGTGGCGGCGGCGCTGGGCGTGATCGAGGAAGGAACGGACACCGAGCCGGCAGACCTGGACCCGGAATACGCAGAGGATCCCGGCCTCGCGCAAGCACCGGAGGACGAACAGCTCGCCTTGTTCCCCTGAGGGGTGAGGGAGCGCTGGCACCCCCACCGGCTCTGCCGTTGTTCTGCGGCGCGCATTACATGAACGGCGATCATGCTTCCCTGCGCTGGTGATGCACGGCCGGTCCCCTTCGAAGAGGCACCGTCGGTATCGGCGGGCTCGATCTCCGGCTTGAGGGCGGGAAGCCGGGGATCGGGCCTCGGCAAGCGCCGTAATGCCGATGACTTCATGGGCAGCGGATCGGACGAGAAACCGCTCTTGCCACGGCGGTGGCCTCCGCGGTTCGTGTGACCCCCGCCCTTCGACCCTGGCCTCCTGCCCGATGCCGAAGCAGGGAATGAGGGGCGGGTTTGTCGTTGTGCTGGGCGATACGTAGCAGGTGATCCCCGGTTACCGAAACCGGGGATCGTCCCGAGTGTTGAGGGTGTTCGCATTCGGTTGTGCTCGGCAGTGGAGCCGTGGCGGACGAAGCAGGCAGCGCCGCAAACCCCGCACGAGGAGAGCGCTGTTGTCTGCTGCCCCGATGACCGCGGTGCCCTTCGCTGAAAGGCAGCGATGGCGCCGCCAATGTGGAGTTTCCACGCCCTCAAGGAGAGTGAGTGATCTGTCTCAACCGATCAAGAAGCTGCCGCCGAACGCGAAGGGGCAGTCCGGTACCGGTTTGTGGTCGACGTCGGGAGTATTTCCCCAAGGGCACAGACCTGTCCGTCCACCCCCGCGAGGCCCTCGACACCGTCGCAGCCGAACTCAACAGCCGCCCACGCAAGACGCTCGGCTGGGAAACCCCTAGCCGAGCGTCTGTCTAAACTGCTCGCGGCCTGGTCAACCAACCACGTGTTGCAACGACTCCTGGAATCCGCCGAGCCAGCAGGGGCTTCTGCGTGCAGTGGGTCATGCTGGCACGGGGTGTGTGTCGTGGGTTGCGCTGTACTCAGGCTCGCCGCTGTCGAGGACGCGGAGCAGGGAGGCGGTGACGACGCGGGTGCTCCGGCCGATGCGTAGTACCCGGCAGGGGAACTCGCCGCGTCGGACCAGGTCGTACCCCTTGGCCCGGGAGAACCCGAAAGCCCTGGAGGCATCTTCTACGCTGCCTGTTCCGCCCCAGGTGGCGCGGATACGGGCGGGGCTATAGGGGGCGCTCTGTGGCGGGTTGTCCTGTCGGTGCATGTCTTGCTCGTTGGTCCCTTCTCGAAATGGCGGTGGTGGCGGAAATATCCCTCGGCGGTGCGGCGTTCCCCTCTGGCATCGTGATCGAGAGTGGGGGAGTGGTCGGTCTGAAGCTGTTCAGCACGGCAGGTGGCGTTGCCGAGGTGATGCCGCGACTCGCGGAGGTCGAGGCGGATGTGCAGGATCGAGGCGCACATGGAGAAGATGCTGGGTGTCACGTTTCTGGCGAGCGAGTACGTCATTGACTGCGTCGACGGCGGGCGGATCGACTCGCTGGGTCTCGACGAGAACGGGGCACCGGTGATCGTCGAGTACAAGCGCGGCACCGACGCAGGCGTGATCAACCAGGGCCTCTATTACATGGCCTGGCTGGCGAACCACAAGGACGCGTTCCGGAACTTGGTCCGCGACCGGCTCGGGGCGACGGCCGCGTCCCAGATCCTGTGGAGCGCACCCAGGCTGATCTGCGTGGCCGGCGACTTCACCCGCTACGACGCGCACGCCGTACGCGAGCACCGCCGCTCGATCGACCTGGTCCGCTACCGGTACTTCGGCAGCGACCACTTCGGCCTTGAGACCGTGGCCTCGGTCACGGGGCACTCGGCTCAGGCCAAGCGGGTACGCCGCGGCGCGGCCGGGGCGTCGCCCGGTTCGGTTGCAGGGCGGTGCGATGGCCGAACTGGCCGAGGCGGTCGACGAGGTCCTTGTGGGGCTCGGGGACGGCGTCACCCGGGTACAGCGCAAGCAGTACGCGGCTTACCAGCGGCTGCGAAACTTCGCCTGCCTCATCCCGCCCCAGCAGACCAAGGTGCTGGTCTACCTGAAGGCCGATCCGGCGACGGTGGACCTCGTGCCCGGCTTCACTCGGGATGTGACGGGGCTAGGCCACCACGGAACGGGCGACCTGGAGGTACAGCTGCGTACTACGGAGCGGGATCTGGAGCGGGCCCAGGACCTGTTCCGCCTCAGCTATGCCGCGGCGTAGGGCGCTAGCGGCCGGCGTGATTGCGCCTGGTGGGATATGCAGTTGTGAGTTGCTGTCGTAGTGGGCCTTTCGACGTGACGGGCAGGACGTGGCGGTGGAGCTATAAGTATTCGGTGGATCCCCGGTTTCGGTAACCGGGGATCCACTGCTATGTTGCCGCCCTCATCGCTGAGATTCGCACGGAGATCGAAGCCATCCAGTGGCGCGCTGTCGCGTGAGACGCGTTGGCCCTCCGGCCTGCAGCGTGCGGGGGTCTGGGGAAATGGACTTCAACACCGTGACTCTGTTGGTGATCTTCGGTGGGTGCTGACAGTCGTTCCGGTCGGTGCTTCAGTGGAGGGCAGCGGGGCGGTGCCGAGGCCGAGGCGGGCCTGATGTCGTTGCAGCCGAGGGACTACCAGCGGATTCCGGCGCGGACCGTGCACGCGGCGTGGGCAGCGTGTCCGAAGGGGACGCCCGCGATGCTGGTGCGGGATCGCCTTGATGTGCTCTTCGAGGACGAGGAGTTCGCGGACCTCTATCCCGCTGATGGGCGGCCCGGGTTCTCGCCGGGGCAGCTGGCGCTGGTCTCGGTGCTGCAGTTCGCCGAAGATCTGTCGGACCGGGCGGCAGCCCAGGCGGTGCGCACCCGGATCGACTGGAAGTACGCCCTGGGCCTGGAGTTGGAGGACACCGGGTTCGATTACTCGCTCCTGTGCGACTTCCGCGCTCGCCTGGTCGAAGGTAACGCGGCGGACCGGATGTTGCGTGTGATGCTCACGCGGCTGGCCGAGGCGGGACTTCTGAAGTCCGGGCGGGCGGCAGCGTACCGACGCGACGTATGTGCTGGCCGCGGTGCGACGTCTCAGCCGGCTGGAGCTGGCCGGGGAGAGCCTGCGCGCCGCTCTGGAGGAACTGGCCGAGATCGCGCCGGAGTTGCTGCAGCCGCTGGTCGAACCTGAATGGGACAAGCGGTACGGACGGAAGATCGAGATCCGGAAGGTGCCCGGCGGGCCGGAGGCCGTGACCGAGCGGGCGGAGATCTTCGGACGGGACGGGCAGAAGGTACTGGCTGCTCTGTGGTCCCTCGATGCCCCGCTCCGGTTGCGGACACTTCCCCAGGTGGAAATCCTGCGACAGGTGTGGGTCCACCACTACTACTGGGACGAGCAAGGACAGCTCCGCTGGCGCGACGGGCACGCGCTGCCGCCGGCGAGCCTGCGGTTCGACTCTCCCCACGACACCGACGCGCACTACTGCACCAAGAACGGCAATGAGTGGAGCGGCTACCGCGTGCACTACACCGAGACCTGCGAGGAACAGCGGCCCGAGATCGTGGTGCACGTAGCCACCACGATTGCCCCGGTCCAGGACGGCCAGCTCACCGAGCAGATCCACGACGACCTGGCGCAGGCCGCCCTCGCCCCGGCCGAGCACGTGGTCGATGCCGCCTACATCACCCCGGCCCGCGTCCAACGCGCCCAGCAGGCCCACGGCATCACGCTGCTCGGCCCGATCGTCGCCGACCACAGCCAGCAGGCCAAGAGCGGCGAGGGCTTCGGAAAATCCGCCTTCACGATCGACTGGGACCTACGGCAGGCAACGTGCCCCCGCGGAAAGACCAGCACCCCGGCGAGGGCATTCCGCATCAAGGGCCACGAATACCTCCAGTTCCGCTTCGCCAAGGCCGACTGCCTGGCCTGCCCGGACCGCCGCCCGTGCACCGCCTCGGCCACCAGGCCCCGCTCGATCGCCCTGCTCCCACAGCCGCTGCACGAGATCCAGGTCCAAAACCGCCTCGACCAGCAGACCGAGCAGTGGCAACGACGCTATGCCGTCCGCTCCGGCATCGAGGCGACGCTCTCCCAGACCGTCCGACGCAACGGCCTACGGCGTACGCGCTACCGGGGGCTCGCCAAGACCCATGTTCAGCACGTGCTCACGGCCATGGCCTGCAACCTCACCCGCACAGCCGACTGGATCGCCGAAACACCCCGTGGACGCACACGATCAAGCCGATTCCACACCCTCTGCACCGCAGCCGCCGGATGACTCCTGAAGATCACCAACAGAGTCACACCGTTGCTTAACTACTGGACTATCGTCGCGTGGAGCGTGATGGCTTTGGTGGGTATCTGGCGCACCGGGACGCGTGGCTGGTCCTTTGGTCGGTAGGAATAGAGCGAGTTGGGCCGTTTGAGGAACCGGTCCGCTTCTCGGAGCCTGCGAGTGCCGTTGTCGAGTTTCCGGCGGACCTTCGCCGCCAGCGAGGCCAAGAACCCTTGGATCTTTGTCGGAGTATCGGTGTGGTGTCGAACCACGCTGCGGCGGATGTGCTTGAGGACTTTGACGAACGAGATGCGGTCCGGGTCGATGCCGTGCCCGTCGGCAAGTCGCATGATGATCTGGGTCAGGCAGTGGTGGACGATCAGGTGCGCCCATACTTCCTGGCGTACCAGCTGTGGGTCGGCCGATCGCAGGACCTCCTGCCGGCCTCGCTGGAAGGTCTTGATCTGCCGGTAGGAGGACTCCACCTCCCACCTCTCGTGATAGAGGGCCGCCAACTCGTCAGCGGGGTAGGCGTCTTGGTCGAAGAGGTCGGTCAGCAGACGGATCACCTCACCCCCGTCGACGCGGTACTCGATCACGCGGACCAGGACACCACCCGGATGGGCTCCCTTCTGTCCGCCAAGGTTCATCCGGGCCAGGTAGGTGCCGTCGGGCAAGTGCCGGACCGGGCGGCGGGCGATGCACGAGCGGGCTCGCAGCAGCAGGTGGGCGCCGGCGCCGGTGTACGCCTTCCACAGCTCGACCCCGGGGAACCCCCGGTCCATGATCACGAGCATCCCTGCGGCCGAGGCGGCCATCTCCACGGCCGGGTCGCGCTCACCGCTGTTGTAGCCGCCCACCCGCGCGTCGATCGAGGCGTGCGTGCCGGTCTCGGTCAGCGTCACTACCCGCACCTGCGGAAACCCGCCCGGCTTCCCGCTGGAGTCCTTCGGCCCGCCGAAGGCGCGTCGGTTGGCGTCGTTGTCCGGAACGTCGAGCAGGAACCCATCGACCGCTGCGAGACGCATCCCCTGGTAGAAGGACCCCACCAGGCCGGTCGGGGCCAGGGGGCCGGCCAGGCGATGGAAGAGCCGTTGCAGAACCTCCGGGCCCAGACGCTCCCGGGCCCGGGTGAACGAGGCCTTGTGCGGGATACACCCACTCAACTCCGGCATGTCGCCCACCACATGCTCGGCCACATCATCGCAGGAATCCTGGTGAAAGAGCGCCAGCGGGAGCGTGAAAATACACCATGAACCTGGCAGCGGCTGCGGCCCCTGCTCGCCCTCGAGCCGGCTGCCCGTCCCGCCGACGCCGCGGATCGGTTGTGGATTGTGGACGGCACCTTGATTCCGGTGCGTGACAGGACGGTCGGTGCCTCGAGCCGCAACTACCGTTTTTCAGCAAGCGTGCAGGTCATCATCGATGCCGATACGAGGCTGGTCGTTGCCACCGCCCAGCCGGCTCCGGGCAACAAGGCCGACGCTCACGTCTGGCGGAACTCCAGCCTGCCCGCCCAGTGCCAGGGCGTCACCGTGCTCGGTGACGGCGCCTACATCAACACCGGCCTTGTGGTGCCGCACCGCAAACGCCCCGGCCGACCGCTACTGCCGGGCGAGGAGGCGGACAATGCGGAGCATCGAAAAGTCCGCGCCCGCGTGGAACATGCCTTCGCCCTCATGAAGAACTACAAGATCCTCCGTGACTGCCGGCAGCGCGGCGACGGTCTCCACCACGCGGTCCAGGCCGTCGCCCACATGCACAACCTCGCCCTGGCCCCATGACCAGAACAGTCGGAACCGGGCCCTGACCTGCCCGATCACAGCCTTCTGCAACACGCTTTAGTACTGCAACCGCATGTGGGGGCTGTGGCCTCGTTGTTGGTAGTGGCAGCGACGGGCTCGGGCCTGGCCGCGTCGCCGGAAGTGTGACCAGTGCAGACGGTGCTCGTTGGTGTGGCAGCGGGGCGTGACGACGACGTGCCCGATCATCCGGCGGATCTCCGGGACGCTGAGGGGTACGAGGTCGTGCTTGTCGTCCCCACCGCCCCTTTTGCGGCTTCTGCGGCGCGGACGGCCGTGAGGTACGCGAGAACGGCCATGGCCAGGGTGATGTGCCGATACCAGGCCCGGTAGAGCCGCACCTGGTAGTGATCGAGACCGCACTCGTTCTTCGCGGTCTGGAAGCACTCCTCAATCTGCCAGCCAGAATGCACACATGAAGGTGTATCAGGCAGTAGACGAGCCGATAATTGCACGTGAGGGGCTTTTGCGGTTGGTCGCGGTGATCGAGCGGCTGCAGGCCCGTGTGAGCGATCAAGCGGAGGCGTCGTCATGGACGATGGAGGGGGCAGCTGCCCCAGATACCGGACCCGCGGCGGGCGGACGGCAGTGTGTGGGCGGCACTGCCGCGGGTGAACCGGCAGGCCGCGCGGTATTGGCTGGTGGCGCTGGTCGGCCGGACTCTTGCGGCGGAGACGACTCCCGCGGCCGGGGATCTGGCCGTCCCGAGGGATGAGGGGCTGGCAGCTTGTCACCCTCGCCGCCGCCTCCACCGTCGTTGCTGTTCCGCAAAGCTTCCATCTCGTCTCTCCTCTGCTCAGTTCGACTTGCTTGTGACCCGTTACGGCCCGCTCAACTGTCCAGGTTCCGCCGACCGCATCGGGCGTTGGATCCCGCTCTGGCCACCAAGAAGGTAATTGTGATAGTCGACCTGCGGCCCGGGTTGGGTTGCTGCCACGCTGGCGCCGACGTTCCGGTATGACCCGCAAGGTAATTGGCGGCTCGGGGAGCCGCTGAACCCATCCCGTGGGCTCCGTGACCAGAGCGGGCGCTCTGGGGATGCCCCAGCAGACCGCCACGGCTACAGTGCCGACCGACCCGCGAACGGTTGTCAGAGGGAGCCACGGCGGGAGGGGGCACGTACGAGGGCACGCCGATCGTGCCGTTGCCGAATGTCGGCGCACCGTGGTCTGTGGCCATCGTGTAGTCCCAGATGGCGTCATGGAGGAGCCTGACGATCACCGTTCCTGATACAGCCGCATTGAGCGCGGCCGCTCCGGGCGGGACGGCCACCGGCCAGCTCGGCAACGTCACGGTGGACGACCAGCGTTCGCTGGCCGATGCCAGCTGGGTGGCCATCGCCTCCCTGACCACTGACTTCACCACTCCTGGTAGCAGCCCCATCTCCGGCGAGGCCGTCACCTACACACCCGGAGATCCCGTTGCTGAGGTTAACGGGCCGTTCACCGCAGGCACGCCCGGAACCCTCGCCGCCCCCCGGACCGCCCACAGCAAAGTGGGCGGTTCCGGTAACAACACCGTCACATGGAACCCGACCCTGGACGTCGCCGTGCCCGACGACGCAGTCGCCGGCACCTACACCGGGACGGTGACCCATTCTGTGGCTTGACAAGCCATCTCGCCGGATCTCCAGCCTGATCGCCGCTGCGGCCCTCGCCGCAGCGGCGGCCGGCATGAGTGGGCTCGCGCCGGTCGGCATCCCGTCAGCGGCAGCCGCGGAGGCGGAGCCGGAATTCTTCGGAATCCGGCTCCTCGAAGTCCCCGTGGCCCGGCGCGTCGATCCACGCGCATGTACCTACATCGTCGACCACCTCAATCCGGGCGCCACCATCCAACGGCGGATCGAAATCTCCAACAAGTCGTCAGTCCCACGTCACATCGACCTGTATGCGGCCGCCGCCTCGGTCACGAACAACGGATTTGAGATGCCCCCCGGAGTGTGGAAACAGGGGTTCATGCTACGAGTGAGAGCTTAACTTGCTTGTGGTGTTGCTGTTCGAACTCTGTCGGGGACAGGTAGGAGAGCGCGCTGTGACGTCGCCGGGCGTTGTGGTCGACGTGGAGGGTGATCATGCGGTGGTGTCCTCGCTGTTCTTGGTGATCGGCGTGACCGAGGCCAGGGCCTCATAGACGGACAGCGGCCGGGGGCCCACCGTGACCTGGGCGGCGGGGATGCCGGCCAGCCACTCGGCCAGCACCCCTGCGTCACCCGCCGCGACCGCGGCCGCAGGCCGCGGCGATGGTGAGGGATCACCGGTGGTGACGGCGCGGGTGTGTCCGTCGGGCAGACCGTCGCAGTGGGCCTCATCCACCACCCACGAGCCGCGGATTTTCGCCCGCAGGTGAACGGCCAGCAGAGTGGAGGCGGTGGTGTCCGCGGCCAGCAGATGCAGCGAGATACTGTCCGTGGAGGCCCGGACCTCGACCAGCTGGCGGGGTCTGACCCGGCGGGCCGGCACCGAATACAGACTCGCCTCGAAGCGACCAGACAGTCCTTCCCGACGAAACGCAGATGCCGGTCGGCGACCACATAGGGCTGCTTGCGACACGCCCGAACTACCTCTGCACTTCACCCTGGGGCACGGTCGGCCCGGCATGTTGCGTCATCTCCACGCCGTGACCGACCCGCAACCCGCTCCGGCCCTCGCCGCTGCCGAGACGGCGCCGGAACCGGCCCCCGCCGTCGTTGCCATGGCCGACGGGGAACCGGTGCCCGAACTGGTCGCTGCCAGTGTGCCCGTCCCGGCTCCTTCTGCGGCTTTAGCCACGCCGGTACCCGCCATGCCTGCGGTGAAGGTCCCTGAGCCGCTGCTGGTGGAAGCCCGCCCCATCACCCAGTCCCATCGGGCCAGAAACGGCCAGACCATCACCCCGGTTCAGCTCAAGCGACGGCTTGGCATCGGAGCGAGCATCACCGCGAGATCGGTGGCGATCCGGCCCGGATCATGCCCGGTGCCGCGCGGTCGCAGCGGCCTGAGCGCGGTGGAGTACGCGGTGGTCAGCCCGGTGGCCTCGGCGAGATCGGCCGGCAAACGTGCCCCGGCGTGCCCGACCACCCCCGAACCGTCAGCGGAGACATGGAGCTTGGGACGAGAACCGATACCGTCGGGTAGCGGGGACGCATTGCTACGTCCCCGCCCCCCAACGCCGTTGTTTGAGTTCCTAAATCAATTTGGGCAGGAGCGTGATGGTCTTGGGCTGGATGCGGCGGGTCGGTTGCCGTTTCCAGCCCTTGGGCGGGTCGGCGTACTTGAGTTTGAAGCGTTTGACGAGCCGGTCCGCCTCACGGTCACGCCGCGGACCGATGTCGAGGCTGCGCAGCTTGGCGGTGAGTCTGGCGAGGAACTGTTGGAGCTTGCGCGGGGTGGCGGTCGACTGCTGGATCACGCTGCGGCGGGCGGCCTTGAGGATCTTGACGAAGGAGATCCGGTCGGGGTCGATGCGGTGGTGCCCGGCGATGTCGACGATCATGCGGGACAGGCAGTGGTGGACGGTCAGGTGGGCCCAGATCTCTTGATGCACCAGGTCGGGGGCCGCGGACCGCAAGATCTCCTGGGGGCCGCGCTGGGAGGTCTTGATCTGCCGGTTCGACAGTTCCGCTTCCCACCTTTGATGGTAGAGCTCTGTGAGTTCCCCGGCAGGGGCGGTCTCGGGGTCGAGCAGATCGGTGAGCAGCCGGATCGTCTCACCGCCGTCGACCTGGTACTCGATTACCCGCACGATCACCCGGCGGGTCTTCCTGCCGTTTCTGCCGAGCGAGGTGACGCGGGCCAGGTAGCTGCCGTCGGGCAGGTGCTCCACGACGCTGCGGGCGAGGGGGCCTTCGCACGGATCAGCAGGTGGGCGCCCGCGCCGGTGAAGGCCTGCCACACGTCGAGGACGGCGAAGTTCCGGTCCATGACCACGAGCATGCCGCGGGCCGTTTCGGCCAGGGGCGTTGCCAGTTCCAGCTCGCCGCAGTTCAGCCCGCCGATCCGGGCGTCGAGCACCGCGTGGGTGCCTGCCTCGGACAAGGTCACGACTCTGGCCTGCGGGAAGGCCAGCGGAGTTCCGTCCGGCGCCTCCGGCCCACCGAACGCCTCCCGGTTGGCAGGCGTGTCGGGGGTATCCAGGAAGAATCCGTCGACCGCGGTCACCCGCATCCCCCGCCAGAAGGATCCGGCCGTGCCGTCCGGCGCGACCGGGCCCGCGACCCGGTGGAACACTGTCTCCAGGATCCCGGCCCCCAGACGCTGCCGGGCCCGGGTGAACGAGGACTTGTTGGGAACGTCCCCGGCCAGACCTGATATCACGCTGACCAGGTTCTCCGCCACATCGTCGTACGAGTCCTGATGGAAGAGCGCCAGGGCCAGGACGAAGTACACCATCGTCCGGGCCGGCAGAGCGCCCGGCCACTTGTCCCGCCGGCCGCAGTCACTGACCGCCTGGTCTACCAACTCCGGTGGCACCCACCGCGTCAGCACACCCATCCGCACCTGGTCAGACAACCCCGCCCACGCATGAACCATGTCCACCGAAACGAGCAGCCGTCCGCCCCCGTCACGGGTAACACTTCACAACTTCAAGCAACGGCATTGCCCCGCCCCCTCAGAACCGTACGTGCACGTTATCCGCGCATACGGCTCAAGCAAGTCCTGAAGGCTCTTGGGACTATGCAGAATTCCCGTTGCCTGACGCCTTCCGGCGTCGGAGGCACGAGGCATGAGCTAGGCGGAGTTGAACCCCGTCCGGCGTCTTCGTCCCCTGGTAGGCGATGTGTCGTGCCTTTATCGCTTTCCGGGTGGTACGGAGCCATTGCTCCCACCCGGTGGGGGACTGTGGGGGCTGGTCGGAATGCAGGAGCAGTTGTCCGCAGAGCTGGCAGCGGCCCTTTTGCGTCTGGAGCAGACGCATCGTGGCCCGGTCCAGCGGCAGCGGTGCGCTTCTGCGCCGCCGGTTGGCCCAGTAGTCCGTCGAGGCCGGATCGTCCGGGGACGAGGCGCCCTTGACCAGCTGGTGCCGGACGATTTTCGTCCAGGCGAACTTGACGAGGTAAGCACCGTTGTCGCGGTGGCCGAACACCCATCTGTCTTCCCGGGCGGTGTTGTGAGGTTCCCCCGAGATGCGGGGTGAGTTGACAGAGGGTCAGATGGGACTCATGAGAGGAACATCGGCCGTGGCCGCTCCCCGAAAGTACCCCAA
>NZ_JBIAQG010000015.1:0-294834 GCF_042888805.1 Streptomyces sp. NPDC002730
AAGCTGACCACGCTCCGCCCCGAGCAGGCCGCCTACATCGGCGTCGAGGTCGAGGGCCCGTACAAGCCGGACCACTACCGCTACTGATCGGCTACGGAGGCTGATCCACCCCGAAGACCAGGCCCCCGCCTATCCCCCGGGTGGGGGCCTGACCTTTCCCCGCTTTCCCGCTTTTCCCGCGCCCCGCCCATGCCCTCACTGGCCGTCAGCACTGGCCGTCAGCGCATCGACGCGACGGCCCACTCCGAGGCCACTGCCACTGCGACGCCGACCCCCAGCACCGCCGTGGCCACTCGCGTACGCCCCTGTCGGCTGAGCACGAGCGCGCTGCCCGAGAGGATCAGCGCGATGCCGTAGAAGCCCATGGTCAGCACCGAGTGCGTGCTGCCGAGCCGCAGCACCAGGGTGGCGCCCACGGCGATCATGATGACCGCAGAGAGAGCTATCCGTATACGGCGTGCCTGACGTGGTGTGAGCCCCTGCCGCTCCGGGCTCGAATTGGCTTCTGACATGCCCGAAGACTAGCCGTCGAGTCTCCGCGTGGGCCGCACCGGGCCGACTTGTGATCCGCTCTGGTCACGCACCGCGTGCACTGCCGACCTCGGCCGTCCACAGCGGCGCGATGCCGGTGAGCTGGCAGGCCATCAGATAGAGGGGGATCGGCGGGGTGTAGGGGCTGGTGCCGTCGGGCCGGCGGATCAGTCGCGGTTTCGTCGCCGGTACATATGCACCGCGGGCGTAGTGCGAGGGCAGCGGCCAGGTCAGCTCGAGGTCCGAGCCGGCGGGCACGATCCACCACCACCAGTCATTGTCCGCGAATACACAGCCGTTCCGCGGCAGACGCCCAAGGAGCCGGAATCCGTACCGGGCGGGCACGCCCACGGCGTCGCAGCCCAGCGTGGCCGGCAGCGCGGGCGGCAGAATCAGCCTGGTCATCCGGCGCTCGCCGGCACGGCGGCGGCCCCGCGAGAGGGCGGTGGCCAGGTTCTTCAGCGTGGCCAGGTTCTTCATCATGGACTCTCCGACCAGTACGGCACTTCCGTTCCGTACGGCAGTTCGTCCTCGTGCGGCAGTTCCGCCCACACCATGCGGCCCGGGCCGAGGTGCGACTCGTGCGAACCCCAGGCGCTGCTCAGGGACTCGACCAGCAGCAGCCCGCGTCCGCGTTCCTCGTCGATGGCGCGGCACACGTGCGGGCCGGTGGGTGCGGAACCCTGGTCGTGCACGGAGATGCGCAAGCGCTCAATGCCGTTGAGCAGTTCGCAGGCGACCAGATGACCGGCGGTGTGCACGACCGCGTTGGTGACCAGTTCGGAGATGACCAGCATCGCCGTGTCGTGGATATCGCCGCCTATGCCCCAGTGGTGCAGCCGCTGGCGGGCGAGCTTTCTGGCACTGGCGACAAATTCGACGCGCGCCGGTAGCTCGAAGCCGTACCGGTGATGAGGAGCCCCCAGGCACGGGTCCAGGTGCCATGGAGTGAGCGCGTCACGGTTCACACGGCCACTCTCTCCCTGCAGGACGCACATTGGCAAGACCCACTCTGAAAATTGCAGAGTGGGCATATTCATCACTGTGGGGGCGTGGCACACTGCTCGCAACAGCACAGGGGGAGGTCTGGGAGTGAGCGAACCGCGGTCCGCCCCAACCGTGGGTCAGGTCGTTCTCGGTAAGCGCTTGCAGGATCTGCGGGAGCGGGCCGGTCTCAGGCGTGAAGAGGCCGCCAAGGTGCTGCGTGTCGCCGCGGGCACGATCCGCAGGATGGAGACGGCCGAGGTCGCGCTCAAAATCCCTTATGTCCAGCTTCTGTTGAACGCATACGGGATCACGGACGACGAGGCGCGCGGGTTTATCGAGCTGGCCGAAGAGGCCAATAAGCCGGGCTGGTGGCAGCGCTTCCATGACGTACTGCCGGGCTGGTTCAGCATGTACGTCAGCTTGGAGGGCGCGGCCGGCCTCATCCGCGCGTACGAACCGCACTTTGTGCCCGGCCTGCTGCAGACGGAGGACTACGCCCGGGCGATCATGCGCGGCGGAGCCGTCGGGCGGACCGATCCGGCGGACATCGACCGCCATGTGGCGCTGCGGATGGAACGCCAGTCCCTGCTCACCAGACCCGGCGCACCCAGGCTCTGGGTAATCATGGACGAGACGGTGTTCCGCCGGCCCGTCGGCGGTCCCGGCGTCATGCGGGCGCAGATCGACCGGCTGCTCGAAGGCGCCGAACTGCCCCATGTCACTCTGCAGATAGCGGAGTTCGCGACCGGACACCACCCCGGCACCTATGGGCCGTTCGTCCTCTTCCGTTTCGCCGTCCCCGAGCTCCCGGACATGGTCTACAGCGAGTATCTGACCGGCGCCGTCTATCTGGACGCGCGCCCCGAGGTCGCATCGCATCTTGAGGTCCTGGACCGCATGGCTGCGCAGGCCGCGACTGCACAACGTACGAAGGAGATCCTCAGGGATCTCCGCGAGGAGCTGTGAATGGATCGCATATACAACGGCATGCCCGCGGCCGAGCTGGGTGCCGAGGGCTGGCACAAGCCGTGGAGCGGCGGCAACGGCGGCAACTGCTTCGAGACCATGAAGCTCGCCGACGGCAGGGTCGCGGTGCGTCAGTCCGCCGACCCCGACGGCCCCGCGCTGATCTACACCTCCGGCGAGATCGCCGCGTTCATTCAGGGGGCCAAGTCGGGGAAGGCGGACTTTCTTCTCACCTGATTCCTCGGCCGCCGCTCACCGGCCGAGACACGTGGAGCGACATGCGGGCGTCGCCCGCAAGGCCTGGTCAGCCCGCCGTGGCCCCCTTCGCCGCTCCCGGCGGGAGCAGCGTCGTGAGGAACGACTTCGGCGCCGAGACATTCCCGGCCGAGTCGAGCGTCCGGTACTCGATCGTGTGCGTTCCGTAGTCGGGAGTGGCCTCGTCCCACGGCACCGCGCGCGTCCTTCCGAGCTTGCCGTAGACCAGATCGTCGATGGCAGTGCCGCTCGGGGTGAAGCGGAAGGGCGCGTCGGCGTCCGTCGGCCAGCCGTAGTACGTCTGCCAGCCGTCACCGTCGACCCTGAACTGCGTCACCACGGAGCCGGCCCGGTCGTCGCGGGCCGTCAGCTTCATCGTGAAGGGTCCGTCGTAGACGTACTCCACCGGCCTGCCGGGCCGGTGCACCGTACGCAGGGGCTTCGAGAGCGCGTACGCCGCCGTCGCCGGGACCGCGTCCACCGTCCAGGTCAGTGTGGACGGCGTACCGGCGATACGGGCCGTGAGCCGGTGTGTGCCGGGTCGCAGCCGCAGCGCGCCCAGGTCGAGATCGCGGTCGTTGCCCGGGTCGGCCAGTGGGCGGCCGTCGAGCGTCCAGCGGACCGTCGGAGTCCGGTCGACGGGATGTGTGGTGTCGGCGTACACGACCGACTCCGAGCCCACCGGGGCCGTGGTGTCGGTGTGACCGGTGAAGGCGGCCCCGACAGGCTCGCGCGGGGTGGTGACGGCCGTGTCAACGGTCCAGGCGACGGTGCGGGTCAGCGCCGCGGACGCGCGGATCGCCGGGTCGCGCACGAACGGAGTGGGGTCGGTGACCGTGGCCGTCAGTGTGTGCGTGCCGCGGGCCGGGTGGAGCCGCCGTAGATCGAGCGTGCGGGCGTCGCCGGTGGAGTGCAGCGGACGGCCGTCGAGCCGCCATACGACATCGAGTTCACCGCCGACCGGATGCAGCGTGTCCACCCACACCGTCCGGTCGTCGCCGATCGCGGCGGTGTTCGGTGTGTGTCCCTGGACAAGGTTCACCTTGGCGGAGATCTTCTGCACCATCACCTCGCGCTCGACCTGGTCGAAGGGGTAGCCGAGGGTCTTCATGATCGAGTGCTTGCTGGGCCGCCAGACGCCCTTGGTGCTGTACATCCCGCCCTCGAACCGTCCGATGACTCCGCCCGACTCGCTCCTCTCGCCCAGCCAGCGCCACCACTTGGCGCGCTGCTGCTTCATCTGCTCCTCCGTGAGCAGGGTGTGGTGGACGGAGGAGGGCTCGCCGCCGCTGTACGCACCGCCGGGGACACCGCGCGCGTAGTAGTCGTACTCGTCCTGGAGCTTGCCCAGCGAGTGGCCGATCTCGTGCGGGGTGATCAGCGAGGAGAGCGCGTTGCCGCCGGAGGCCGTGGCATAGGTGCCGCCGGCGCCGCCGTAGGTGTCGCTGTTGGCGAGGGCCACGATCTGCCGGTTCGCGTTCGCGGAGCCGGGGACCAGGTCGGCGAGCGCCGTCGCCGAACCGCTGTCGACGGTGAGCAGCCGCTGCACACTGTCGGCGTCGCAGCCGCCCCAGAAGCCCATGTTCAGGGCCGTGTCGCGGCGCGGTGAGTTCAGACCCGGGTCGCAGTCCACACCCGACTCGGCGGAGGGCACCTCCACCGCCCACACATTGACGTAGGAGCGGTACGAGGCGAACGGCTCGGTGGACCAGAGCACATTGAGGTGCTTCTCGACATCGGCGCGGAACGCCGGCATCTCGTCGGCGGTGTAGCCGTCGCCGAGAACGATGATGTTGAAGCGCTTGTCGGCGGGGCCTGTGGTCTGCACGGGGACGACGGTGGCCTGGGCGGTCACCGGCTCCTCGGCCGCGCCGGACGGGGTTGCCGTGCCCAGGAGGCAGGCGGCGACAAGGGTCCCCACGGTGGTGAGCAGGGTGGCCGCTCTTCGGGGGCGTATACCGGGTGAGGTCATGGGGCCGGAGCGTACGACTCTGCCCAACGAGCGGTAAAGGCAGCAGAGTTGGCCATGCGGCCGCAGTGACGGCGCAGTGCGATCCGCAGCAGCTCGGCGCCGCTGTTGTCCGGGACGCTGTCCTGTTAACTTGGCGCAGGCGCTGGGTGGAAGCGCTTTCTATGCAGTCCGAGCCGACGAGGTAAGCGGGATGCCCAAGCCAGGAAGAGGCCGGTCAGAGACAAGATCCGGAAGGTGGCCGATGCGAAATCCAGCCCGTCCGGCGATCGAGGACAAGCGCGGTCCAAGGCCGCGCAAGCCGCTGAAGGTGCCCGGTCACGGTAGAAGAGGGCTCCTCGCGGCAGCGCTCGCAGTGGCCTTGCTGCCCTTGACGCTCGCACCCGCGGGAAGCGCAGGCGCGACCGACACATCCGGTCATGTACTGCCCAGCCTCAAGCGGAACCTGATCGCGTACTACGACTTCGGGCACCCGGTGCACGGCAACCGTGCCCGGGAGCGTGACCGGGAGCGTGACCGGGGCCGGTCCGGCACCGATATCCAGTTGGTCAACGGCGGTTCACGGATGCGGGTGCGGGATCGTGACCGCGGTCGTGTTCTGCAGACCCAGCAGGTCTCACCCACCACCAAGGGCAACGACGACTGGAAGGCCGGCGTCTACGGCCCGACCGGTGTGCCCACCCTGCACGCCTTCAACGGCGTCCGCGAGACGACCGTCATGGGTTGGTTCAAGATGACCGGCGAGAACCCCAGCCCCAACTCCGGCTCCGACAACCCGGACGACCGATACGGCGCGATCGGACTGGCAGGCATCCTCAACGGCACCTCGCAAGGCCATGACGTACGGGCCCTCCTCGAACTCATGACGGTCAACGGCGAGATGAAGGTCGTGGCCCTCGGTCGGCGCGTCGACGGCGCCAGTTCGCAGACCTTCGCCGCCGACGCCGACTGGAGGACGCTGCTGCCCCAGGACACATGGGTGTTCCTCGCGGCGACCTTCGACTACGACAACGGCACCATGGCCCTCTACCGCAACGGCCGCCCGGTGCCCGGCTTCTACACCCTCACCGGCGATCCGTGGGCCGTCGAAGGACCGCCGGAACCCGACGTGGCCTCGCCGACCGACCCGCGCGGCATCAAGATCGGCGGCAGCTATCCGCAGAACAACAAGGAGGCCAACCCCTGCAACTGCCGGATGGACGACCTGATGTTCCTCGACCGGGCCCTCACCCCGGGCGAGATCCGGGCCCAGTACCGGCGGACCACGTAGGGGGCGCACCGTACGCAGTCCCGAGGCTCCTGGTCGCGCCGCTCGGCCCGGCCGTGATCCGCTACGACCGGACCGCCTGGGCGGCACGCGTTCCGACCTGCCGGCCGTAACGACGACGCAGTACGCAGCCGGCGAGCACCGCGCCGGCTGCGACCGCGTACGCCGTGGTGCCCACCGCCTCCGGCTCGGCGTCCATGTGCACGGTGACGTACTTCGCCGCGCCCGCCACGGCGACACCCAGCCACTCCCACCGGCCGTCGAGGGCGACCAGCGCCACCAGCAGCAGCGCGTACCAGGAGTAGCCCGGAGTCAGCAGCAGAAAGGCGGTGCCGGTGACCAACAAGGCGCCGCTCCAGGGGCGTTCGGAATCGCCACGCCGCAGCACCTGCACGACGACCACCAGCATCACGACGATCACCGCGGCAGGCGCCCAGTCGTCCGGCAGCACAAGACGCAGCAGGGCATAGCGGTTGCGGGCGGAGGGGTCGTCGTACCCCTCCTCCTCCACATAGCCGCCGAGGAAACCGAAGACCGAGCCGTCGGAGACGAGGACGTACGGCAGATAGCTCAGCGCCACCACCGCGGCGGCCGGCAACAGCACCGCCGCCGCGTCCCGCACCCGCCGAACGCCGGACAGCGCGCCCGGCAGCACCACGGCAGGCAGCAGCTTGGTCACGATCGCCGCGCCGAGCAGCGCCCCGCCGAGGATGCGCCGCCGGACCACGACACCCAATGCCACCACCGTCAGGAGCACGCCGAGCACATCGGCATGCGCGTTGTTCACCGCCTCGATCGGCACGATCGGGCACCACGCCCAGTACGCCGCATGCCGTGGATCGCCGCGCCGCCGCAGGACCAGCAGCAGCGCCGCGGTGGTGCCCAGCGCCAGCAGAGCGCCGCCCGTCTGCAGCCCCTTGTGCCGTACACCGTCCGGCGACAGCGCGTGGACGAGCAGGAAGTACCCTTCCGCCACCGGCGGGTAGATGGTGTGCACCTGCGGCCGGTTGAGCCGGGTGCAGTGGATCTCGCCCGCGGGACCGGAGATCCGCACCCGCTCGGGCAGCGCGCACGCCGTCCCGGTCGGGAAGAGCCAGTCGTCGCGGAGCCCGGCGAGCGCGGGATCGGCGGGTGCGTGGTCGTACGGCGAGATCCCGGCCGCCTGCACCCTGCCGTCCCAGGCGTAGCGGTACGAGTCGGTGCTGGTGCGCGGGGGAGCGAGAAGCCCGGTCGCGGTCACCGCGATACCGCCCGCGACGACGAGGACCACGGCATGGCGCACCGGAGTCTTGCGAACCGCGAAGAGCGCCGCGGCGAACAGCACCCAGCAGGCTGCGTACCACCAGGAGAGAGCGGCAGGATCGTCGATATAGCCGTCCTTGCGGATGGTCAGGGCGAGAACGGCCGTCAGGGCCGCGAGCAGGGTGCCGGCGGCGAGAGTACGCGGGTTGATCACAGGCTCAGCGTCGCAGCCGGGACCGACCCGGACCGCGCGCCGCCCCCTGACGTCCGCATTCCGTAAGGTGTTGGACCCGTCCGCGCGGCCCGTCGCGGAGGTCTTATGGAGACATGAAGCTCCGACCACCCCGAACGCCTCGACCGCCCCGGATCCCCGCACCGGTCCTCCCGGCCTTCTCGGGCAGGCTGCACGACGCCCGCACGGCCACCTCGATCGGCCGCTGGCTGGGCGGGGCGATCGTCGTGTGCTTTGTGACCGGGGTGATCAGCCACTATCTGCAGCACCCGCCGGACTGGCTCGTGGACGTGCTGCCGAGCCGTCCGTCGTGGGGCTATCGAGTGACCCAGGGCCTGCATGTGGCGAGCGGGATCGCGGCGATCCCGCTGCTGTTCGCCAAGCTGTGGACCGTCTATCCGCGGCTGTTCGTATGGCCGCCGCTGAGGTCGGTGCGGCATGCGCTGGAGCGGCTGTCCGTCGCGGTGCTGGTCGCGGCCGCTGTCTTCCAGCTCTTCGCCGGGCTGCTCAACACCGTGCAGTGGTACCCGTGGCCGTTCTCCTTCGTACCCGTGCACTTCGCCGTCGCCTGGCTGCTCCTCGGTGCGGTCGTCCTGCATGTCGCGGTCAAGTACCCGGAGATCAGGGCGCATTGGAGCATACGCTCGCCCGGGACACTCGAACTCCCGGAGGCGGACGGACCGGACCGCCGTTCCCTGCTGACCGGCGTCGCGGCGGCGGTCGGCGCGGTCACGTTGACGACCGTCGGCCAGTCCCTCACCCCGCTGAAGCGCTTCGACCTGCTCGCACCACGACACCCGGACCACGGCCCGCAGGGCCTGGCGGTCAACCGGACGGCGGCCGCAGCCGGGGTGACGCGGCTGTCCGCCTCGGACTGGCGGCTCACGGTGCTCGGCAGACACTCGTACGAACTCACTCTCGACGAACTCGCCGCACTGCCCCAGTACACCGTGACCCTCCCCATCGCTTGTGTGGAGGGCTGGAGCAAGTCCGCCGAGTGGACCGGCGTACGCGTCCGTGACCTGCTGGAACGGGCCGGAGCGCGGCCCGACGCGGCGGTACGGGTGGTGTCGCTGGAGCGGCGTGGCGCGTACCGCGTGATGGAGATGGGCAGCGGCTACACCCGTGATCCGCTCACCCTGCTCGCCCTGCGCCTCAATGGCCAGGTGCTCTCCCCCGACCACGGCTACCCGGCGCGCATCATCGCCCCGAACCGCCCGGGCGTACTGCAGACGAAGTGGGTCACCAGGATGGAGGTCATGTGATGCGGATCGTGACGGGCGGGGTGGGCCTCGCGCTGATGGCCGTCGGCGCGTCACTTCTGGTGACGGGCGGGCAGCTGAAGGACGTGGCGCTCTGGCTGGCGGGCGCGATCGTCCTGCACGACGGGGTCGTTGCGCCGCTGGTGCTCGGCACCGGCCTGCTGCTGGCGGCCGTCCCTGCCCGCGGCACGGTCCGCGGCGCACTGGTGGTGGCCGGCTGCCTGACGGTGATCGCGCTGCCGGTACTGCTGAGGCCGGGGGCGCCGAAGAACGCCTCCGTGCTGCCGCTGGACTATCTGCGCAACTGGCTGATCGCACTGGCGGCGGTGGCAGTGCTCACGGGCGTACTGCTGGTGGGGATGCGGGTGCTGCGCCGATGGACGGCCTGCCGCCGCGCGCCACGTGGCTGAATCCGCGGCGAACTGGTCGCCGGCCCACGGGACATGGGTGTGTGCCTGGGCAGGGCAGACCGCCAGGTGGCAGCAGCAGCGCCGAGTCGTGCGGTGGCAGGCCACGTCGAGCAGGCAGCAGCCGACCGGTATCGGTCCGCCGCGCGGCTGCACCACGCCACGGCCGAGCGGCCGGCCCGGGTTTGGCCGACTGTCCAGCAGACCTGGGTCCAGCCGACGCCGGCCCGGCCCGGGTATGGCAGCCGGTCCAGCCGATCCGGGCCCGGCCGCCGGTCCAGCCGATCCGGGTCCGGCCGCCGCAGGCCAGGGCGTGTTCCGGAAGTAGCGCCGTTCGCCCGCAGGGCGGGCGGGACTTCTAAAACACGCCCTGGGCGGGGCGCAGCGCGACGAAGGTACGCCCGGCGGCCGTCCAGCGGTCGACCCCCGACTCCGGCACCGCCCAGCCGGCCTCCCGCGCATACCGGAGCAGCGCGGGAGTGCCGAGGCGGGCCCACGGGAACGCCGAGCCCTGTGCGCTGCCGCCGTCGAAGACGCGGACCTGGACGCGTTCGTCCACATCGAGCGGGTTGGTCTCCACGAGCAGCACACCGTCCTCGGCGACGAGGCGGGACACGCGGGCCAGCAGGGCGCGGGGGTCACCGCCTATGCCGATATTGCCGTCGATGAGCAGCGCCGTACCCCAACTCCCTTCGCGGGGAAGCGGATCGAAGACGGAGCGATGCAGCGCGCTGCCGCCCGTCCGTACCGTGCGGGCAACCGCCTCTGGGCTCACATCGATGCCCAGCGTCGGCCGCCCCAGCTCGGCGAGCGCCGCGACGAGACGGCCCGGGCCGCAGCCGATGTCGAGCACCGCGCCTCGGCAGCGCTCCAGCACGGTCAGATCGGCGGCGTCCGGCGCGGCGCACCAGCGTTCCACCTCCAGCGGCAGCAGCCAGCCGTCGGGGCGGCGCAGAAAGAGCGGGCCGCGGCCGGTGCGCAGAGCGTCGGTGTACGGATCGGCCTGCCAGGCGGGCGCGGTCATCGCGCCCCGGACCCGGCGAGCGCGGCGAGGGTCGCGGCGAACCGGGTGTGCGGGGTCTCGGCCGCGACCAGCCGGGCGTCTTCCGCCGTGTCGACGTCCCGCAGCAGCGGCAGATCACTCACCGTCAGCCCGGCATCGGTGAGCCGCTCTCGCTGTACGGCACCGGTCCTGGACGCGGACATCGGCACCCCGAGCAGCAGCGCGGGATCCGGCTCGGCCAGCCCGAGCGCCCAGAACCCGCCGTCGTCGGCCGGACCGAAGGATGCCTCTCCGTCGCCCAACTCCAGTCCGAGGGTGAGGAGTTCAACTGTCACTTGTGGGGTGTCCATTCCGATCAGCAGGCTGGGTCCGTCGCAGAGCCCGAAGGCATGGGCGAGCCGGGAGTCGAGCCCGCCCGCGCACTGCGGTACGACCTCGATGCCGGCCGGCAGCCAGTCGCCGGGTACACCGTCGAGTACAAGGACCCGTCGGCGTGCGGGCGTGGCGAGCACGACGTCGAGGGTGTCGAGGAGAGCGGCCTCGGCGAGACAGGCGGCTTCGGCGGGGGAGTACGCGGGGGTGAGCCGGGTCTTCACCCGGCCGGGTACGGGGGCCTTGGCGATGACGAGCAGCGTGCCCGCGGATGAGGAACTCATCGCACACCACCCCCGACCCCGCGCGCCGACGGCTCCGCGAGCACCGCACGCATGTCCCGTACCGCCTGCCAGGTGCCCCGCCACGTCCCCGTCACCTTCGACTTTCCCGATCTCGGCAGATACGGGACATCCACCTCCGTCACCCGCCAGCCCGCGTCCGCCGCGCGGACCACCATCTGGAGCGGGTAGCCGCTGCGCCGGTCGGTCAGGGCCAGGGCGAGCAGATCCTCGCGGCGTGCGGCCCGCAGTGGGCCCAGATCGCGCAGTCGCAGCCCGGTGCGCCGGCGCAGCATCCGCGACAGCGCCAGATTCCCGGCCCGCGCATGCGGCGGCCATGCCCCGCGGGTCTGCGGCCGCCGTCGGCCCAGTACCAAGTCGCTCTCGCCGTCCGCCACTTGGCGTACAAAACCGGTCAGCAGCCCCGGATCCAGTGAGGCGTCACAGTCGCAGAAGCAGACATACTCCGCCTCCGCCGCCAGTAGCCCCGCATGGCACGCGGCCCCGAAGCCGCGCCGCCCTTCGTACACCACCTTCGCGCCCAGCCCGCGGGCGATCCGGTCCGAGTCGTCCGTCGAGCCGTTGTCCACCACGATCGCCCGCCATCCGTCCGGGATCCGCTCAAGCACCCACGGCAGCGCCTCGGCCTCGTTCAGACACGGAAGTACGACATCCACGCCGCCGCCCGTCATGACACGCCACCCCGCAGCCCGCTCGCGGCGAACTCCGCCATCCCTTCCGCGAAGCCGACCCGCGCCTTCCAGCCGAGCTCGGCCCTGATCCGTCGCGAGTCCGCGGTGATGTGCCGTACGTCGCCCAGCCGGAACTCCCCGGTGACCACGGGCGCAGGACCGCCGTGCGCCGCGGCCAGCGCGCCCGCCATCTCACCGACCGTGTGCGGCGTCCCGCTGCCCGTGTTGTACGCGGTCAGCACTCCCGCCTCGCGGCCGTGTACCGCCTCCAGTGCGAGCGCGTTCGCGTCCGCCACGTCCCGTACATGGACGAAGTCCCGCCGCTGGTGGCCGTCCTCGAAGACCCGCGGCGCCTCACCCCGCTCCAGCGCGGACCGGAAGAACGAGGCCACCCCCGCGTACGGCGTGTCGCGTGGCATCCCCGGCCCGTACACATTGTGGTAGCGCAGCGCCACGGCCCGCCCGCCCGTGCCCCGGGCCCACGCCGCGGCCAGATGCTCCTGGGCCAGCTTTGTCGTCGCGTACACATTGCGCGGGTCCGTCGGAGCGTCCTCGCCGACCAGACCGGACGTCAGCTCCGCGCCACAGTCGGGGCAGCGGGGCTCGAAGCGCCCGGCCGCGAGATCGCCGCCCGCGCGCGGTCCCGGCCGCACCTGCCCGTGGCGCGGGCAGTCGTAGCGGCCCTCGCCGTAGACCACCATGGAGCCCGCCAGCACGAGTTCCGTGACATCGGCCTCGGCCATGGCCGTCAGCAGGACGGCCGTCCCGAGATCGTTGCAGGCCACGTACTCCGGTGCGTCCGCGAAGTCCTTGCCGAGGCCGACCATGGCCGCCTGGTGGCAGACCGCGTCCACGCCGCGCAGCGCGCGCGCCGTCACCGCCCGGTCGCGGACGTCTCCGTGGATCCATTCGGCGTCGGGCATCGGCGGGGGTTCCGGATGGGCCGCCGGGAGCAGGGCGTCGAGCACGACCGGGTCATGGCCGAGAGCGGCGAGAGCCGCGACGATGTGCGAGCCGATGAAGCCCGCGCCTCCTGTGACGAGTACACGCATAGCTGCGACGCTACGGGCCGAAGCCCTGCTCACCGGCGTTGCGCGCCGTGCCGTCACAGGTCCGTAAGGAGTTCAGCCCTACGGCACGGTCGGGCGCCGGTCGGACGCCGGTCGGACGGGTGAGGCCGGGATGCCCGGCCGTACGGCTGTCGCGACCTGGTGCGCCCGGTCGTGGGTGACTGCCATGGTCCGGGTGGCCTCGTACTCTGCTACTTTCCTGAGGCGAGAAACCGGTTTCTCAACCGTGCGGGCTAAGGAGAGCGTCCTGATGGTTGCCTCGAAGCGTGCCAAAAGGGTCACAATCGCCGATGTCGCACGGGAGGCCGGGGCCTCTGTCGCGACCGTCTCCCGCGTACTGAACGGCGTGGACACCGTCGCTCCCGACCTCGCCGAGCGCGTCAGGACAGCCATCGGCGATCTGGGCTACCGGCCCAGCGCCGCCGCCCAGGGCCTCGCGCGCGGCCGCTCCGGCACCATCGGTGTGCTCGTCCCCGATCTCGCGAACCCCTACTTCCACGACATCATCAAATCCGTCTCCGTCGTGGCCCGGGACGCCGGCAGCCGCGTCCTGGTGATGGACTCCAACGAAGACCCGGACGTGGAACGGGAGCTGACCGAGGACCTGATCCGTTACGCGGACGGGCTGCTGCTCTGCTCGCCCCGGATGCCGCGCGCCGACCTCGCCGCGCTGGCCGGCCGCGGCACCCCCATGCTGGTCACCAACCGCCAGGTCGCGGGCCTGGCACTGCACTCGATCACAGTGGACTTCTTCCGAGGGATCATGGCCGTCTGCGGGCATCTGGCACAGCTCGGACACCGCAAGGTCGTCTATCTCGAGGGCCCGGAGCACGCCTGGGCCAACGGCGAGCGGCTGCGCGCCCTTTCAGGTGCCGAAGCCTTCGGCCTCGAGGTGCACTCGGTGCCCTGCGGATCCACCACCGACGAGGGCTACGCGGCGGCTCCCGCGGCCCTGGAGAGCGGCGCCACGGCCGTGATCGCGTACAACGACTTCGTCGCGCTCGGCGTGCTCGCCCGCTTCTGCGAACTGGGTGTCAAGGTGCCCGACGACATGTCGCTGACCGGCTTCGACGAGATCGACATGGCTCGCTTCTCCGCGCCGCCGCTGACCACGGTAGCGGTTCCGCGGGACCGGCTGGGCCAGATCGCGGGCGAGGCGCTCGGCCGCATCATGGGCGGCGACGAGGACGTCGAGCCCGCAACAGTCCCTGTTGAACTGCGAGTTCGCAGTTCAACCGGCGCACTCTCTTGACACGGCTCCTGGCGGGGTGGACCTTGTTCGGGCACAGGGCCGAGTAAGCGCTATCTCATCAGAGGGGTGCGAGTCGCCATGTCCCGTCAACTGCGCCACCGTTCAGCAAGGATCGCGCTCGCGGGACTGCTGCTCGCCGTGGCAGCCGCCGGCTGCGGCGCGCCCGGCAACGGGGACTCCGGATCAAAGGGCGAGTCCCCGCGGAAGATCCCCGCGAAGCCCAGCAAGCCGGTGACGCTCGACATCCTGGATGTCGCGGGAAACCTGCAGCTGACCCAAGGCATGATCGACGAGTTCGTCGAAAAGCACCCTGACATCATCGGCAAAGTCACCTACTCCAAGGGCCCGGCCCCCGACCTCGCGGGCAAGATCAAGGCGCAGCAGCAGGCAGGCCGCGTCCAGATCGATCTCGTACTCACCGGAACGGACGGCCTCGCCGCCGGGCTCTCGCAGAAGCTGTGGAGCTCCATGACGGAGCACCAGTCGCTCATCGGCACCCCGGACTATCTCGAGCCGGCCGCCGAGATGCAGAAGCTCGCGCAGGGCCAGGGCACCGCGATCGTCTACTACCCTTCGGGCCCGCTCGTCGAGTTCAACCCCGACAAGGTCAAGAACCCGCCGAAAAGCCCCGCGGAACTCCTCGCCTGGGCCAAGGCGCACCCCAAGAAGTTCCAGTACGCCGACCCGGCCAACTCAGGCCCCGGCCGCACCTTCCTGATGGGACTGCCGTACCTGCTGGGCGACAAGGACCCCGGGGATCCGGTGAAGGGCTGGGACAAGACCTGGGCGTACCTCAAGGAACTGGACAAGTACGTCGGCGTCTACGGCTCGGGCACCACCGAGACCATGAAGAACCTCGCCTCCGGCCAGCACGACATGGTGATGTCGACGACCGGCTGGTACATCAACCCGCGTGCGCTCGGCACCGTGCCGAAGAAGATGAAGGCCGGGCACTTCGACAGGATGACCTGGGTGACCGACGCGCAGTACGCCGTGGTCCCCAAGGGTGTCGACGCCGACACCATGTCCGCGGCGCTCCAGCTGGTCAAGTGGATGCTCACGCCCGAGCAGCAGGCCAAGGCGTACGACGACGGCTACTTCTACCCCGGGCCCGCGATCAAGAACGTGCCGGTCACGATGGCGCCGCAGAAGTCGCAGAACACACTGAAGGAGTTCGGCGTCCCGGAGTTCGACCGGTGGATCGACCAGTTCCCGAAGAAGCCGTCGCTGCCGGCCGAGCAGCAGGTCAAGGCATTCGACATGTGGAACCGCGAAGTCGCGGGCCGGTAAAGGGGATCAGGGGATGTCCCGTTTCTCCACGCTCAGCCTGGACAAGGTGTCCCGCAGCTTCGGCCGCCACGCGGCGCTGCGGGAACTGGAACTCGAGATCCGGGGTGGCGAGTTCGTCGCACTCCTCGGGCCATCCGGCTGCGGCAAGTCCACCGCCCTGAACTGTCTGGCCGGGCTTCTCCCGCTCACCGGCGGCGCGATCAGGCTCGATGACGAGCGGATCGACCGGATCGCGCCGGAGCGGCGAGGCTTCGGCATGGTCTTCCAGAACTACGCGCTCTTTCCGCACCTCACCGTCCGCGGCAATGTCTCCTTCGGTCTGAAGATGGCCAAGGTGCCGAAGGCGGACATCGCCCGCCGGGCGGACCGGGCGCTGGAGTTGGTGCAGCTGACCGAGCACGCCCACAAGCGGCCCGGCCAGCTCTCCGGCGGCCAGCAGCAGCGCGTTGCGATCGCCCGCGCGATCGTGCTGGAGCCGCGGCTGGTCCTCATGGACGAGCCGCTCTCCAACCTCGATGCCTCGCTGCGTCTGGAGATGCGCACCGAGATCCGGCGTCTGCACCAGAGCCTGGGGCTGACGACGGTGTACGTCACCCACGACCAGGAGGAGGCGCTGTCTCTCGCCGACCGCCTCGTCGTACTGCGCGACGGGATCATGCAGCAGGTCGGCACGCCCGAGGAGGTGTACGGCAGGCCCGCGAATCGCTATGTCGCCGGCTTCATGGGGTACCGCAACATGCTGGACGTCACGGTCGCGTCGGCGACCGGCGACCGGCTCTCGCTCCGGCTCGCCGACGCGCAGCTGACGGGCCTGGACCGCGACGCGCTCGCGGCGGGCGGCCGCGGCGTCGCGGCGATACGACCCGAGGACCTGGATGTCGCGGGGGAGAACGCCGACGGGCGCATCCCGGCGTGCATCGAGGTCGTCGAGTACCACGGCCGTGAACTCGCCGTACAGGCACGGTTGTCGGACGGCCAGCAGGTCCATTTCCGCACCGGCGGCAGGCTTGCGCCAGGAGACCGGGTGGATCTGGCGGCGGCGCCCGAGCGGGTCCTGGTCTTCGCCTCGGAGGGCGAGCGGCCGCCGCAGCCGGTCAAGGACGTCCCGCGCCAGAAGGCGGTGACGTCATGAGGCAGCGGCCGATCGGCTGGACGGGAGGGCCGATCGGCCGTGTCGCACAGCTTGTGGGCACGACCGGCCGTGCGAGAGGGCAGGTCGTCCGGGCGCACAGGCTCCTCGACGCCGCACCAGGCGCAGGCCCGTTGTGCTCCGGACGCACAGCAGGGGTGAGGCCATGACCTCCACACCCGCCGCCACGCGGACCCGCCTCGCGCTGCGGCATCGGCTTGCCGAGCGTGGCGTCGACCGGACGCTGATTCTCCTCGCGCCCGGCGCCCTCTTTCTCGTACTCCTCTTCTGCTACCCCTTCCTCTACGGCCTCCAGCTCTCCTTCCAGCCGCAGGAAGGCGGCGGCGCGCTCGCCAACTACCGGGAGTTCTTCTCCGACCCGTATCTGCGCGAGACGATCTGGATCACCCTCGAACTGGCCGTGCCCGTCGCCCTGGTGAACTGTCTCGCCGCCGTCCCCGTCGCCTTCCGCACCCGTGGCACCTTCCGTGGCCGTCGGCTCGTCACCACCCTGCTGGTCATGCCGATCACGCTCGGCACCGTTCTCACCGCCGAGGGCCTGCTCGGCTATCTCGGCCCGAACGGCTGGCTGAACAAAGCCCTGTTGGGCATCGGCGTCATCGACGAGCCACTCACGCTGGTGCACAACTACTGGGGCGTGTTCGCCTCCTTGGTGATCACCGGCTTTCCCTTCTCCTATCTGCTCACGCTCTCCTATCTCACCGGTATCGACCCAAGCCTCGAGCAGGCGGCGGCCACGCTCGGGGCGAACCGGCGGCAGCGGTTCCGTCATGTGATGCTGCCGCTGCTCGCCCCGGGACTTGCGATCACCTTCTGTCTCTCGTTCGTCCTGGCCTTCGCGGTCTTCCCGTCGGCGCAGCTCGTCGGTGACCCGCGCGGGAGTACGCATGTGATCTCGATCGAGGCGTACCAGGCGGCCTTCCAGAAGTTCGACTACTCCCTCGGCTCGGCGATCGCGATGGTGATGGCCGCGGTGATGCTCATGGTCGTGATCCTGGTGCTCGCGTGGCGCTCGATGCTGTACCGCGGCTCAACGGGAGGCAAGGGCTGATGGCCGAACTCCTGGACACCCACGATCCGGTGACCGCGCCCACCCCGGAGAAAAAGTCGGTACGCAAGAAGCACCGCTTCGGACGCCCCGTCACCTGGGTGACCGGGCTCGTCTTCGGCTTCTTCTTCATCAACCTCGCCGGAGTCATCGGCGTACCGCTGGTCGACTCCTTCGGCACCCGCTGGTTCACCAGCTGGCTGCCGGACGGCTGGACGACGAAGTGGTACGGCTCGGCCTGGCGCGAGTTCTCCCTCGGCCAGGTCTTCTGGACCACCGCTCTGGCCTCCGTACTCGTCGTCGGTATCTCGGTTCTCGTCGGTGTCCCGGCCGCGTACGCTCTCGCCCGCCGTGACTTCCCCGGCAAACGGCTGGTGCTGCTGCTGTTCCTGCTGCCGATCCTGGTCCCGCCAATCACCTACGGCATCCCCCTCGCGACGGTGCTCTACAAGTTCCAGCTGGCCGGCACGCTCACCGGAGTGGTGCTGGCCAATCTGGTGCCTTCGGTGCCCTTCGTGGTGCTGACGATGACGCCGTTCATCGAGCAGATCGATCCGCGTATCGAGGCGGCGGCCCGGATGTGCGGGGCCGGGACGCGCGCGGTTCTGCTGCGGATCCTGGCGCCCCTGCTCGTGCCGGGCATTCTCGCCGCGTCCGTCCTCGTCCTGGTCAGGACCGTCGGCATGTTCGAGCTGACCTTCCTCACCGCGGGCCCCGACAGCCAGACCCTCATCGTGGCGCTCTACTACGCGGTGTTCTCCGCAGGTATCCGTACCCAGCAGTCCATCGACGCGATGGCCGTGATGTACACGCTGTCGATGTTGGTGCTGCTGGTGATCGCGCTGCGCTTTGTGAACCCGACGCAGTTGGTGACCCGCGTGAAGGAGGACCGGACCGCCCGCTGACCTCGCTCGCTTCCGTTCCTCACCCGGCCCTGCCCCCACCCCCGATGGAGAGGTGTTGTGTCATGCGTCCGCACCACTCGCGCCGTTCGGCCCTGGAGGCCGGCGGCGTGCTCGCAGCGGGCACGCTGCTGCCCACGGCCGCCGCCGGCCGTGCCGATGCCGCCCCTGGCGACGCCGAATCCGGCTGCCACGACGGCTGGAGACAGGTGCCCCGCATCCTCGCCCGGATCCGTCCGCCCACATTCCGCAGGCGGTGTTTCGACATCACCGACTACGGGGCGGTGGGGGACGGGCTGACGAAGAACACGGCCGCCATACGCGCCGCGATCGCCGACTGTCACCGTGCGGGCGGCGGCCATGTCGTGGTCCCGGCCGGCACCTTCCTGACCGGTGCGATCCATCTGCGCAGCAATGTGGATCTCCATGTCGGCGAGGGCGCCACGCTCGCCTTCAGCCCCGACCCGGCCGACTACCTGCCCGCCGTGCTCACCCGCTGGGAGGGCACCGAGTGCTACAACTACTCGCCCTTCATCTACGCCTACGGGCAGCAGAACGTCGGCGTCACCGGCCGCGGCACGCTCAACGGCCAGGCGCGGCTCGGCCCATGGGAGAGCTGGTACCGCACCAGCGGTCTGCAGGGTCCGGACCAGAAGCTGCTGCGCCGGATGGGCTCCACCGGCGTACCCGTCAAGGAACGGATCTTCGGCGCCGGCCACTGTCTTCGGCCCAAGATGGTGCAGTTCAACCGCTGCCGCAATGTGCTGGTCAGTGATCTCACGATCGTCGATCCGCCGATGTGGACCGTGCATCCGGTCCTCTCCACCAATGTGACGGTCCGCAACATCACCGTCGAGAGCATCCTCTACAACACCGACGGCTGCGATCCTGAATCCTCCAGTTACGTCCATATCAGCGGCTGCCGTTTCCATACCAATGACGACTGCATCGCGGTGAAGTCCGGCCGGGACGAGGACGGCCACCGGGTCGGTGTACCGAGCGAGAACATCGTCGTCCAGGACTGCGCCTTCTCCGGCCGGTGGGGCGGCATCACGGTCGGCAGCGAGATGTCCGGCGGCGTACGGAACGTCTTCGCCGAGCGATGCCGGGTCAATGCCCCTGATTTCCCCGGGCATTACCCGGTGAAGTATCCGCTCTACGTCAAGGCGAGCAAGAAGCGCGGCAGCTATATCGACGGTGTGTACGTGCGGAAACTCACCGGACGCGCCGTGGACCGGGAAGTCGTCTTCGTCACCATGGCCTACAACGGCGGCGAGGGCGGCACACTGCCCGTCTCCGTACGGAACATCCATCTCTCCGAGATACAGATCGACGGCGCACGCGCGGTCCTCAACCTGGTGGGTCTGGAGACGGACCGGCTGTCCGGCGTCCATCTGTCGCACTGCATCTTCACCGGGGTCCGCGGCCCGGACACCGTCGCCTTCACCGACGACCTGACCTTTCACAAGGTGTCCGTGAACGGGACCCGAGCAGCAGACGGAAGCGATGAAGCGGCTGATCCGGAGCGGACTCGACGAGGCCTGATCGCCGTAACCCGCCCGAAGGACTGAGAGGTGACCTCCGTGCAGCCGTTCCCGACGAACCGACGCTCCTTCCTCACCTACGCGGGCGCTGCGGCCGCGGCCGCGATCCTCCCGTCGGTGATCTCGGCCGAGACGGTCGCGGCGGCCGAGGCCACCGTGACCGGACTCGCCCGCGACCCCTGGGACAGGGTCCCGGACATCCTCGCCCGCATCCGCCCGCCCACGTTCCACCGGCGGCGCTTCGACATCACCGACCACGGCGCGGTCGGCGACGGCGTCACCAAGAACACCGAAGCCTTCAGACGCGCGATCAAGGCCTGTCACACGGCCGGCGGCGGCCATGTGATCGTGCCGCCCGGCCGATTTCTCACCGGCGCGATCCATCTGCGCAGCAATGTGGACCTGCATGTGGAGGAAGGAGCCACGGTCCTCTTCTCGATGGACCCGGCGGACTATCTGCCGGTGGTGCTGACCCGCTGGGAAGGCACCGAGTGCTACAACTATTCGTCCTTCATCTACGCCTACGGGCAGAAGAACCTCGCCATCACCGGCAAGGGCACCCTCGACGGCCAGGGCATGGACGGCCCCTGGAAGAGCTGGCGCGACCCGGGCGGCAACGCTCTGATCGACCAGGCCGAGCTGCGCCGTATGGGCACCGAGGGCGTGCCGGTCAAGGAGCGGGTCTTCGGCGCCGGGCACCATCTGCGGCCAAACATGATCCAGTTCTACAACTGCCGCAACATCCTGCTGCAGGATGTCACCGTCCTCGAACCTCCCATGTGGACCATCCATCCGGTGCTCTGCCGCAATGTCACGCTGAAGGACGTCGATGTCGTCGGCCGGATCAACAACAGCGACGGCGTGGACCCCGAATGCTGCTCCGACGTCCTGATCACCGGCTGCCGCTTCCACACCGAGGACGACTCGATCGCGGTCAAGTCAGGCCGGGACGAGGACGGTCTCAGGGTCGGCGTGCCCAGCGAGAACATCGTTGTACGCGACTGTGTCTTCTCCGGCCGTTGGGGCGGTATCGCCGTCGGCAGCGAGATGTCCGGCGGCGTACGGAACGTCTTCGCCGAGGACTGCCGCATCAATCCGCTCGACTTCCCCGGCCGCTTCAACCCCCGCCACCCGGTCTTCATCAAGACCAACAAAAAGCGCGGCGGCTCCATCGACGGCGTGTACGTCCGGCGGTTCACCGGCCGCGCCATCGACCGGGACTGCATCTACCTGACCACGCGCTACAGCAATCAGGAAGGCAGCCGTCCGGCGATCATCCGCAACATCAAGGTCGAGGACATGGTCCACGACGGGGCCCGCCGTGCCATCAATCTCGAGGGCCTGGAGTCCGATCCCTTCGTAGGCGTCCATATCGAGCGCTGCGAATTCACCAATATGGCCAACCCCAACATCATCGGCCCTGCGCGGGACTCGACCATCCGCAAGGTCTTCGTCAATGGAACCGAGGTGACGTACCCATGAGGCGCCGCACCGTCTCCTTCGCCTGGACAGCCGTCCTTTCGCTCCTGTGCGGGCTGCTGCTGTCGGCCCCGTCCGCCGCCCGGCCCAAGCCCGAACCGGTCGCACAGGCGGACCCCGCTGTCGCCGCGCAGAACCCTCCGCGCGAGGCCATGCTGCGCAATGCCACCGCCGGACTCTTCCTGCACTGGGGCATGTTCACCCGGCCCATCCACAAGGACTGCAAGGAGTGGGAGAAGGCCGTCACCGACGGCGGCTGGAACGCCGACTACTGGGTCGACGAGGCGAAGAAGCTCAAGGCGAGCTACATAGTCCTCGCGACCTTCCACTCGCGCCTCGGCTACGCCCGCCCCTGGCCGTCCAGGATCCCCGGCAGCTGCTCCACCGAGCGCGACATCCTCGGCGAGCTCATCAAGGCCGCGAACGCCAAAGGTCTCAAGGTCATCCTCTATATGACCGACGACCCGCAGTGGCACAAGGAACAGGGCTTCGAGACTCTCGACTCCCAGGCCTACTCCGCCTACAAGGGCCGCGATGTCGACCTCACCCAGCGCCCGGGCTTCGGTGAGTTCTCGTACGACAACTTCTTCGAGGTCATGGCCAACTATCCGAAGCTGTCCGGGTTCTGGATCGACAACGACAACGCGTACTGGGAAGAGAACAAGCTCTACGAGCAGATCCGGGAGAAGCGCCCGGACATGACGCTCAGCAACAACAATGAGGACACCACGATCATGGACATGGTGTCCCATGAGCAGAAGACCGGGATGACACCGACGTACGACCAGCCGTCGGCGATCTGGACCCCGATGCCGCGGCTGACCGAGTCCTGTTACAAGGTCCCCGACTCGGGCTCCTGGTGGTACGACGGCCAGGACCGGCCTGTCACCACGGGACTCAACGTCGGCCGCTATGTCGCCAACGCAGGAACGTCGATCAAGTCCCTGATGGACCTCACCGCCATGGTCGACGGCACATTCCCGCCCCAGCAGCAGAAGTTCACCGACTATATGCAGAACTATCTCCCGCCGATCTGGAAGTCGCTCTCCGGAGTCGAGGGCGGCGGTTACATGTACGGCGGGATGCAGCCGGGCGCCTGGAACAACGGCGCCTACGGCTACCTTACGATCAGCAGGACCGACCGCACCCGGCAGTACGTCCATGTCACCACTCGGCCGACGAGCGGTGACGAGGTGAAAATCCGCGACAACGGCTATCGCGTCAAGCGGGTCACCGATCTGCGGACCGGCAAGCGCATGAAGTTCGACCAGCAGGGCGGCAGCCTCACCATCAAGGGCATCACTGCGTGGGACCCGTACGACACGGTCTTCAGTGTCGACACCGGCCGGAACCGCGAAGGCGTCTACCCGACGGGACGGGTCAAGGCGAGCGAGTCGGCGATCGCCGACGGCGACTTCACCACGTACTACGACAACAAGGGTGTTCTTCCCGTGGCGCTGACCCTGGACCTCGGCAAGGTCAGGAGGGCCCAGTACCTGGCGATCAACCAGCGCGAGTGGTCGCCCACCTACAACAGGGAGACCTTCGGCAGGGCCGAGGACTCCGCCCGCATCAAGGACTACACGGTCTCGGTGAGCAACGACGGCGCGACCTGGCGTCAGGTCGAGGCAGGCGTCCTGGAGAGCGCCCGCGGGACCCGCTTCCTCGACCTCGGGGTCCGCGCGCGCTACATCAAGCTGGACGTCGACAGCACCTGGTCGAAGGAGACCGTGCCCCGGTTCTACAAGCAGCTGCAGATCGACGAGATCCAGGTGGGGTACGCCTACCCGCGCAGCCACGGCCACCACTGAGGGGGCGGTGCCGGTGTGCCCGGGTGTGGGTCCCGGGCACACCGGCCGTCCGGATTTCATGTGATCGCAACGGGGTGAACGGGCCGTGGGATGCCCGGCGTTGAACCCCTCAGCCCAGGTCGAACGCATTGCGCAGCCCCAGCCGGTAGCGGGTGCGGTCGTGGCGCTTCATCAGCTCGATCTCCGGGGCGCGGAAGAGTGGCTTCACCGTGCAGCGCGCCGCCGGTGAACCGACGTTGTCCAGCAGGGCGTTGACGGCCGCGCGGGCCGAGGCGTTGGCTCCCTCCATCGTGGCCAGGTCGATGTCGACGGCGACATAGTCGCCGGCCAGGAAGAAGTTGGGGATCCGGGTGGCTGCCTTCGGGCGGTTGTGGAAGGTGCCGACCGGGTGGATGAGGAGCTCGTCCTCATTGGTCGGGTTCGGGGTGCCGAGGCCGGCCACGCCCGGGTCGAGGAACCAGGAGTGCAGCGCGCCGTCCTTGAGCACCGTGCGGCCCGTGTCGTTGACACTCGCCTTGAGCTGGGCCCACACCTCCCGGGCGACCTCCGCACGGGTGCATTGCTTGGCGGTCTTCCCGTACAGGATGCCGGCCTTGTCCCACTCGGAGATGTCCACGGACAGGCAGTCCACCGCCACGCCGTCGCCGTAGTCGGCCGGGAAGTTCCGGGACGGCCAGTGTCCCGCCTGTTGAATGGCTGTCAGGGACCATGGAGAGTCAATGCAGTTGAGGTGCCCGTTGAGCAACGGAGCCCGCTCGGTCAGATAGAACTGAATGCCCGTCATCCAGTCCGTCTCCAGGTTGTCGCAGCGCGCCAGTTGCGAGTCCGCCGCGCGCAGCTCGGCTCCCCAGGTCCGCCGCGCGTGCTCCACCGGCATCGCCGAGATGTAGTGGTCGGCGGTGACCGGCCGGCGCACGCCCTGCGGGTCCTCGATCATCGCGGCCGTGACCCGCCCGGAGCCGTACTTCACCTCCCGTACCGTCCAGCCGATCTTGAACTGGACGCCCAGCTTCTCCAGATGGGTCACCCAGGGGTCGATCCATGCCTCATTGGTGGGGGCGTTGAGTATCCGGTCGAGCGGTCCGTCGGCGCCCCGGCCCAGCGCATTGAAGACGAAGGCCTCGAGGAGAGTGGCGACCGTACGGGTGCTGGCCTCCTCGGCCTTGGTCGCGACGATGTTCCGGGTGAGTCCGACGGCCAGGACGCGCTGGTAGTCGTAGCTCATCCGCTCGGCCCGGATGAACTCCCACCACGGCGTGCGCTCCCAGGCCTCGTCGCGCCGCTCGTCGCAGCTGGTGAGGAAGACGAGCCCGCGGTTCACGAAGTAGGCCGTCTCATGGGCCGGGATGCCCAGGGCCGTGTCCAGCGCGGCGGTCAGGGCGCGGCGGATCTCGTCGAGTGTGAGCTGGGCCGGCTTGTGGCCCGGCCAGGGCAGCGGGATCCGTAAGTCCTCGCGCCCGGTGCGGGCGAACGACATCTCGGGTGGCGCCACCAGGTTGTCCCAGACCCCGTTGGCGTTTCCCGGGTACGGGATGCGCCGCATCGTGTCCGGCAGGTTGTGGTAGATGCCGGGGATGAAGCGGAAGCCGTGCTCGGCGGGCAGCGGCCGGCGGCCGCCCTTCGCGCTGTTCGGGACGTCCATGCTGCGGGCCTTGCCGCCCAGTGCTCTGCGCTCGTAGACGGTGACCCGGAATCCGCGGTCGGCCAGTTCGTGAGCGGCGGTGAGTCCGGCGACCCCGCCGCCGAGTACGGCGACCGACTGCGCGGCCGGAGCGGCAGGTGTGCCGTGGACGGCGGTGCGTTCCGCCGCGATGGCCGCGGCAGCCGTTTCCGCCGAGGTCAGCGCCGCTGTGCCGCCGACCGCCGCAGCTCCCGCCATGAAGGTGCGTCGTGTGTTTCCCACCCGATCCATCCCCAACCCCTTACCGACGGTAACTGTCGCGTCCGGCGCAGGAGCATACGGAGATCGCTCGTGACCCGGAAGCCACGCGCGGGCCCATTCGTGCAATGGCTGGAAAATGGAGTCATGTCCCGACGCAGCTCACGCCCCAAACGCACCGCCCCACCCGCCCTGACCAAAGACTCGCCCTGCCCCTGCGGGCTACCCGCGGCCTACGGCGAGTGCTGCGGCCGCTTCCACTCGGGCGAGCACGCAGCCCCCACCGCCGAGCTGCTGATGCGCTCCCGCTACAGCGCCTTCGTGGCCCAGGACGCTGCGTATCTGCTGCGCACCTGGCACCCCGCGACCCGGCCGCCGCACCTCGAACCCGACCCCGGTATGCACTGGCAGGGGCTGGAGATCCTTCAGACCACGGACGGCAGCCCCTTCCACTCCTCGGGAACGGTCACCTTCCGCGTCCGCTACCGGCACCACGGCAAGCGCGGCGAACTGCACGAGCGCAGCAGCTTCGAACGGCACGGCGGCGCCTGGGTGTACGTCGACGGTGTCTTCCTGGAGTGAACGCCGAGGGCGCACAACCCCGGGTCGGGCGCATGCGGCGGCGGTCCGGGCGGGTCATGCCCTCGTCATGCCGCGCGTCACGCGCCTGTCGTGGATCCGGGCCGCACGATCATCAGGACCGTGACGGTCGCCCACAGCAGATTGAACACCCCCGTGGACATGGCGAGCTTGGCGGAGGCGACGGCGCCGAGGTTCTCCAGGACCGCGCTCTGCCCGGGCAGTACCAGTAGTGCGAGGACTCCGGCGGCGACCGTCGTGAGCACGATGGAGACGATCAACCAGGCGTCGCCGAGGACATGCAGGCTGTTGGCGGTGGCGAGACCGAAGACGGGCACGACGACACCGACGGTCGCGTAGACGCGGCAGATGCGGTGGAGATTGCGTACGGCACCGAGCGCCTGGTCGCTGTCGGACTCGGCCGCGGCACGGCGGGCGGCGGCCGGGAACGCGCTGGCCGCGACGGTCACCGGGCCGATCGCGATGATCGCGGCCAGGACATGGACGATGAGCAGGATCTTGGTCATGCCGACCGGCCGTCGAGGAGGGGGGCCGCGCCGCGGGCACTCCAGACCGTGCCCCGGCGCATGCCCATGCCGCCGGCGCCGAGCACTTCGTACGGGGCGGTGACGTTCAACGGGTCGGAGCCGTCGAACAGAACGATCTGGGCGAGCATCCGGCACCAGTCCTTATGTCTCGGGAATTTCGTGAAGAGCCGCCCCCGGCGGGCGGCCGGACCGACGCTAATGAGCGCCGACGACGAAGGACAGTGGCATTAATGCCACCCTCCAACGGATTCCCGCCAGGCCCTCTCGCAGTGGCTTTCGGCACAGAAGAGCAGCTCACAGCCTCTTGGCCGGAAAGCCTCGGGCGCCTACATTATGGCCATGCACACCGTGGCCGTACTCGCCCTGGACGGGGTCATCGCCTTCGACCTGTCCACGCCGCTCGAAGTGTTCGCCCGCACCCGGCTGCCCGACGGCAGGGCCCCGTACCGGGTCCGGGTCTGCGCTCCGGCGGACGAGGTCGACGCGGGCGCGTTCACGCTGCGCGCGCCCTTCGGCCTGGAAGCGCTGGCCGAGGCGGACACGATCATCCTGCCGGGCTGCGCCGATCCGACCGTGCCGGTCCCGCCCGAGGTGCTCGACGCGCTGCGGGCAGCTGCCGCTCGCGGTACTCGTATCGCCTCGATCTGCGCCGGCGCGTTCGTCCTCGCCGCCACCGGACTGCTGGACGGCCTGCGTGCCACCACCCACTGGCTCGGCGCGGCCGGGCTCGCCGCACTGCACCCCGAGGTCGAGGTGGACCCCGATGTGCTGTATGTCGACAACGGACAGTTCCTGACCTCGGCCGGGGCCGCCGCAGGGCTCGACCTGTGTCTGCACATGATCCGCCGGGACCACGGCTCGGCGGTGGCGGCGGACGCGGCACGGCTGTCGGTGATGCCGCTGGAACGCGAGGGCGGGCAGGCGCAGTTCATCGTTCACGACCAGCCGCCGAACCCGGACGGCGCGACCCTGGAACCTCTGCTGCGCTGGGTGGAGGAGAACGCCGGGCGCGAGCTCACGGTCGGCGACATCGCGGCGCACGCGGGCCTGAGCACCCGCACCCTCAACCGCCGCTTCCGCGAACAGACGGCGACCACACCCGTGCAGTGGCTGCACCGGGCCCGTGTCCGCCAGGCCCAGTATCTGCTGGAGACGACGTCGTACTCGGTGGACCGGATCGCCACCCAGGTCGGCTTCGGCTCACCGACGGCGTTCCGCGACCGCTTCAAACGGCAGGTCGGCACCAGCCCGCACGCCTACCGCCGCGCCTTCCAGGGCTCCCCCGAGGCGCAGCGGATCTGATGTCCCGGGATCGTCGCCCGGACGCGGCGGGTCAGTAGGTGCGGCCCGGCTTGATGATCAGTCGCGGGTTGTATGCGGCCAGGATCTTGTTGGACATCGCCAGCGTGGACAGCGCGTGCTCACGGTCCGCCCGGTCCTCCGCGCACAGCGGCCCACGGAACCGGTACACCTCACGCACGGCGCACTCGGCGTCGATCTCCGCCTGCAGAATGTGGATCGGCATGCAGGACCCGATCAGCGCGGCGACGCCATCGGGGATCGGTACGGGGATGAGGGGTGACGCGGTCACGTGTAGTCCTTCTCTGCTTCTTCCGTCGGGCGCCGGCGGTCGGCGTCCTACCCCTCCATACGTACCGGACGGGTTTCCGGCTTTGACGGCGGGATTGTCTCTGTGCGGCAACCGTTTCGGATCACCCTTTGAGGAGCCGACCATGGGCGTACGCAAGGAACTGAAGGGCGAAACAGCGCGGCGATCCTGCCGAACGTCTCCCGGTCGAACTGGTCAGGAACGACGGTGTCGTACGAGAAGTGCGCACTGCCCGGCTCGCCCGGCCGTACGCCTCCGGCGGCACCGCCGACATACCTTACGCGAACGCGGTCGAGGCTCCTTCATCGGTGGTCCTGCGGCGAAAGAGAAGTGACGGACAGTGGCGGCCGGTTACTGCTGTGGCCCTTTATGTGTGAAGTGGCCGTTGTGGCAAAGGGGTTGACGGGGTTGCCGATCCTTTCCTTGACGATCAAGCGCCATGCCGTCCCGGCCGCGTAGGCGAAGAAGATCGAGGCGCTCCACGCGTGAATGACCTGCGGGGCCAGGGGTGTCAGGGCAGTGAGCCGTCGCTGCGCTCGCGCAGACGGCGGGCGCACAATGCGTCCTCGGTCGCCAACCAGCTCTCGCAGTCGGTGAGTTGATCACCGAAGACGGTCTCGGGATCGCGCAGCCGGTCTCGGGATCGCGCAGCCGGTCGAGCCGCCGTCGCCGGGCGGCAGTCCGGGCCAGGGCCCTGCTCACTCTCCAGGGGGTGACAGCACCTCGGACAGGTCGTACCGCACCGGTTCCTCCAGCTGCGAATAGGTGCAACCGTTGGGATCACGGTCCGGCCGCCACCGGCGGAACTGAGCGGTGTGCCGGAAGCGGTCGCCCTCCATGTGGTCGTAGGCGACCTCGATCACCCGCTCGGGCCGCAGCGCCACCCAGGAGAGGTCCTTCTTGCCGGTCCAGCGGCTGGTCGCACCGGGCAGCCGGGCGCTCTCATGGGCGCTCTCGTCCGTCCATGCCGCCCATGGATGGTCGTCCGGGGGATCCATCCGCAGCGGCTCGAGCTCCTGGACCAGCTCCTCGCGCCGCTTCATGGAGAACGCGGCGCAGACGCCCACATGCTGGAGCGCGCCCGAGTCGTCGTACAGGCCCAGGAGCAGTGAGCCGACGATCGGGCCACTCTTGTGGAAGCGGTAGCCGGCCACCACGGTGTCCGCCGTGCGCTCGTGCTTGATCTTGAACATCAGCCGGGCGTCCGGCCGGTACGGCAGGTCCAGCGGTTTGGCGATGATCCCGTCGAGTCCCGCGCCCTCGTACCGCTCGAACCACTCCTGCGCCAGCTCGGCGTCGGTGGTGGCGGGCGCGAGATGTACCGGCGGCTCGGCGTCGGCCAGTGCGGCGGCCAGAGTGGTGCGCCGCACCGAGAGCGGCGCGTCCAGCAGAGCCTCGTCACCGATGGCGAGCAGATCGAAGGCGACAAAGCTCGCCGGGGTCTGTTCGGCGAGCAGTCTCACCCGGGACTCGGCCGGGTGAATACGCTCGGTGAGCTTGTCGAAGTCCAGCCGCCCCTCGTGCGCGATGACGATCTCGCCGTCGACGACACAGCGGTCGGGGAGATTGGCCAGCAGATCGTCGGCCAGCTCGGGGAAGTAGCGGGTGAGCGGCTTGCCGGTCCTGGAGCCGATCACCAGCTCATCGCCGTCCCGGTGGACGATCGCCCGGAAGCCGTCCCATTTGGCCTCGTACTGCATACCCGGCGGGATCTTCTTCACTGGCTTGGCCAGCATCGGCTTGACGGGCGGCATCACAGGAAGATCCATGCATTGATTCTGCCCGATATGCGGCATATCTGCGCTCGGCCTACCGTGGCGCACATGGGTGCAGCGGTGGAACTGGAGGCCGGCGGGCGCACCGTCCGGCTGTCCAATCCGGACAAGATCTACTTTCCCGAGCGGGGCTTCACCAAGCTGGACGTGGCCCAGTACTACCTGGCCGTGGGGGAGGGGATCACCCGCGCCCTGCGCGACCGCCCCACCACTCTGGAGCGCTACCCCGACGGCGTCGAGGGCGAGTCCTTCTTCCAGAAACGCGTGCCCAAATACCTCCCCGACTGGATCCCGACGGCCCATATCTCCTTCCCCAGCGGACGGTCCGCCGACGAGATGCGCCCGACCGAGGTCGCTGCCGTGATCTGGGCGGCCAACCTCGGCACGCTGACCTTCCACCCCTGGCCGGTACGCGGAGACGCCGTCGACCACCCGGACGAGCTGCGCATCGACCTGGACCCGCAGCCGGGCACCGACTTCAACGACGCCGTCAGGGCCGCACACCAACTGCGCGTGATCCTCGACGAGCACGGCCTGCGCGGCTGGCCCAAGACTTCCGGCGGCCGCGGCCTCCATGTCTTCGTACCGATCGAGCCGCGCTGGGACTTCACGCATGTGCGGCGGTCGGCCATCGCCGTCGGCCGCGAGCTGGAGCGGCGGATGGAGGGCAAGGTGACCACGGCCTGGTGGAAGGAGGAGCGCGGCGAGCGGATCTTCGTCGACTACAACCAGACCGCCCGCGACCGCACCATCGCCTCCGCCTATTCCGTACGCCCCAAGCCGCACGCCCCGGTCTCGGCCCCGCTGCACTGGGACGAACTCGACGATGTGTCGCCGTACGACTTCGACCTGGTGACCATGCCCGCCCGCTACGCCGAACTCGGCGATGTGCATGCCGACATGGACGACCACGCCTTCTCCCTGGAGAGCCTGCTGGAGCTCGCCCGCAAGGACGAGCGCGACCACGGCCTGGGCGATCTGCCGTACCCGCCGGACTATCCGAAGATGCCGGGCGAGCCGAAGCGGGTACAGCCGAGCCGCGCCAAGAAGGAGAAGGAGAAAGAGAAGGAGAGCGATTGAGTAGCCGTCGGCTCCCTTCCCGCCTGCGGAAAGGGAGCCGACGGCGAGCCGGTCCGGGGGGCTACAGCTCCTGGATGCGGATATTGCGGTACGAGATCACGTCCGTCGTGCCGTGGACCTGGAGCCCGATATAGCCGGAGGAGTACCGCCGGCCGTCCGTGCCCGGGTCGTCGGCGCGCGGCGGTACGAACTCCTGGCCGCCCACATTGTCGAACTCATTGATCAGGACGCCGTTGCGGTACACCGAGTAGTGCTGGCCGACCACCCGGATCTCGTAGTCGTTCCAGGTGCCTTTCGGCGTCACACCTGCACCGCCGAGTCCGACCCGGTCGAAGCCGTAGATCGAGCCGGTCTTGTACATGTCGCCGTCCGGCCGGTCCAGGACCTGCACCTCATGGCCGTACTTGATGGCGACCCACTCGGGACGCGGCTCCTCCGGATTGTCGTGGACGTACGGGAAGCGCACGAATACACCGCTGTTGGCGTTGCCCGTGCCGGGAGCATCGTCCCGCCACTGCAGCTTCAGCGAGAAGTCCCCGTACTGCCGCTGCGGGAACCACAGCATGCCGAGGCCGCCCTTGGTGGTGCCGCTCGTCATCGACCCGTCGGCGCCCAGGCCGAACGAACCGCCGCCCACATGCTGCCACTTGCTGAACGATGCCTGCGTGCCGTCGAACAGATCGCGGTAGCCGGTGTGCCGGCCCGGCTCACCGATGCCGGACTGCTTGGCCGCCTTGTAGATCTTCCGGTGCTCGCGCTGGTCGATGACGCCGTCCGCGAGCAGTTGGTCGAGGACCTTGTCCACGTGCTTGAGGAACAGCGCGTGCGAGGACCAGTCCTTCTCGTCCTCGATCAGCTCGTTGATGGTGCAGCGGCTGCGGGTGATGCGGTTGGGCACACCCGTGTCGACCGTGCCGACGATCACCGTCAACCGCTCGTCCCACTCGGGGCAGTTGGGCGCCGGGACCCCGCCGCCCTCGGCGACCGTGAACGTCACCTTCTGCGCCTGGGAGGTGTTGCCCGCCTTGTCCGTGGCCCGGTGCAGAACCGTGTGGAAGCCCACCCGGTCGACGATGACCGGCGTGGTGTAGGCGAGGTAGGGACCGCCGTCGAGGGAGTACTCGACCTTGTCGACCCCGGAGCCGGTGTCGGTCGCGGTGAGCGTCACCTTGGCGCTGGTGATGTACGCGCCGTCGGAGTTCTTCTGACCGGTCACCCCGGCCGAGGTCTCCGGCGGGGTCTTGTCCTCGGCCGGCGGCGTGACGACCGTGAAGTCCACGGACTTCTCGACGGCCGCGTTCCCGGCCTTGTCGGTCGCCTTGTAGCGGACCTTGTGCGTGCCCGCCTCATGCACCATCACCGGGGCCGTGTACGGCTGCCAGGCGCCGCTCGTGCCGATCGCGTACTCGATGGTGTTGACGCCCGAGCCGGTGTCGGATGCGGTCACCGTGACCGTGGCCATGCCCAGATACTGGCCCTGGTCGTTCTTCTCGCCGCTCACCGTCGCCGAGGTCTCTGGCGGGGTCTTGTCGTCCGTCGGCGGGGCGACGACGGAGAAGTCGACCGCCTTCTCCGCGGCGATGTTCCCGGCCTTGTCAGCGGCCCGGTAGCGGATCTTGTGCGTGCCGACCTCGTTCACCACGACCGGCGTGGTGTACGCCTGCCAGGCGCCGGCCGCACCGACCGCGTACTCGATCTTGTCCACACCCGAGCCGGCGTCGGTCGCCGACACGGTCACGGTGGCCTGGCCGATATAGGCGCCGTCGGCGTTCTTGTCGCCGTCGACCTTCGCCGTCGTGTCGGGCGCCGTGGTGTCCTCGCCACCGCCCTCGGTGACGGTCAGGATCCCCTGCATCGCGCCGTGGCCGGGGATGGTGCAGTGGAAGCGGTACCGGCCAGGAGTGAGCGTGACCTCGGCGGTGTGTTTCCCGCCCTGGTCGTCGCTGGGATTGGCGAGGATGTTCAGCGGTACGTCGTTGTTGTACTCGGGATCGGACACGTCGAAGGTCAGCGTGTGCGGCATACCCATGGTGTTGCCGGTCGCCGTGCTGTTCTCGAACACGATCGTCGTCCTCCCCGCCACCGCGGTGGTCGGGAACGAGGCGTACTTCTCGATCGAGTCACCGGCCGTCCAGGTGAGGACCTGATCGGCCGCCAGATCGTCGCTCTGGCCGTGGGCGACCGCCGACATCAGCCCGAGGACCATCGCCACCGACGCGAGCAGGGCCGTCCACAGCTTTGCCGTTCTGTGTCTCACGTGTCTCACTGCGCCGCCTTCCGCGCCAGGTTGGCGGCGGACGGGGTCGCCTCGCCGCCCTTGTATGTGATGTGCCAGAGCGCCGACTTGGCGTCGGAGGTGAAGAATCCGCGCCCGTAGTCCAGGACGTACAGCGAACCGTCCGGCGCGAACTTCCAGTCCATGAGGTTGCGGATGCCGTCGGCCCCGACCGGGATGATCTTCTTCAGGGATTCGGCGTGCACCGGGATGCCGCCCTTGCCGACCGTCTTGGGGTCGGTGAGCACCGCGTGCCGCGGCTGGTCGCCGTCGTAGAAGTCGCCGACGAACCACTTTCCGTCCCAGTACGACGGCCACTTGTCCTTGCCGGGGCTCGCCGCGTCGTAGCGGTAGACCGGACCGTTCATGGTCGCCTGGCCGCCGCCCTTGAGCCACGGCATCAGGATCTTCTGCTCCTCCACCTTGTAGCTCGGGATGCCGCCCGCGTCGCGGGGATAGTCCACGCCGCCGCCCTGCGGCGAGTACCAGATGGTGTTCCCGGTGACCGGCGGCAGATTCACCAGGCCGTTGTTGTTCGGGGACTCGTTCTTCGGGGCGTCGCAGTTGTACCAGCCGAGCGGCTTGCTCGGATCGGGCAGATTGCGGTCGCGGTAGGGCTGCTTATTGCCCATGCAGTACGGCCAGCCGTGGTTGCCCGCCTTGATGATGGCGGAGAAGGTGTCGTACTTGGCCGGGCCCCAGGTGGTGCTCGGCGCACCGGCGTCGGGGCCGACCCAGCCCGCGTAGAGGATGTCCGTCGACTTGTCGACGAAGATGCGCGCCGGGTTGCGTACGCCCATCACATAGATCTCGCCGCGCGTCTTGCCGCCGCCCTCGTCCTGCTCCTTGCCCGTGAAGAGGTTGCCCGCCGGGAGTGTGTACGTCCCGTCGTCCTCGGGGTGGATCCGCAGGATCTTGCCGTTGAGGTTGTTGGTGTTGCCGGCGGTACGGCGCGCGTCGGCGAAGGACACGCCCTTGAAGTTTGGCTCCGGGTTGTTGCCGGAGTAACCGCCGCTGAAACCGGAGGAGTTGTTGTCACCGGTGGCGATATAGAGATTCTGCTGGGAGTCCCAGGCCATCCCGCCACCCGCGTGGCAGCAACTGTGTATCTGTACCGGCCACTTGAGCAGGACCTTCTCGGAGGCGAGATCCAGCTTGTCGGCGGCCAGGTCGAGCGTGAAGCGCGAGACGCGCCGCTCGGCCATCTGCGTGTCGCGGTTGATCTGCGAGTGCGGTGTGTAGTGCAGATATACCCAGCCGTTGGACATGAAGTCCGGGTCCAGCTCGATACCGAGCAGCCCCTCCTCGACCTTGATCAGCTCATCGCCGCCGCCCTTGTTGCCGAAGACGGTCAGCGCCCCGGCGAGGGTGACCTTCTTGGTCTTCGGGTCGTAGACGTGGATCTCGCCCTGGCCCTTGCCGATGTCGGGGTTGTTCCAGTCGGTGACGACGGGCTTGCTCGAGTCGGCGCCGCCGCGCCCGATGTAGAGGACCCGCCCGTCCGGGGCGGTGACCAGGCCGTGCGGCTCGCCGATCTGGTCGTTCTGTCCGGGCTTGTTGGGCTGGGTGACGCGCTCGGCGGTGTAGTTGGCGTTGATGGTCGCCTTGCAGTCGGCGCGCGAGAGCCGGGTGGTCCAGGCGAGCGCGCCGCGCAGATGGTCGCGGAAGTCGGTTTCGGCGAAGCTGTCGACCGTACCGCCCATGCCGGTGTAGAAGGAGCGGCCGCCGTCGTAGTCACGGCACCAGGAGACCGGGTGGTCCCAGCCGTTGGCGCCGGTGCCCGGCGTGTAGGAGTTCTCCTTGACGCGGGCCACGGTGTGCACGTTGCCGGAGGGGTTCACCGCCCAGTTGAACCACCGGTCGGGCCGCTTCCACTGCAGCGGTAGCGACTTGGTGGCCGGATGCTGACGGTCGCCGACCTCGACGACCGCGCGCTGGACCGCACTTGCGGCACCGGCCGGCCGGGCGCCGATCAGCCCGGTGAACCAGTCGGAGTACGGCTCGGTGCGTGCCGCGTCATGGATGCCGAGGAAGCCTCCGCCGGCCTCCAGATACGACTCGAGCCCGGCCTCCTGCTCCGGGTCGAGCACATCGCCGCCGCCGGTGAGGAAGACGACCGCGTTGTACTTGCCGAGCTTGGTGGCATTGGTGAAGACCGAGGCGTCGTCAGTCGCTTCGGTCTTGAAACGGCCTGCGGCGGGCCCGGTCTGCCCGATGGTCTCTATCGCCGCGATACCGGCGTCGACGGTCGGCGACTCATCGGTGGCCGAGGCGTGGTAGACGAGCACCCGTACGTTCTGGCCGCCGGGCGGCGACGGCAGGGACAACGTTGTCGACGGTGGCTCCGGATAGGGCTTGGCGGAGGCTACGGTCCCGCCGCCGAGCAGGGACGCAGTTAGTGCGCCGACCCCAAGGGCCGCCGCCAGACCGCTTCTTCGGGATCTCGACCGGTGATGTGGTGTGCGCTGCATGTGGTCACCCACCCCTCTTAGGTCACAACAACAGCCTTGGAAACTAGACCCCTTTTCGCGGTTCGCCAATAGGAATGACCTCAATGGCACGAACTTTGTCCTGACTGTGGATAAACGAAGATCGCCCGGCTACCGTGTGGCCGTCCCCGGGGTCAGCTGAACCCCGTCAATCTCCGTACGAGACTGGAGAGTTCGGCATGGACAGACGGAGCTTCAACAAGCGCCTGCTGGCCGGGAGCGCGGTCGCGGCGACGGGCGTGACATCGTTGTCCCTCGCCTCCGCCACCGACGCGACGTCGGCGGAGAGCGTACCGAGGACTGCGTCGGCCGGAGGTCGGATACGCCATCTCAAGCTGTACGCCGAAAAGTTGGCGGACGGTCAGATGGGTTATGGCCTGGAGAAGGGCAAAGCGACGGTCCCGGGACCGCTGATCGAGCTCATCGAGGGCGACACGCTGCACATCGAGTTCGAGAACACCACGGACGTACCGGTAAGCCTGCACGCCCACGGCGTTGACTACGACATCGCCAACGACGGCACCAGGATGAGCAGGAGCCATGTCGAACCCGGCGGCACGCGTACGTACACCTGGCGCACCCACACCCCGGGCAAGCGGTCCGACGGCACCTGGCGCGCGGGCAGCGCGGGTTACTGGCACTACCACGACCATGTGGTGGGCACGGACCACGGGACAGGTGGTATCCGCAAGGGTCTCTACGGGCCTGTGGTGGTCCGCAGGAAGGGCGACATCCTCCCGGACAAGCAGTTCACGATCGTCTTCAACGACATGACGATCAACAACAAGACGGGCGACCAGAGCCCCAACTTCCAGGCCACGGTGGGCGATCGGGTCGAGATCGTCATGATCACGCACGGCGAGTACTACCACACGTTCCATATGCACGGTCACCGCTGGGCGGACAACAGGACGGGTCTGCTGGAGGGGCCCGCCGACGTCAGCCGCGTCATCGACAACAAGATCACAGGACCGGCGGACTCCTTCGGCTTCCAGGTCATCGCGGGCGAACATGTGGGCGCGGGCGCGTGGATGTACCACTGCCATGTACAGAGCCACTCCGACATGGGAATGGCGGGCCTGTTCCTGGTGGCGAAGCCGGACGGCACGATTCCGGGGTACGAGCCGCACCATGTCACCGCGGACTCGCACTCGACGCAGAGCGGGCACAGTCACTAACGGTTGTCAGCCGCTGAGGTCCCATACGCCCCAGTCGGTGTACGGCGCGTCCTGTACATAGACACGCGGGCCGCGGCAGACGACCCGGCGGTGGCCGATCTCGCCGCCCTCGGGCCGGACGAGGGTGCTGTACGAGACCGGCTCGGCGGCGCTTTCGGTGAGCGCGCACACGGCGAGGCGGCCGCTGTCACCCCCGTACCCGCCGAAGAAGGCGACCCGGTCGCCGTGCACGGCGATTGCATGAGCGCCCTTCACCGGGCTGGTGCGCACCTTGACGGGGCGGTCGCCGCGGATCTCCAGCAGGGGAAAGGCCGTGTAGGTGTAGGCCCAGGCGACGCGCCGGTCCACATTGAGGGCGTAGCAGTCGAGGATCGAGTCGGCTCCGGACGTCGGCTTGAACTCCCAGAGCGCATCGCCGGTCGAGGACCAGCGTCGCACCCCCGGGGCGCTGAGGCGATCGCCGAGTACACCCTCGTCGAAGTAGCCGATCCACAGATCGCCCGCCTCGTCGGCGAGCAGATGCGCAACACCGTCGCCGACGGTGAAGGTCCAGGAGGGGCGACCGAGCGCGTCGAAGATCTGCACCTGGTCCCTGTGCCGGTGCTTGGGGCTGCGAGCGTTCGCGAGGACGAAACCGCCGTCCGGGAGGGCGTCCAGCAGGGGGTGCTCCGCCGTCACCGCGCTGAGATGGGTCCGTTGGACGCTGCCGTCGTCGACGGTGACGACGAGCGCGTCGTACGGACCGTTCGGCATGGCATCGGGCCGCTCCACGAGCAGCCAGTGCGCGCGGCCGTAGGCATCCACCGTGCTGGTGATGATCGGCAGATCCCGGTGCGCGCGCGGCAGGCGGGCGTACGGGGTCAGAGGTACGGGCTTCAAGGCGCTCCTCGGCAAGGGCTGTGTTGTGACGGCATCCGCGGCGGATCACGGAGTCCGGCGGCGGTGCGTTGGCCGAGGGCGGCGGCATGCGGCGCCTACGCGGCATGAGCCTTTCTGTTTCTCATGCCCGGGATCCTGCAGGGGCCGGTGGCTCGCGCGCAAATGGAATTCGCCCACTTCTACGCTGTACGACGCCGTTGCGGGAGCCGGTCTTCCTGGATGCGCCGCTACGCGATCGGGAGCAGACTCGGACGACAGGCAACGGGATCCCAAGAAGGAGCGCACGATGCTCACCACCCGCTTTGTCACCGGCTCCCCGAACTGGATCGACCTCGGCACACCCGATATCGATAAGGCGCGCACTTTCTACGGCGGCCTGTTCGGCTGGACCTTCCGGTCGGCGGGACCCGAGGCCGGCGGCTACGGCATGTTCCAGCAGGACGGCAAGACCGTCGCCGGCGGCATGACGGTCACTCCGGAGCAGGGCGCCCCCGGCTGGTGCGTCTACTTCCAGTCGCCCGACGCCGACGCCACGGCCAAGTCGGTCGAGCAGGCCGGCGGCGCCGTCGTATTCGAACCGATGGATGTATTCGAAATGGGCCGCATGGCGGTCTTCAATGACCCGTCCGGCGCAGGCTTCGCGACGTGGCAGCCCGGCCGGAACAAGGGCTTGGACCTCGTCAACGATCCCGGCTCGCTGTGCTGGATCGAGCTGTACACGCCGGACCCGGGCGCGGGCGTGAGCTTCTACACCACTGTCTTCGGCTGGGAGACGAACACCATGCCGCTGCCGGACGGCAGCGGCTCGTACATCATGGCCAACCCGGCCGGCACGACCCCGGACGCGATGTTCGGCGGCGTCGCCCCGCTCGCGGCGGACCCGGTGGAGGCGGCGGACGGGCCGTGCTGGCTGCCGTACTTCGAGGTCGTGGACTGCGACGCGTCGGTCGCCATGGCGAAGGCGCTGGGCGGCAAGGTCAGGATGGCGCCGGTCGACATGGAGGGCGTGGGCCGTTTCGCGAAACTGGCGGACCCGGCGGGCGCGCGGTTCGCGGTGATGCAGGGCGAGCAGCAGCAGAGCTGACGCGTTCGCGCGGGGCGCGCCGCATCGTCGGCGGCCTCGAGAATCTGTACGGTTCGTGGCGGGTCCTCGATGCCGGTGGGCGCGGGTGGCTGTGGGGGTCGTTGATCCTTCATTGACCCGGCGTTTATCGGCGCGGGGCACGGTGTCCTGCATGCCGATCAACACCATCACTGACAATGAACTCTCCTGGCAGGAGACCGCGTTGTGCGCCCAGACGGGGCCGGAATTCTTCTTCCCGGCCCCGGGGTCGTCGACGCGGGAGGCGAAGCAGCTGTGCGGGGCTTGCGAGGGGCGGGTGGCGTGCCTGGAGTACGCGCTGGCGCATGACGAGAGGTTTGGGGTGTGGGGCGGGCTGTCGGAGAAGGAGCGGTACCGCCTCCAGCGCGGGCGGAGCTGAACCCGTCCCCCTCGGGGGACCCATCGGGCTCCTCAGAACCAGCGGCGCAGGTACCGTCCCTCCTTGGCCAGCCCAGCGCTCTCGGCCAGGGCATCGGCCGCCGGCAGCTCCAGCGGGCGGCCTTGCCACAGGCCGGTACGCACTGCCCGGACTGGATAGTGGCCCCCCGCAGGGGACACCACACCACCGCATGACGGGTCACCAGCGAACCAGATGGTGTCCGGATGCTCATTGCGCTTGTACTGCAGATTGCAGCGGTACGGGGAGGTGTGCAGGAGCAGCTCTTGATCCGGGGCAACGCTGACGGAGATGAGGAAGTCCTGGCGCTGGCCGCGGGGTGGATAGCTGCACTGGTACGCGCGCCACGGGTAGGACTGGAGAATGCGGGCCGTTCGTGGCGTGTGGATCAGGGCCAAGGCCGAGATCAGTGCGGTAACCGGTGAGATCAGCATTACCAGGGCGAAGAGAGGGATGGCCCACTCAGGGGCCCGCAGGTGGGCACCCGCAGTGACGAGCGCGAGGGGCGCGCACAGAAATCCCGCGAGCCACCACCGGCGCCGACGGACAATCCTGCCGTAGCCCCTCGCCGTAGGTGGATGCTCGAAGGCCGTCTTCGTCAACGGCGGAGCCGGTGCGGGACGAGTCACAGCAGAACCTCCAACAGACGGCTCCGGCGGAGCGGAGGTTCGGGCTGAGGGTTGGGATCGGTGAAGCTGACAGTCCGTCCAATGCCGAGCAGAATCTCTGTGTACTCGTCCACGAGTTCGACAGCGGTCGTGGTCAGGTCGATGAGTACCACCCGTGCACCTGTGGGGCGGGCAACACTCAGGCGCGCCTGGAACACCCCCGGGTTCGCCGACGGGATACCCGCTTCGCCACCGACGGGTGGATCCGGCAGGAGAGACGTCACCAGAGCCGCCCCCGCACTGCACGGCAGATCCACGATTTCGCGCCGGAGAACTGTTCCGAGGGGACTGGCCGCCAGCTGAAGACCGCACTTGGCTGCGGCCAGGGTGCGGGTGGCTGCATTGGTGGGGACGTCCGAGAGTGAGAGCACGGAGGTGGAGACTCCCTGATCCCCATCTGAGTGGAGGCCCAAGGCCAGGTGCATCGTGCCCTGCACATACAGGTCGCTGAGTAGTCCCAGAAGCACCTGCGTTTCGTGGAGGCGGTGATCTCGCACAGCTGGGTCCCGATGAAGCAACGAGAGGTCGTCGCTGAGGCGTTGCCTCAATTCGTCCAATGTGTCCTGCTCGAGATCGATGAATCCCGGAGGGAGACGGAACCAGCAGCTGTTCGCCGGTGGCTCTGTGGCGGCGGCGTATGCCACGTCGGTGCTCCTAATGAGCGAGTTGTGCCCACGTGCGGGCTGCGTTGATTCCTGCTCCTGGGGTGTCGGACGCGGCCAAGCGCGCGCCGTCTACCCCCGTCGCCGTGTTCTGGACGGCGTCGTTGTCGTCGGCGGGACTGAGCCCGATGCCCGACGTCACCACCGCGCTGCCGGCTACGCCGGCCTGAAGGGGCATTTCGGCCTGGGGGCTGGTCTTGCGGACGACCCAGTCCAGGACGGGCTTCGGCCCTGCGTCGGCCTCGCGGATCGCAGCGGTGGAATCGGCCCCGAACGCGCGGGCTCCGCTGCGGAACGTCGCCGAAGCACCCTGCTCGGCGGCAACGCCTGCCCGGGTTGCCGCAGCCACACCCTTGGCCCCTTGTGCGACGGCACCCACACCCGGCAAGGCTCCCAGGGCGTCCCCGCCGAGTGTGACGACGCTGGACCAGAACTGGCCGTCGAACTTGCCCTGGGTGAAACCGGCTTTCAGGGCGGAGCCGTGCTTGGGGTCGGATGCGTGAGAGACGAAGGCCGCAAGGCTCAGTCCGGCTGCGGCGAACAGCAGGGGCACCGCGACAGGGGCCGCGACAAAGATGGCGATGAGGCCGAGTGAGGCCGACAACAGGCTCAGGCTGTCGCCCAAGTTGTCGTCGACCCAGTCCATCGCCTTGCTCAACGCACCCGGCTTCTGCGGCGCGAGCTTGTCCGTCGCCTCGTTGAGCGCCTTCGCGATCCGCCCCGCCTCCACCCTGTGCGTCTCCTCCAGCTCCCGCGCCAGCCTCCGCACCGACTCAAGCGCCTCTCGTGCCTTCGTCACCGCGGCCGTCGCCGCCGTCAGATCCGACTCCGGCAGGTCCGGCGCCGTCCGGACGCGCTCGTGTTGGGTCTCCGCCCGCGTCAGCGCCGCCTGTTCAAGCTTCGCCCGCGTGTCGTACTTCTTCGCCGTCGCCTGGTAGCCCACCAGATCGTCGTGCCACCTCCGCAGTTTCGACGCCGCCTTGGACACCGACCGGTGCGCGTTCTTCAAGTGCCGCGGCAAGTCCCCGTCCAGCGCCTCCCGGAACGCGTCCGCCGCCTCGCCGCGCCAGTACGCGCTCTCGCCGAGCAACTGGTCGACCAGGCGGTGCGCCGTGCCCAGTGCCGTTGCCGACGTGCTGAGCTTCGTCTGGAGCGCGGCGATCGCCGAGGGGCTTCCCGGGACCGGGTCCCAGCCCAGATGCGGGTACTCAGGCACGCGAATCCACCGCCCTGAACGCCGACTCGATCGCCTTGTTGACCTGGGCGTAGCCCTCGCGGCTCAGCTTCACTCCGACGTGCACCGTCCTGATCCTCGCGCTCAGTTGGTCCGCCCCGTACTTCCACCGCCCCTGGAAGCCGTCGCACGCCTCGTCCAGCTCCTTCGTGCCCAACTGGTCGGCCCGTACGTGCTCCAGCGCCCTTCTCGCCTCGCTGAGTGAGGTCAGCGAGCGACTCAGCGCAGTGGCGAAACGGCCCAACTGGTCGGTGTTCACCTGAAGATCGGATTCCATGGCCGACCACCCTTGCAGATCGACGCCAAACCTGGATAAACCACGTCACTCTGACGGGTGGCGGGGGTCACGGGGCGCTGACGCCCCGGGCTGGGCGAGCGGCTAAGATCGCCGCCAATGCCCGGACGTAGCGCAGAGGCAGGCGCCCCGCCTTGTCAGGGCGGATAAGCCGGTTCGAATCCGGCCGGGACCGCCGCGCGGGACCACCGCACGGGATCGGACCACCGCAGGGAACGACGGGGCGGGACAGCAGATGCAGCACATCAGCGACGAAGAGCTCGCTGCGTTCGACCGCACGGTGAGCAGGCTGCGCGCGCTGCCCGTCGACGACCCGATACGCCTGCGGGCCGAGCAGGTCGCCGCCTCCTTCGCCCGGGACGGCCGGCACCGCAGGCGCAAGTCACGTAACAACGCGCGCGCCGACGCCGACGCGGCCGTCGTGGCCGGCACCGCGACCGGCGCCCTCGCCCGGCGTGAGGACGCGCCGCTGGAGGCCGCCGGGACGACCGGCGGGGTCTTCAACCGTCCGCGGCGCTGCTACGTCTGCAAGTCGTTCTATCGACAGGCCGACTCCTTCTACCACCTGCTCTGTCCCGAGTGCGCCGCCGACAACACCGCGCGGCGGACCATGAGTACCGACCTCTCCGGACGCCGCGCGCTCCTCACCGGTGGCCGCGTGAAGATCGGCTTCCAGCTCGCGCTGATGATGCTGCGCGACGGCGTGGAACTCCTGGTCACCAGCCGTTTCCCGCACGACACCCTGAACCGGTTCCACGCGGCGCCCGGCAGTGAGAAGTGGTTCGACCGGCTCACGGTCATCGCCATCGATCTCCGCGATCCCCGGCAGGTACTGGGCCTGTGCGAGCGGCTGCGCCGGGACGGCGAGCCGTTGGACATCCTCGTCAACAACGCCGCCCAGACGGTCCGCCGCCCGCCCGAGTCATACGCGCTGCTGGCTTCCGGGGAGCGCGCGGCGCTCCCCGGCGGAGTTGTGCGGGCGCCCGGCTACGAGCCGATGCAGGCCGCCGGGGAGGTGTCAGCCGCCCGGGCAGCCCTCGCGCTCGTACTGCCCGAGGCCGACGAGGCAGGGCTGTTGCCCGACACCGCGCCGGCCAACTCATGGTCGGCCCGCATCGGCGAGCTGGATCCCGCCGAGCTGCTGGAGACACAGCTCGTCAACGCGCTGGCCCCCACCCTCCTCGTCGACCGGCTGCTGCCGCTGCTGCTCGCCTCGCCCCACCAGAGCCGCTACATCGTGAATGTGACAGCCGTGGAGGGCCGGTTCGCAGTACGGCGCAAGACGGCCGGGCATCCGCACACCAATATGGCGAAAGCCGCACTCAATATGCTCACCCGCACCAGCGGGCCCGAACTCGCCGCGCAGGGCGTGCACATGTGCAGCGTCGACACGGGCTGGATCACCGACGAGAACCCGGTGCCGAAGAAGTCACGGATCGCCGCCGAAGGATTCCGGACTCCGCTGGACATCGTGGACGGAGCGGCCCGGGTGTACGACCCGATCGTGCGGGGCGAGGCCGGCGCCCCGGTGGCCGGCGTCTTCCTCAAGGACTACCGGGAAGCGGCGTGGTGACGCAGCGGGACGAGCCAAGCGGGACGAGCCAAGTGGGACGAGTCTTTCGCTGGAGTGTCCGAGTCGTTCGCGGGAGTCCGCGACACCGGCGCGTACTCGCCGCCGCCCGGACGGACCGTGCTTGTCTTCAGGGCCGGCCCGCGCCGGTGAGCGGATTGACCTAGGATCTCCGACAAGGGCGGGGTCGTAGCGCAGAGGCAGACGCGCCGGTCTCCAGAACCGGAACACGCTGGTTCAACTCCAGCCGCCCCGCCCCCTCCACCCCTCGTCGTGCTCGGGCGACGGCACACCCGCTGTGACGCGGATCAGCTTGGGCACGGCTCCCGTGAAGGCCCGTCGATCATGGGCCCGATATTCAGTACAGCTCGGTTATTCAGTACGGCTCACCGCTCGGGGACGCCGAGTGGGTCGGCGCGCGGCTCGCGGACCCGGACTCGTTCGTCCGCGGCCAGGCGCTGCGGGTCGCTGCGAGCCTCGGCGTCCCTGACGAAGCCTTTGTGCCGCCGCCCATCTCCGGCAGCACCGGCGGCGCGGATCTCGGCCGACTGGACCACACCCTGCGCCATGGCCAGGAGCACGCCCACGAGAGTCGCCCCGCACTCGCGGTACGCACTGCCGAAGTGCTGGGCGAGCGGCTCTGCGGCCGGGACAGGCCGGGAGGCACCGGGACGCTGCTCGAAGCCGCCCACGGGCTCGCGAGGCCGACGGTCGCACCGAACGGCTCTTCGCCGTGACGGTCACCTCGGTCGGCGGCTCGCGCACGTCCTGGGCCGAGCCGTGGCGGGTGCAGCTGCGGAAGCTGCGTCGCCATGCGGACGCGGACGCGGACGTGCGCGATGCGGCCATGCGCACGGTGACGGCGTACGAATAGCCCGAACGGCCGGGACGGCGCTCGAACGGCCGGGAGGGCGCCCGAACGGAGGGGATGGCCGGGACGGCCGGTCAGCCGGGACGCTCAGACGGCCGGAACGGCGCCCGGACGGTCAGCCCGCCGCCCGCGCCGCCATCCGCGCCTTGCGCGCCGCCAGCTTCTCGTCGAACTTGGTCGCCTCGGAGTTCAGCCCGCCCATGTACAGGCCCAGCTCCTCCTGCGCCTTGAGGCCCTCCGGGCCCAGCCCGTCGATGTCCAGCACCTTCAGGAAGCGCAGCACCGGCTCCAGGACGTCGTCGTGGTGGATCCGCATGTTGTAGATCTCGCCGATCGCCATCTGCGCCGCGGCCCGTTCGAAGCCCGGCATGCCATGTCCCGGCATCCGGAAGTTGACGACGACATCGCGCACGGCCTGCATGGTCAGATCCGGGGCGAGCTCGAAGGCAGCGCCCAGCAGGTTGCGGTAGAAGACCATGTGCAGGTTCTCGTCGGTGGCGATACGCGCCAGCATCCGGTCGCAGACAGGGTCGCCCGACTGGTGGCCGGTGTTGCGGTGCGAGACGCGGGTCGCGAGCTCCTGGAAGGCGACGTACGCCACCGAGTGCAGCATCGAGTGGCGGTTGTCGGACTCGAATCCCTCCGCCATGTGCGCCATCCGGAACTGCTCCAGCTTGTCCGGGTCGACGGCGCGCGAGGTGAGCAGGTAGTCGCGCATCACGATGCCGTGCCGGCCCTCCTCCGCGGTCCAGCGGTGCACCCAGGTGCCCCAGGCGCCGTCGCGGCCGAAGAGCGAGGCGATCTCGTGGTGGTAGCTGGGGAGGTTGTCCTCGGTCAGGAGGTTCACGACCAGCGCGATCTTGCCGATGTCGGTGACCTTGGACTGCTCAGGCTCCCAGGCCTGGCCGTCCTCGAAGTGACCGGGGAAGTTGCGGCCGTCGGTGAACGGGACGTACTCGTGCGGCATCCAGTCCTTGGCGACCTTGAGATGGCGGTTGAGTTCCTTCTCCACCACCTCCTCCAGCGCGAACAGCAGTCGGGCGTCGGTCCACGCTTCCGAACTGCCGAGGTGGGGAGAGGTGATCGTCACGGGTGCTCCTGGGGACGGGAGAGTTACCTACGGATTCGTAGGTTACGAGACCGTAGGTTAAGGCGGCAGTAAGCCTTCGGCCAAGCCCGGTATGAAGATGTCCTATTACGTTCAGTTATGCGTACAGGTCGCGGAGGCGTACGGAGAGGCAAGTCACGCACCCTTCGAGCTTCTCGAACTCGCTGATGTCCACCGTGACCGGCTCGTAGCCGAGGTCCGTGAACAGTTCCGCCGACTTCGGCGCGCTCGCCGCCATCAGCAGCTTTCCGCCGCCGAGCAGCACCACATGCGCACCCGACTCCTCCGGCACCGGGAGATGCCGCGGGAAGACCGTCGGGGTGTCCACCAGCGGCGGGTATCCGATGACGGTGGAGTCCGGCAGCGCGGTCACCGCGGACTTCAGATGCAGCACCTTGCTCACCGGCACGGCCACGACACATGCGCCGAGCGGCTCGAAGGCGGCGCGCAGCTGTTGCACCCCTGCCGCGTTCGTACGCCCGCCGCGGCCCACGTAGATCGTGTCGCCGATCTTCAGGACATCGCCGCCGTCGAGGGTGCCGGGCTCCCAGACCCAGTTCACCGAGCAACCGAGCCGTGCCAGGGTCTCCTCGACGGCCGCCGTCTCCGGCCTGCGGGACTCGGCCCCGGGGCGGGCGATCAGCGCGACATTGCGGTACATGACCACCGTGTCCTCGATGAAGACGCTGTCCGGGCAGTCGTCGGCCGGCTCTGTCTCGACGGTCTCCCAGCCGTGTTCGCGCAGCGTCTCGGCGTATGTCTCCCACTGCTCGAGCGCCAGTGCGGTGTCGACCGTGGTCCGCTCGATATGGGTGACCAGGCCCTCGGCGAGGCGCGGGCTGGGGCGACGGATCAGGGCTTTCCTGCTGGGCACGGGCGCTCTCCAGGTCTGTCCGGGGTCTGGTCGCGCCCATCATGGCCCGCCGTCCCGGGGCGATGGAATCCCCGGTGGGCCGCCCGTGGGAGCGGGCGGTGCCGGCTGCGCCGGGTCTTCGCTGCCGTGCCGCCCGGCTGCGCGCGCACCGGCGATGACGATGTTCTCCGCAGGAGACCTGGCGCCAACCGGGATTCCGGACATTTTCTGTCCGGAATCCCGGCCGGCCGGGGATCCAGGCACATCGCGCTTACGATCCAGGCGCATCACGCTCACATCAGGCGCATCGCGCTCACGTCATCGGAAGCCCCCCGTCCCGTACCTCGTCCGCGGTGATGTCACGGAGCTCACCGTCCAGCAGCAGCCAGCGCGTGATGCCGATCGACTCCAGGAACGGCACATCGTGACTGGCCACGATCAGCGCTCCCTCGTACGACTCCAGCGCCGCCGTCAGCCTCCGTACGCTCGCCATGTCCAGGTTGTTCGTCGGCTCGTCGAGCATCAGCAGCTGCGGCGCCGGCTCGGCGAGCAGCAGCGCGGCGAGCGCCGCACGGAACCGCTCTCCGCCCGAGAGCGTGCCGGCCGGCTGGTCGGCACGCGCGCCCCGGAACAGAAAGCGGGCCAGCCGCGCCCTGATCCGGTTGTTGGTCGCATCGGGCGCGAACCGCGCCACGTTCTCCACCACGCTCAGCCCGTCGTCGAGCACATCGAGCCGCTGCGGCAGAAAGCGGAGCGGGACCTCGGCCACCGCCTCGCCGGCGACCGGCTCCAGCTCGCCGGTGATCGTACGCAGCAGAGTGGTCTTGCCCGCTCCGTTGCGCCCGACGAGCGCGATCCTTTCGGGGCCGCGTACCTCGAACTCTCCTTTCACCTCTGCTCCGTAACGCAACGTCAGTTCGCTCAGTCGCAGCACACCACGGCCCGGATGGACCTTGGTGAACGGCAGCTCGATACGGATCTCGTCGTCGTCGCGGACCGCGTCCACGGCCTCGTCGAGCCGCTCCTTCGCCTCGGCGAGCTTCTCGGTGTGCATGATGCGGTGCTTGCCGGCCGACTCCTGGGCCGCGCGTTTGCGCGCCCCCATGACGATCTTCGGCTCACGCTTGGAGTCCCACATCTTCTGCCCGTACCGCTTACGGCGGGCCAACTTGATGTGAGCGTCGGACAGTTCACGCTTCTGCCGCTGTACGTCGGCCTCGGCAACACGCACCATGCGCTCCGCGGCCTCCTGCTCGACGGCGAGCGCCTCCTCGTACGCCGTGAAGTTTCCGCCGTACCAATTGACCTCCCCGTCGCGCAGATCGGCGATCTGGTCGACCAGTTCCAGGAGTTCACGGTCGTGGCTGACCACGACCATTACTCCGGACCAGGCGGCGACCGCGTCGTACAGCCGCCGACGTGCGTACAGATCGAGGTTGTTGGTCGGCTCGTCGAGCAGCAGGACATCCGGTTCGGCCAGCAGAAGTGCGGCCAGTCGCAGCAGTACGCCCTCGCCGCCCGACACCTCGCCGATGGTGCGGTCGAGTCCGATATGGCCGAGACCGAGCTGGTCGAGGGTGGCGCGCGCCCGCTCCTCGACGTCCCAGTCGTCGCCGACCGCTGTGAAGTTGTCCTCGCTCGGATCACCCGCCTCGATGGCGTGCAGCGCGGCGCGCGTGGTGGCGATGCCCAGCACCTCGTCCACTCGCAGAGCGGTGTCGAGCACCAGGTTCTGCGGTAGCAGGCCGATCTCGCCCGCGGTGCGTACTGCTCCGCCTGACGGCGTGAGTTCACCGGAGATCAGCTTCAACAGCGTTGATTTTCCGGATCCGTTGAGGCCGATGAGGCCGGTCCTGCCCGGGCCGACCGCCAGCTGGAAGTCGTCGAAGACCCCGGTGCCGTCCGGCCAGGCGAAGGTGAGCGAGGAGCAGGTGATGTGGGTGGGAAGAGTAGACATACGGGTCTCCCGGTTGCGTGGAAGTGGCAAGGGCAACGGGCGGAGACACCGGAATACGGGCGACGATCGCCGGGAACACGAGAAAGGTCCCGGTCGGGGAGGACGGCTCGAGCGCCGAGGTCGCACGCGATGCGCGCAGCATGCTTGAAGCAGCTGTACCGCACGGTGTCTCAGGACCTCAGACGAGCAACGTCCTACTCCAATCGACGACAACAGGACCGCTGTACAACGTACGAGGACGCTCGGGCACTGTCAACGAATTATCGTGATCGGGACCTGCACGACCGGCCCCGGGACCGACCGGGACAGCACCGGGACAAGGAGGCTCCGTCCGTGCCCAATGGATCGCTCTCGATCGCCGCCCGGCTCTATCTCCTGTCCTGGGACACCGAGCGGATGACGCCCACCGGCACGTCCTGCCTCGCCCCTCTCGTACGGGCCGGAGCGCTCACCGAGCTGGCCCAGCGCGGCATGCTCGCCGACGCCGACGGCGTTGCCCGGCCCGTCGGCGACAACCTCACCGGTGACCCGGTGCTCGACGAACTGCTGGAACTCGTCGAGGAGTCCAGGCCACGCACCTGGAAGAGGTGGGTGACGCACCACGCCACATACACCCTCGAAGCCGTCCGTAAGCAGCTGGCCGGAGCCGGCTACTTGCGCAGGAGACGCGGGCGGCTGCTCGGCCTCTTCTCCGCCGCGCAGTACGAACTCGACCGTGCTGACGTGGTGAAGTCGCTGCGCGAGGAGACGCGCGCGGTGCTCGGAGGTCCGGTGCCGGTGGCCGAGATCTCCGACCGCGACGCCGCCCTCGTCGCACTCGCGGCCGCGGCAGAAGTGCGCACCCTCGCCACCGCCGATGAGCGCAGGCGTCACAAGGACCGGATCGAGGCGCTGACGGAACGCAGCGGTGCGGCCGCTCCCACGCTGAGGAACGTCATCCTGGAGGTACGGGACGCGGTGATCTTCGAGGTGACGTCGGCGTCCGCAGCGGGCGCCTCCGGCGGCAGCTGACACCTCTGCTCGCCGGCAGGGTGACGCCGGAATCCGGCCGGCCACGGCGCCGGGCGTCAGCAGGCGTCGCGCAGCAGCTCGGCGAGATTGTGGTCGAGGTCCAGATAGAGGTGCTCGCAGCCGGTGGGGACCATGCCCTGGGCGCGCTTGAGGAAGCGGCGCACCTCGCTGGTGCGGATGTGCACCATGGCGATGCCCTCGGGTGCGCGGAACTCCACCACCGTACGGTCGTAGCCGAACGGCCTGACGCGTACGTCGCCGACGCCGGCCGGTCCGTCGACACCCGCCGCGAGCAGGTCGCGCGAGAAGGCCCACGACACCTCGTTGCCCTCCAGCGTCGCCGGCGGCGGGAAGGCCATCTGCACGGCGAAGGGATCCTCGCGGTCGTAACGCAGTGTGGCCGGAACAGACTCCATCTGGGGTGCCGAGGCGACCAGGCGGGCCTGCACGGCCTGCTCGATGACGGTGGACAAGGCCTGCTCCTTCGTGCGCGGCTCGCTGACGTCTCCCTGACACCGGGAGAGACGGCAGAACGAGCGATTGCGTGCATTGGAAGGGAACGTGACCTCCGTCACCGCGTCCCCCTCGCCGCGTCACGTCGTCACCGTTCGGCGCAGGGCCCCGCATGGTCGCAGTACGGCTGATTGCCGCTCGCGCCGCAGCCGCAGAGCATCACTCGCGTTTCGTGACGGTCCCGTACGCCGTGCGGATGTCGAGATCGCCGCGTATCACCAGCTGACCGGCGAGGGAGCGGCTCACGGTGGTCGGCCGGTCCGGCTCCTCGGCCGAGCCGTCGGCGAGCCGGTACTGCAGGGCGCCGGACGGACAGCGTCGTACGACCTCGGCGACCCGGTCGGCGGCGGCGCCGTCGGGCTGCACCCAGGGTCGGCTGTCCAGGTCGAAGACGTGCGGGAGACCGCGTACGCACTCGGCCGCGTGCAGACAGCGCCGTGACTCGAAGGTGACGGTGACCTCCCGGCCCTCGTACTCCTTGGGCTGGGACATGAGTTCAGCCCAGGAACCCGCGCCGTCGGCCGCACCCTGGACGGGGTACGGCCCGTGGGCTAGCTTCCAGCGCCATGACGTCCATGGGGAAGACGAGACGAACGGTGTCGGTGGGACTGTGTGCGGCGGCGGTGGCCGCGGCCCTGGCCGCACCGGCGCAGGCAGCCCAGCCATCGGGCAGTGCTACGGCAGAAGGTACAGACGGCAGGGGGCCGAGCTGGAGCCTCAAGGACACCGGTACGAATGTACGGTTCCGGGGCCTCGCGGCCGTCAGCCGGAAGGCCGCTTGGGTCGCCGGATCGAAGGGCACCGTGCTGCGTACCGCGGACGGCGGCCGCAGCTGGCAGAACGTCTCCCCGCCCGGGGCGGGCGAGCTGGAGTTCCGCGACATCGAGGCCTTCGACGGCCGTCGCGCGGTGGTGCTGGCCATCGGCGAGGGCGAGGCGTCCCGGGTCTTCCGTACCGAGGACGGCGGATCGAGCTGGACCGAGTCCTTCCGCAACACCGATGCGAAGGCCTTCTACGACTGCGTCACCTTCTTCGACAGCCGGCACGGCCTCGCCATGAGCGACCCGGTGGATGGCAAGTACCGCATCCTGTCGACCGGCGACGGCGGCAGGTCCTGGAAGGTGCTGCCGAACACCGGGATGCCGGCGGCGCTGCCGGGCGAGGCGGCCTTCGCCGCCGGCGGCCAGTGCCTGGTCAGTTCGGGGAGCAAGGACGTGTGGCTGGCGACCGGCGGTGGCGCCACGGCGCGTGTACTGCACTCCGCCGACCGCGGTCTGAACTGGACCGTCGCCGAATCGACCATCCCCGCCGGGGATCCGGCGCGTGGAGTCTTCGCACTCGCCTTCCGTGACCGCACCCACGGCATCGCGGTCGGCGGCGACTACCGCGCCGACCAGGCATCCCCGAGCGCCGGCGCGGTCAGCCGGGACGGCGGGCGCAGCTGGCAGCAGTCCAAGACACCGCCGCCGGCCTACCGTTCGGGCATTGCCTGGCTGCCGCACAGCCGGTCGGCGGCGCTCGCCGTCGGCCCGACCGGCACGGATCTGACGGTGGACGGCGGCCGCAGCTGGCGCACCGTCGACACCGGTTCGTACGACACGGTCGACTGCACACCCGACCTCGGCTGCTGGGCCTCGGGCGAGAAGGGCCGGGTCGCGCGGCTGGAGTTCTAGCCGAACCGTCGCACCGCGGTCCTACGAGGGCAGCTGCTGACGGTACGGGGCGAGTTCGGGCGCGGTCTTGGTCGCGATGAACTCCGTGATCCGGTACGCGCACACGCCGCCGACCGTGAAGGGGTCGGCCGCCGCGATCGTCTCGATCCGCGCGCGGTCGTCCCCGACGGCCAGGATCACGCCGCCGTCGCGCGGGTTCTTGCGGCCCGAGGCGATGAACACGCCCTCGTCATACATCGCGTCCAGCCACTCCACATGTGCCTCGAGCAGCTCGTCGACACGCTCGACGGGTGCGGTGTAGGTCAATTCCAGTACGAACATGATCGCCAGGCTACGCCAGGCGGGAATCGCGATCAGGCCCTGGTGCCGGACCGACCGGGCCGTAGGCTGGGCGGCACCATGAAGATCATCGAGACGCCCCCCGCCTGGCCCGCCGACGAGACCGCGGCCCTGGCCGTCCAGGACGAACTGCGCACGCGGGTCGTTCTGGACGAGTCGGGGCCGCCGGTTGCCACCGGCCTGGTGACGGGTGTCGATGTGGCGTACGACGACGAGCACGATGTCGTCGCGGCGGCGGCCGTCGTCCTGGACTCCGCGACGCTCACCGTCGTCGAGGAGGCCACGGCGGTCGGCCGGGTCGCCTTCCCGTACGTCCCGGGTCTCCTCGCCTTCCGGGAGATCCCGACCGTGCTGGCCGCCCTGGAATCCCTCACGACAGACCCCGGTCTGGTCGTCTGCGACGGCTATGGCCTGGCCCACCCCCGCCGCTTCGGACTCGCCTCCCACCTCGGCGTACTGACCGGGCTGCCGGTGATCGGCGTCGCCAAGAACCCCTTCGTCTTCAGTTACGGCGAACTCGGTCCGCGCCGCGGAGACTTCGCCCCGCTGCTCGCCGACGACGGCGAGGAGGTCGGCCGGGCCCTGCGCACCCAGGACGGAGTCAAGCCGGTCTTCGTCTCCGTCGGCCACCGCACGACACTCGACAACGCCTGTGCCCACACCCTCCACCTCGCGTCCCGCTACCGGCTCCCCGAGAGCACGCGCCGGGCCGACCGGCTCTGTCGGCGCGCACTGGAGGAAGCCACTCAGGTATCCGGGCCGGAGAACTGAGTCGGGGAACTGAGTCGGGGAACTGAGTCGGGGAACCGAGTCGGGGAACTGAGTATCTGAGCGGATGTCATGAGCCGACCCTGATCGGCATGCTCCCTCGCATGACGACACAGACGACGCACAGCGCCACCGAGACCACCACCCACCCCGTTGAGCGCACCCTGACGGCCGTGCTCATCCTGTCCGCGCTGGCGGGCTTCGGCTGGGTGGGGGCGATGGTCTACACGGCACTGTCCGGCTGACGGCCTGCCCGGCTGACCGGCCGGCCGTGTTGGCGGCCGGCACCTGACCTCAGCGTGTGGCAGCCACCCGGAAGGTGATCCCGGCTGTCTGCAGTCGCTCCAGCAGCGCATCACCCATCGCTACGGCGGTCGTGACCTGGCCCGATGTCTTCGGTAGCGCGTCGAAGGCAAGGCAGAGCGCCGACTCGGCGAGCATCTTCGCCGTCTCGTCGTAGCCCGGGTCACCACCCGAGACCTCGGTGAAGACCCGGCGGCCGCCGCCCTCGCCCACAAAGCGCACAGAGAACCAGCTCTTCGCCCGGCGCCCTTCGTCAGGCCCCTCACCCGGCTTGAGGCGGTCCGACAACCAGCGCCGGGCGGGCGGCAGTTGCGCCAGACCGTAGAGCGCGCCCAAAGCCGTCACACCGCCCGCCGCCATCGGAAGCGTCCGGACGGCCGCATAGTGCCGGTAGCGGAAGTCCGGGCCGTAGCGGGGCAGCGCGGCCGCCGATCGCGCCACGATCTGCGGGTCGATCGTGGGCAGCGGCAGGGCCCAGGTGCCGGTCTCCCGGCTGAACCGCGGCCCGGCCAGCGGAGCCCGCGCCCGGCGTCCCATCAGCCGCGGCTCGTGCAGCCGCCGTTCGTGCGCAGCCTGCAGCATTTGCCGTCCTCGGCTCATCGCGGTGAGCGCCGAGGCGAACGTACCGCCGGAGAACGTGGCGTTGGAGCGTACAAAGCCGTCGACGCGCAGCGGCACGTCCTGCGGAAGGTGCTGCACGGTGAAGTACGCGCCGAGGTCGTGCGGAATCGAGTCGAAGCCACAGGCGTGGACGATCCGCGCCCCCGTCTCCCGGGCCCGCGCGTCATGGCGTACGTACATCAGATCCACGAACTCGGGCTCGCCGGTCAGGTCGGCGTAGTCGGTTCCGGCCTCCGCGCAGGCGGAGACCAGCGCCTCCCCGTACCAGAGATACGGGCCGACGGTCGTCGCCACCACATGGGTGGACTCGGCGAGTTCGCGCAGCGCGTCGGGGTCGTCCGCGTCCGTCTCGATCAGCGGCAGCTCGGCGCAGCCGGGATTTACCGCGGCAAGGCGCTTGCGCAGCTGCTCCAGCTTCTGACGGCTGCGGCCCGCGACGGCCCAGCGGCAATCGTCCGGCGCGTGCGCCGCGAGGTACTCCGCGGTGAGCACACCGACGAATCCCGTGGCTCCAAAGAGCACGATGTCGTACGGGCGCTGTGCGCGATCGGTACCGTTCTGCCTGTTCAATGGCCCCTCCGCCGTTGCCCCCGCGGTCCTGTCGGTGGCTGAGGCTAGCGTGCGAACGGGCTTGGCAGTAGATGCGTTTCCCATCAGTAACATGCCGGGTCCCCGGGGCCGGATCCAGCGTGAGGACATGCCCACCCGGCGTCGCGGTGCAGTGCGGTCATCAACGCGTTGGCCGCTCGGCGAAGGCCGAGCGTGCGATGACGATCCGAGCCCACCTCCTATATTGGCCGTAAACACACGGTTTGGGCGGGAATTCCCAGAGTCGGTGGCGGCCGGTTCTAAGCGCTTGCTCGGCCCAGGCCCTTGTGTGGAGTGGAACGCGTTCTTACCATCTCTGGTGTTACATCAGTTGTGTCACAGTGCTGGGGGCTCAATGGCGGCGACAGGAAACGGCCCGCTGGCCGGGGTGCGTGTGGTCGAGCTGGCGGGCATCGGGCCCGGCCCGTTCGCCGCCATGGTGCTGGCCGACCTCGGCGCCGATGTCGTACGGGTCGACCGGCCCGGCGGCGCGGGGCTGAACATCGATCCGGCCTACGACCTCACCAACCGCAACAAGCGCTCGGTGCTCATCGACCTCAAGGCCGAGGGCGGCCCCGACCAGGTCCTCGACCTGGTCGAACGCGCCGACGTACTCATCGAGGGATACCGGCCGGGTGTCGCCGAGCGCCTCGGGGTCGGTCCGCAGGAGTGCCTCGCACGCAATCCGCAGCTCGTGTACGGACGGATGACCGGCTGGGGCCAGGAAGGCCCGCTCGCCCAGCGCGCCGGACACGACATCGCGTACATCGCCATCACCGGCACCCTCGGCATGATCGGCAAGGCCGGCGAGCCGCCCGCCGTCCCGGCCAACCTCGTCGGCGACTACGCGGGCGGCTCGCTCTATCTGGTCATCGGGGTGCTCGCCGCGCTGCAGCACGCCCGCACCGAGGGCGGCGCCGGCCAGATCGTCGACGCGGCCATCGTCGACGGAGCCGCCCATCTGGCCACGATGATCCACGGAATGATGGCGGCCGGCGGCTGGCAGGACCGGCGCGGGGCGAATCTGCTCGACGGCGGCTGCCCGTTCTACGGCAACTACGAGACCGCCGACGGCGAGTACATGGCGGTCGGGGCCCTGGAGCAGCAGTTCTACAACGAGTTCATCGAGCTGCTCGGCATCAAGGACGAGGTCCCGGCCCGTAAGGACTTCGCCCGCTGGGGCGAGCTGCGCGGCGCTGTGGCCGCCCGCTTCAGGACGAAGACCCGCGACGAGTGGACCGCCGTCTTCGAGGGTTCGGACGCCTGCGTGGCGCCGGTGCTCTCGCTCGGAGAGGCTCCCTCGCATCCGCATCTCGCGGCCCGCGGAACCTTCGTCGAGCACAGCGGACTCACCCAGCCCGCACCCGCGCCCCGCTTCTCCGCCACGCCCGGCGCCGTGGTGCGTCCGCCCGCCCAGCCCGGCGCGGACACCGCGGAGGTCGCTCTCGACTGGGACATTCCCGGCCTTGCCGGCACCGCAAAGGAGGACGACCGTTGAAGCGCCAGATCTTCGCCGACGAGCACGACGCGTTCCGTGAGACCGTACGAACCTTCCTCGCCAAGGAGGTCCTGCCGCACTACGAGCAGTGGGAGAAGGACGGCATCGTCAGCCGGGAGGCCTGGCTCGCCGCGGGCCGGCAGGGGCTGCTCGGCTTCGCCGTGCCGGAGGAGTACGGAGGCGGCGGGAACACCGACTTCCGCTACAGCGCCGTCCTCGCCGAGGAGTTCACCAGGGCGGGCGCCGCCGGGCTCGCGCTCGGACTGCACAACGACATCATCGGCCCGTACCTGACCGGCCTGGCGACCGAGGAGCAGAAGCGGCGCTGGCTGCCCGGCTTCTGCAGCGGCGAGATCATCACCGCCATAGCGATGACCGAGCCGGGCGCCGGCTCCGACCTCCAGGGCATCCGTACCACTGCCGAGGACCGCGGCGATCACTGGATCCTCAACGGCTCCAAGACCTTCATCTCCAACGGCATCCTCGCCGACCTGGTGGTCGTCGTCGCCAGGACGACGCCCGAAGGCGGCGCCAAAGGGCTGTCGCTGCTCGTCGTCGAGCGCGGCACCGAGGGCTTCGAGCGCGGCCGTAATCTCGACAAGATCGGCCAGAAGTCCCAGGACACGGCAGAGCTGTTCTTCAACGACGTACGCGTCCCCAAGGAGAACCTGCTCGGTGAACTGAACGGCGCCTTCATCCATCTGATGACCAATCTCGCGCAGGAGCGGATGGGCATCGCCGTCGCCGGAATCGCCGGCGCCGAATATCTGCTGGAGATCACCACCCAGTACGTCAAGGAGCGTGAGGCCTTCGGGCGGCCGCTCTCCAAGCTCCAGCACATCCGCTTCGAAATCGCCGAGATGGCCACCGAGTGCGCCGTCACCCGTACCTTCCTCGACCGCTGCATCGTCGATCACTCGAACGGGGAACTCGACGCGGTCCATGCATCGATGGCCAAATGGTGGGCCACCGAACTCCAGAAGCGGGTCGCCGACCGTTGCCTCCAACTGCACGGCGGCTACGGCTATATGACTGAATACCGCGTCGCGAAGGCCTTCACGGACGGCCGTATCCAGACTATCTACGGCGGTACGACCGAGATTATGAAGGAAATCATCGGCCGCTCGATCCTCGGCTGACCTCCCGGACTCGCCCGACCCTCATTGCGTAACCCTCGAAACGCAACCGCATGACATAACCCTCGAAAGGCTGCAGTCTTGAGTACCGAAGCGTATGTGTACGACGCGATCCGCACTCCGCGCGGGCGCGGCAAGGCCAATGGCGCCCTGCACGGCACCAAGCCGATCGACCTCGTCGTCGGTCTGATCCACGAACTCCGCAGCCGTTTCCCCGGTCTCGACCCGGCGGCGATCGACGACATCGTGCTCGGTGTGGTCGGTCCGGTCGGCGACCAGGGTTCCGACATCGCCCGCATCTCGGCGATCGCCGCCGGACTGCCCGACACCGTCGCCGGCGTCCAGGAGAACCGCTTCTGTGCCTCGGGCCTCGAAGCCGTCAACATGGCGGCGATGAAGGTCCGTTCGGGCTGGGAGGACCTGGTGCTGGCCGGCGGTGTCGAGTCGATGTCGCGGGTGCCGATGGCCTCCGACGGCGGCGCCTGGTTCGCCGACCCGATGACCAACTTCGACACCGGTTTCGTACCGCAGGGCATCGGCGCCGACCTCATCGCCACCATCGAGGGCTTCTCCCGCCGCGATGTCGACGAGTACGCGGCGCTGTCCCAGGAGCGGGCCGCGGCGGCCTGGAAGGACGGCCGCTTCGAGCGCTCCGTCGTACCGGTCCTGGACCGCAACGGCCTGGTCGTCCTCGACCACGACGAGCACATGCGCCCGGGCACCACCGCGGACTCCCTCGCAGCGCTCAAGCCCTCCTTCGCCGGCATCGGCGACATGGGCGGCTTCGACGCCGTGGCGCTGCAGAAGTACCACTGGGTGGAGAAGATCGACCACGTCCACCACGCGGGCAACTCCTCCGGCATCGTCGACGGCGCCGCGCTCGTCGCGATCGGCACGAAGGAGGTCGGCGAGCGGTACGGACTCACGCCGCGCGCCCGGATCGTCTCGGCCGCGGTCTCCGGATCCGAGCCGACCATCATGCTCACCGGCCCCGCGCCCGCCACCCGCAAGGCGCTCGCCAAGGCCGGACTGACGATGGACGACATCGACCTGGTCGAGATCAACGAGGCGTTCGCCGGTGTCGTACTGCGCTTCGCCCGCGATCTCGACATCCCGCTGGAGAAGATCAACGTCAACGGCGGCGCGATCGCGCTGGGCCATCCGCTCGGTGCGACGGGCGCGATGATCCTCGGCACGGTCATGGACGAACTGGAGCGCCAGGACAAGCGGTACGGCCTCGTCACGCTCTGCGTGGGCGGCGGCATGGGCATCGCCACGGTGATCGAGCGCGTGTAGCGGTGCGGCGGCGCGCCCCCGGGCCGGCACTCCGAACGGCCGGCACTCGAGCGGCAGCGCCCACACCCTCCGCGCCGACACCGCCATCGCTCGAAACGACCTGACCAAGACCTCCTGGAGACTCCGCAATGACCGAGAGCACCACCATCCGCTGGGAACAGGACGAGACCGGCGTCGTCACCCTCGTCCTCGACGACCCCAATCAGTCCGCCAACACGATGAACCAGGCCTTCAAGGAGTCCATCGCCGCGATCGCCGACCGCGCCGAGACCGAGAAGGACTCCATCCGCGGCATCATCTTCACCTCCGCCAAGAAGACCTTCTTCGCGGGCGGGGACCTCAAGGACATGATCAAGGCCGGTCCGGAGGACGCCGAGGCCGCCTTCGAGGCCGGCATGGGCATCAAGCGCGCCCTGCGCCGGATCGAGACCCTCGGCAAGCCCGTCGTCGCCGCCATCAACGGCGCGGCCCTGGGCGGCGGTTACGAGATCGCCCTCGCCTGTCACCATCGCATCGCCCTCGATGCGCCCGGCTCCAAGATCGGCCTGCCCGAGGTCACCCTCGGCCTGCTGCCCGCGGGGGGCGGCGTCACCCGCACCGTACGGCTGATGGGCATCGCGGACGCGCTGCTGAAGGTCCTGCTGCAGGGCACCCAGTACAGCCCGCAGCGCGCGCTGGAGAACGGCCTGGTCCACGAGGTGGCCGCCACCGACGAGGAGATGCTCGCCAAGGCCCGCGCCTTCATCGACGCCCATCCCGAATCGCAGCAGCCCTGGGACGTCAAGGGCTACAAGATCCCCGGCGGGACCCCGTCCAACCCGCGGTTCGCCGCCAACCTGCCCGCATTCCCCGCGAACCTGAAGAAGCAGACCGCCGGTGCGCCCTACCCCGCCCCGCGCAATATCCTCGCGGCGGCCGTCGAGGGCTCCCAGGTCGACTTCGAGACCGCGCAGATCATCGAGGCCCGGTACTTCACCGAGCTGGTCACCGGGCAGATCGCCAAGAACATGATCCAGGCGTTCTTCTTCGACCTGCAGGCAGTCAACTCCGGCGCCAACCGCCCCAAGGGCATCGAGCCGCGCCCCGTCCGCAAGGTCGCCGTCCTCGGCGCCGGGATGATGGGTGCGGGCATCGCCTACTCCTGCGCCCGCGCGGGCATCGAGGTCGTCCTCAAGGACGTCACGGCGGACGCGGCCGCCAAGGGCAAGGCGTACGCCGAGAAGCTGCTCGCCAAGGCGCTCTCCCGGGGCCGTACGACCGAGGCCAAGCGTGACGCACTGCTCGCGCGCATCACGCCGACCGCCGACCCGACGGACCTCGCCGGCTGCGACGCCGTGATCGAGGCGGTCTTCGAGGACACGGCCCTCAAGCACAAGGTGTTCCAGGAGATCGAGGACATCATCGAGCCGGACGCGCTGCTCTGCTCCAACACCTCGACGCTGCCCATCTCTGTCCTCGCCGAAGGAGTGTCGCGGCCCGTCGACTTCATCGGGCTGCACTTCTTCTCGCCGGTCGACAAGATGCCGCTCGTCGAGATCATCAAGGGCGAGCACACCGGCGACGAGGCGCTGGCCCGCGCCTTCGACCTGGTCCGCCAGATCAACAAGACCCCGATCGTCGTCAATGACTCGCGCGGCTTCTTCACCTCGCGCGTGATCGGTCAGTTCATCAACGAGGGCGTGGCGATGGTCGGCGAGGGCGTCGACCCCGTGTCGGTCGAGCAGGCCGCAGCCCAGGCCGGCTACCCGGCCAAGGTGCTCTCCCTGATGGACGAGCTCACCCTCACCCTCCCGCGGAAGATCCGCAACGAGACGAAGCGCGCGGTCGAGGAGGCAGGCGGCAGCTGGACCGGGCATCCGGCGGACGGGGTGATCGACCGGATGGTCGACGAGTTCGGGCGCACGGGCCGCAGTGGCGGCGCGGGCTTCTACGAGTACGGCGAGGACGGAAAGCGGACCGGGCTGTGGCCGGGCCTGCGCGAGCACTTCACGCGTTCCGACATGCATGTGCCCTTCCAGGACATGAAGGAGCGGATGCTCTTCTCCGAGGCGCTGGACACTGTGCGCTGCCTGGAGGAGAACGTGCTGATCTCGGTCGCCGACGCCAATATCGGCTCGATCATGGGCATCGGCTTCCCCGCCTGGACGGGCGGTGTGCTGCAGTACATCAATGGCTACGAGGGCGGGCTGTCCGGTTTCGTGGCGCGCGCGCGTGAGCTTGCCGAGCGCTACGGCGAGCGCTTCAACCCGCCTGCGCTGCTGGTCGAGAAGGCGGAGCGAGGCGAGGTCTTCACCGACGCGTGACGCCGGGCCCGGGCCGCGCTCAGCTCTCCCGGCTGGACGCGGCCCGCGTCAGTCCTGCTGGCTGAACGCGGCCCGCAGTTCCTCCTTGAGCGACCGCTGGAAGGCCGTCACCAGCGCCTGCACCACCATCGGCTGCATATGGGCGGACAGCGACTTCATCGCCGCCACCTGCTCGGGGTCCGGCTCCTGCTCGCGGTACGGATTCCATACCTCGTCCCGGAACAGCCTGGTGAGCTCGCGCGCCGCCGAGCGGGTGTGCTCCAGCAGGACCGTGCGGGCGGCGAGAATCGTCTCGTGCGCGATCGGTACGTCCAGCAGCTGCACACCGAGCCGCAGCAGGCCCGGGTCGAGCCGGTAGCCGTCCGAGTCCGCCGCGACATCCGCGCGCTCCAGGACACCCATCGCCGCGAGCCGGTCGATGTCCTGCTCACTCAGCGTGCGGCCCGCGCGGCGCTCCAGGTCGGCGCGGGTCGCCTCCTCGGCCGAGTCCGGCGCCCAGGAGGCGACCAGCGCGCGGTGGATCGCGAGGTCGTGCGCGCTCAGGTCCGGTGGCAGCTGCTCCAGATAGCGCTCGATCGCGGCAAGGGTCATGCCCTGGTGCTGGAGCTCCTCGATGAGGGCCAGGCGGGAGAGATGGTTCGGTCCGTAGTGACCGACGCGGCGGGGTCCGATCGCCGGAGGCGGCAGGAGTCCGCGCGTGCTGTAGAAGCGGATGGTGCGTACGGTGACCCCGGCGCGCGCGGCCAGCTCGTCGACGGTGAGCGTCGGCTCCTCGGTCTCGGTCGCCATTTGTGCGCCTCGCTTCCCGCTGCCCGTTCCTGATCTCCGTGCAGTGCAACAGTATTGCTGTCTCACCACTGTTGTGAAAGCGTCCGCCGATTGTCAGTGGTGGTCCGTACGGTGGGTGCATGTCCGAGATCGAGTACGTCCGGGGGGACGCCACCGCGCCGCAGGGCAAGGGGGTGAAGCTGATCGCGCATGTCTGCAACGACCTGGGCGGCTGGGGGAAGGGCTTCGTGCTGGCGATATCGCGCCGCTGGCCGGAGCCGGAGGCGGCGTACCGCCGCTGGCACCGGGAGCGCGCCGGCAATGACTTCGGGCTCGGCGCCGTGCAGTACGTCCAGGTGGCGCCGTATCTGTGGGTGGCGAACATGGTGGGGCAGCGGGGGATACGGACCGGCAGCAAGGGGGTTCCGGTGCGGTACGAGGCGATCGACGCGGCGCTCGGGGCGGTGGCCGGGAAGGCGGCGGAGCTGGGGGCGTCCGTCCATATGCCGCGGATCGGGTGCGGTCTCGCGGGCGGGAAGTGGTCGCGGATCGAGCCGCTGATAGCGGGACGGCTGACGGCGCGGGGGATATCGGTGACGGTGTACGACCACGAGGGCTGAGCGTCGCGCTGCCGCACTGCTCGGCCGCACTGCTCGGCCTCCGCGGCACGCGGTGGGCTCGCGCCGAAGCCACCTGTCCGAACAGCGCGGCGGGCGTGCCCAATGGATGGCACGCCCGCACGCATCAGCGAGTCGGTCAGCCATTCGGTCGGCCAATCAGTACACAGCCACGCCGTACACGCTGAGTGCTTCCCGCACCGGCTGGTGGATGGCCGAGCCGTTGGTGCCCGTGCAGCCGGAGCTGCCCGAGTGGATGCCCAGGGCGGTGGAACCCGCGAAGTGCGCACCACCGCTGTCGCCGGCGGCCGAACAGGCGGTGGTGCGGACCATGCCGTAGGTCGGCCCTTCGACGTAGTTCACGGTGACGTTCACGGCGGTGACCCTGCCGCTGGTCACGCGCGTGGTGGAGCCGCTCTTCCGGATGGCCTGGCCGACGATGGCGTTGGCCGCGGTCGTGATGTCCTGGTAGCTGCCGTTGTAGAGGTTGACGTTTCCGGCGGGCAGGGCGCCACCCGTGTACCGCACGATGCCGAAGTCGTTGCCCGGGAAGCTGGTCCCCCTTCGGAGCCCGATGATCGGGCCGCCTGGTGACGCATACCAGTTGACGGCCTCGTTGGTGCAGTGACCGGCCGTCAGGAAGTATCGGGCCGTGCCCTTCGAGACGTTGAAGGCCGCCGAGCAGCGGAAGCCGCCACCGTAGATCGCGTTGCCCCCGGCTACCTCCCTCTTGAAGACTCCGGGCACACGCTTGATCCGTACGGCGTCGCCGAGACCTGCGGCCACCTTCTGCAGCTGGGTCATGGAGGGTGCGGAGACCGACCGGTCGGCTTCGATCGCGACCTGGTTGGTCGAGGGGTCGATGCCCCACGAGGTGCCGGTGATCTTCGCCTGGGCCTCGAGGGTGTCCATGGCCGCTTCGAGCCGTTCCGTGCTGCGCTTGACGAGCTTGGCGCGTGCCCCGGCGGCCCGTACCTTGTCGGCCGAGGCTGCATCGGTGACGGTGACGACCAGTTCGCCCGTTTTGGCGTCGAGATACGAACCGGCGCTGTGGTCGCCGAGGGCGCGTTCGAGCATGCTGTCGAGGCTGTACTGCGTCGGGGATGCGGTGACGCCCGGCACCGGATCCGGGGCGGCCCCGGCGGTGCCCGGGCCCAGGCCGACGATGGGCAGGGCGAGGATGACGGAAAGGCAGATGCGCGCGCGGAGCGTGCGTCTCATGGGGGCTTCTCCTTCGAACGAGTCCGCGGTGGGGGGATTCGAGGAGAAGTTTCGTCTGGATCAGTTCGGAGCGCGGACGCGACGTGGCATGACCCCGCCATGCATCCAGAAGCCGCGAGAACGCCGAACCACCCACCCGTTCGGGGGAGTCACGGATGGACCTGGACCGTGGCCGCGGTCAGCCGCCGGACCCCGTGCAGCAACGCGTGCTCGGCGGCCAGGGCCACCGCATGCGCCTGCCGCACCGTCAGCGCCGGGTCGACCACGATCGAGGTCTCGGCCCGCAGATCGTGCCCGAGCCAGCGCATTCGCACGTCCCGCACGGCCCGTACGCCCTCGACATGGGAGAGCGCGTGCTCGGCCTCGTCGACCAGCGCCGGGTCCACCGCGTCCATCAGCCGGTGCCAGATCTCGCGCGCCGCACCGCGCAGCACCACCGCGATCGCCCCCGTGATCGCGAGCCCGATCAGCGGATCGGCCCACCGCCATCCGAGTACGGCTCCGCCCACGCCCAGCAGTACGGCCAGTGAGGTGAAACCGTCGCTCCGGGCATGCAGTCCGTCGGCCACCAGCGCGGCCGACCCGATCCTGCGGCCCGTACGGATCCGGGCCCTTGCCACCCACTCGTTGCCGGTGAAACCCACCAGACCGGCCGCGGCCACTGCGGCCAGATGGCTGACATCCTGCGGCTCGAACAGCCGCCGCAGCGCCTCGTACCCGGCGAAGACCGCCGACGCGGCGATCACCAGCACCACGAAGACGCCCGCCAGGTCCTCCGCCCGGCCGAAGCCGTAGGTGTAGCGGCGGGTGGCTGCCCGCCGGCCGAGGATGAAGGCGAGGGCGAGCGGCAGAGCGGTCAGCGCGTCGGTGGCGTTGTGGACCGTGTCACCGAGCAGCGCCACCGAACCCGACGCGGTCGCGATCACCGCCTGGACGGCGGTCGTGGCGGCAAGCACACCGAAGGAGAACCACAGCGTCCGCAGCCCCTCGGCCGATCGTTCGAGGGCGGCGTCGATGCGGTCGTGGGTGTGGTGATGGTGGTGACCATGGACGTGCCCGTGACCCGTCATGGTCACCACCCTGGCGCATCAAATCCCTTGCAGCCACTGCCGAAAAGCGGCCGCTGACCAGCTGCGAAGGGTTTGCGACTACTGTCCGGACGCGATGACCGGGTAGTGGTCGGAGAGGTTGGTGTAGGTGTACTTCGTGCCCCAGCTGGAGACCGTCCAGGGCGCGCTCTGCTCCTTGATCACCTCATTTGTCCAGCCTGCCGGCTTCGCGTGCCCGGCCCGGTGCAGGACGTAGTCCAGGTCCTCGCGCGGGTCGTTGGGATAGCGCTCGGAGGCGATCGAGTTCTCCTTCGTGTCGAATGAGTACGGGTGCCCGGTGCGCGCGTCCGCCCCCACGAGGCCGGCGTCGGCGAGCATCGTCGCGTACTCCGGCGTCCGCGAGTCGACATTGAAGTCGCCCGCGACCAGGACCTGTTCGGACGCCGGGATGCTCTTGGCGTCGAGGAAGGCGTCGATGGCCTTGAACTGGCGGCTGCGCATCTGCGCCGCCTCGCCCGCGCCGCAGCCGGGGTCGGTCGACTGAGCGTGCGTGCCGACCACATGCACCTTCGCGCCGTTCACATTCAACACGACGTAGACGAAGCCCTTGTTGGACCACCAGTCCGCCCCGCAGGCGTCCTTGTAGACGTACTGCTCCTTGCGGACGACCGGCCACTTGCTGAGCACCGCGACCCCGCCGTCCTCCGGGGTGGTGGCCGAGTACGAACCGCCGGTCGCGTCCCAGCCGTCCTTGCTCCGCCCCATCACCGGGGTCTGATACGGATACTGGGCTGCGGCCTTCTGCTTCAGCGCGTCCGACGAGGAGTTGTCGAAGGCTTCCTGCACAACGACGACGTCCTTGCCCTGGAAGAACGTGGTCGCGGGTATGGCCGCGGCCCGGTGGTCCTGGCCCCAGTTGGGGTACAGCGTCTTGCTGAACAGGAAGGTGTTGTACGTCAGCACTTTGAGGGACGGCGTCGCCTCCGCCGGTGCGGCGGAGGCCGTTGGAGCCGTTCCGGTGAGGACGGCGGCGGCGAGGGCGGTGGACAGGACTGCGCCAGGGATACGGCGGAGCACGGAGTGCGGCACAAGGACTCCAGAGTCTGGTGGGGGGTACGACCGGCGCCGCACATCCAATCAGCCGGAGTTACCTCCTGGTAATGACCAGGTGTCCACTTTCTTTCCACAGCCTCACGATCACACCAACTCCCGGAACCCGTACGATTCTTCGCACACATGGAGGATCGACGGCGCCGTCGAGCAGGCCGAGCAGCTGAGCGCCGAGGCCGCGGCCCAACACGCCGACTACGAGGCCGCTCGCTGAAGCCCGCCATGACGCCGCCCGCACCCGCCAGCGGGCGCACGAGGGGGCGTGGCACTGTGCGGACCCATGTACTCCCGCACAGGAGAGTCGCAGTTTACAATTGCTAGCGAGTTGTTCACGGGCCTCGTCAACAGCGCTGACACTGATTCAGACCGGGCTCGGACCCGCCAGGAGCGCACAGATGAGCAGGGCCGCAGCAGAACCCGTACCGCTCCCGCCCGGCGGAGTGCTCTGGACCTACGCCGGCGACATCCGGGCCCTGCTCATGCTGCCCGCCGCCCTCACCCTGCAGGTCGCTCACCCCGCCGTCGGCGCGGGCGTCGACGACCATTCCGTATTCCGCACCGACCCCTGGGGCCGAGGAGAACGCTCCCTGCACTCGCTCCAGCTCTGGGTGTACGGCGGCGAGGCGGCGGCCGAAGAGGGCCGCAGACTGCGCGAGCTCCACAAGACGATCCGGGGCACCGACGCCCACGGCCGTCGCTACCACGCGCTCAGCCCCGCCTCCTACTCCTGGGTCCACGCCACCGGCTTCCCGGTCTATCAGCACGCGCTGCGCTATCTGGCGCCTCCGCTCACCGAGGTCCAGGAGCGGCAGCTGTACGCGGAGTGGCTCCAGGTCGGCCGGATCCTCGGCATCCACGACCGGGACATGCCGCAGACGATCGAGGAGTTCTGGCCGTACTACCGCAAGGTGCTCGCAGACGAGATAGAGGCGACCGTCGTCGTACGCGAACTGATCGCCACGAACCAGCCGGTGCCGCCGCCCGACCGCGGGCCGCTCGCGGTGAGACTGCTGCTCAGGACGGTGTGGCCGCTGCTGCTGCCTCCGCTCGCCCGCTTCCGCCGCTTCATGACGATCGGGCTGATGCCGCCCGACGCACGCGAGGCGATCGGCCTGGAGTGGACGGACGAGCAGGAGCGGCGGCTGCGCAGAGTCGCCCGGGTCGTACGGACCGTGGTTCCCGTGCTCCCCGAGCGACTGCGTTACCTCCCGCTCGCGCGCGAGGCGCGACGGGCCGCCCGGCTCAGCCGGTCAGCCCGCCCCGTGCGATGACGTCCGCGTACCAGCGGGCGCTGTCCTTGAACGTACGGCGCTGGGTCGCGAAGTCGACATGGACGATGCCGAACCGCTTGCTGTAGCCGTAGGCCCACTCGAAGTTGTCCAGCAGCGACCACAGGAAGTAGCCGCGCACATCCGCGCCGTCCTCGATCGCCCGGTGCACCGCCGCGAGGTGGGACCGCAGATACGCCACCCGCTCGGGATCATGGACCGCGCCCGACGGATCGGCGTAGTCGTCGTACGCGGCACCGTTCTCGGTGATCACCAGCGGTACGCCCGGCAGATCGTCGCGCAGCCGGATCAGCAGCTCGTGCAGGCCGTCGGCATCGACCGGCCAATCCATCGCGGTACGCGGACCGGGCGCGGGCAGAAAGCGGACGTGCTGCTCCGCGCCGGCCCACGGCGAGGGCGAGTCCGACGACCCCGCCCCGACGACCGTGGGGGAGTAGTAGTTGATGCCCAGCGAGTCGATCGGCGTGGAGATGCTGTCCAGATCGCCGTCCTGGACAAAGGCCCAGTCGGTCACCGTAGCCGTGTCATGGACCAGATCCTCCGGAAGGCGGCCGTGGAACACCGGATCGAGGAAAATCCGGTTCCCGACGGCGTCGATCCGGCGAGCCGCGTCCCGGTCGCCCTCGGAGTCCGTGAGCGGCCGCACCGCGTGCAGGTTGAGCGTCAGCGAGATCTCGGACGTCGACGGCAGCGTGGCCTGCAGCGTCTGCGCGGCCCACCCGTGCGCCAGGTTGAAATGGTGCGCGGCGCGCAGCGAGGCACTCGCGCTGGTGCGCCCCGGGGCGTGCACGCCGGAGCCGTAGCCGAGAAACGCGGCGCACCACGGCTCGTTCAGCGTGGTCCAGGTCTTCACCCGGTCCCCGAGCGCGTCCGCCATGATCCCGGCGTACTCGCCGAAGCGCTGGGCGGTCTCGCGCTGCGGCCAGCCGCCCGCGTCCTCCAGCTCCTGCGGCAGATCCCAGTGGTAGAGCGTGGCCACCGGCCGGATGCCCGCCTCGAGAAGCTCGTCGGTGAGCCGACGGTAGAAGTCCAGCCCCTTCTGTACGGCGGGACCGCGCCCGGTCGGCTGCACCCGCGGCCAGGCCACCGAGAACCGGTAGTCGGTGACGCCGAGCTGCTTCATCAGCGCGACGTCCTCGCGCATCCGGTGGTAGTGGTCGGCGGCGATGTCGCCGGTGTCGCCGTTGCGGACCTTGCCCGGCGCACGGCTGAAGGTGTCCCAGATGGACGGCGTACGGCCGTCCTCCGCCGCGGCGCCCTCGATCTGGTACGCGGCGGTGGCAGTGCCCCAGCGGAATCCGGCCGGGAACCGGAGGTCCGTCGTCGTCTCGGGGCGTGCGTCGACAGCGGTCATGACGTGGAACTCCCAGGAATAGAGATGGAGCGGTGCGGGGGAGGGGGTCAGCCCTTGACGGCGCCCTGCATGATGCCGCCGACGATCTGCCGGCCGAGCAGACCGAAGACGAGCAGCACCGGGAGAGTGCCGAGCAGCGTGCCCGCCATGATCACGGACTGGTCGTGGACATAGCCGCCGCCGAGCTGGCGCAGGGCGACCTGCACGGTCGGCTCCTGCGAGGAGAGCGCGACGATCGGCCAGAAGAAGTCGTTCCACGCGGCCATGAAGGTCAGCATTCCGAGCACGGCCATACCGGGCCGGGCGATCGGCACCACGATCGACCAGAAGATCCGGGCGGTGGATGCGCCGTCGACCCTGGCCGCCTCGATCAGCTCGTCCGGCAGCGACTGCACCAGGTACTGCCGCATGAAGAACACACCGAAGGCGGAGACCAGACCGGGCAGGATCACGGCCTGCAGCTGGTTCACCCACTGCAGCTTGGCGATCAGCATGAAGAGCGGGATCACACCGAGCTGTGGCGGGATCATCATCGTGCCCACCGTGACCGCCAGCAGCGCGCCGCGGCCGCGGAAGCGCAGTTTGGCGAAGGCGAATCCGGCGAGCGTGCAGCAGAGCACCGTGCCGACGGTGATCGAGCCGGAGACGATGAAGGAGTTGAGGAGAGCCTTGCCGATATCGGCCTCCTCCATCACCGCCTGGAAGTTGTGGAGCAGATTCGAGCCCGGCAGCAGCGTCGGCGGCACCTTCGCCAGATCGGCGTTGGAGCGGCTGGCGGCGACGATCGTCCAGTAGAAGGGGAACGCCGAGACGAGGACGGCGGCGATCAGGATCGCGTACGCGAGCTTGCCGCCCTGCATCGTGCGCCCGGCCCGGTTCCTCGTCCGGCGCGTGGGCCCGGGTTGTGTGCCCTCGGCGGCCGGTTCGGTCGGCGGAGCGGCGAGCACGGTCATCGGCCGGCCTCCTTGCGGGAACGGCGGTGCGCGATCAGGGCGTTGACCCCGACCAGCACCAGGATCAGCAGAAACATCACCCAGGCGATGGCGGCGGCCCGGCCCAGATGGAAGAAGCCCCAGCCCTGCTCGTACATATAGAGCCCGAGCGTCTGGTACTGGTGCGATATACCGCCGGAGATGGAACCCTCGAACAGCAGCGGCTCACCGAAGAGCTGGGTGGCGCCGATCGTCGAGACGACGACGGTGAAGAGGATCGTGGGACGCAGCCCCGGCAGGGTGACATGGATGAACTGCCGCCAGCGCGAGGCCCCGTCCATCTCGGCGGCCTCGTACAGCTCGCTCGGGATGGACTGCATGCCCGCCAGATAGATCAGCGCGTTGTAGCCGGTCCAGCGCCAGATGACGATGGTCGATACGGCGATCTGTGAGGAGACCGTCCCGGCCTGCCAGTCCACCGGATCGAAACCGACAAGGCCCAGCACATAGTTGATCAGGCCGAAATCGCGGCCGAAGAGCTGCGCGAAGACCAGGGTCGCGGCGGCGACGGAGGTCGCGTACGGCAGCAGCATCGCCGTGCGCAGGAAAGTCCGGCCGCGCAGCCGGTAGTTGAGCAAGTGGGCCAGGCCCAGCGCCATCACCAGCTGTGGGACGGTGGACAGCACCCCGATGGTGAACGTGTTGCCCAGTGCGGTCCAGAAGATCTCGTCGCCGAAGAGTGCGGTGTAGTTGCCGAAGCCACGCCACTCCATCTCCCCGGGCGTCTGCAGCTCGACGCGGTAGAGCGAGACGAAGGCCGTGTAGATCAGCGGGAAGAGCCCGAAGGCGGCGAACAAGGTGAAGAACGGAGCGATATAGGCGTACGGCGAGAGCGTGCGCCAGGTGCGGTGCGCGGCCGAGGGCCGGGGGGAGACCGGTTTCGCGCTGGCGGTGAGGGTCACGGTGCGGCCCTTCGAGGAGTGGGAACGGGAGGTTGCGGAAGACCAGCAGCCGGAGGCCGGTCCGGCGAAATCAGGACCGGCCGGAATCAGGACCGGCCTGAGGAAGTTGAGCGGTGCCGGGGAGGTTCGGGTGGCGTCCCGCACTTCCCCGGCACCGCTGGGTCAGCCGGTGGCGTTCTCCACGTTCTTCTTCGCGGTCGACCAGGCCTTGTCGGGCGAGGTGCCCTTGCGCTCGACCTCACTCAGCGCGTTGGTGATCTGGTCGGCGACGCTCTTGTCATGGACTCCGAGGACCTGGACGGGTGCCGCCTTGGCGGCGTCGCCGAAGATCTGGCCGATCGGCGCGTCCGAGAAGTACGGGTCCTTGGCCGCCGCGACCTTGGCGATGGCGCCGGTCGATGACGGGAAGTTGCCCTGCTTGGTGAAGAGCTTGGCCTGCTGCTCGGGGGCGGTGAGCCACTGGATCAGCTCGTACGCCTCCTTCCTGTGCTTGGCGGCACGGGGGATCGAGAGATACGAACCGCCCCAGTTGCCGGCGCCTGCGGGCAGCTTGGCGATGTCCCACTTGCCCTTGCCTGCGTCACCGGCCTGGCCCTTGATGTAGCCGAGCATCCAGGCGGGGCAGGGCATGGTGGCGAACGAGCCGGCGGAGAACGCCTGGTTCCACTGCGGTGACCACTGGTCGAGCTTGGCGCTCAGGCCCGACTTCGCCGCCTCGGCCGAGGCGTCCCAGGCGGCCTTGACTGCCGGGTTGTTCTCGTAGATCAGCTTCCCGGAGGCGTCGTAGTACCGCTCCTTCTCCTGGCCGATCATGATCGTGTAGAGGCTGCCGACGCTGTCCATCCAGGCGCTCTTGGCCGGAGCCTTCTTCTTGTACTCCTTGCCGAGCGCCAGATAGCCGTCCCAGGTGGACCACTTCTTCGCGAGCTCCGCGCGGTCGGTGGGCAGACCGGCCTGCTTGAAGAGGTCGGAGCGGTAGCACATGGCCTCCGGGCCGACATCCGTGCCCAGGCCGAGGACCTGGCCGTCCTTGCCGGTCGCCGCCGACCACTTGGCCTCGGCGAACTGGTCCTTGAGCTTGTCGGCGCCGTACTGCTTCAAGTCCTCGAACTTGTCGGACTGCTGCTGGGTGACCGCGGCGATCCGGCCCACCTCGATGCCCTGCACATCCGCGAGGCCGCCACCGCCGGCGAGCCGCGTCTGCAGCGACTTCCAGTAGTCCTGCTCGTCCTCGGTGTCGGTCTGCTTGATCTTGACGTTCGGGTGGAGCTTCTCGTACTCCGCGTAGAGCCCGGCCTCCTTGTAGCCGAAGGATCCGAAGAGGTCCACGGTGAGCGTGACCTTGCCGCCCGCACTGTCGGATGCGCCGTCCGACGATCCGGATCCACAGGCGGCGAGCAGTGCCCCTGCGAGCGCGACCGCACCCAGGCGGACCGCGGTTCTCTTGGCGGCTCGGGCGTTGGGCATGGGAAGCCTCCCTTGGCTTCGGTGGAGCGAGATCGCTTGAGAGCGCTCTCAGAGATGCGTCTGGAGCGTGCCCCGGAGGCGTCCGCCCCGTCAAGACTCGAAGGCGTAACGGCTTGGACTCGGCGCGAACTACTCCCTGTGTCCCGCGTATTGACACCTCTGTTTCAGGAGTTTTACGTTCCTCCCCATCTGAGAGCGCTCTCGGACGCCCCTTCCCGTGATGACTTCGAGGTGCCGTCCATGCCAGCCACCCGCACCAGACCAGCTGCCGCGCTGGTACTGGTCTCAGCCCTGGCCGCTTTCGGTCTGGGCCCGGCCGCCACCCCGGCGGCGGCCGCCACCGTCCCCGTCGGCTCTGGCAGTTACTCCGACACCCGCCCCGCCGGTACGTCGGGCCCGACCACCAACACCGGCGCGCCGGTCACGCCCAAGGTCACCCCCGCAGCCAAGGACAAGCCGGTCCCCACCAACGACTGGTGGACCTCGCTCGCCTTCCAGCGGTACGGCGACAACCCGTACTCCACCCCCATGTACGGCCACCCCCTCACCTACCAGGCCACCGCCGGCGGACTCGAGGTCGGCTACCCGACGACCCCGGAGATCGTCGGCGAGGGCCGCCAGTACGAGTACGCCCACAAGCGGGACCTGACCCTCGGCATCACCGGGCTCAACTCACCGGACACCAAGGCCGACGACTGGTCCGACTGGACCGTGACCCCCTACTGGTCCGACGGCGCCCGCACGCTGCGCACCACCATCGGCCACGGCCTGCCGTTCGTATACGCCAAGGGCTCCGGCGGCAACGCCCAGATCACCACCGCCGCCGCGCCCACCGTCTTCGCCGACCAGGGCAATGTCCTCGGCATCACCGTCGCAGGGCATCACTACGCGCTGTTCGCGCCGAGCGGCAGCGACTGGACGGTCTCCGGCTCCACCGTGACCGCGGGACTCGGCACCAAGGACTACTTCTCGCTCGCCGTACTGCCCTCCACCGACGCCCTGGCCACGTACAAGAAGTACGCATACAGCTTCGTCACCGGCTCCAAGGCGAGCTGGAGTTACACCGGTGGCACCGTGAACGCCACCTACACCCTGACCACCGAGGCCAAGGAGGGCACCGAGCGCGGCACGCTCCAGGCCCTCTACCGCCATCAGTGGCTGAACACCACGGACGCGCTCACTTCGTACACCTATGTATCGCCGCGCGGCACCATGAAGGTCCGTGAGGCGACCTCCTTCACCACCAGCCAGAAGGCGTCCGCGGTGCTGCCCGCACTGCCGAAGACGAACGCTGTCGACACGGCCCGGCTCAGGGGCTACCTCGACGCGGTGGCGAACGACCCCGACCCGTTCAAGGGCTACACGGACACCTACTGGACCGGCAAGGTGCTCGGACAGCTCGCCCAGCTCGTGCCCGTCGCCGACCAGATCGGTGAGACCGCGACCAGGGACAAACTGCTGGCCCTGATGAAGGGCCGGCTCCAGGACTGGTTCACGGCAGGCGGCGCGAACGAGTTCTCGTACGACAAGGACTGGAAGACCCTCACCGGCTACCCGGCCTCGTACGGCAGCGACACCGAGCTCAACGACCACCACTTCCACTACAGCTATTACGTGTACGCGGCCGCGATCGTCGCCCAGTACGACCAGGCCTGGGCCGCCGACTCGGCATGGGGCGGCATGGTGAAGACCCTGGTGCGGGACGCGGCAAACCCCAGCCGCACCGACACCGCCTTCCCGTTCCTGCGGGGCTTCGACGTGTACGCGGGCCACAGCTGGGCCTCCGGGCACCAGGGCTTCGCGGCCGGCAACAACCAGGAGTCGTCCTCGGAGTCCATCAACCTCAGCGCGGGCCTCGTGCTGTGGGGCTCGGCCACCGGCGACACCGCGCTGCGCGACCTCGGCACCTATCTGCTCACCACCGAGTCCGAGGCGATCGCCCAGTACTGGTTCGACGCCGACCAGCAGGTCTTCCCGTCCTCCTTCGGGCATGACACGGTCGGCATGGTGTGGGGCAGCGGCGCGGCGTACGCCACCTGGTGGACCGCCAACCCCGAGGAGATCCACGGCATCAACGCCCTTCCGCTGACGGGCGGTTCACTGCACCTGGGCGGCGAGAAGGCCGCGATCCGCCGCAATATCGCCGAGATGGAACGGGAGAACGGCGGCCCGGCCGTCGAATGGCGCGACATCCTCTGGGAGTTCCAGGCGCTGGCCGACCCGGCATCGGCGAAGTCCAAGTGGGACGCGGGCAACGCGGGCTACACCCCGGAGCAGGGCGAGTCCAAGGCGCATACGTACCACTGGATCAGCACACTCGACGCGCTCGGCGCCCCCGACGCCACGGTCACGGGCGACATCCCGAGCTCCGCGGTCTTCACCAAGGGCACGGTACGGACCTACGCCGCACACAACTACGGTGCCACGGCCCGCACGGTGACCTTCTCCGACGGCGCGAAGCTCACCGTCCCGGCGCGCTCGACGGCGACCGGCACGGGCACCGGGGGAGGCGACCCGGACCCCGGTCCCGACCCGGAACCGCCCACGGGCAACACCTTCCAGCTCCGCACCGGCGGGGTACTGACCACCGTGGCGGGCGGCACGGCGGGTGCCGACACCATCGCCTCGGCGGCCGGCGCCAACTACGACGGCACCCCGCACCAGCCGCTCGTCTATGAGATCAAGAAGGTCAACGGCACGCTCGCTCCCGGCGCGGCCACGGCATTCCGCCTCCAGCTGGACGCGGGCACCACGGTCGGACTCGGCCAGCAGGCCAGGATCAGCTACGACCTCACGGGCGACGGCACCTTCGACCGGACCGAGACCTACCAGTACTTCGCGACCGACCCGGTCACGGGCTGGGAGGAGTACGCCCAGTCACGCGGCCTGAAGTCGGCGACCGGAACCCTCGGCGACCTCAAGGGCGGCACCGTACGCCTCGAGGTGTGGAACGCGATCGGCAACGGAACCGCCTCGCTCCAGACCGGCACCGACCGTTCGGTGCTGGTGATCCCCTTCACCTGACGGCTGAAGCAACCACGCGGTGTGCGACGGGCGCCCGGCGGCTCAGGCCGAGGCCCGTCGCACCAGCGTGGTCGGAGTGATCACCGATGCGGGGGCCCCGGCCCCCGGCTCGTCCTTGTTCAGTACGCGCATCAGCAGCCGGACCATCAACCGGCCCATTCCCTCTATGTCCTGACGGATCGTTGTCAGTGGCGGATCGGTCGACTCGACGACCGAGGGCATATCGTCGAAGCCGACCAGCGCGACATCCTCGGGCACCCGACGACCCTGCTCGCGCAGTGTCCGCAGCGCCCCCGAGGCCATCAGATCGTTGGCGGCGAAGACGGCGTCCAGATCGGGGCGGCGCTCCAGCAGCTCAGCCATCGCGCGGGCGCCGCTGTCCGCGGTGAAGTCGCCCTGGCAGACCAGCTCCGGGTCGGCGTCCAGCAGGACATCGCGGTAGCCGTCGATCCGGTCCAGCGCGGAGGTCTGGTCGCGCGGGCCCGCGATGTGCGCGATGTGCTCGCGGCCGAGAGAGACCAGATGCCGGACGGCCTCCCGGGCGCCGCCGCGGTTGTCGCAGTCGACATACGGGACGGCGAGCTCGGAGGCGGCACCGGGCCAGCCGGGGCGGCCGCCGAAGACGGTCGGCACCTTGACCCGGCGGATGATCGACGGCAGTTCGTCGTCGTTGTGCAGCGAGAAGGCCAGCGCGCCGTCGACGTGGCCGCCGCCGAGATAGCGGGCGATCCGGTCGTAGTCACCGGGCCCCTCCACCCACAGCAGCACCAGCTGGGAGTCGTACGCCGTCAGCTCGCGGCTGATGCCACGCACCTGCTGCTCGAAGAAGGGGTCCGAGAAGATCCTGAACTCGGGCTCGGCGATGATCACGGCGACTGCGCCATTGCGCCGGGTGACCAGGGTGCGCGCCGCGTGGTTCGGTACGTATCCGAGCTCCTCGACCGCCTGACGCACCTTGTCGACCAGCGGCGGCCGGACACCGGCGCCGCCGTTGACGACCCGGGAGGCCGTGGCCCGGGAGACGCCGGCGCGGGCGGCGACGGCTTCCAGAGTGGGGCGGGACCCAGTGGTCTGCTCGGGCAAGGCGGGCGCTCCTCGTCTGCTTCAGTCAGCTGCTTCAGACGACAGCGGGGGAGAACGCTGCCGGGAACAGGATATCCGGGTCCCGATGATCTTCTGAGAGCGCTCCCCTCCAGTCCGCGGAAGAGAAAGGAGAGGGCAGGGAGAAGGAGGCACGGCAGAGCGCCGCCGTCCCTCTCGCGGGACGGCGGCGCTCCTGCCACGTCTCAGTGGTCGTGGACGGTGTTCGTCGCTGCGATCGTCTTCCAGGACTTCGGCTGGACGTGCTTGACGTCCGCCCGAGCGCTCCGCGCTCGGGCCGCCGCCGGAGCGCCCGGCTTCGACGGCTGGTAGAGCCAGCTGTCGAAGAGCCCGGCCAGCGGCTTGCCCGAGATCTTCTCGGCGTACTTCACAAAGTCGCCGACCTTTGCGTTGCCGTAGGCGTGCTCCTTCGGCCAGCCCTTGAGGATGGCGAAGAAGTCCTTGTCGCCGACCTTGTTGCGCAGTGCCTGCAGCGCCAGCGCGCCCCGGTCGTAGACGGCGATGTCGAACTGCTTGTCCGGACCCGGGTCGCCCGGCTTGACCGTCCAGAACGCGTCGTCGGCCGGGTGCTGGGCATAGACGTAGTCCGCGAGCTCCTGCGCGGTGCCCTCGCCCTCCTTCTCCGACCACAGCCACTGGCTGTAGCGGGCGAAGCCTTCGTTGACCCAGATGTCCTTCCAGCCGTCGACGGAGACGCTGTCGCCGTACCACTGGTGGGCCAGCTCATGGACGACCACGGAGACATTCGCGCCGTTCGCGAACTGCCGCGGGCTGTAGAACGGCCGGGTCTGTGTCTCCAGCGCAAAAGTGCTGGTGACATTGGGGACGTAGCCCCCGAGTGCGTTGAAGGGGTACGGGCCGAAGACCCCGGTGAGCCACTCGGCCACCTCGCCGGTCCGCTCGACGCTCGCCCGCGCCGCCCCGGCGTTGTCGCCGAGATCCTTGCTGTACGCGTTGAGGATCGGCAGCCCGTCGGCCGTCTTGTCGGTGGTGATGTCGAACTTTCCGACGGCGAGCGTTGCGAGATACGACGCCTGCGGCTTGTTGGAGCGCCAGTTGTAGCGCGTCCGGCCCAGCTTCGAACTCTGCGACTGCAGCACGCCGTTGCTGATCGCCTGGGTGCCGTCCGGCACCGACACCGAGATGTCGTACGTCGCCTTGTCCAGCGGGTGGTCGTTGCTCGGGAACCACCACACGGCCGAGTCCGGCTCCTGGGCGGCGACGCCGCCGTCCGGAGTGCGGTGCCAGGCTGTGTAGCCGCCGATGCTCAGTTCGGAGGGCTTGCCCGCGTACCGGACGACCACCGAGACGGAGGTGCCCTTCTCCAGCGGCGTGGCCGGAGTGACGACCAGCTCCTGGTCGCCCTCCTTGGCGAACTTCGCGATCTTGTTGTTGACCCGCACCTCGCTGACCTTCAGTCCGAAGTCGAGGTTGAAGCGGTTCAGGTTCTGCTTGGCGGTGGCGAGGATCGTTGCCGTACCCGTCAGCAGATCTGTACTGGGCTCGTAAGTGAGCCTCAGGTCGTAGTGGGATACGTCGTATCCGCCGTTTCCGCTGGCCGGGTAGTAAGGGTCGCCGATGCCCGGGGCGCCCGGAGAGCTGTCGGCGGCCGATGCCGGGATCGCCAGCAGCAGAGAGGCCGCGAGCGCGCTCGGGACGATAAGTCTGCGGTGCACGGATGCTCCAAGTCGTGGGGACTGATGATCTCTTGAAGCCTATTCAGACCCGGCGCCCGCAGTCAGGAGCGCCGCTCGGCCTTTCACGTGATCGCCATTCGGCCGACATCATCCCGGGTGTCCCTTCGGTCACTTTGATGCCCAGATTGCCCCCTGTTGCAGGGGAGTTGGCCGGAGTACCTTCCGCCCATGCCGATTCGTGCGCGGGTCACCCGCTTGACGTACAGATCGCTGGTGGTGGCGGCCTCGGCCGCCCTGATGGCCATGACCCTCTCGCCGACAGGGGCGCAGAGCGCGCCGGTACGGGAGAGCAGGCCCGTCTACTCCTACGAGCACGCGATCCGTGAATCCGTATGGGTGGACACCCGGCTCGACGGCGACAGCGACGGGAAGACCGACCGCGTCGCCGTCGACATCGTCCGGCCGCGCGAACCCGCCCAGCAGGGCCTGAAGATTCCCGTGATCATGGACGCCAGTCCGTACTACTCCTGCTGCGGTCGCGGTAACGAGAGCCAGAAGAAGACGTACGACGCGAACGGCAATGTCGTCCAGTTCCCGCTCTTCTATGACAATTTCTTCGTTCCGCGCGGCTATGCCTTCGTCGCGGTCGACCTGGCCGGAACCAACCGCTCCGACGGCTGTGTCGACGTCGGCGGCCGCTCCGACGTCCAATCCGCCAAGGCTGTTGTGGACTGGCTGAACGGCCGCGCCCGCGGGTACACCACCCGCACCGGCGGCGAGCCCGCCCGCGCCGGCTGGACCAACGGCAGCACCGGAATGATCGGCAAGAGTTACGACGGCACGATCGCCAACGGCGTTGCCGCCACCGGGGTCGAGGGGCTCAAGACGATCGTCCCGATCTCCGCCATCTCCTCCTGGTACGACTACTACTTCGCCAAGGGCGCCCCGCTCTACGACTCGGGCCCCGAGTGGCTCTCCGACTATGTCGAGAGCCCGGAGGCCCGAGCCCGCTGCCAGGCCGTCCAGAAGCGCCTGGTGGACGAGGCTCCGCGGACCGGTGACCTGACCCGGCTGTGGAGCGAGCGCAACTATGTGCGCAACGCGGACAATGTCACGGCGAGCGTCTTCGCCGTTCACGGCATGCAGGACCTCAACGTCCGTACCAAGCACTTCGGTCAGTGGTGGGACGCGCTCGCCGACGAAGGCGTGGAGCGCAAGGTCTGGCTCTCGCAGACCGGGCATGTCGACCCGTTCGACTTCCGGCGCGCCGAGTGGGTCGCGACCCTGCACCGCTGGTTCGACCACTACCTCCTCGGCTACGACAACGGTATCGACCATGAGCCGATGGCCGACATCGAGCGCGCCCCCGACCAGTGGTCCACCGACCGCGTCTGGCCGCCACGCGCCACCCACACCACCAGCCTCCGCCCGGGCAACGGCACAGCCGCCGGCGTCGGCACTCTCGGTCTGAAGCCCGCGCGCCCCGGCTCGGTCGAGACCTTCACCGACGACCCGAAGCTGGGCGAGACCGACTGGGCCGCCCAGATCGACCGGTCCACCTCCGCCAAGGCCGGATTCATCACCAAACCGCTCGGCCGTGATCTGCGGCTGTCCGGCTCCTCCAAGGTGACGATCACCGCGACGCCGTCGACCTCCAGCGCCCATCTCTCCGCCGTGCTCGTGGATCTCGGCCCCGACACCATCCGTGACTACGCCACCGCCGGTGAAGGCATCACCACCCTCACCGAACGCACCTGCTGGGGCGCGAGCACCCCGGGGGACAGCCCCTGCTTCAAGGTCACGCAAGCGCGCACGGCTGCCGTCGACTACACGGTCTTCAGCCGCGGCTGGGCCGATCTGGGCAACTACGCCTCCGACGCCAAGGGCCGCCCGCTGACCCCCGGCAGGGCATACACCGTCACCCTCGATCTGCACGCAAGCGACCATGTCGTCCCGGCAGGCCACCGGCTCGCCCTGATCGTCGGCGGCACGGACAAGGACCTCATCGACCCGCCCGCCACCACGCCGACGCTCAGCCTCGATCTGGCCCGGACGTCGGCGCGGTTGCCGATCGTCGGTGGTGCGGCCGCCTTTGTGCGTGCCACCGCCGGGTCCGCCGCAGCGGTTGCCCCGAGCCCGTCCCGGCTCAGCGGTGTGGCCGAACCGCGAGCCATCCGCCCGATCCCGGGAGGCAGCAGCCGATGAAGTTCCGTATCCGTACGCTCGCCTTCGCCGTCACGGCCGCGGCGCTGGCAGTGCCGCTGGTGACGGCGCCGGCCGAGGCGGCGCACGCCCTGCCCCGTACCGGCTTCGAGATCAGCAACGGCGCGCGCTGGACCAGTCAGCCCGAGGAGCAGGAGTTCCTCGCCGCCGTCGACCGGGGCAGCGACCGGGTGTCGGTCGGCCGGATCGGGACGACGAAGCAGGGCCGTCCACTGCAACTTGTACGCATCGGCGCGCAGCACACCTCGAACGTGGTGCTGCTGATCTGCAGTCAGCACGGCGACGAACCCTCGGGCCGCGACGCCTGTCTGAGCCGGATACGCGATCTGGCGTATGCGAGGGACAGCGAGACCCGGCGCCTGCTGTCCCGGACACGGATTCTCGTCGTCCCTACGGCCAACCCGGACGGGCGGGCCGCGGACACCCGCGGCAACTCCGACGGCGTCGACATCAACCGCGACCACATCGCGTTGCAGACCGCCGAGGGGCGGGCGATGGCGGCCGTGGTCCGTGACCAACGCCCGGACATCATCTACGACTTGCACGAGTACGGCGCCACCCCGCCGTACTACGACAAGGATCTCTTCGACCTCTGGCCGCGCAATCTCAACACCGACGCCAAGGTCCATCAGGAGTCGCAGATACTCTCCGACCGGTACGTCCGCCCGGCCGCGCACGAAGGCGGCTTCAGTACCGGCACCTACGGAATCTGGACCGACCCGGTCACCGGCGATCCCATCAAGCAGACCGCCGGCGACGGTCAGGAGCGCATCCTGCGCAATGCCGCAGGCGTCAAGAACGCGGTGGGTCTCCTCACCGAGAGCCGCGTCGATCCCGTGACCGATGCGGAGAAGGCCGACGCGTCGCTGAACAACCGGCGCCGGGTGGCCAGCCAACTCGACGCTCTGGGCGGGCTGTTCTCGTTCGCCGACGAACGGCGCACCCGGATCGAGACCGCGACCACCGGTGCCCGGCTGGCGGGGTTCAAGGACCGCGGCCCGGTCTATCTCGGCGGCGCCGACAACGACCCGGCGAAGCCGGAGCAGATCCTCGCCGATCCACCCTGCGGCTACCGCTTGGACGCGGCCCAGTATGCGGACATCAAGGACGAGTTGGCCCTGCACGGTGTCATGGTGCGGCCGGTCGGTGAAGGGGCCTTCGTGCCGCTGCGGCAGTCCCAGCGCGAGCTGATCCCGCTGCTGCTCGATGCCCGTGCGACCTACCACCTCGCCTCGGGGGAGGCGGTCACCGCGTGTTGAAGCGGCCGGTACGGGACCGCGTGATCACGTCGGCTAAAGTTACCGGCGCGTATTGATCAGCATGCCCAACGGGGGCGCACAACTTTGTACTTGGAGATTGAGATGCGTCGTACAACCATGCTCGCAGTGACCACGGCGATGGCCGGTGGACTGCTGTTCGCCGCCGCGCCCGCGCAGGCTGCCGGCACCGGCACGCAGTCCGCCGTGTCGGCCGTGTCCGCGAGGGGTGTCATCACCTGCAACCCGGCGGAGCTCCGCCAGGAGGCCGCCAAGACCGAGCAGGCGGCGCAGCGGGCGCGCGCCGCGCGCAAGATCGAGGAGTACAGGCGGCTGCACGCCAGGGCGAACGCGCTGCGGGCCAAGGCCCAGCAGTGCGAGGACGCCGACCGCAACGCGTAGTTCCCGGCCGTACGGCACCGCCCGCTCCTGTCGGGGCGGGCGGTGCCGCATGAGCGCCCGTCCGCGGCGCCGTACACCACCGGAGCCCGCGCGCCTACGGCACCAGCCGGGCCGCCGCCTCCGCGCAGCCCCAGGCGACTGTGACACCCGCGCCCCCGTGCCCGTAGTTGTGCACCAGCAGGCCGCCGCCGGGCAGGGGTCCGGCCTCGATCCGTACGCCCTCGGTCCGTGCCGGACGCAGGCCCACCCGGTGTCCGAGGATCCGCGCATTCGCGATCTCCGGACGGATCAGCGCACAGCGCGCGACGATCTCCTCGGCCGTCGCGGGATCGGGCTCGAGCCGCCAGTCGTCCTCGTCGGCCGTGCCGCCGAGGATCAGCCGCCCCGGCTGCGGAAAGAAGTACGTCGTCCTGGCCGAGGCATGGTCGACCGCGGTGCACCACTCCTCGATCCCCGGGTTCTCCACCAGCACCAACTGCCCGCGCACCGCGCGCACGTGATCGTCAGGCACAAGCCGCCGTGCCTCGATCCCCGTGCAGTTGACCACGACCCGCGCCTCCTCGGCCGCCTCGGCGAGACCGCCGACCGTACGGGTCTCCAGCGTGCCGCCCGCCGCCTCGAACCGCCGTCGTAGCCAGGCCAGATGAACCGGCATGTCGATCAGCGGGATCCGCGCCCACAGCCCGCAGTCGTACCCCGGCGGCAGCTCCCGCGCTCGCGCCTCGCGCAACCCCTCCACCTGCGCGGCCCACGGCCCCAGCCTTGTCAGCCGCTCACCGGCCTGAACGCCCGCGACCAGGCGTACGCCGGTCTCCTCCGGGCGGGCTGCCAGCTTCTCGTACACCCGCAGCGAGGCGATCGACCAGTCGCCGACCAGTCCCTCCGGCTGAATGCGGTACGGCCACCACAGCGCGCCCGCCACCGCCGATGTGGTCTCCTCCGCCGCGTCCCGCGTCCACACCCGTACACGGCGGCCGCTCTCCGCCAGCACTATGGCCGTCGTAAGACCGATGACCCCGCCGCCCACCACTGTCACATCGCCGCTCATGGCGGGACCGTAGCCCAATGCCGGATGCCGTGCTCAGATCACCCCATAACTGGGGATACTCAGGACATGTCTGCCGAGTACGCGACCTTCGGGCTGGCGCCGGCGATGCGGGCCGGCGGAGTCCTCGCGGATGGTGGCTACCAAGTGCACCGGGACTTCATGGACTTCATCGTCGACGGGCGGCCGTTGCTGTTCCAGCTCTCCGACCTCGACGCGGTCTCGCCGCTGGCCTCCGACGTACCGCCGGCGATCTTCACCGCCCATGTGCGCATGCTGCTGCTGGAGCGCCCGGCGCCGCTGGAGGGCGGGCGCTGTGTGATCTACGGCTGTCCCGAGTGCGAAGGCATCGAATGCGGAGCGGTGACCGCCGTCATCGAGCGCGACGGGGACGACATCGTGTGGCGGGACTTCGCCTGGCAGACGGACGAGAGAGCGGACCTGGAGCTCAACGGCTACCACGGGATGGGGCCGTTCCGCTTCCGCGGCGATGAGTACCGGGCCGAGCTGGAACGGCTGCTGACGGACGGCGGGGACGCCGGGCCTGTGCGCCGCCGGGTGCTGCTGATCGGCGCGCGGGTGGCCGTGCTGGCGAAGCTCGCCGCGGCGCTGCGGACCATCGGCATCGGCGCGGAGATCACGATCGATGCGGCCGGCGTCCCCGCGGAGGAGCTGCGCACCTATGGCGCGGTGGCTTTCGGGCGCGCGGTCGGCGAGCGGGATCGTGCGGAGGTGCGTGCGGCGTTCGAGCGGGCGGAGGTGCGGGTCGCGTACGTCGACGGGCTCGCCCCGATCATTCCGCTGCTGGTCGCGCAGATCGAACATGCCCTGGACCGCGGCCCGTTGGAGCGCCGTCGGCTGACCCGACTGACGGTGTCGGACGGCGCGGCGGACGTGGAGGTGACCTCGGCGTGCCGGGTGCGGCTGGTGGCGTACCGCCTCGACCGGCTCTACCGCACGCATACGCGGGAGCTGTTCGACGGGATGCTGGAGCCGGGGGAGCATCGAATTCCGGTGGACGCGCGGGCGGTGAAGGGGCAATCCTTCCTTGTGGCACGCACCACGGGGAGCGTGCTGGTCGCACCGATGGTGCACTGACACCGACGATGGCCCGGGCGAGCCGCGAATCGCCACGCATGATGCATCTACTGAACCGTAGGCCCGCCGGCCTTTCCCGGACGCGCCCCTCGCGCCGGACTCCGTCCGCCGACCCGGGTGGCCCCGGACTCGGCCCTTCGTCGCGAGCGACCCGGAGGCGATGAGCGGCCGCAACGGCGGACCTTCCGGCCTTTCCCGGACGTGTCCCTCGCGCCGTTCGGCCCTGGGGAGCCTCGCGGGCTTCGGGGCGCTGCGCCGGACTCCGTCCGCCGACCGGGGTGACCGTGGACCGGGCCGGGGGTGGCAACCAGAGCCGTGCGGGCGATGAGCGGCCGCAACGGCGGACCCTCCATCCGCACCCGTACCCGCGAGGAACTTCGCCGCACCCGTCGTCCCCGCGCCCACTCCTGCTGGGATCACCTCTACGCCGCGCCCCTCTGGCCGCTGCACGGGGCCAACCTCGGCACCCTCGCCCGTACCTGCGACGCCGTCGGTGCCTGTCTCACCGTTCCGCGTTTCCCGTGGGTGCCCGAGGCCCTGGCCCGCGGCAACACCCTGCGCAAACCGCTCTGTGTGCACTGGACCGGCGATCCGCTGGGCTGGCTCGCACGGCAGCGTGAGCGGGGCGCGCGGATCATCGGGGTGGAGCTCGCGGACGAAGCCGTACGACTTGGCGACCTGCCCGCCGCCCGGCAGCCCACCGTCATGGTCCTGGGCCACGAACAGAAAGGCATCCCGCCCGAGGCGCTCGACCTGCTCGACCAATGCGTCGAGATCCCCATGGTCGGCACCGGCGCCAGCCTCAATGTCGCGGTCGCGGGATCCCTGGCCCTGTACCGGCTGGCGGGCCTCCTGTGAAAGCGTCCCGTTAGGATCAGCCATCTGATGACAGCAACCCTCGTCGCCAAGGATCTCGCCGCAGGACACGGCGACCGCTCGCTCTTCTCCGGGCTCGACCTCGTCGTCGCGCCCGGCGATGTGATCGGCCTCGTCGGTGTCAATGGCGCCGGCAAATCGACCCTGCTCCGCCTGCTCGCCGGACTCGACAGTCCTGAACAGGGCGAGCTGAAGCTATCCCCGCCCACCGCCACCGTCGGCCATCTGCCGCAGGAGCCCGAGCGGCGGGCGGAGGAGACCGTACGGGACTTCCTCGCCCGGCGTACCGGCGTCGCCGCCGCCCAGATCGCCATGGACGAGGCGACCCAGGCGCTCGTCGATGGCGCGCCCGGCGCCGACGACGCGTACTCCACCAGCCTGGAGCGCTGGCTGGACCTCGGCGGCGCGGACCTCGACGAGCGCGCCGAGGAGGTCGCCGACTCGCTCGGTCTGACCGTCGGGCTCGACCAGCCGATGACCGGTCTCTCCGGCGGCCAGGCGGCCCGCGCCGGCCTCGCCTCGCTTCTTCTGTCGCGTTACGACGTCTTCCTGCTCGACGAGCCGACGAACGACCTCGACCTGGACGGTCTCGAGCGCCTGGAGGCCTTCGTCCAGGGCCTGCGCGCCGGCACCGTGGTCATCAGCCACGACCGTGAGTTCCTCACCCGCACCGTCACCAAGGTCCTGGAACTCGATCTCGCACAGCAGCAGATCACCCTGTACGGCGGCGGATACACCGCGTACCTGGAGGAGCGGGAGACCGCCCGCCGGCACGCCCGCGAGGGCTTCGAGGAGTACGCCGACAAGAAGGCGGCGCTCGAGGGCCGGGCACAGATGCAGCGGTCCTGGATGGACAAGGGCGTCAAGAACGCCCGCCGCAAGGCCACCGACAGCGACAAGCTCGGCCGCAAGTTCCGCAGCGAGGCCAGCGAGAAGCAGGCCGCGAAGGCCCGGCAGACGCAGCGCATGATCGAACGCCTCGACACGGTGGAGGAGCCCCGCAAGGAGTGGGAACTCCGTATGGAGATCGCGTCGGCCCCGCGCTCGGGATCGGTCGTCGCGACCCTGCGCAGCGCGGAGGTCCGCCGGGGCGACTTCAGCTTCGGCCCGGCCGACCTGCAGATCGACTGGGCGGATCGGGTCGCCATCACCGGAGCCAACGGCGCGGGCAAGTCCACGCTGCTCGCCGCCCTGCTCGGCCGCCTCAGCCTCGACGCGGGCCACGCCTCGCTCGGCTCGGGCGTCGTGGTCGGCGAGGTCGACCAGGCCCGCGGCCTCTTCTACGGCACCGAGACCCTGCTCGACGCCTTCTGCGCGGCCGTCCCGGAGACCGAACCGGCCGAAGTCCGCACCCTGCTGGCCAAGTTCGGCCTGAAGGCGGACCACGTACTGCGCCCGGCGACCACGCTCTCCCCTGGCGAGCGCACCCGCGCCGCGCTGGCGCTGCTCCAGGGCCGCGGCGTCAATCTCCTTGTACTCGACGAGCCGACCAACCACCTCGACCTGCCGGCGATCGAGCAGCTGGAGTCCGCGCTCGACTCGTACACCGGCACGCTGCTGCTGGTCACGCACGACCGCCGGATGCTCGACGCGGTCCACACCACACGCCGTATCGAGGTGTCCGGAGGAAAGATCACGGAGCACTGATCGACTTCGAGCGGGGTCCGGCCGGCACAGTCCGCCCGCGTCGGCCGGGCATCGGTGACCACTCACTGGGGTGAGAACGCAAAAACGACGCAGGGCCCCGCCACCGTCCGGTGGCGGGGCCCTGCGTGCGTGGTCAGCCGCGCCGCTTGGGATCCGCGAGGCCCGCGCGCCGCAGCGCGTCCGCCATCGCGCTGTTCGCCGGCGCGGGAGCCTGGCGGTCGCCGCCACGGTCCCCGCCGCGGCCGCCCTGGCCACCCTGCCCGCCCTGCTGACGGCGCTGCTGCGGCGGACGGCCGCCGCGCTCACCCCGCTCACGCTGCTTCGGGCCGCCGCCCGCCTTCGGCGCGGCCTCGTCCTCCAGCCGCAGCGTCAGCGCGATCCGCTTGCGCGGGATGTCGATGTCGATGACCTTCACCTTCACCACGTCGCCCGACTTCACCACATCCCGCGGGTCCTTGACGAAGGTCTTGGACATCGCCGACACATGGACCAGACCGTCCTGGTGGACACCGACGTCCACGAAGGCGCCGAACGCCGCGACATTGGTCACCACGCCCTCCAGAACCATCCCGGGCGCAAGGTCGCCGAGCTTCTCCACGCCCTCCTTGAAGGTGGCCGTCTTGAACGCCGGCCGCGGGTCGCGCCCCGGCTTCTCCAGCTCCCGCAGGATGTCCGTCACCGTCGGCAGACCGAACGTCTCGTCCACGAACTCCGCCGGCTTCAGCGAGCGCAGCACCGGTGCGTTGCCGACCAGCGAGGCCACCTCGTCGCCGACGGCCTTCACCATCCGCCGGACCACCGGATACGCCTCCGGGTGCACGCTGGAGGCGTCGAGCGGGTCGTCCCCGCCCCGGATCCGCAGGAAGCCCGCGCACTGCTCGTACGCCTTCGGGCCGAGCCGTGCCACGTCCTTGAGCGCCTTGCGCGAGCGGAAGGGACCGTTGGAGTCGCGGTGCGCGACGATGTTCTCGGCGAGGCCGGTGCCGATGCCCGACACCCGTGAAAGCAGCGGTGCGGACGCGGTGTTGACGTCGACGCCGACGCCGTTCACACAGTCCTCCACGACCGCGTCCAGCGAGCGGGAGAGCTTCACCTCGGACAGATCGTGCTGGTACTGGCCGACCCCGATCGACTTGGGGTCGATCTTGACCAGCTCCGCCAGTGGGTCCTGGAGACGGCGCGCGATGGAGACGGCCCCGCGCAGCGACACATCCATGTCGGGCAGTTCCTGCGAGGCGAACGCGGACGCGGAGTACACCGAAGCACCGGCCTCCGAGACCATCACCTTGGTGAGGCCCAACTCCGGTTGCTTGGCGCACAGTTCACCGGCGAGTTTGTCGGTCTCGCGGGACGCCGTGCCGTTGCCGATCGCGATCAGATCGACCGAGTGCTCCTTGGCGAGACGCGCCAGCTTCGCCAGCGACTCGTCCCACCTGTTCGCCGGGACGTGCGGGTGGATGACGTCCGTCGCGACGACCTTGCCCGTCGCATCGACGACGGCGACCTTCACACCCGTACGGAAACCGGGGTCGAGTCCGAGCGTCGCCCGCGTGCCGGCCGGCGCGGCCAGCAGCAGATCCCGCAGGTTCGCCGCGAAGACCCGTACCGCCTCGTCCTCGGCGGCCGTACGCAGCCGCAGCCGCAGATCGATGCCCAGATGCACCAGGATCCGTGTCCGCCAGGCCCACCGCACCGTGTCCGCGAGCCATTTGTCGCCGGGACGGCTGTGTCCGCCGTGGGCTGCGATGTGAAAACGCCGGGCGACCATCCCTTCGTACGTCGAAGGCCCTGGCTGCTCCGACGGCTCCTCCGGCTCCAGCACCAGGTCGAGGATCTCCTCCTTCTCGCCACGGAACATGGCGAGCACCCGGTGCGAGGGCAGGTCCTTGAACGGCTCAGCGAAGTCGAAGTAGTCGGCGAACTTCGCGCCCGCCTCCTCCTTGCCGTCGCGCACCTTGGCCGTGAGCCGGCCCCGCGTCCACATCCGCTCGCGCAGCTCGCCGATCAGGTCGGCGTCCTCGGAGAAACGCTCCGTCAGAATCGCCCGCGCGCCCTCCAGCGCCGCGGCGGCGTCCGCCACACCCTTGTCCGCGTCCACGAAGGCCGCCGCGGCCGCGAGCGGCTCCACCGACGGGTCGCCGAGCAGCCCCTCGGCGAGCGGCTCGAGACCGGCCTCGCGGGCGATCTGCGCCTTCGTGCGCCGCTTCGGCTTGAACGGCAGGTAGATGTCCTCAAGACGCGCCTTGGTGTCGGCGCTCCGGATCTGCGCCTCGAGCGCCTCGTCCAGCTTGCCCTGCTCGCGTACGGACTCCAGGATCGCGGCCCGCCGCTCCTCGAGCTCCCGCAGATACCGCAGCCGCTCCTCGAGCGTGCGCAGCTGCGCGTCGTCGAGCATCTCGGTCGCTTCCTTGCGGTAGCGCGCGATGAACGGCACGGTCGACCCGCCGTCGAGCAGCTCGACGGCCGCCTTCACCTGCCGCTCGCGTACGCCGAGCTCCTCGGCGATCCTGCCTTCGATGGACGTCGTCACGGTTCCCCGACTCGCCTTCTCGTGCTGGCTGTGCTTGATAGTGCATTGTGCCGGGTGGCCGGGTGCCGTGTCGCGCGCCGCCTCAGACGTGGCGGCTTCGGCGGCCGCTTCCCGAGGCTCCGCCGAAGAGACGGGCCGGCAGCCGGAAGGGGAGCGTCACCACAGTGGCGATCGCCGAGCCGATCGAGCGGAGTACGTCGGCGATGGCGCGGAACATGAGAGATACCTCCGGATCGGTCGCTGTCGTCTCCAGGGTTGCCTTCGAGCACCCCGGTAAACGTCAGCCCTTGCCGCTGAGGTTCGCAGGGAAGGCGCCCGCTGCCACCGCGGTCATCAGGAAGCCGCGCGCAAGCTCGGTGAGCCGCTCGGCGCCCTCGGCGCCCAGGTGCTCGTACGGCGCCCGGTCGAGGCGGTCCGTGTGCTCCTCGAGATCGGTCCGGAGCGCCGCACCCGCCTCGGTCAACTCGCCCTCGCCGTCCAGCAGTCCACGCTCGCGCAGCCGTCCCTCGGCCGCCTCCCAGTCCGCACGCCGCCAGCCGCGCGTCGCCAGAATCCAGCGCGGCGCCATGCCCTTGCCGGTGGCGGTGTGGCTCACCAGGGCCTCGACAGGGTCGAGCTCCGCGGAGAGCAGCGCCACGAGATGGGCGTCCCCGCGGTGCTCGCGCAGCAGGGTCGCGGCATGCCAGTAGGCGAGGTGCGGCTCCTCGGGCACGGGCAGATCGGCGTGCGCCGCGTACAGCGGCCGGGCGTGCCGAGTGCCCGCCTCGGCGGCGCGCAGCGCGAGCTCTGCGGCCTCCGCCAGCTCCTTCGACGCGACGACCTCGTCACCGAGCAGCCGCCGCAACGTGCTGTCCACGGCGCGCAGTCGCGCCTCCAGCACGGCCTCGGGGGATGCGGTGTCCCACACCGCGGGCAGATGCCGGGCGATCAGCTCGTGGTTGAAGTTGTAGAAGGCCGCGGCGACCGCACCCGGCCCTACGGCGCCCATCGCGGCGCCGCGTCCGGCGAAGTAGGCGGCGCTCGCGTCCTCGACGCCGAGCTGAGCGAGCTCCTTCGTGAAGTCGGGCGAGAAGTAGACCGTCGAGTGCATCGGGTTGAGGGCATTGTGGCAGCGGCGGCCGGCGCGCGTGGGCAGAGAGCTCATAAGCAGAATGTTACCGACTGGTTGGTACGTAGTGAAGTCCGTGCCCATGGCAGGAAAGGTGGGGTACTCGTCATTGCGGCCATCGCCGCCACGGCGAAGCATGGACACCATGACCCAGCGATCCGTACTCGTCGTTCTCTTCGACGACCTGCAGAGCCTCGATGTGACCGGCCCGGTCGAAGTCTTCGCGGGCGCGAGCAGGGCGGCGGGCGACGCGTACGAGATCCGCACCGCGTCCCTGGACGGTGCTTCGATCCGTACCTCCAGCGGTTTCACGCTCGTCCCGGACAGCAGCCTCACCGACGCCGCCGACCCCCATACGCTGCTGGTCCCCGGCGGCAACGGCACCCGTACCCCGGACCCGCGCCTCATCGACTGGCTGCGCGTCCACGCCCCGCGAGCCGAGCGTCTGGTGTCCGTCTGCACCGGAGCCCTGCTGCTGGCCGAGGCCGGTCTGCTCGACGGCCACCGGGCCACCACGCACTGGGCCACCTGCGACCACCTCGCCCGGCTCTACCCGGCCGTCGACGTCGACCCGGACCCGATCTTCGTACGCGACGGAAAGCTGGCCACCTCGGCCGGTGTCACCTCCGGCATCGACCTCGCCCTCGCCCTGGTCGAGGAGGATCTCGGCCGGGACATCGCGCTGACCGTCGCCCGCCATCTCGTCGTCTTTCTCAGGCGGCCCGGAAACCAGGCGCAGTTCAGTGTTCAGCTCGCCGCACAGACCGCGCGGCGTGAGCCGCTGCGTGACGTGCAGCAGCACATCACCGAGCATCCGGAAGAGGACCTTTCGGTCGAGGCACTCGCCGCCCGCGCCCGGCTCTCGCCGCGCCACTTCGCCCGCGCCTTCCAGGAGGAGACGGGTATGACACCGGGCCGCTACGTCGAACGGGTCCGTCTGGAGCAGGCGCGCCGGCTCCTGGAGGACAGCCCCGACGGCGTGGAGGAGATCTCGCGCAGCTGCGGCTACGGCACTCCGGAGGCCATGCGCCGCGCCTTCGTCAAGACCCTCGGCACGGCACCGGCCGAATACCGGCGCCGCTTTCGCACCCTGACCCCGAAGTAGCCCGAAGCAGCCGCAGAGCCTGCAGAAGCACGCAGAACCGGGAAGAACCCGAACCGAGAGGGACCGACCACCATGCAGATCGCCATTGTTCTCTTCGACCGCTTCACCGCGCTGGATGCCGTAGGGCCCTACGAAATGCTCTGCCGCCTCCCCGGTGCCGAGGTGGTCTTCGTCGCCGAGCACACCGGACCGGTCACCAACGACCGCGGCGACCTCGCGCTCGTCGCCGCGAAGACCTTCGCCGAGGTGAGCAGCCCGGACATCGTCGTCGTCCCCGGCGGCCCCGGCCAGAGCGACCAGATGGAGAACGAGATCCTGCTGGGCTGGCTGCGCGCCGTCGACGCCACCACGACCTGGACGACCTCGGTCTGTACCGGCTCGCTGCTGCTCGCCGCGGCCGGCCTGCTCAAGGGCCGCCCGGCCACCTCGCACTGGCTGGCCCTTGACTTCCTGCGCCAGTTCGGCGCCGAGCCCACCGGCGAACGTGTCGTCACCGACGGCAAATACGTCACGGCCGCGGGCGTCTCGTCCGGCATCGACATGGGGCTCACCCTGGTCGGCAGGATCGCGGACGACGAGCACGCGCAGGCCGTGCAGCTGCTCACCGAGTACGACCCTCAGCCGCCGTACGACGCCGGATCGCCGCAGAAGGCCCCGGCCGCCCTGGTCGAGGAGTTCCGTACGAAGAGCCGCTTCATCCTCCGGTAAGCCATCTGGTAGGCGGTCAGGCGGTCCAGGTGAACCGGGGCACTCTGCGCTCCAGGAAGGCGGCGACCCCCTCCGTGAGGTCGCCGCTGCCGCGCGCCTGCTCCTCCCAGTGCGTGTCACGGTCGGTGCGGCCCGTCGCGAACTCCTTCGCCGCAGCCTGGGTGAGCTGGGAGCGCGACGCGATGATTCTGGTGAACTCCGCCACCCGCTTCCCCAGTTGGCCGCCCGGCAGCAGTTCGTCCACCAGACCGGTCCGCAGCGCCCGCTCCGTATCGATCAACTCGGCGGAGAACAGCAGGTACTTGGCGGCGGCAGGACCCACCAGCGAGACCAGCCGGCGGGTGGAGGAGGAGGGGTAGACGATTCCGAGCTTCGCCGGCGTCACCCCGAACAGCGCCCCCTCCTCCGCGAACCGCAGATCGCACGCCGCGGCCAGCTGGCAGCCGCCGCCCACGCAGTAGCCACGCACCGCGGCGAGCGTCGGCTTCGGGAACGCGGCGAGTGCCTCCTCGGCCCGCACGGCCAGCGACTGCGGGTCCTCGCCGGGCTCGCGCAGGGAGGAGATGTCGGCGCCGGCGCAGAAGGTCGGGCCCTCGCCCGTCAGCACCAGCGCCCGTACCTCCTCGTCCGCCGCCAGCTGCCCGAGCAACTCGGGCAGGGCCCGCCACATCCCGGCGGTCATGGCATTGCGCTTGGCGGGATTGCTGATGACGACGGTGGCGACACCGTCCGCGACGGTGTGCGTCAACTGCGGCTGCGGCTCGGGCAGCTCGGACGGCTCGGACGGCTCGGACGGCTCGGACGGCTCGGACGGCTCGGACGGCTCGGACGACTGGGGCGGCTCCATGAGCCGGATGCTATCCGCCGGACCCGAACCTATGATCGTTAGGTGAGCGTGGTCACGGATCCGACGAAGCGGCCAGAAGGAGATCAGGAACAGTCGCGCAGCTGATGCTGTCATACGCACCCGGTCAAAAACCGTCGATTGGCGCCGACTTCTGCTCAGCAACCCGGTCCGGACCAACTGACTCCCAACACTTATTACTCGATGGTCAGTGGCAATCGATCCGAGGGTGGGTGCCGGACTATGGAGAGCCGTGGGAGCGTCCCGGCCCGGCCACTGTCGTACGAGGGCGTCTGGCGATTCACCGCTCCTGCCGTCGACATATCGGTCCCGCAGGCCAGGCATGCCGTACGCGATCTACTGAACCGCCAAGGCGTACCGGTCGGGGACGATCTCGTCCAGGGACTGCTGCTGATCGTGTCCGAACTGGTCACCAATGCCGTACGGCACGCTGCGCTGCTCTCGCCCGAGGTTGCCGTCGAGGTCGCCATCGGCGCGGAGTGGATCCGCGTCTCCGTGGAGGACAACCACCCCTACCGGCCCAAGGCGCTGGAGAAGGACTACGGGCAGACGGGCGGCCGCGGTCTGCTGCTCGTACGGGAGATAACCCTGGAGGCAGGCGGATCCTGCGATGTCGAGCACACCGCGAGCGGCGGCAAGATCATCTGGGCCGCGCTGCCGCTGAAACCGGTCGGCGACAGCGCGCCGCTGTAGACCGCTTGACCGCTTGTACTGGACCTGGGACCTACTGCGGACCCGGCTTGCCTCACCAGCCGCCGGACGGCCCCGTGAGCTCCTTGATCGCAGGCCGCGCCGCCTCCAGCACGGTCATGAACCACGCGGAGAACGGCGCCTCCGCATGCCGGTCGGCCAGCTCCTTCGGCGTCACGAAGGCCGTCTCGCCGACCTCCTCCGGGTCCGGCCGCAGCGGAGCCTGCGCCAGCCCGACGAAGAGGTGGTTGTACTCCTGCTCGACCAGGCCCGAGTCCGGGTCGGGGTGGTTGTAGCGGACCGTGCCCGCCTCGGCGAGCAGTGAGGGCGAGATGCCCAGCTCCTCGTACGTACGCCGGGCGGCGGCCGCGAACGGGGCCTCGCCGGGGTACGGGTGGCCGCAGCAGGTGTTCGACCAGACACCGGGGGAGTGGTACTTGCCCAGCGCGCGACGCTGGAGCAGCAGCCGCCCCTGCTCGTCGAAGAGGAACACGGAGAACGCCCGGTGCAGCTGTCCGGGCGCCTGATGTGCGGAGAGCTTCTCCGCGGTGCCGATGGTGGTGCCGTGCTCGTCGACCAGTTCGAGCAGGATCGCTTCTGGTGCGTCGTTCGACGAGCTGTTCGCCGCGGTGGCTGGTGTGGTCGACATACCCATCCTTCGCTTCGGTCCTCGGCCCTGCGGGGCCTGCCCAGTCTGCCGCACAAAAGCGGCTTGTCCGTACTTCGGCAGCCCGGGCATGTCCGCCCCCGCCGCGTCGGCACGCGGCGAGGGCGACTCTACTCACCAGAATTCATCAGAACTCATCAGACCCCGAAAGCCGCGGGATAGCGGATCGTGCCGCGCGGCACGCCCCCGGAGCTGTCGAGCACAAGGACCATCATGGCCTCGTCGGCCACCTCGAAGGTTGGCCTGATTCCGTACCGTGAGGCCGGTTCGAAGCCGAACCTCGGGTAATAGCCGGGATGCCCGAGGACCAGGACGAGCCGCTCTCCGCGCACCCTGGCCAGATCCAGCACAGCCCGGACGACCGCCTGGCCGGCGCCCTTGCGCTGGTGCTCGGGAGCCACCGCGACCGGCGCGAGCGCCACCGCCGGAACGTCCCCCACATGGCACCGGGTGAGCAGTGCGTACGCCGCCACCGTGCCGTCCGCCGCCTCGGCGACATACGACGTCCCTGGCAGCCACGCCGCACCGTCGAGACGCAGCGCGTCCACCAGGCCCGCCTCCTCCGCGGTCGCGAACGCCGCGGCATTGACGGCGCGCACGGCCGGGATGTCGGCCGCCGTCTCCGGCCGGGTGCGCCAGCGTGCGTCGGCGGGACGCAGCGCGTAGCCGGTGTAGCCGTACTCCGTGCCGTGCTCACGGCGCATGGCGATCTCCGCACGGGTGGCCGCGAGCGCCTGCGCCATGCCGGGAGCCGCGGCATCCGCGGCGTCGGCCCGCTCGCCGAGCGGGCCGTAGTACTCGTCCCAGTCGCTCTCGGGCTGGCGGTGCACCCCGAGGACGGTGTATCCCGCCGCGACCGCCGCGGAGGTGTTCTCGAGGGTGGTACGCAGTGCGTAGTGCTGGTCCCAGAAGGCACGGGCCTGGGCCGAGGGGTTCCCGGCCGTCCACTCGCACTCGGTGAGAACCAGTGAGCCGCCCGGCGCGAGCAGCCGCCGCCACTGCCGCACAGCGGTGTCGAAGCCGATGTTGTACGCGGAGCTCTCCGCCCAGACGAGGTCGAACGAGCCGTCGGGGAAAGGGAGTTCGGCCATGTCGGCCTTGATGGTGCGGATCGCGCCACCGAGCCCGCGGGCCTCGGCGGTGTGCCGCAGCTCGTCGAGGAACGGCTCGTGCAGATCGACCGCCGTCACCTGCGCACCGGCCTCGGCGGCCAGCAGCAGGGCGGACCGGCCGGGGCCGCAGCCCAGATCGAGCACGCGCGGACGCGTCGGCAGTGGCCCGGCGAGGGCGAGCAGCCGACGGGAGGTGTTGTCGGAACCGGGGCCCTGCCGCGGAAGACCGTGGTGCAGGGCGAAGAAAGCGTCGTGGAGAGTGTTGTCGGACAACGTGGGAACCCTTGAGTGTGCGGGCTCCGGCCGGCGTACGAGATCAGGTCAGTCGTACGAGATCAGATCAGAGATACGTGATCGGGTCGGACGTACGTGATCACGTGATGCGAGATCGGGTCGGCCGGGAGCCCGGAAGCCGAGGACGGACCAGGCGTGGCGCTGCGCGGGGCAGCCTGCACTGCGACGGTCATCAACTCAGCTCCTCTCAAGCGTGGCGGTCAGACTAGCAGCGCTCAGTGACAGAGCTTGGCCTCGTGCTCCGCATGGCCAACGGGCTCCAGCTGGAAAGTGCAGTGCTCGACATCGAAGTGATCCCCGATGCAGCCTTGCAGATCGTGCAGCATCTTCTCGTGGCCGACCGAGTCCAGGGCGTCCTGACTCAGGACCACATGCGCGGAGAGCACCGGCATCCCGGAGGTGATCGTCCAGGCGTGCAGATCGTGTACGTCCTCCACGCCGGGAAGAGCGACGATGTGCGCCCGCACCTCACCCATGTCGACGCCCTGGGGAGCCGCCTCCAGCAGGACGTTGAGGGTTTCCCGCAGCAGTTTCCAGGTGCGCGGCACGATCATGAGGCCGATGACCAGTGACGCGATGGGGTCGGCCGCCTGCCAGCCGGTGGCGATGATGATGCCGGCCGAGACCAGCACTGTGAGCGAGCCGAGCGTGTCCGCGAGCACCTCCAGATACGCCCCGCGCACATTGAGGCTCTCCTTCTGGCCGCGCACCAGCAGGGACAGCGAGATCATGTTGGCGACGAGACCGATGAGGGCGAAGGCGATGGTCAGCGCGCCCTTGGTCTCGGCCGGCGTGATGAAGCGCTGCACCGCCTCGTACAGGAGATAGCCGCCGACTCCGAGGAGCAGCAGGCAGTTGGCGAGGGCCGCGAGGATCTCGGCCCGTGCGTAGCCGAAGGTGCGGTTCTGTACGGCCGGGCGGTTGGCGAAGTGGATCGCCAGCAGCGCCATTGCGAGGCCGACCCCGTCCGTCGCCATATGGGCGGCGTCGGCGATCAGGGCGAGGGAGCCGGAGAGCACGCCGCCGACGATCTCCAGGACCATCACGCTCAGCGTGATCATCAGCGCGATGCGCAGGCGCCCCTGGTAGGCCGCGGCCGCGGTGCCGGTCGGCGGCGGTCCGCCGTGCGAGTGCCCGTGATCGTGCCCAGCCCCCATGAGGACGCCTCCTGGTCGTCGAAACGATCTGCGAGACCTCAGTCAACTACGGGTGGGGGGTATCGGGCAACACGGCACTGAACACCGTTGTCATATCGCCTGACCTGCGGAAATGACCGCAGGTCAGGGCGCTGACAAGATCATTTGATCCGAGCCTCCGGGTGCCGCAGGCACCAGCCCTCCCAGGCCGACTCGACCATCTCGCGCACCCCTCGCGAGGACGTCCAGTCCAGCTCCTTGGCGATCAGATCGACCGAGGCGACGGCCTTCGCCGCATCGCCAGGACGGCGCGGCTCGACGACCGGCTCGTCGGTGAACCCCGTGATCTCGGCCACCACGTCGGCGAGCTCGCGCACCGAGACACCGACCCCACGGCCGATATTGACCGTCAGATCCCCGCCGCCGTCCTGCTCGGCCAGCCGGCGCGCGACCGCGAGATGGGCGTCGGCAAGATCCGAGACATGGATGTAGTCACGGATGCAGGTGCCGTCAGGGGTCGCATAGTCGGCGCCGAAGATCCGCGGAGCCTCACCGCGGGTGATCCGGTCGAAGAACATCGGAATGATGTTGAACACCCCGGTGTCGGCCAGCTCCGGCCGCTCCGCCCCCGCGACATTGAAGTAGCGCAGACAGGCGGTGGACAGGGAGTGCGCCCGGCCGGTCGCCCGGACCAGCCACTCGCCCGCGAGTTTGGTCTCGCCGTACGGATTGATCGGCTCGCACGGAGCGGACTCGGGGATCAGGTCCATCTCCGGTACGCCGTACACGGCGGCCGATGACGAGAACAGGAACTGCTTCACGCCGGCCTCGACGACCGCCTCGAGGAGCACCGTCAGACCGTGCACATTCTCACGGTAGTAGTGCAGCGGCTGCTCGACGGACTGTCCGACCTGCTTCTTCGCCGCGAGATGTACGACACCGGTCACAGCGTGCTCGGCGAGCGTGCGGTCCAGCAGCTTGCGGTCCAGGACCGCCCCACGCACCAGCGGGATCCCCTCCGGCAGCCGCTCGGCGACGCCCGACGAGACATCGTCGAGGACCACGACCCGCTCACCTGCCGCCGTCATGGCCCGCGCCACATGCGCTCCGATGTACCCCGCCCCACCTGTGATCAGCCACGTCATGCCGACCACCCTAGGCCCTGCCGGTCCGCGGTTTGTCGGGCGAGGCATGGATCGACGATGATGATCGCGGCGGGCCCTTCGGGGCCCGGTCCGTGCCGAGCGGGACGTAAACGGCCAGTGAACTCCCGCTTCCGTTCATCCGATAGCCTCTGCCGACGTGCCGCCGCCCGCGTAGCCGGGCCGGGCCGCCGCACCCGCACCGTCAGTTCCAAGGAGTGAGTTCGTCTGTCGACCGCCATCCTCACCGGTCCGCCGGTACCCGGATCGTCGCTCGAGGGCGATCTGCGGTCGCTGGGCTTTGACGTACGGGTCGCCTCCGGCGCCGAGGACACCGCCGCGCTGATCGACGCCGTACCGGTCGCCGACCGCGTCGCTGTCGTCGACCCCCATTTCGTCGGGCACGTCCACGCGCTGCGACTTGCACTGACCGATCCCCGCTTCCCGGCCGCCGCGGTCCCGGGCGCGCTCACGGCGCAGCCCGAGGCGCGGACTGCCCTGAGCCGCGCACTGTCGGTCACCGCGGGCACCGGAGCGCCGTCCCGCGCGGACGGACCCGCACCGTCCGGAGCCGCCGCAGAGGAACCTGCACCGTCCGGGTCCGCCGCAGAGGCGGCGACCGGCGCACGGGCCGGCGGCGTGGCCGACAACAGCGACACCCTGTCGGCCGTCCAGACCGCGGTGCTGCCCGACGCGCTCGCCGACGCGCTCGACGCCGACGGCACCGCCGTGCACCGGCCCGAGCTGGGGTCGCTCGTCGCGACCGTTCCCGGTGACCCGCAGGCTCGCAATGAGGCCCGGCAGGCAATCGCCGCGGTCGATGACGAAGCTGTACGCCTGCGCTCGGCCGTGAAGGCGCGTGACGGGTTCTTCACCACTTTCTGCATCAGCCCGTACTCGCGCTACCTCGCCCGCTGGTGCGCCCGCCGCGGATTCACCCCCAACCAGGTCACCACCGCCTCGCTGCTCACCGCGCTGATCGCGGCGGCCGGAGCGGCCACCGGCACCCGCGCCGGATACATCGCGGCAGGCCTGCTGCTGCTCTTCTCCTTCGTCCTGGACTGCACCGACGGGCAGCTCGCCCGCTACTCGCTGCGGTACTCGACGATGGGCGCCTGGCTGGACGCGACCTTCGACCGTGCCAAGGAGTACGCCTACTACGCGGGCCTCGCCCTCGGCGCCGCCCGCAGCGGTGATGACGTCTGGGCGCTCGCGCTCGGCGCGATGGTGCTGCAGACCTGCCGGCACGTCGTCGACTTCTCCTTCAACGAGGCGAACCACGACGCGACGGCCAACACCAGTCCCACGGCGGCCCTCTCCGACAAGCTCGACAGCGTCGGCTGGACGGTCTGGATACGCCGGATGATCGTGCTGCCGATCGGTGAGCGCTGGGCGATGATCGCCGTGCTCACTGCCGTGACCAGCCCTCGAATCGTCTTCTACGCGCTGCTGATCGGCTGCGGGCTGGCTGCCTGCTACACCACCGCCGGCCGCGTCCTGCGCTCGCTGACCCGCAAGGCACAGCGCACCGACCGCGCCGCCCGGGCGCTCGCGGACCTCGCCGACTCGGGCCCACTCGCCGAAGCCGTCGCGCGCTCCTTCAGGACGCGTGCGCAGAGCCTCCCCGGGTTCCTGCCGCTCGCGACCGCCGTGGCAGGCGGCGCCGTTCTCGTGGCGACCGCCGCGTTCACCGACTACGGCACCGTCTGGCCCGCCCTCGCCGCTGTGGTGTATGTCATCACCTCGGGTCTCGCCGTCGCCCGCCCCCTGAAGGGCGCACTCGACTGGCTCGTCCCACCGGTGTTCAGGGCCGCCGAGTACGGCACTGTCCTGGTGCTCGCGGCCCGCGCCGACGTGAACGGGGCGTTGCCCGCGGCCTTCGGGCTGGTAGCGGCAGTCGCCTACCATCACTACGACACGGTCTACCGCATCCGCGGCGGTACGGGCGCGCCCCCGCACTGGCTGGTGCGGGCGATCGGCGGGCACGAAGGACGGATCCTGGCAGTCGCGCTGCTGGCCGCCCTGCTCAACAATTCGGACTTCACCACCGCGCTGACGGTCCTTGCTGTGGCCGTGGCACTCGTGGTGCTCGTCGAGAGCATCCGCTTCTGGGTGTCCTCCGGAGCACCCGCCGTACATGACGAAGGAGAACCCGCATGATCGGCCTTGTACTGGCAGCCGGTGCCGGACGGCGTCTGCGCCCCTACACCGACACGCTCCCGAAGGCCCTCGTGCCCGTCGACGGCGACACCACCGTCCTCGACCTCACCCTGGGGAACTTCGCGGAGATCGGGCTCACCGAAGCCGCCATAGTCGTCGGCTACCGCAAGGAGGCCGTGTACGAGCGCAAGGCCGCCCTCGAGGCGAAGTACGGCCTCAAGCTGACCCTCGTCGACAACGACAAGGCCGAGGAGTGGAACAACGCCTACTCCCTGTGGTGCGCCCGTGACGTCCTCAAGCAGGGCGTCATCCTCGCCAACGGCGACACCGTCCACCCGGTCTCCGTCGAGCAGACCCTGCTCGCCGCCCGCGGCAACGGCCAGAAGATCATCCTCGCCCTCGACACGGTGAAGCACCTCGCCGACGAGGAGATGAAGGTCATCACGGACGGTGACAAGGGCGTTCAGCGCATCACCAAGCTGATGGACCCGGCCACCGCCACCGGCGAGTACATCGGCGTCACCCTCATCGAGCCCGAGGCCGCCGACGAGCTCGCGGACGCGCTGAAGACCACCTTCGAGCGCGACCCCGACCTCTACTACGAGGACGGCTACCAGGAGCTCGTGAACCGCGGCTTCACCGTGGACGTGGCCCCCATCGGCGACGTCAAGTGGGTCGAGATCGACAACCACGACGACCTCGCGAAGGGCCGTGAAATCGCGTGCCTGTACTGACCCGACTGATCCCGTCCCCGGTCGTCGTCGACATCCGTACGGGAGCCCTCGACGACCTGGTCGGCCTCCTCGCCGACCAGCGGATCTCGGCGTCGGGCAGGCTCGCCTTCGCGATAAGCAATGGCTCCGGCCAGGCGCTGCGCGAGAAGCTCGCGCCGCTGCTGCCCGACGCCGACTGGTACGCGGTCGCCGACGGCACGATCGACTCGGCCGTGAAGCTGGCCGACGACATCAAGGGCAAGCGGTACGACGCGGTCGTCGGTCTCGGCGGCGGCAAGATCATCGACGTGGCGAAGTACGCCGCGGCCCGCGTCGGGCTGCCGATGGTCGCAGTCGCCACGAACCTCGCGCACGACGGGCTCTGCTCCCCGGTCGCCACTCTCGACAACGACAATGGCCGGGGTTCCTACGGAGTCCCCACACCGATCGCCGTCGTCATCGACCTGGCTGTGGTCCGCGACGCCCCGGTGCGCTATGTGCGTTCCGGCATCGGTGACGCGATCTCGAACATTTCGTGTGTCGCCGACTGGGAGCTCTCCCACCGGCTGACCGGCGAGTCCATCGACGGACTGGCCGCCGCAATGGCCCGTCAGGCCGGCGAGGCAGTGCTGCGGCATCCCGGCGGCATCGGCGACGACGCCTTCCTCACCGTCCTCGCCGAAGGGCTGGTCCTCACCGGTATCTCGATGTCGGTGGCCGGCGACAGCCGGCCCGCCTCCGGCGCCTGCCATGAGATCAACCACGCCTTCGACCTGCTGTATCCCAAGCGCTCAGCGCTCCACGGCGAGCAGGTGGGCCTCGGCGCCGCCTTCGCGATGCACCTGCGCGGTGCCCACGACGACGCGGGACTCTTCGCCGAGGTGCTGCGCAGACACGGCCTGCCGGTGCTGCCCGAGGAAATCGGGTTCTCCACGGACGAGTTCGTCAAGGCCGTGGAATACGCACCGCAGACCCGTCCGGGCCGCTTCACCATCCTCGAGCACCTTGACCTCACCACCGATCAGATCAGGGACGCGTACGCCGACTATGCCAAGACCATCAGTAGCTGAACTCCGTCCGGTCGTTCACCCGGAGGGAGTGAAGGACCGGCGAAGCGGCGAGCACTGGGGCGGCCGCCTGTACATGCGCGAGATCTCCCTGCGCATCACCCGCCGCCTGGTCACCACCAAGGTCACGCCGAACCAGCTGACCTACCTGATGACCCTCTGCGGCGTCCTCGCGGCCCCCGCCCTGCTCGTGCCGGGCGTCTGGGGCGCCGTCCTCGGCGTCGTGGCGGTCCAGCTCTACCTGCTGCTCGACTGCGTCGACGGCGAGGTCGCCCGCTGGAAGAAGCAGTTCTCGCTCTCCGGCGTGTACCTGGACCGCGTCGGTGCCTACCTGTGCGACGCGGCGGTCCTGGTCGGCTTCGGCCTGCGCGCCGCCGACCTGTGGGGCCCCGGGCGGATCGACTGGCTGTGGGCCTTCCTCGGCACCCTCGCCGCGCTCGGCGCGATCCTGATCAAGGCCGAGACCGACCTGGTCGGGGTCGCCCGCCACCAAGGCGGGCTGCCGCCGGTCAAGGAGGCGGCGTCCGAGCCCCGCTCGTCCGGCATGGCACTGGCCCGCCGGGCCGCCGGCGCGCTGAAGTTCCACCGGCTCGTCCTCGGCATCGAGGCGTCCCTGCTCATCCTGGTGCTCGCCGTCCTGGACGCGGTCCGCGGCGACCTGTTCTTCTCGCGCCTCGGCGTCGCCGTGCTGGCCGGCATCGCGCTGCTCCAGACGCTGCTGCACCTGGTGTCCATCCTGGCCTCGAGCAGGCTCAAGTGAGTACGCCCATGAAGCTCGGCGCGGTCATCATCACGATGGGCAACCGCCCCGACGATCTGCGCGCCCTCCTCGACTCGGTGGCCAAGCAGGACGGCGACCAGATCGAGGTGGTCGTCGTCGGCAACGGCGCCCCGGTGACGGATGTGCCCGAGGGCGTACGCACCGTGGATCTGCCCGACAACCTGGGCATCCCCGGCGGCCGCAACGTCGGCATCGAGGCCTTCGGTCCGTCCGGCTCCGGCGTCGACGTACTGCTCTTCCTGGACGACGACGGACTGCTGCCCAACAACGACACCGGGGAGCTGGTGCGCCAGGCCTTCGACGCCGATCCGAAGCTGGGCATCATCAGCTTCCGGATCGCCGACCCGGAGACCGGGCTCACCCAGCGGCGCCACGTCCCGCGGCTGCGCGCCTCCGACCCGATGCGCTCCTCGCGGGTGACGACCTTCCTGGGCGGCGCCAATGCTGTCCGTACAAAGGTCCTCGCCGAGGTCGGCGGGCTGCCCGACGAGTTCTTCTACGCCCATGAGGAGACGGACCTCGCCTGGCGGGCGCTGGACGCGGGCTGGGCGATCGACTACCGCTCGGACATGCTGCTGTTCCACCCGACGATGCCGCCGTCCCGGCACGCGGTCTACCACCGCATGGTGGCCCGCAACCGGGTCTGGCTCGCCCGCCGCAATCTGCCCGCGCCCCTGGTCCCCGTCTACCTTGGTGTCTGGGTGCTGCTCACACTGGCCAGGCGCCCTTCGGCGTCCGCGCTGAAGGCCTGGTTCGGCGGCTTCAAAGAGGGCTGGCGGACGCCCTGCGGTCCCCGTCGGCCCATGAAGTGGCGTACGGTATGGCGGCTCACGCGACTGGGCCGACCGCCCATCGTCTGACAAGCTCGGTTCTGGGATCATCGGGCGTACTCCCAGGACCGGCGACGTCCGAAGCAGCGCCCGACCTGCCGCGCATCTTGAACACGAAAGTTTCAACTTGTGAGTGACACAACCCATGACGGTGCGATCGCGATGACCGCCCCGCCATCTCCCGACGAAGGCCTGACCTCGGCGCAGCTCGCAGCCAAGTACGGCCTGTCGGTGAGCGGTGCCCGGCCGGGGCTCGTCGAGTACATCAGGCAGCTCTGGGGCCGGCGCCACTTCATCCTGGCGTTCTCCTCGGCGAAGCTGACCGCGCAGTACAGCCAGGCGAAGCTGGGCCAGCTCTGGCAGGTGGCGACCCCGCTGCTGAACGCGGCCGTCTACTACATGATCTTCGGCCTGATCCTCAACTCGGGACGGGGGATGGACAAGGCGGTCTTCATCCCCTTTCTCGTGACGGGTGTGTTCGTCTTCACGTTCACCCAGACCTCGGTGATGGCCGGTGTCCGGGCGATCTCGGGCAATCTGGGGCTGGTGCGGGCGCTGCACTTCCCGCGCGCTGCACTGCCGATCTCGTTCGCGCTGCAGCAGCTGCAGCAGCTGATGTTCTCGATGATCGTGCTGTTCGTCATCGCGGCCTCGTTCGGCAGCTATCCGTCGCTCAGCTGGCTGCTGATCGTGCCCGCGCTGGCCATGCAGTTCGTGTTCAACATCGGGCTGGCCCTGATCATGGCGAGGCTCGGCAGCAAGACACCGGACCTGGCCCAGCTGATGCCGTTCATCATGCGCACCTGGATGTATGCCTCGGGGGTCATGTTCTCCATCTCGGTGATGCTCGAGGGCAAGCCGGAGTGGATTTCCCATGTGCTGATGTACAACCCGGCGGCGATCTACATGGACCTGATCCGGTTCGCGCTGATCGACGGGTACGGCGCGTCCAACCTGCCGCCGCATGTCTGGATGGCCGGAGCCCTCTGGGCCGTGCTGCTGGGCATCGCCGGATTTGTGTATTTCTGGAAGGCTGAGGAGCGGTACGGCCGTGGCTGACAACAACCAGGGACGCATCCCGACCGTCATCGCCGACGATGTGCACATCGTGTACCGGGTCAGCGGCGGCAGCGGCGGCAAGGGCAGTGCGACCGCGGCGCTGAGCCGCATACTCCGCCGCGACAAGCGAGAGTCCCGCGGTATCCGCAAGGTGCATGCCGTACGCGGTGTCTCCTTCACCGCGTACCGCGGCGAGGCGATCGGCCTGATCGGCACCAACGGCTCCGGCAAGTCGACCCTGCTGCGCGCCATTGCGGGCCTGCTGCCGACGGAGAGCGGCAAGGTCTATACCGACGGGCAGCCCTCCCTGCTCGGCGTCAATGCCGCGCTCATGGGCGATCTGACCGGCGAGCGCAACGTCATTCTCGGCGGACTGGCCATGGGCATGACGCGTGAGGAGATCCGCGATCGCTACGAGGGGATCGTGGACTTCTCCGGGATCAACGAGAAGGGCGACTTCATCACCCTTCCGATGCGCACCTACTCCTCCGGCATGGGAGCGAGGCTCCGCTTCTCCATCGCCGCGGCCAAGAACCACGACGTCCTGATGATCGACGAGGCTCTGGCGACCGGTGACCGCAAGTTCCAGATCCGTTCCGAGGAACGAATCCGGGAGCTCCGAAAGGAGGCCGGCACGGTCTTCCTGGTCTCTCACGGTGCCAAGTCGATCAGGGACACCTGCGACCGCGTCCTGTGGCTGGAGAGGGGCGAACTCCTGATGGACGGCCCGACCGACGAGGTCATCAGGGCGTACGAGAAGGAGACCGGCAAGTAGTCCGGTCCCGATCCAAGTCCCGGTCGAAGGCTCCCGTCGTGACATCCAGGCGGGGGCCTTTTTTGAGGCTCGGCTCGCCTCCGGGGCGCCTTGAGCGTCTGTCGACGGTCGACCGTGCTCGACCGCTCGTGCCTCGCGGCCTCCGCGCGCTCTTCGCTTTCGACAGCCGCGCCCCTTCGGCTCGCTCGCCGGGCGGTGGAGGCCGTGCCCTTCGGGAGACGGCCGGGTAGGAGCCGCCACCGCTCCGGGCCGGGATCGTCAAGTGAAGGTCAAGTCCTGTGTCGCCAAGGAAGGTTGACCGGGATTGGAGTGTTCTTGTAACGCGCGCAACACCCCGACGTATCACTGGGCGTTGTACAACGTAAGCTGTACCAGTGCTGAATTGCGGCAAGTAGGGCGATACTCCCTAGGAATCCTGGCCGCCGGGCGGTCTCTCAGCGGGGAGGATGGGCGGCGTGTCCGAAATAGGATGTATTGGGTCGGCAGTGTAGAACGGGAGATGTGACGGCAATGACGGAAAATCTCCAGCTCCGCGAGGCTTTCGCCGTCCCCGCACCGGGCAGCGCGCCATGACTGGCACCCGGGTGGCGCGCCCCGAGGCAGCCGTGCGCGCCACACTCGACAAGGCCGCGGACGAGAACTTCCCCGTGGCACCCTTCTTCCTGCCGCGCGCCTGGCGCGACGACCTGATGGCCGTGTACGGCTACGCCCGGCTCGTCGACGACATCGGTGACGGCGACCTCGCACCCGGGGGCGCGGACGCCCGTCACCTCGGCGTGGACCCGGCACTGGCCGAGGACCGGCTCGCCGTGCTCGACGCCTTCGAGGCCGATCTGCGGCGCGTCTTCGACGCCACGCCGCGGCATCCCCTGCTGCGCGCCCTCCAACCGACGGTGCGCCGCCGCTCGCTCACCGCCGGGCCCTTCCTCGGACTGATCGAGGCAAACCGCCAGGACCAGCTGGTACAGCGCTACAAGACGTACGACGATCTCCTCGCCTACTGCGAGCTGTCCGCCAACCCCGTCGGCCGCCTGGTGCTGCAGATCACCGGCACCGCCAGCCCCGAGCGCGTACGCCGTTCCGACGCCGTGTGCACCGCGCTCCAGATCATCGAACACCTCCAGGACGTGACCGAGGACCTGGGGCGCGACCGGATCTATCTGCCGGCCGAGGACATGGAGCGGTTCCGCGTCACGGAGGCCGATCTCGCCGCGGGAACCGGGAGCGCGTCGGTGCGCGTCCTGGTCGCATACGAAGCTGAACGCGCCCGGCAGCTGCTGAATGAAGGCACCCCACTGGTGGGTAGCGTCCACGGCAGGCTGCGGCTGCTGCTCGCCGGATTCGTGGCCGGGGGGCTCGCCGCCCTCACCGCTATCGCGGACGCCGGACACGATGTCCTGCCAGGACCGCCCAAGCCCACCAAGGCGAATCTGCTGCGTGAAGTGGGAGCTGTCTTGCGAAGAGCGCGTAGAGAGGGGTGAGCCGGACGATGGAGGGACCGACGGAGATGTCCGCACCGGTGCAGGCCGCGTACAGCTACTGCGAGGCCGTCACCGGACAGCAGGCGCGCAACTTCGCGTACGGCATCAGGCTGCTGCCGACCGAGAAGCGCCAGGCGATGTCGGCGCTGTACGCGTTCTCGCGACGTGTCGATGACATCGGCGACGGCACCCTCGAGCCGAAGGCCAAGGAGGACCGGCTCGAGGGCACGCGGGACCTGCTGGACCGGATCCGGCAGGACGCGGTCGACGAGGACGACATCGACCCGGTCGCCGTGGCGCTCGCGGACGCGGCGCGCCGCTTCCCGCTCCCGCTCGGCGGGCTCGACGAACTCATCAACGGCGTGCTGATGGACGTGCGCGGCGAGACGTACGAAACCTGGGACGACCTGAAGGTCTACTGCCGGTGTGTCGCGGGCGCGATCGGGCGGCTCTCGCTCGGCGTGTTCGGCACCCAGCCCGGTGCGCGTGGCGCCGAGCGTGCCGCCGAGTACGCCGACACGCTCGGCCTCGCCCTCCAACTCACCAACATCCTCAGGGACATTCGCGAGGACGCGGGCAGCGGACGCACCTATCTGCCCGCCGACGACCTCGCCAAGTTCGGCTGCTCCGCGGGCTTTCGCACCACCACCCCGCCGCCCGGGTCCGACTTCGCCGGCCTGGTGCACTTCGAAGTCCGGCGCGCCCGCGCGCTCTTCGCCGAGGGCTACCGGCTGCTGCCGATGCTCGACCGGCGCAGCGGCGCCTGTGTTGCCGCGATGGCGGGCATCTACCGCCGACTGCTCGACCGCATCGAGCGCGACCCCGAGGCAGTGCTGCGCGGCCGCGTGTCCCTGCCCGGACGCGAGAAGGCGTACGTCGCCGTGCGCGGCCTGTCCGGACTCGACGCCCGGCACATCACCCGGCAGACCCTCAGGGGGCGTTCCTGATGCCGGCGCACGCGCACAAGCGGCGGGCAACCGTCCGCCACGGCGCGGCGTCCCTGACTGTAACGGCCCGAGGGGAGGTCGCATGACGGACGACGACATGCGGTCCCGGCACGCGGTGGTGGTCGGCGGGGGACTCGCCGGAGTCACCGCGGCACTGCAACTCGCCGGCGCGGGAGTCCGCGTCACGCTGGTCGAAGGCCGCCCTCGTCTGGGCGGTCTTGCCTTCTCCTTCCGCCGCGGCGACCTCACCGTCGACAACGGCCAGCATGTGTATCTGCGCTGCTGCGCCGCATACCGCTGGTTCCTCGAGCGGGTCGGCGGTGCTCATCTCGCCCCGCTCCAGGACCGGTTGGACGTACCGGTACTGGACGTGGCGTGCGCGCGGGGCCCACGGCTCGGACGGCTGCGCCGCACCGCGCTGCCCGTGCCGCTGCACCTGGCCGGCAGCCTCGCCACCTACCCGCACCTCTCGCTCGCCGAGCGGGCGAGTGTCGGGCGCGCCGCGCTCGCCCTCGGAAAGCTCAACCCGACCGACCCGGCGCTGGACGGTATCGACTTCGCCACCTGGCTGGGCCGCCACGGCCAGTCCCAGCGCACCATCGACGCCCTCTGGGACCTCGTCGGCGTGGCGACCCTGAACGCCACCGCGCCGAACGCCTCGATGGGCCTTGCCGCGATGGTCTTCAAGACCGGGCTGCTCTCCGAGCCCGGCGCCGCCGACATCGGCTGGGCGCGCGTGCCGCTCGGCGAACTCCACGACACGCTGGCTCGCAAGGCCCTCGACTCCGCAGGCGTACGCACCGAACTGTCGACCCGCGTCAAGGACATCTCCCGGGCGGAGTACGGCCGCTGGCACGTCGAGGTGGACGGCGAGCAGCTGGAAGCGGACACCGTCGTGCTCGCCGTACCGCAGCGAGAGACCCACGCCCTGCTGCCCGAAGGGGCGCTCCAGGACCCCGACCGGCTGCTCGACATCGGCACCGCGCCGATCCTCAACATCCATGTCCTGTACGACCGCAGGGTGCTGCGCCGCCCCTTCTTCGCCGCGCTCGGCACTCCGGTCCAGTGGGTCTTCGACCGCACCGAGGCCTCGGGGCTGCAGCACGGCCAGTATCTGGCGCTGTCCCAGTCCGCCGCCGAGGACGAGATCGACGCGCCCGTCGCCGTACTGCGCGAGCGGTATCTACCCGAGCTGGAACGGCTGCTGCCCGCCGCGCGCGGCGCCCAGGTACGCGACTTCTTCGTGACCCGGGAGCGGACGGCGACCTTCGCCCCGGCCCCGGGAGTCGGCAGGCTGCGACCCGGCGCGCAGACCCGCGCCCCCGGCCTGTACCTTGCGGGCGCGTGGACCGCCACCGGCTGGCCCGCGACCATGGAGAGCGCCGTACGCAGTGGCTTCAGCGCCGCGGGTGCCGCACTCTCCGCGCTCGGCCGCCCCCATGAACATCCGCTCAAGGAGGCGGCGTGAGTCTGAGTACTGGAACAAGAGGAGAGACCGTGCCGACTGTGCCCTCGGCGAATCCGGCTGGTGACACCGCAGCCGGAGGAGAGAGCCTGGACACCCTTGCGTTGCTTGAACGCGGGCGGACCATGTCCACCCCGGTGCTGCGCGCCGCCGTGGACCGGCTCGCGCCGCCCATGGACACCGTCGCGGCCTATCACTTCGGATGGATCGACGCGGAGGGACGGCCCTCCGCCGGGGACGGCGGCAAGGCTGTACGGCCGGCGCTCGCACTGCTCTCCGCCGAGGCGGCCGGAGCAGCGCCCGAGGTCGGCGTGCCCGGCGCGGTCGCCGTGGAGCTGGTGCACAACTTCTCGCTGCTGCACGACGACTTGATGGACGGCGACGAGCAGCGCCGCCACCGGGACACCGTCTGGAAGGTCCACGGCCCGGCCCAGGCGATCCTCGTCGGCGACGCGCTCTTCGCGCTCGCCAACGAGGTCCTGCTCGAGCTCGGCACCGTCGAGGCGGGGCGTGCCACACGCCGGCTGACCACCGCCACGCGCAAGCTGATCGACGGCCAGGCCCAGGACATCTCCTACGAGCACCGCGAGCGGGTCACCGTCGAGGAGTGCCTGGAGATGGAGGGCAACAAGACGGGCGCGCTGCTGGCCTGCGCCGTCTCCATCGGCGCGGTGCTCGGCGGGGCGGACGACAGGACGGCCGACACGCTGGAGGCGTACGGCTACCACCTCGGCCTCGCCTTCCAGGCCGTCGACGATCTGCTCGGCATCTGGGGCGACCCTGTCTCCACCGGCAAGCAGACCTGGAGCGATCTGCGCCAGCGCAAGAAGTCCCTGCCGGTCGTCGCCGCACTCGCCGCGGGCGGGCCGGCCTCACAGCGCCTCGGAGAGTTGCTCGCGGCCGACGCCAAGAGCAATGACTTCGACAGCTTCTCCGAGGAAGAGTTCGCGATCAGGGCGGCCCTGATCGAGGAGGCGGGCGGCCGCGAGTGGACCTCGCAGGAGGCCCGCAGGCAGCACGCAGTCGCGATCGAGGCCCTCAGCGGTGTCGACATGCCGGAACAGGTGCGGGCGCAGCTCATCGCGCTCGCGGACTTCGTCGTCGTACGAAAGAGATGATCGATATCGCCTGCCGCATATGAATCGCAGTCGCCGGCCGGTGCACGGGCAACCGTGCGCCGGCCGACGGAGACCCCAGCACAGCAGAGAGCCACTGCATCGAAGGGGAAGCCATGACAGCGACGACCGACGGAAGCAGCGGGCCCGCGTGGGCCGGCGCAACCGCGGCCAGTGAAACAACCGAAACGACATCCGCCGCCAGCGCCGTTCTCGACGCCGCAGGGCGGGCCGCGGAACGCTCCGTAGAGCATCTGCTGGGTCGGCAGGACGCCCAGGGCTGGTGGAAGGGCGACCTCGAAACCAATGTGACGATGGACGCGGAGGATTTACTGCTCCGCCAGTTCCTCGGCATCCAGGACGCTGTGACCACCGAGGCGTCCGCCCGTTTCATCCGCGGCGAGCAGCGCGAGGACGGCACCTGGGCCACCTTCTACGGCGGTCCCGGTGAACTCTCCACCACCATCGAGGCGTACGTCGCCCTGCGGCTGGCCGGCGACCGGCCCGACGACCCGCACATGGCGCGCGCCTCCGGCTGGATCCGCGAGCAGGGCGGCATCGCCGCGAGCCGGGTCTTCACCCGGATCTGGCTGGCCCTCTTCGGTTGGTGGAAGTGGGACGACCTGCCCGAGCTGCCGCCCGAGCTGATCTTCCTGCCCAAGTGGTTCCCGCTGAACATCTACGACTTCGGCTGCTGGGCGCGGCAGACCATCGTTCCGCTCACCGTGGTCTCCGCGAAGCGGCCGGTGCGGCCCGCGCCGTTCGCGCTCGACGAGCTGCACATCGACGCCCGGGTGCCGAACCCGCCCAAACCACTTGCGCCCGCCGCGAGTTGGGACGGGTTCTTCCAGCGCGCCGACAAGGCGCTGCACGCATACCACAAGCTCGCACCGAACCGGCTGCGGCGCGTCGCGATGAACGCCGCCGCTCGCTGGATCATCGAGCGCCAGGAGAACGACGGCTGCTGGGGCGGAATCCAGCCGCCCGCCGTGTACTCCGTGATCGCTCTGCACCTCCTCGGCTACGACCTCCAGCATCCCGTCATGCGGGCGGGCCTGGAGTCGCTGGACCGCTTCGCCGTGTGGCGCGAGGACGGCGCCCGCATGATCGAGGCCTGTCAGTCACCGGTCTGGGACACCTGCCTCGCCACCATCGCGCTCGCCGACGCCGGGCTGGCAGCGGACCACCCCGCGCTCGTGAAGGCCGCCGACTGGATGCTGGGCGAGGAGATCGTACGGCCCGGCGACTGGTCCGTACGCAGGCCCGGACTGGCCCCGGGCGGCTGGGCGTTCGAGTTCCACAATGACAACTACCCGGACATCGACGACACGGCCGAGGTCATCCTCGCCCTGAGGAGGGTCAAGCACGCCGATCCGACGCAGGTCGATGCGGTGATCGAGCGGGGCGCGCGCTGGACCATGGGTATGCAGTCCAGGAACGGCGCCTGGGCCGCATTCGACGCAGACAACACCAGCGCGTTCCCCAACCGGCTGCCGTTCTGCGACTTCGGCGAGGTCATCGACCCGCCGTCGGCCGACGTCACCGCGCATGTCGTCGAGATGCTGGCCCATGAGGGCAAGGCTCACCATCCCCGTACCCGGCGCGGCATCGAGTGGCTGCTCGCCGAACAGGAGACGAACGGCGCCTGGTTCGGGCGTTGGGGCGTCAACTATGTATACGGGACAGGGTCGGTGGTGCCGGCGCTGATCGCGGCCGGAATGTCCACCGCGCACCCCGCCGTCCGCCGTGCCGTCCGCTGGCTCAGATCCGTTCAGAACGACGACGGAGGCTGGGGCGAGGACCTGCGCTCGTATCGCGAGGAGAAGTGGATCGGCCACGGTGCCTCCACCGCGTCCCAGACTGCCTGGGCGCTGCTCGCCCTGCTCGCGGCGGGGGAGCGGGAGAGCGAGTCGGCGGAGCGGGGAGTGGTCTGGCTCGTCGAGAACCAGCAGTCGGACGGCTCCTGGGACGAGCCGCACTTCACCGGCACCGGCTTCCCCTGGGACTTCTCCATCAACTACCACCTCTACCGGCAGGTCTTCCCGCTCACGGCGCTCGGCCGCTATGTGCACGGGGAGCCCTTCGCCGACCGCACGGACAGCCGCAAGGGGGGCTGATGGAAGCGTCCTCGGAGCAGTCCGGCTCCGCCGCGCCCCTGCTGATCGCCTGTGCGCTCGGCATCGAGAAGCTCGCCCTGCGCAGCGGCGACCGCAGTGGCGCGCGCGGCCCGGTCACCCTGCTCCGTACGGGTATGGGGCCGGACAACGCGGAACGTGCCGTTCTCGGTGCGTTGCGCGACGGTCCGCTCGGCGGTGCGGTGGTTGTCGCCTCCGGTTTCTGCGCGGGCCTCGCCCCGGGCATGCATCCCGGGGACCTCGTCGTCGCCGACGAGACTCGCGACACCACCGGCGTCACGGCCTGCACAAACACGGAACTGCTGGTCATGGCGGTGACCCGGGCCGTACCCGGACGCACCGTGCATACCGGCCCGCTGACCGGATCCGACCATGTCGTACGCGGGCAGGAGCGTGCCGAGCTGCGTGCCACCGGGGCGATCGCGGTGGACATGGAGTCCGCGGCCACGCTGCGCAGCGCTCTGAGCACCGGGCCCCGCCCGGTTGCGGCCGTCCGGGTGGTCGTGGACGCTCCAGAGCATGAACTGGTCCGTATTAGCACGGTGCGCGGTGGAATATCAGCTTTCCGTGTTCTTCGCGCCATCCTTCCCGCTTTCTACGAATGGCACCGTTCTTTGCTGCTCCCCAGGAGGTGAGCTAGATGGCCATGCCGCTCCGTCAGACCATCAGGGTCGGGACTTATCTCATTGAACAGAAGCTCCGCAAGCGTGAGAAGTTTCCGCTCATCGTCGAGCTGGAGCCTCTCTTCGCCTGCAATCTGAAGTGCGAGGGCTGCGGGAAGATCCAGCACCCGGCCGGGATTCTGAAGCAGCGCATGCCGGTCGCGCAGGCAGTCGGGGCGGTGCTCGAGTCCGGGGCCCCGATGGTCTCGATCGCAGGCGGCGAGCCGCTGATGCACCCTCAGATCGACGAAATCGTGCGGCAATTGGTGGCCAAGAAGAAGTACGTGTTCCTCTGCACCAACGCCATGCTGCTGCGGAAGAAGATCGAGGAGTTCACCCCTTCTCCCTACTTCGCCTTTGCCGTGCACATCGACGGGCTGCGCGAGCGGCACGACGAGTCGGTCGCCAAGGAAGGCGTGTTCGACGAGGCGGTGGAGGCGATCAAGGAGGCCAAGAAGCGCGGCTTCCGGGTCACCACCAACTCCACCTTCTTCAACACCGACACCCCGCAGACTGTCATTGAGGTGCTCAACTTCCTCAATGACGACCTGAAGGTGGACGAGATGATGATCTCGCCCGCGTACGCCTACGAGAAGGCGCCCGACCAGGAGCACTTCCTGGGCGTCGAGCAGACCCGTGAGCTGTTCAAGAAGTCCTTCGCGGGCGGCAACCGGCGACGCTGGCGGCTCAATCACTCGCCGCTCTTCCTCGACTTCCTCGAGGGCAAGGCGGACTTCCCGTGCACGGCGTGGGCGATCCCCAACTACTCGCTCTTCGGCTGGCAGCGCCCCTGCTATCTGATGGCCGACGGATACGTCCCCACCTACCGGGAGCTCATCGAGGAGACCGACTGGAGCAAGTACGGCCGCGGCAAGGACCCGCGCTGCGCCAACTGCATGGCGCACTGCGGCTACGAGCCCACCGCCGTCCTCGCCACCATGGGCTCCCTCAAGGAGTCCCTCCGGGCGGCGCGCGACACCGTCTCGGGAAACCGGGGGTGACGTGATGTCCGCAGGGAAGCCAGTCGCACTGGGGCTGCCCGAGCTGCCGGCCAGGCCGATCGCGATGCGCCGCACCTCGCGGCGCATCCAGGTCGGCACTGTGGCCGTCGGCGGGGACGCCCCGGTGTCGGTGCAGTCGATGACGACCACGCGCACCTCCGACATCGGCGCGACGCTGCAGCAGATCGCCGAACTGACCGCGTCCGGCTGCCAGATCGTACGAGTCGCCTGCCCGACCCAGGACGACGCGGACGCGCTGGCCACGATCGCGCGCAAGTCGCAGATTCCGGTGATCGCGGACATCCACTTCCAGCCGAAGTACGTCTTCGCTGCGATCGACGCCGGCTGCGCGGCCGTCCGGGTCAACCCGGGCAACATCAAGCAGTTCGACGACAAGGTCAAGGAGATCGCCCGAGCCGCGGCGGATGCGGGGATTCCGATCCGGATCGGGGTGAACGCCGGATCGCTGGACCGGCGGCTGCTGGAGAAGTACGGCAAGGCGACGCCCGAGGCGCTCGTCGAGTCCGCGCTGTGGGAGGCGTCCCTCTTCGAGGAGCACGGCTTCCGCGACATCAAGATCTCGGTCAAGCACAACGACCCGGTGGTGATGGTGGGCGCCTACCGGCAGTTGGCGGCCGCCTGTGACTATCCGCTGCATCTGGGCGTCACGGAGGCGGGACCGGCGTTCCAAGGGACGATCAAGTCGGCCGTTGCCTTCGGCGCGCTGCTGAGCGAGGGCATCGGCGACACCATCCGGGTCTCGCTCTCTGCCCCGCCCGCCGAAGAGGTCAAGGTCGGCATCCAGATCCTGGAGTCCCTCAATCTGCGGCAGCGGCGGCTGGAGATCGTGTCCTGCCCGTCCTGCGGCCGGGCGCAGGTGGATGTGTACAAGCTCGCCGACCAGGTCACGGCGGGTCTCGAGGGGATGGAGGTGCCGCTGCGCGTCGCCGTCATGGGGTGTGTCGTCAACGGCCCCGGCGAGGCGAGGGAAGCGGACCTCGGTGTGGCGTCGGGCAATGGGAAGGGTCAGATCTTTGTGAAGGGCGAGGTCATCAAGACCGTGCCCGAGTCGAAGATCGTCGAGACCCTCATCGAAGAGGCGATGAAGATCGCCGAATCCATGGAGGACGCAGGGGTGGCCTCCGGGCAGCCCGCCGTCACCGTGAGCTGATCAGTATGTGAAGGGGGTCCGACCGTGACGATTCTTGAGACCATCCGGGGGCCGCGCGATCTCAAGGCGCTGACGGATGCGGAACTCGAAGATCTCGCCCAGGAGATCAGAGAGTTCCTGGTCCATGCGGTGGCCAGAACAGGGGGCCATCTGGGGCCGAACCTCGGGGTGGTGGAGCTGACCGTAGCCCTGCACCGGGTCTTCGACTCGCCCGTCGACCGCATCCTCTGGGACACCGGGCACCAGAGCTACGTACACAAACTGCTCACCGGCCGACAGGACTTCTCCAAGCTGCGGGGCAAGGGCGGTCTCTCCGGCTACCCGTCCCGCGAGGAGTCCGAGCACGATGTCATCGAGAACTCCCACGCCTCGACCGTGCTCGGCTGGGCGGACGGCCTGGCCAAGGCACATCAGGTGCTGGGCAGCAGTGACCATGTCGTCGCGGTCATCGGCGACGGCGCGCTCACCGGCGGTATGGCCTGGGAGGCGCTCAACAACATCGCCGCGGCCAAGGACCGGCCGCTGATCATCGTGGTGAACGACAACGAGCGGTCCTACGCGCCGACCATCGGCGGCCTCGCCAACCACCTCGCCACACTCCGTACCACCGACGGCTACGAGCGGATGCTGGCCTGGGGCAAGGACGTTCTTCAGCACACACCCGTGGTCGGGAAGCCACTGTACGAATCGCTGCACGGCGCGAAGAAGGGGTTCAAGGACGCCTTCGCACCGCAGGGGATGTTCGAGGATCTGGGCCTGAAATACGTGGGGCCGATCGACGGACACGACATAGCGGCCGTCGAGTCCGCGCTGCGCCGCGCGAAACGCTTCCACGGGCCCGTACTGGTGCACTGTCTGACCGAGAAGGGGCGGGGCTACCAGCCCGCGCTGGAGGACGACGCCGACCGCTTCCATACCGTCGGCGTGATGGACCCGCTCACCTGCGAGCCGCTCGCACCCTCCAACGGGCCTTCCTGGACCTCGGTGTTCGGGGACGAGATCGCCGAGATCGGCGCGGAACGGCCGGACGTCGTGGCGATCACCGCCGCGATGCTGCATCCCGTCGGGCTGACCGAGTTCGCCGAGCGGTTCCCCGATCGGGTGTGGGACGTCGGCATCGCCGAGCAGCACGCCGCGGTCTCCGCGGCCGGGCTGGCCACCGGCGGACTGCACCCGGTCGTCGCCGTGTACGCCACCTTCCTCAACCGCGCCTTCGACCAGCTGCTGATGGATGTCGCCCTGCACAAGTGCGGGGTGACCTTCGTACTGGACCGGGCCGGCGTCACCGGGGTCGACGGGCCCTCCCACAACGGCATGTGGGACATGTCGATCCTGCAGGTCGTCCCGGGGCTGCGGATCGCCGCGCCGCGCGACGCCGACCGGCTGCGCCAGGAGCTGCGCGAGGCCGTCGCCGTGGCTGACGCGCCGACGGTGCTGCGCTTCCCCAAGGAGTCGGTGGGCGAGCCGATCGAGGCGATCGGCCGGATCGGCGGGATGGACGTACTGCACCGGGCCGACGACGCCGAGATACTGCTGGTTTCGGTCGGTGCGCTGGCCGCCGTCTGTCTGCAGACGGTGGAGCTGCTCGGGGGCCGCGGTCTCCGCTGCACCGTGGTGGACCCGCGCTGGGTCAAGCCCGTCGACGAACAGCTCGCACCGCTCGCCGCCCAGCACCGGCTGGTGGCAGTGGTCGAGGACAACAGCCGCAACGGCGGTGTCGGCTCGGCCGTCGGGCAGTCGCTGCGCGACGCCGGCGTGGATGTGCCGCTGCGCACCTTCGGCATCCCCGAGCAGTTCCTCGCGCACGCCAAACGCGGCGAGGTTCTGGCCGACATCGGACTCACCCCGGTCGAGATCGCGGGACGGATCAGTGCCGCCATGGCAGTCAAGGAGAGCTGAGGAATGACCGATCCGGTCAAGGGCTTCGATCTGGCGAGACTCCTCGCGGAACGCGGGGCCGAGCGCTATGAGCTGCATGCGCGATATCTCAACCACCAGCTGCCGCGCATGCTGCACACCATCGGCTTCGACAAGGTCTATGAGCGGGCCGAGGGCGCGTACTTCTGGGACGCCGACGGCAACGACTATCTCGATATGCTCGCGGGCTTCGGGGTGATGGGGCTCGGGCGGCACCATCCCGTCGTACGCAAGGCGCTGCACGATGTCCTCGACGCCTCGCTCGCGGACCTCACACGCTTCGACTGCCAGCCGCTGCCGGGGCTGCTGGCGGAGAAGCTGCTGAGGCAGAGTCCGCACCTGGACCGGGTGTTCTTCGGAAACAGCGGTACGGAGGCGGTGGAGACGGCGCTGAAGTTCGCCCGGTACGCGACCGGGAAGCCGAGGATCCTCTACTGCTCGCACGCCTTCCACGGGCTGACCACCGGATCGCTGTCGGTCAACGGGGAGGCCGACTTCCGGGACGGCTTCGCGCCGCTGCTGCCCGACACCGCGATCGAGCTCGGCGATCTGGCCGCGCTGGAGCGGGAGCTGATGCGGGGCGATGTGGCGGGCTTCGTCGTGGAGCCGATCCAGGGCAAGGGCGTGCATGCGACGCCGCCAGGATTCCTTTACGCCGCACAGGAGCTGCTGCACAAGCACAAGGCGCTGCTGATCGCCGACGAGGTGCAGACCGGCCTCGGCAGGACCGGTGACTTCTACGCGTACCAGTACGAGGCAGGGGTCGAGCCGGATCTGGTCTGTGTGGCGAAGGCACTCTCGGGCGGGTACGTGCCGGTCGGCGCGACGCTCGGCAAGGACTGGATCTTCAAGAAGGTCTACTCGTCGATGGACCGGGTGCTGGTGCATTCGGCCAGCTTCGGCTCCAACGCCCAGGCGATGGCTGCCGGGCTCGCGGTGCTCTCGGTGCTGGAGGACGAGCATGTCGTGGCGAACGCGCGGGTGACCGGAGAGTTGCTGCGGTCACGGCTGGCGGCGCTCGTCGACCGCTATGAGCTGCTGCACGAGGTGCGGGGCCGCGGGCTGATGATCGGCATCGAGTTCGGCCGCCCGGACTCGATCAAGCTGCGCAGCCGCTGGACCATGCTGCAGGCGGCCCGCAAGGGTCTCTTCGCGCAGATGGTGGTGGTGCCGCTGCTGCAGAAGCACCGGATCCTCACCCAGGTCTCCGGCGACCACCTGGAAGTGATCAAGCTGATTCCGCCGTTGACCATCGGAGAGCGGGAGGTCGAGCGGTTCGTGGCGGCCTTCACCGCGGTGATGGACGATGCGCACGGCGGTGGCGGGCTGATGTGGGACTTCGGCAAGACGCTGGTGAAGCAGGCGGTCGCCAACCGCTGACTTTTGCCCCTGGGGCAAAAAATTTGCCCCAGGGGAAAGATCCTGGCGCAATGGAGGCATGAGCCCCACTGAAGAGGCGGCCACCGTGCTGCCGGATGTGGCGCCACGGCTGCGCGATCTGCGACGCCGCCGTGGCCTCACCCTGGAAGCCGCAGCCCAGCGCGCGGGGCTTTCCCCCGCCCACCTGTCCCGGCTGGAGACGGGCAACCGTCAGCCGTCGCTGCCGATGCTGCTCGCTCTCGCCAGAATTTACGGTACGACAGTCGCGGAGCTCCTCGGCGAGCTCGCGCCGGAGCGCGATCCGATCATCCGCGCCGACAGCCGGGAGCCCTCCGAGGCCGACGGCTGGACCTACCACCAGACCGGCGGAGCCGGCCGGGCGATGCAGGCTCTGCGGCTGGTGGTTCCGTACGGCAGTCAGGGCGAGCTCGTCCGGGTGCATCCCGGGGAGGAGTGGCTGTACATCCTCAACGGCCGGCTGCGCCTGAGCCTGGGTGACGCGGTTCACGAGCTGGCGCCCGGGGACAGCGCGCACTTCGACTCACTCACCCCGCACCGTCTCGCGGCGGCCGGTCGCGAGGGTGCCGAGCTGCTGTTCGTCCACACGCTGCTGCAGAGCCCCAACCTCCATCCGCACAACTGAGTTCAGAGAAGAGGCCCGTTATGTCCAAAAGCAATGAAGAGCGGTCGTTTCCCCGTGGGCTGGTGATCCGGCTGTTCGCCTATCTGGTGGCGGGCCACCTGTTCGCCGGGTTCCTCTACCTTCTGTTCACGCTGGGCGGCCAGAACCAGTAGGCGGCCGCTCAGCATCCGGCGGCTCCGCATCTCCTGCTCCGCGGTCGGCTACGCCTCGTCGACGAGACGCTCGCGCAGGCGCTCGCGCGTCTCCGGGGCGATCTTCAGGCCCTCGGCGAGGTACCGCTCCGTCGTGCCCCAGGTCTCCTCGATCGTCTCGAAGGCTGCCGCGAGGTACTCGGCGCGCGCGTCGAAGAGCGGGCTCAGCAGCTCCATCACTTCCGGGGACATCCCGGCCGGGGAGTTGTCGCTGCGTCGCACCAGATAACGCCGGTGCGGATCATTGGACTTGAGGTAGTCCGCCTCGATGGCCTCGCGCTCCACGCCGACCGCGAGCAGCGACACGGCGATCGAGATTCCGGCGCGGTCCTTGCCCGCCGCGCAGTGCATCAGCGCCGGGACACTGTCCTCAGCGAGCGCGTGCAGTACGCGGCTGTGCTCGGCGGTGCGATGCTTGATGATCGTCCGGTACGACGCCGACATCCGGGCCGCCGCCTTGCCGTCCGCGAGGATCGACTTCAGCTGGTCGAGATCGCCCTCCCGGACCATCTTCCAGAACTGGGCGCCGTCGGCCGGGTCGGTGAGCGGCAGATTCACATTGCGCACGCCCGGCAGCTCGACGTCCGGGCCCTCCAGCTTCTGGTCCGCGGCATTACGGAAGTCGAAGATCGTGTGCAGGGCCAGGGTGGAGAGGAACGCGGTGTCGCTCTCGGTGGCATGGGCGAGGTGGCCGCTGCGGAAGAGCCGTCCGTACCGCACCCGCCGGCCGTCCACGGTCGGCAGGCCGCCCACGTCCCGGAAGTTGCGTACTCCGGACAGCTCAGGCTCTGTCGACGGGATCTGCGGCAGCTGCTGTGTCACGGGGGCTCCTGAAGTGACAGCCGTCGGCGCTGCTCGCCGACGATGGCGCGTTTCCCGACGATACGACATTGCTTCATCGGGCAATCATCTCGGTCCGTCTCCGTAAGAGCGTTGCACCGGCGACGGCTCCCGTCGGATGATGTGCGGACCTGTGCGAACCTGTGAGTATCTGAGGGGTCGGGATGATCGAGAGCGTTGGCAACGGTCGTACGTGGGTTCTCTCCGGACCGAGGAGTAGTTATGCGCTGCGTCTGACAGACGCTGACGAACTGCTGCATCTCCACTGGGGGCCACGGATCTCCGGCGCCGAGGCGGAGGCGCTCGCGGCCCAGGGTCTGCCGCCCTACTGGCCGTTCGAGTCACAGCTCGACGGCCACGAGGAGTATCCGGTCGAGGGCGGCCCGCGCTTCGTACGGGCGGCGCTCTCCGTCCGTACGGACACGGTGCGCGGCACCGAGTGGACCTTCGCCGGCGCCGAGGAGGTGCACGGCGACGAGCTGAGGCTCCGCTTCACCGACGCTCTACACGGCCTCGGGCTCACCCTGCACCATCGGATGCGCGACGACGCGGACGTCATCGAGCGCTGGGTCACCGTCACCCATGAGGGCGAGGGCCCCGACCTGGAACTACTGCGCGCCGATGCCGCCACCTGGACACTGCCGCAGCGCGACAGCTGGCGGCTCAGCCAGCTGCACGGCCGGTGGGCGGCAGAGTCGCTGCTCGTACGGTCGGAGCTGACGTACGGCGAGAAGGTGCTGAGCAGCAGGCGCGGCCACACCGGCCACCAGCATCTGCCCTGGGTCGCGCTGGACGCGGAGGGGGCTACGGAGGAGCGGGGCGAGGTGTACGGCGCCGCGCTCGGCTGGTCCGGGTCCTGGCGGATCTCCGTGGCGCAGCTGCCCGACGGACTCGTACAGATCACCGGCGGAGCCGGCTACGACGACTCCGGGCTGCTGCGGCTCGCACCGGGCCAGTCGTACACCTCGCCCGTCTTCGCCGGACTGTGGAGCGAAGGAGGGTTCGGCGGAGCCAGCAGGGCCTGGCACGCCTGGCAGCTGGCGCATGTGATCCCGGACGCTCAGGCCGAGCGGCCGGTGCTCTACAACTCCTGGGAGGCCACCGGCTTCGACATTTCCGAGGAGCAGCAGCGGGCACTCGCGCAGCGGGCCGCGGCCCTGGGCGTCGAACTGTTCGTGGTGGACGATGCGTGGTTCGGGCAGCGCACCAGCGACCGCGCCGGACTGGGCGACTGGACACCCAACGCCGAGCGCTTCCCGCAGGGACTGAAGCCGCTTGCCGACGAAGTGCACGCGCTGGGCATGCAGTTCGGGATCTGGGTCGAACCGGAGATGGTCAACGCCGACAGCGATCTCTACCGCGCGCACCCCGACTGGGTGCAGCACCACCCGGGCCGGGCACGGACGGAGTTCCGCAACCAGCTCGTACTGAACCTCGCGCGCGAGGACGTACAGGCCTACCTCTGGGAGCAGTTGGACGGACTGCTCGGCAGCGCGCCCATCGACTATGTGAAATGGGACTTCAACCGCTGCTTCACGGACGCCGGCTGGCCCGGCGAGACATATCCGCAGAAGCTGTGGGTCGAGCATGTGCAGGCGCTGTACGCACTCCTCGACCGGCTGCGCGCCGCGCATCCCTCGGTCGCCTTCGAGTCCTGCTCGGGCGGCGGTGGCCGGATCGACCTCGGAATTCTGTCCCGGACCGATCAGGTGTGGACCTCCGACAACACCGATCCGCTGGACCGGCTCGCCATCCAGCAGGGCTTCACCCAGCTGCACCCGGCACGGGTCATGGCGGCCTGGGTGACCGACAGTCCCAATGTCCAGCTCAACGGCCGCATCAGTACGCTCCGCTTCCGCTTTGTGAGCGCCATGGCAGGAGTGCTCGGAGTCGGTGGCGATCTCACCGAGTGGAACGCGGAGGAGCTCGCCGAGGCGCACGGCTGGGTGGAGCTCTACAAGAAGGTCAGGCCGGTGGTTCAGCACGGCGAGCTGTACCGGCTGCGGGCGCCGGAGGGCGGACTGAGCGCCGTGCAGTACGTACGCGGCGACGAGAACGTCGTTCTCGCCTGGCTCCAGGCACAGCACTACGGCGAACAGCCGCCCAGGCTCAGGCTGCGCGGGCTCGATCCGGCAGCCGCGTACGAGTGCCTGGACACGGGCGTCGTACACCGCGGATCCGTGCTCCTGCACCACGGGCTGCACACCGGACTGAAGGGCGACATGGACGCCACGGCGATCCGGCTGCGACGCCGCTGATGTGCCCCCTGGACAAGGGCAGTGAGCCGCGGAGGGATTTCCTGCGGGCGTGGCATGAATTGGAGGGGTAAGTAGGGCTGTATGCCATAACTGGGCGATCGTCATTAAATGACGGTTCTGTCCGAATTGGTCGATTCGGGATAACGTGCCCCGTCCGCAAGGCGGACGGTGCATGGCCGTGAGCGGGATCATATTCGTGACGGTGTGTGGTGGGGCGGCAGGGGTGAATTCCGTTTCCGGGGCGGACGGTGAAGATCATTGATTTACGGAGGGTTACGGGAATTTCGCACCGATATCACAGGGATCATTGACGGGCGAAAGCGACAGCTTGTTCCGGTACGCCCATTCGTTTACGGTCACGACCAATCCGGACGGAACGCCTAATCCTGCCGCCGACCGGAATTCCACCCACCCATGTGTGGCAGGAGCGGGGGACCCAGGTGATACGCCGATTCCGGACTTCCGGACGGCTTGGGGTGAAGTCGCGCAACTGCGCGGCCGGGCATCTCCAGCCCGAACCCGACAGCTCACCTCGCCGGCGCCGGAGAGGAATTCGCCATGCCCAAGAAGGGTAAGCACCGCCGCCCCAAGGTCAGCCCGATCACGCGCGGATTCGTCGCCGCCGGTACGGGTGGCGCCGCCATCGCCCTGCCGCTGATAGGTGCCGCAGGCGCCCACGCGGCAGGAAAGACCGCTCCGGCCGTGGCGCCGGAAAAGGCCGTGACCGCCGCCCCGTCCTCCCCCTTCTCCGCCGGGTCCGCCGCCGCGGCCCACGTGGCGCAGAAGAAGGCCTCTCCCACCACGTACTCCGTCGTCCCCGGCGACTACCTGTCCAAGATCGCCGACGAGCACGGTGTCCCCGGCGGCTGGAAGAAGCTGTACCAGGACAACCGCGAGGCCGTCGGCGACAACCCGTCGCTGATCCACCCGGGCCTCAAGCTCACCCTCGGCGCGAAGTCGAAGGCGAAGGCGCCCGAAAAGTCGCAGCACCCGTCGAGCCCGGACCGGTCCTCGTCGAAGGCGTCCTCCTCGAAGGCGCCCTCGGGTTCCTCGGACTCAGGTTCCTCGGACTCGGGTTCCTCGGACTCGGGCTCGGTGGTGCAGTCCTCCGCGCAGTCCTCGTCCGGTGGCTCGGCAGGCGGCAACGCCGCCCAGACCAGCGCCTCCGGCTTCGCCGCCCCCGTCGACGGCGCGACCGTCATCACCCCGTACCACCTCGCCGGCGCCATGTGGTCCAGCGGCTACCACACCGGTCTCGACTTCGCGGCGTCCACCGGCACGACCGTCAAGGCGGTCGGCCCGGGCACCGTCGTCTCCGCCGGCTGGGCCGGTGCGTACGGCAACCAGATCGTCATCCAGCACAGCGACGGCACCTACTCGCAGTACGCCCACCTCTCCGCCCTCTCCGTCGCATCAGGCCAGAGCGTGAGCGGCGGCCAGCAGATCGGCCTCTCCGGTACCACCGGCAACTCCACTGGCCCGCACCTGCACTTCGAGATCCGCACCGGCCCCGGCTATGGCTCGGACATCGACCCGCTGGCCTACCTGCGTCAGCACGGCGTCTCCATCTGATCCGTCCGACGTACGCAGTGTCCCGTCCTCCCCTCGTGCCGCCGCCCGCGGCGCGGGGGGAGTCGGCGTATTCCGGGTTGGATGAATCTTGACCGGTGGTATATATCACCCCTCGTCAACCCCTCCTTACGGTCGCGTAGGTCACATCCGTAAGGGAAAAATGAGTTCTCGTGGCAGACGATTCGAGAACAGAGAACAGTGGCGTATTCGGGTCGTACGCGGCGATCGGTGACAGTTTCACCGAGGGCGTCGGAGACCCGGGCCCCGACGGGACATACGTCGGCTGGGCGGACCGGTTCGCGGTCCTGCTCGACGACCGAATGCCGGAGCACACCTTCCGGTACGCCAACCTCGCCGTACGCGGCCGTCTCCTCGACCAGATCGTCGAGGAACAGGTGCCGCGGGCAAAGGAACTCGCCCCGGATCTGGTGACTTTCTGCGCCGGCGGCAATGACATCATTCGGCCCGGCAGCAACCCCGACGACGTGGCCGAGCGCTTCGAGCGGGCAGTCGCCGACCTCACCGATTCGGTCGGCACCGTCATGGTGACCACCGGTTTCGACACCCGCGGAGTGCCGGTACTGCGCCATCTGCGCGGCAAGATCGCCACGTACACCGCGCATGTACGGGCCATCGCCGACCGTTACGACTGCCCCGTACTCGACCTGTGGTCGCTCAAGTCCATCCAGGAGAGGCGGGCTTGGGACGCCGACCGGCTGCATCTGTCGCCCGAGGGCCACACCAGGGTCGCACTGCGTGCCGCCCAGGTGCTCGGACTCGAGGTGCCGGCCGACCCCGACCAGGCGTGGCCGCCCCTGCCGCCGCGCGGACCGCTCGAGGTGCGCCGCGACGACATCAACTGGGCGCGTGAGCACCTGGTGCCGTGGATCGGGCGACGGCTGCGCGGTGAGAGCTCCGGCGACCATGTCGAGGCCAAGCGCCCGAATCTGCTGCCTCTGTGACAGCGGATGGTTGGGGCATGGCAGACCTGCCCCGGCTGACCGGGCGTACGGCCCCGGTCACCGGTGCCAACCGCGGGATCGGCTTCGCGGTCGCTACGGGACTCGCCGGAGCCGGAGCGCGGCTGCTGCTCGGCACCCGCGACCCGGAGCGGCCGCCGTGGAACGGCTGCTGACCGTCTGCGCAGCCGGGTCGTCACCGTCACCAGCATGGCGCAGAGCAGTGCCCCGCCTCGACTTCGCCGATCTGCAGAGCGAACATCGCTATGACGCCTGCCGCGGGCGGGCCCGCGGCCGCTGGGTCACCCGGATCGTCAACTCCCCGGTGCGTACCTTCGGTTCGTACGCGGCAGGCGGCGCGCTGCCGGTGCTGCGGGCCGCCGCCGACCCGGAGGTGCGGCCCGGCGAGTACTACGGCCCGTCCGGCCTCGGCTCCTTCAGAGGCCCGCCGCAGCGGACCGCGTTCTCCGCGCGGGCTCAGGATCCCGCGGTCGCGTGCCGGTTGTGGCAGGCGTCGGCGAGGCTGACAGGGATCGCCTTCCCCGCCCCGTACGACGGCTGAGGCACAGCGACGTACGAACCGGTGCGTCAGACCACGGCCGACGACAGGAGTTCGGCCGGTCCGATCAGCGCCGTACTGCCCTCGCCCGTACAGGCATGGGCGCCGGCCACCGCGCCCAGCCTCGCGCTCTCCTCCAGGTCGCGGCCCGACAGCTGCCCGAACAGAAAGCCGCAGACATAGGCGTCACCCGCGCCGTTGGAGTCCACCACCGGAGCGGGTGGCGCGACTGCCCGGACCGGGCGCGGGGTGGATCCGCCGTCGCGGCTGAGGAGGTACGAGCCGCCGGCACCCGCCGTCGCGACCACCGCCCGCGCCCGACCGTCGCGCAGGATCTCCCGCATCACCGACGCTATGCGCTCGCCCGCGCCCGCCGTGCTGAGGAAGACCAGGTCCGAGCGGAGCGCGAACTCCCGTTGGTGCTCCGACAGTCCGTCCCAGTCGTGCAGATCGGTGGAGACCGGCACGCCCAGCGCTTCGATGTCGTCGTAGAGGAACCGCGCGAAGTTCATGATCGAGAGATGGATGTGGCGAGCACGCCGCAGATGGGGGAGGTAGAAGTCGCGCGGCATCCGCAGCCCGTCGGGATCGCGGGCGTCGTAGAAGGACATGCGCCGGCCCGCGGGGTCGACGAGGTTGACCGCGCGCCGCGTCCCGGCCGGGGAGATGAGGGGCTCGAAATCCACGCCGCCCACGGCGAGTTGTTCCCGGACCAGACGGCCCGGCCCGTCTTCGCCGATGTAGTCGAGGAGGGTGGCATTCAGCCCGAGGGCCCGGCAGCCCAGTGCGACATTGCCACCGGTGTGGCCCGGCCATTCACGGATCGGGCCGACGCCGACAGAGTCCGCGAGCGGGACCGGCAGGGCGTCGACGCGGACGACCGTGTCCACCCCGGTGCCGCCGACCACCAGCACATCGGGTGGGAGGCGATCCGTCGGCTGCTCGGGCTGCTGATACGTCTGGTGCTGCGACTGGTGAGACACAGTTGCCCAGTATGGGGGCTGCGGGCCCGCCCGTTCAGGCGTTCAGCGTGCGGCGGCCGTCAGTGCGTCACGGTGGACACCGAGCTCACGGGCGAGCGCGTCGTCCGTCCACTCCAGCATCGCGGCGCGCGACAGCGACCCCGCGTACGAGGTCATCTGCACGGCGAGCCCGTCCAGAAACGCCGTCAGCCGCCAGGCCGTCGCCGCCGGGTCCTCGCACGGGAACTCGCCCGCCGCCGCACCTTCCGCGATGACCTCGGTCAGAGCCGCCTTCCACTGCTGGTCCAGATCCCGGGCGACATCCCGCAGCGCCGGCTCGCGCAGCGCGGCCGCCCAGCCCTCGATCCACAGCCGCCAGCCCTTGGCCTGCCCGGTCGGCGCGTACCAGCGGACCGCGGCGCGCAACCGGCGCAGTGCGGTGGTCCGGCGGCCCAGCAGTTTGCGCAGATGCGCGAGGTCACCGTCGGCGGCGTAGGTGAAGGCGGCCGCGACGAGCTTCTCCTTGGTCGAGAAGTGATAGAGCACCAGGGCATTGCTCACACCGAGGGCCGACGCGACATCGGCGATCCGCACGGCCGCCACACCGTGTTCCTCGATCTGCTCGACGGCAGCACGAAGCAGCTCTTCCCGCCGCTCCGCCACGCTCAACCGGACTCTTGTCACGTCGTCACCCTACACAGGCGATCTTGGGCCAGGACGCGGGTCCAGCCGGCCGCCCTCAGCGCGGTCCGCGGACGACGGCGACCGACCCCGGGGCGGAGAGGATGTCGGGCCAAGCCGTCATCCGTACCAGCCGTAGCGCTCGGCGATAACCGGCAGCCGGTCGGCGACGATCGCGTGCGCGGCGGCCCGCGCCGTGGTCCCGTCCGCCTCCGCGCGCGCCAGCATCTGGCCGATCAGCGCGCGCATCGAGTGACGGGTGTACGCGAACGCCTCGTCCGCGTCGGCGCCGATGTCCCCGAACAGAGTCCACCACCACCACGCGTTCGTACCGGAGTTGACGACGACGTCCGGCAGTACCGTGATGCCGCGCCGCGCGAGCAGTTCCTCGGCATCCGGCAGCACCGGCATGTTCGCCGCCTCGACGATCCAACGCGCGGTGATCTGCGCCTGGTTGGCGGTGTCCACGGCGTACGAGACCGCGGCGGGCACCAGTACCTCCGCGTCCACCGACAGCCACGCGTCGTCCGACAGCTCCAGATCGTCCGGCCGCAGCGCCGTACGGTCGACCGTCCCGTACGAGTCACGGGCCGCGAGCAGCGCATCGACATCGAGCCCGGCCGGATTGGCGACGGTGCCCTTGACGTCGGCGACGGCGACGATCTTCAGCCCGGCGCGGGCGAGGAACCGGGCCGTCGCGCCGCCCATCGTGCCAAGACCCTGGACGGAGACACGGGTCCCCTCGTACGCCACGCCCGCCCGGTCCAGCGCGACCAGCACCGACTCGGCGACACCGCAGCCGCCGACGAGCTCGTCGAGCCCGATGCCGTCCACCTCGACGGCGAACGCGTCCGCGAGCCGACGGCGCGCCGTCGCCTCGTCGTCCAGCAGCGGATAGACGGCCTGGATGGAGGAGACCAGACCGGCCTCGGCCGCGGCCCTGTCGACGATGTCCTGGGTCAGCCCGAGGTCCTCGCCGGTGGTCCACATGTTCTCGATGTACGGGCGTACGGCGCGCAGATAGCGGACCAGGATCCCGTACGCGCGCGGGTCCTGCGGGTCGCAGTCGATACCGCCCTTGGCGCCGCCGAGCGGGATGTACCGGCCCTCGGGGTTGTAGTGGAGGGCCTCCTTCATCGTCATCCCGCGGGCCAGCCCGGCCACCTCGTCCAGCGTGCAGCCCTCGCGCATCCGCAGGCCCCCGCTGGAGACCCCGCGCACCAGCCGGTCGATCACCAGATGGCCCTGGCGGCCGGTGACATGGTCGGTCCAGGTGAGCGACAGCAGGGGAGTGGTCATCCGGTGGTCTCCTCGGGAACGGTGATCACGGTGGGGCCGGGGACAGCAACCGCCCGCGCCCGTGGCCGGATCACAGACTAACTGAATCGCCAGTCAATATCTGGAGCTCGGAGTTCCCCCGTCTACGTGATCGTCAACAATGTTGCCGGGCGGTGGTGCCGCAGCACGCGGCTCAGCCGGCGGCGGTCCCCGGACGTGCCGGAATGTCGCAGTGGTCCTTGAAGCCCTGGCTGGTCAGACCCAGTGCGGCGTTCATCCGCGAGCGCAGGTTCTCCACCGCCACCATCGCGGTCAGCTCGACGAACGCGGCCTCGCCGAGGGCGGTGAGCAGCCGGGCCGCCGGCTCGTCCCCGACCTCCGGGGGATTGGCGGTCATCGCCTCCGCGTACTCCATGACATCGCGTTCCAGCGGGGTGTAGACGTCGCTGTCGCGCCACATCGGTACATCGCGCAGCTTGCGGACGTCCATACCGCGGCCCTGGCTCTCCCAGTGTCCGAAGTCCATGCACCAGCTGCACCCGATCGAGGCCGCCGAGGCCATCACGGCCAACGCCTTCAGACCGGGGTCGAGCTCCTTCCACTTGGCCACCGACAGCTCGAAACGCAGGTCGGTCCACAGCACCCGGGGGTTGTGGGCCAGCGCCCTCGCGGGGTCGAGGACCTTTCCGTATGTGCGCTTGCAGTACCACTCCACTGCGCGGAACAGGAGCGAGCGGCGCGGGGTGAGTGAAATACGGGCCATGACGGGCCTCCTGAAGGTGTGGACGACGTCCTTTCATGCGTACGACGGACCGGGTGCACCGGGATGTGACATCGGGAAGGAAAGATCTTCAGGAACACCCGTCCGGGGTGAGGCGTTGCTGAGGTCATGACGGACATCGACGCACCGCTGGATCCGCAGAGGGACGCTCAGCAGGAAGCGCTGCTGAAGCTGGTCGCCGAGTGCGACGGAGGGGTACTGGTCACGCTCAAGCGGGACGGCAGGCCCCAGCTCTCCAATGTGAAGCACGCGTACTACCCCGACGAGCGGACCATCCGGGTGTCCGTCACCGATGACCGGGCCAAGACCAGGAACCTACGCCGCGACCCGCGCGCCGGGTACCACGTCACCAGCGACGACCGCTGGGCATGGACCGTCGTCGAGGGCACTGCGGAGCTCTCCCCGGTCGCGGCCGACCCGCACGACGCCACAGTCGAAGAGCTGATCACCCTCTACCGGGACGTCGTGGGTGAACACCAGGACTGGGACGACTACCGGCGTTCGATGGTCCGCGACAAGCGCCTTGTGCTGCGGCTGCGCATTGAACGGGCCTATGGCCAGCCGCGCGGCTGAGTCGGTCATGCCGCCCGCGCTCCGGCCCCGGCCGCGAAAACGGCGATGACCGGCCCGGGAGATCGGCGACGCCGAGTTCCCGGGAAACCGGCGCCGCCGAGCCCCGTAGCGGGCCCGTTCCCGTCCTGTCGTACCCCCCGCTCATAATGAAAAGACACCGACATCAGGAGGTGCCGTGACCGGCACTGATTCCCCCCACCCGCTGAGCTCCCGGCTGCGCTCGCTGCGACCCGCCGCATTCGGCGCCGACCCGGCCGGAGAGCGGTGGGAGCGGATCCGCCGCTCGCCGAACTTCGCGGACGGCTCCTTCCAGAACCCTGTGGGGGCCAGGACCAGGCCGTCCGGCGGCTCCATGATCGAATTCGCGAAGATCTACTTCCGGAAGGAAGCGCGGGCGCACCGGTCCCCGGTCGGACTCGTGCCCATCCACGCCACCACTCTCGCCGATATCGCGAAGCCTCCGGCCTCGGGGCTGCGGCTCACCTGGATGGGGCATTCGAGCGTTCTCGCCGAGATCGACGGCCGGCGGGTGCTCTTCGACCCGGTCTGGGGCGAGCGCTGCTCCCCCTTCCCCTTCGCAGGCCCCAAGCGGCTGCACCCCGTGCCCGTACCGCTCGCCGTCCTCGGCCCGGTGGACGTCGTAGTGATCTCCCACGACCACTACGACCACCTCGATCTGCCCACCATCCGTGCCCTGGCCTCCACGGACACGATCTTCGCGGTGCCGCTCGGTGTCGGCGCACACCTGGAGCACTGGGGCGTGCCCGCCGACCGGCTGCGCGAGCTGGACTGGAACGAGTCGACCGAGGTGGCCGGCCTCCGGCTGACCGCCACGCCCGCGCGCCACTTCTGCGGGCGCGGCTTGCGCAATCAGCAGCACACCCTCTGGGCGTCATGGGCCGTCGCGGGCCCCGAGCACCGGATCTACCACAGCGGGGACACCGGTTACTTCCCCGGCTTCAAGGACATCGGCGCGGAGCACGGCCCGTTCGATGCCACCATGATCCAGATCGGTGCGTACAGCGAATACTGGCCCGACATCCATATGACGCCCGCCGAAGGTGTGCGCGCCCATCTCGATCTGCAGGCCGGGAAGCCGTCCGGCGCGATGCTGCCGATCCACTGGGGGACGTTCAATCTCGCGCCGCACCCGTGGGCCGAGCCCGGCGAGGGCACGGTCGCGGCAGCAGTCGCGCAAGGTGCGCGCATCGCGCTGCCGCGGCCCGGCGAGCCGTTCGAGCCGACCGCCGAGGGCATTCCGTCCGAGCCGTGGTGGCGCGCAGCGGCGACGGCGCCCGCCACGGGGTGGACCGCGGCGGCCGATACGGGCAGCCCCGAGGTGGCACCGAGCGCCTGACGAGTAGCGCTTGACCCTGCGGCGCCTGCGTCCGCGGCGCCTGATCCGTAGCGCGTGACTCTGCGGCATCCGACCCGCAACGCGTGACTCTGCGGCATCCGAGACCCCCTTCGCCGCCGTCGCGGCGGGAGGGGGTCAAGCCCGCGTTTTCGGGCTGGCGTACGAGGCCTCATACCAGAGCGGGACGAATGGCGGGCAAGTTTGTCAACTGCCCGTCGCACGTGCGCGCTTGGCGACTACCGTGTGTTGCCGGTGATCAGCGGTGGGCTCATGTTGTGCATGACGAGCCCGCCGGGAGCCGAAGCTGACCACTTGCAGTACGCCGATTCCTGGGGCCCCACGTACCAAGGACGCTGATGTCTCAACTACGCGCACCCGCCGCGCGGCCGGACCGCCGTGAGGGCGGGCGCCACGGCCGGCCAGGCTCCCTGTCATCGGCAGGGAGGCCGCATTCCGTGCCGTCGTCACCGGAAGCCCGTATACGTCCTCAACTCCTGCGCACCGCAGTCCTGCCCGCGGTCGGCACCGCGCTCATCGGCGCGGCCGCGGTGATCTTCGCGATCCGCTCCGCCGCTGCCCAGCCCTCCGCCAACCTGTGGGCCGTGCTCACCGGTTCCGCTGTGCTGGCCGTCGCCTCCGTGGTGGCGGCGGCGATGGGCGCGGACCGCATGGCCAAATCCGTACACGACCGCTGCGCCGCGTTGCGCCAGTCCACCGCGCGCGGACAGACCGAGCTGCGCACGGTGATCGACCAGCTCAGACGGGGCGAAGGCCCGCCCGCCCGCAGGACGCCGCAGCCCGCACCACCGGGCGGAGACGAATTCGATCTGCTCACACAGGAGTTGAGCCGCTCCCACGAGGCCGCTGTGGCGGCGGTGGTGCAGGCGTCCCGGCTCTCGAGCAGCGTCGGCAACGAACAGAAGGTCGAAGTCTTCGTCAATCTGGCCCGTCGGCTCCAGTCCTTGGTCCACCGCGAGATCCAGCTGCTCGACGAGCTGGAGAACGAGGTCGAGGATCCCGAGCTGCTCAAGGGCCTCTTCCATGTGGACCACCTGGCCACCCGCATCCGCAGGCACGCCGAGAACCTCGCTGTCCTCGGCGGCGCCATCTCCCGTCGGCAATGGTCCAACCCGGTCACCATGACCGAGGTGCTCCGGTCTGCCATCGCAGAGGTGGAGCAGTACCCGAGGGTCAAACTGGTACCGCCGATCGACGGCACCCTGCGCGGCCACGCCGTCGCCGACGTGATCCACCTGCTGGCCGAACTGGTGGAGAACGCCACGCTGTTCTCCGCCCCGCACACTCAGGTGCTGATGCGCGCCCAGCACGTCACGGCCGGACTCGCCGTCGAGGTCGAGGACCGTGGCCTCGGTATGCCCGCCGTCGAACAGAACAAGATGAACGCCCTGCTCGCCGACCCCGACCAGGTGAATGTCGCCCATATGCTGCAGGACGGGCGGATCGGCCTCTTCGTGGTCTCCGCGCTCGCCCGCAGACACGGCATCGCGGTACGGCTCCAGTCCAATATCTACGGCGGCGTCCAGGCCGTTCTCGTACTGCCGCAGGGAATCCTCGGTGCCGAGCCAGATGGACTCTCGCCGGCCGAGGCCGCCGCGGGGCACGAGACCGCAGACCGCCCCACGGCCCAGCCCGACGCGGCTCAGGCGGCCGGGGCTCTGCCCTCGACCCCACCCCTGATCCCGCAGCAGCTTCACTCAATGCCCCACCAGCCACCGGCCTTTCACCAACCCCAACCCCAGCATCAAGCGCAACCGCAACCGCAACTGGAATCACAGCCGCAGCTTCAACAGCCGCAGCACGCACCGGTGCACGCCACCCTCGGCGCAGGCCTCCTCCCCCTACGCGGAGACCAGAGCGACCGTCCCAACCCGGCCGCCGCCCGCCCCGGCGTCAACCACTCGGTACCCGCGGAGACCTCGTCCGCCGAGCAGCCCGTCCACACCACGGCGGCACCGCCCTCCGACGGAACGGTGCCCAGCCCCATGGGCCGCCCCCAACTGCCCAAGCGCCGCAGCCAGGAACACCTCGTCCCCCAGCTCAGGGACGCCCCGTCGCCCCGCAAGGACGACGAGAACACCCTCCACGACCCCGGCCTGATGGCGGCCTTCCAACGCGGCATCGGCCTGGCCGAGTCCCAGTCCGTCGCGGACCCCGCCCCACAGCCCGCCCCGCTGCGCCACGACAACACCCCCAAGGAGTAGATGCACCATGGTGAGCGATGTGCCGAACGGCCATGTCTCGGACCTCGACTGGCTGCTCAGCGGCCTGGTCCAGCGTGTGCCGTACACACGCAATGCGGTGCTGCTCTCCTCCGACGGGCTGGTGAAATCGGTGCACGGCCTGGACGCCGACAGCGCCGACCATATGGCGGCACTCGCCTCCGGCCTCTACTCACTGGGCCGCAGCGCCGGAGCGCGTTTCGGTGACGGTGGCGAGGTACGCCAGGTGGTCGTGGAGCTCGACTCCACGTTGCTGTTCGTCTCCACCGCCGGCTCCGGCACCTGCCTCGCCGTGCTCGCCGGGCGTGAGGCGGATGCCGCGGTCCTCGGATACGAGATGGCGATGCTGGTCAAGAGCGTACGGCCGTACCTGACCACCCCGGCCAGACAGTCGGCGGGGGCGCCGAGCGCTGCGGGGCAGTGAACGTGCCGGCCCCCAAGGACGGGCCGTTGCTCGACGACGCGGCCGGCCGGCTCATCCGCCCGTACACGGTGAGCGGCGGCCGCACCCGTCCCACGGCCGCGCTGGATCTCCTCTCCCTGGTGATGGCCACCGGCAGCGTGCCGCAGACGCACCTCGGCCCCGAGCACGCCCTGGCGCTCGGGCTGTGCGACGGGCCGACCTCGGTCGCCGAGATCTCGGCGCACCTCAGGCTCCCGGCTGTGGTCACCAAGGTGCTGCTTTCCGATCTCGTGGACTGCGGGGCCGTCACAGCACGGGCGCCCCGCTGCCACGACTCACCCACCGACCGATCTTTGCTGGAGGCGGTGCTGGATGGCCTACGACGACGACTCTGAGTTTGCCGATGCCTTTCCCGCCGCGCTGAAGATCCTCGTCGCGGGCGGATTCGGCGTCGGCAAGACGACCTTTGTGGGAGCGGTCAGTGAGATCGAACCACTGAGTACGGAGGAGCTGCTGACCCAGGTCAGCGTGGCGACCGACAGTCTGGACGGCATCGAGTCCAAGACCACCACAACCGTCGCCATGGACTTCGGCCGGATCACCCTGGACCGAAGTCATGTGCTCTATCTTTTCGGAACGCCCGGCCAGGAGCGCTTCTGGTTCATGTGGGACGAGCTCTCCGAAGGCGCGCTCGGCGCGGTCATCCTCGCCGACACGCGCCGTCTCGAGAACTCCTTCTCCGCGGTGGACTTCTTCGAGCGGCGCGGCATCGGATTCGTCGTCGCCGTCAATGAGTTCGACGGCGCCTACCGCTATGACCCGGAAGAGGTACGGGCCGCGATCGACCTCAAGCCGGAGGTGCCGGTCGTGCTGTGCGACGCGCGGATCGCCAGCTCGGGGATAGGGACCCTGGTCACCCTCGTCCAGCATCTGCTCACCACCACCGCGGTGCCGGCCCCGGCACCGAGCTACGGAGCACCGACATGACGTACGACCCGACCGGCCATCTGCTGCTCACTCCCGTCGACCGCGAAGCGCCCGTCCGTGTAAGGCGGCTGCGTCAGCTGGGTTTCGGGGACCGGCCGGACCCGGCCTTCGACGAATTCGCGCACAAGCTCGCCGAGGTGACCGGCGCGCCGTACTCCATGGTCAACTTCATCGACGAGAACCGGCAGTTCTTCGCCGGACTGCACACCCCGGCCGGTACACACTCCGGAACCGACCTGGGTGCGACGGCCGCGGCGGGCGGCGGTGATGTCAGCCGGTTCATGGCGCGAGACCACGGCTACTGCCCGCATGTGGTCGTACGGCGCAAGGCGCTGGTCCTGGAGGACGTCTGCGACTATCCGCGGTTCGCCGGGAACCCGGTCGTGGACGAGATCGGCATCCGTTCCTATCTCGGTGCGCCGCTGATCGACCGTACGGGGATCGCGCTGGGCACGATCTGTGTGGTCGCCACCGAGCCGCGGCCCTGGGGCCGGGCGGGGCTCGAGACCATCAAGTCGCTGGCCGCGGAACTGATCGACCAGATCCACCGGCGTGAGGACGGCGGTATCTGAAGTCCCTCTGATCCTTGTGAAGTGACGTCCCCGGGCTGCCTCGTGCGCTCCCGGGGACGTCATGCGCCGCGGACCGGTTCAGACGGCGGCTTCCAGCCGGACCACGTCGGACAGCCGCTGCGACCACTGGCCCCTCGTCGTGCCCAGCGCCACCTCCGCCAGACGCAGCAGCTGTACGTCAGACGTACCGGCCGGGGCGAACATATGGAGCGCGTCCCGCATATACCGCTCGATGGGGCGGTCGGTGAAGAGCCCTGCCGCGGCATGGATCTCCATGGCGTTGCGCGCGGAGTCGATCGCCGACTCGACATTGACCAGCTTGGCGTTCATCAGCTCCGCATCGCACGGCAGCCCCTCGTCCAGCAGATGCACGGCGTGGTACGCGGCGAGCCTGGAGGTCATCAGCCGGGACTGCAGCGTCCCCAACTTCAGCTTGATGGACGGCAGTTCATGGAGCGGCTTGCCATAGCGCTGCCGATCCGAGCAGAACCTCGTGGTCTCCTCCAGGATCGCCTGGTGGATGCCGAGCGATACGGCGGTGAGATTGGCGCGTCCGTAGAGCACGCTGGAGGAGTACGCCACGGCCAGCCCGTCGCCCTCCTCGCCGAGCCGATTCGGCGCGGGGACACGGCAGTTGTCGAAGTGCAGCTCGCCGAAGCTGAAGCCGTGCAGGCCCATGGTCGGCTGCTGCTCGCCGATGCTGAAGCCCGGCCGGCCCGACTCCACCAGGAAGGCGGTCAACCCCCTGGACCCGGGTGCGGTCCTGACCACCACGCCGTGGAGATCACCGACATGGCTGTTGCCGACAAACACCTTTCGGCCATTGAGAACGTAGTCGTCGCCGTCCCGTACGGCGGTGGCACTCATGCCCAGTACATGGCCGCCCGACTCGGGTTCGGTGACCGCTATCGTCGGGAGGCAGTCGCCGGCGGCGATGGAGGGGAGCCAGGTCTTCTTCTGCTCGGCGCTGCCGAAGTGGACAATCTTGGCAACGCCCAGCTGGGAGGCCTGCGCCATCGCACCCATCGCGCCGCTGACCCGGGACAGCTCCTCGATGATGATGGTCTTGGCGAGGTGCCCCATCCCCATCCCGCCGTGCTCTTTGCCGATCGTGGCGCCGAGCCAGCCCTGCCGGGCGACGAGCCGGGACAGTTCGTGGTGGACGGCACGGGATGCCTCCATCGCGGGGATCCGCGGACGTATCTCCTTCTCTGCGAAGTCACGCACATGATCACGTAGTTGATGATGTAGTCGACCGGCGAAGTAACCGTCCATCGCGAGCCTTCCTCTGCTAAACGCCTGCTCGGGCGGTTGTTCGAGCAGGTGGTGCATCGGCAGTGGTCTCGTCCCGAACAGGCCGACCACATCATGGTGTTGATCGTTTCAGGGTGGCACAAGATCGACGCCAACTCTGTCCAAAACGGGGACCGTTGACGTTTGATTAAGGCTGTGTTCCGTGTGGTACGGGCCCGTCCGGTCCTGCCGTACGGCATTCCCCCTGTGCGTCTTCCTGCCACATGCCAACGGCAAAGGTTTCGTGGGCATATGGCACTGAGGGACAAAGAGCCTCCTCAGACATGCGCAGTAGTGACATCCAGGAACACCAGCAGAACCGATACGGCGCAGACCTGGACCGAAAAGAACGCACTCCGGCCGGGCAGACCAGCGGGGGACCGGCGGTCGGAGGTGCGCATCCGGCGCTCGGAGCGCGCGGGGGTGCCAGCGGCGCGCGCCCCGGCGCGTACAACAGCCGGGCGCTGTCACGCCCGGTGCTCCAGTACGTCGACGGCCAGCTCACGCACCACCGACTCGTCCACCTCGACCCCCAGCCCCGGTGAATCCGGCACCTGAGCCACTCCCTTCTCCACCCGCACCGTCTCGGTCGCGTACGGGGAGTCGATGAACTGACGGCCGTTGAGATCGACCGGAGTGTCGATCCCGTACGCAGCGAAGAGGTGCAGCGACGCGGCAAGTCCCAGATCCGAGTCGGTGAGCCCCGAACCCATCAGCCGCACCCCGCAGTCCTCCGCGAGCGAGCACAGCCGCCGTGAAAGCGTGAGACCGCCACTGCGCTGCACCTTGGCGATCGCCACATCCACCGCCTCCAGCCGGACGAACGTCGCAAGATCTGTGGGGTGCCGCAGGCTCTCGTCGAGCGCCACCGGCACCGGGGAGTGCTCACGCAGCCGCCGCAGACCCGCGATGTCATTGGCCGGCAGCGGCTGCTCGAAGGCGCTGATCCCGATGGCGTCCAGCCGCCGCGCCATACGCAGTGCCGCGTCCACGGTGTACGCCTGGTTGGCGTCCACCCAGACCGGTGCAGTCGGCGCGTGCGCGCGCACCGCGGCCACCACTGCCGCGTCGGTGTCCTCGTCATGCAGCCCGATCTTGACCTTGAACGCCCGGTACCCGGCGTCCGAGCCCTCCGCCACACTGTCGCCGGCCTCGGCCGGCGACTGTCCCGAGACGATCCAGCCCAGCTCGATCGTCTCGGACCTGCGCTGCCCCCAGAGCACGCCCAGCGGCACCCCTGCGGCCCGTCCCAGCAGATCGTGCAGTGCCACATCCACCGCGCTCTTGGCGAGAGGCGCGCCGATGGTGAAGCCGCGGTTGACGGCCCGGTCGAAGGCGCTGTCCACGGCATCCAGGTTCCAGGCGGGCCTGCCGACGATCGCCGGTGCGAGATAGCGGTCGACGGTGGTGACGATGGATTCGGCGGTCTCGTAGGTCCAGGCGGGGATCGGCGTCGCCTCGCCCCAGCCGTGCACCCCGTCGGCGCTCACCTTCACCAGTACCCGCAGGGACGGCTGCCCGGCGACGGCGACCGCGCCGCCCGATACGCCGAAGGAGCGGCGGGTGGGCAGCGCGACGGCGAAGGTCTCGACGCGCTCGATCTTCGCCGACGGGTTCAACGTCGGTGCCGCCTGTGGCGCCGTGTGCGTGGCCGTCTGCGGAGCCGTGTGCGGGGCCATCAACGGGTCCTTTCCGTAAGGGAGTCGGGCGGTGGCGGTGGCGGTGCGACGCTCGCGCGCAGGACGACCTCGCCGCCGACCCGCAGCACCCGCGACCGCGGACCGCGCGGTTCGCGCAGGGCGAGGGCCATGACCTCCTGGCCCATGGCGGTGAGCGGCAGCGCGACGGTGGTGAGCGGCGGGGACAGCTCTCGTACGAGAGGGATGTCGTCGAAGCCCGCGAGGGAGACGTCCCCGGGTACCCGTACGCCCTCCTCCCGGAATGCCGCCAGCGCCCCCACGGCCATCACATCGGTGACGGCGAAGACACAGGTGGGCCGGGTGGAGCGGGCGAGGAGTTCGCGGGCCGCCGCGTACCCGCCGTCGCGGGTGAAGGCACCGAGTACGACCCGCTCCGGCGCGAGCGCGATCCCCGCCTCCGCGAGACCCTCCCGGAACCCGGCCAGCCGGTCGGAGACGGTGGTCAGCGCGGGCGGGCCGCTCAGCACCGCGAACTCCCGGTGTCCCAGCTCCAGCAGCGCGCGCGCCAGCGCCGCCGCTCCGGCCCGGTTCTCGGGCAGGACGGCGTCCACCCGCAGGCTGCGGTGCCTGCTGACGACCGCGACGCGGCCGCCCGCGCGGACATACGGTTCCAGCTCCGCCGCCAGCGCCCGCTCCCACTCCCGGTCCTGGAAGCCCGAGCCGATCAGCAGGATGGCGCGAGCGCGCTGGGCGCGCAGCGTGGAGACGTACGCGATCTCCCGCGCCGGTTCGCGGAAGGTACTGGCGAGCATGACGAGGAGGTCCTGCTCCGCTGCCGCCCGCATCACACCGCCCGCGATGGCGGCGAAGTACGGGTCGCCGACGTCGTGGCAGATGAGGCCCACGGTGTTGTTGGAGGCGCTGGCGAGCGCCTGGGCATGGGCATTGGGAATGTAGCCGAGCAGATCGGCGGCCGCGCGTACGCGCCGGCGCAGATCCTCCCGGACCCGGGTGGTGCCGTTGAGGGCGCGCGACGCGGTGGCCAGGGAAACGCCGGCTCTGCGCGCGACGACGTCCAGCGTCACATGGACAGGTGTTGCTTGCCGTTCACTCACTGCACCCCCCGAAACTTCGGGACGACCTATTGACCGTGCGTACAGGCAGTCATTAGCGTGGCGACACCTTATCAGAAAGCGCTTTCTGAAAGCGTTTTCCAGACAGCACAGCCCCAGACAGCGCCTCTTAACCGCTCCGGAGCCCAGAGGAGTTGACCGTGAGCCAGAGCGCCACCGAGGCAGCACCCGTAAAAGTGGCGGGAGTTGCTCAGCGGAACAAGCCGGGAGCGGGGGAGCGGGCCGTCCGTGCGCTCGAGCAGAGTTGGCGGCCCGTCGCACTGCTGCTGGTCTGCTTCGGCGCGTGGTGGGTGATCGCCGCGGCCGAACTGGTCGAGCTCTATCTCGTCCCCTCACCCGGCGCGACGCTCGACGTGCTGACCGGGAAGACCGACTACATCTGGCAGCACAGCTGGGTGACCACCTACGAGACGCTGCTGGGCTTTGTGATCGCCGTCGGTGTCGGCGTGCTCGCAGCAGTGATCATGGTCTACTCGTCCACCGTCGAGAAGACTCTCTACCCGATCCTGCTCTTCGCCCAGGTCGTGCCCAAGATCGCCATCGCGCCGCTGTTCGTCGTCTGGCTCGGCTTCGGGATCGCGCCGAAGATCCTCATCGCCGTCCTCATCGCCTTCTTCCCGGTCGTCATCTCGATGGTGACCGGACTCAAGGCGGTCGATCCGGAGATGCTCCAGCTGTCGTCGACGATGGGCGCGCGCCCTTGGCAGACCTTCGTCAAGATCCGCTTCCCGGCCTCGCTGCCGCATCTCTTCTCCGGCCTCAAGGTCGCCGTCACGCTCGCCGTGACCGGTGCCGTCGTCGGTGAGTTCGTCGGCGCGAACGAAGGACTCGGCTATGTGATCCTCCAGGCCAACGGAAACCTCGACACCCCGATGCTCTTCGCGGGACTGCTCATGATGTCACTGATCGGCGTGGTCCTCTTCGTCCTCGTCGAGATCGCCGAGAAGTTCCTCCTTCCGTGGCACGCCGGCCGCCGGGACGGAAGCGTCACCACCACCTACTAGCCCGGCACGACCCACGCCGACGCGAAGGACCAGCCATGACTGCGCGCAGACTGATGATCGGCCTCGTTCCGCTGCTCCTGGTCGCCACGGCCTGTGGTGAGGACGGCTCGGACAAGACCACCAGCGACTCCGGCAAGAAGCTCGACAAGGTGACGCTGACGCTCAACTGGTATCCGTACGGCGAGCATGCGCCGTTCTACTTCGGCAAGCAGCAGAAGATATTCGAGAAGTACGGCATCGATCTCAACATCCGGGCGGGACAGGGCTCCCAGAAGACGGTCCAGGCGACAGGCGCCGGTCAGACCGACTTCGGCTGGGCCGACACGCCCGCCGTGCTCTCCGGCGTCGACTCCGGCGTCAAGGTGAAGAGCCTCGGCGTCTTTCTGCAGACCACACCCTCGTCCGTGCAGTTCTTCGAGTCGAAGGGCATCAAGACGCCCGCCGACCTGAAGGGCAGGACCATCGCAGGTACGGCGGGCGACGCACTCTCCAAGACCTTCCCGATCTTCCTGAAGAAGAACAGGCTCAAGGAGTCGGACGTCAAGGTCCAGAACACCGACCCGGCGGGCAAGATCGCCGCGGTGATCTCCGGCAAGACGGACGGGCTGCTCGGATACGCCAGCGACCAGGGCCCGACCATGCAGAACAAGGCCAAGAAGCAGGTGGCCTATCTGCGCTTCTCGGAGAACGGACTCAACTTCTACTCCAACGGTCTCATCACCGGTCAGAGGTTCCTTGCCGGCAAGAAGGATGTCGCGGCGCGCATGGTGAAGGCGGTCAGCGAGTCCTTCGCCGCCGCCGAGAAGGCGCCGGCCCCGGCCGTCGCCGCGATGCAGGGCGCGAGCCAGCAACTCCCGCCCAAGGAAGTCCTGTCCGAGCAGTTCAAGACGACCCTGACGCTGCTGCACACCCGGGCGACGCAGGGCAAGGCCCCCGGAATCAACACCGACGCCGACTGGCAGCAGACCATCGACGTGTTCGCCGAGGCGGGTCTCGTCAAGAGCCCCAAGTCCGTGGCTGAGTACTGGGACAGCTCCACCGCACTGAAGGGATGACGATGGCCAGAGACTCGACGGTGCGGGAGCCGGTGGTGATCACCAAGGAGAGCCAGGAGCCCACGGCGGCGGTCGGCCTTGAGGACGTCGCCGTACGGTTCCGTACCAAGAACCGGGACGTCACCGCGCTCAGCGAGGTCTCCCTCGATGTCGCGACGGGCGAGTTCGTCGCCATCGTCGGCCCGTCGGGCTGCGGCAAGTCGACGCTGCTCAAGCTGGTCGCCGGTTTGCTGAAGCCGTCGGCGGGCGACGTCCGGCTGAACGGCGAGCGGGTGCGGGGGCCGCGGCACGACATCGGTTACGTATTCCAGCGCGCGGCTCTGCTGGAGTGGCGATCCGCGCGGCGCAACATTCTTCTGCAGGCGGAGATGCGGAAGATGCCGGGCGACATGGCTCGCACGCGCGCGGACGAACTGATCGCGATGACCGGGCTCGGCGGCTTCGAGGACGCCTATCCGCATGAGCTCTCCGGCGGAATGCAGCAGCGGGTGGCGCTGTGCCGCGCGCTGCTGCACGAGCCGCCGGTGCTGCTGATGGACGAGCCGTTCGGCGCGCTCGACGCGCTCACCCGTGAGCAGATGAACGTGGAGCTCAACCGCATCTGGCGGGAGACCGGCACCACCGTGCTGCTGGTCACCCACTCCATCTCCGAGGCGTGCTATCTCGCCGACCGGGTGCTGGTGATGAGCCCGCGACCCGGCACCGTCACCGAGATCATCGACGTGGGACTGCCGGCCGAGCGCGACTACACCGAGACGATGGGGCGGCCGGAGTTCCGCGCGGCCACCAGCCATATCCGGGGTCTGCTCGGCGCGGCGTCCGCGCAGGACTAGGGCGTGTTTTTGAAGTCCCGCCTGCCCCGCGACCCCTGGCACGCACACTCGCGATGTTGTCGGAGTCGCCCAAGTACGTCCAGTACGAGGGCGATCCTCCGCCTTGCGATTGCACGCACCAGACGCCGCAGGGCCCGCCCTGCGGGCGGACGGAGCGGGGTCCGGGGCGGAGCCCCGAAATCCAGCCCCTCCGGCGATTGAGGCGCGGGGCCTGGGGCGGCGCGCCCCAGTTCGGGACGCCGTCAGTACCTGAGCTTCGCCAGATACATGTAGCTGTTCAGCGCGCTCGCGAACGGATCGGCCGGCGAGTCGTGTTCGACCAGCCACTGCTTCACACCACCGCTGCGAGCCGTGTCGAACATCGACGGGAAGTCGAGGATGCCGGAGCCGACATCGGCGAAATCGCCGTTCGGGGCCATGTCCTTGACATGCAGCGCGGGGAAGCGGCGCCGGTGTTGCACGAAGAGCGATCTCGGGTCGGCCCCGCCCTTCGACGCCCAGTAGAGATCGAGCTCGAAGGCCACCAGATCCGGGTCGGTCTCCTTGAGCAGGATCTCGTACAGGTTCTCGCCCTCGACCACCTGGTGGTCCAGGCCGTGATTGTGGAAGAGCAGCGGACCGAGGCCGGACTCGCGGGCGGCGAACCCGGCCTTGTTGAACTGCCGTGCCGCTTCCCGGAATCCGGCCGGGTTGTGCATGGACCCCGGCAGGCTCGGCACCACGATCCACCTCGCGCCGAGGGTGTGGATGTCCTCGAGCGCCTGCGGCAGACCGCTGCCGCTGACGATGTCGTAGCCGACGTGCTCGAGCACCGCCTTGAGACGGGTCTCATCGAGCATGCCCCGGATCGCCGCCGCGGTGTTGCCGTGCCGGCCGCTGACTCCGACGGTCGCGTACCCCATCGCGGCGAGCCGGGCCAGCGTGCCCTTGAAGTCCTTCGCCAGGGTCGAGCGCATTGTGTAGAGGTGCATACCGATGCCGGATGGCGGGATGCGCCGCCGGCAGCGGACGGTCTCGGCGGCGTACGCGGTCGATCCCGTCGCCGCCGCAGCGGCGACCCCCAGGGCCGTACCGAGGAACGCACGTCTTGTGCCGTTCCTGTCTGCCGTGTCTGCCATGGCTGCTCTCCTCTCAACTCACGTTGATCTGCACGTAGTTGGTGATGGTGTCGCCCTTGTCGTCGGTGACGGTCAGATGCGCGGTGTACGCACCGGGGCGGGCATAGCTGTGCGTCGCCGTCGCTCCCTCGGGGGCCGTCGCCTTGGTGTTGTCGCCGAAGTCCCAGTGGTACGAGGCGACGGTGCGGCCGGGCAGCGGCCTGACCCTGCTCGCGAGCTGCACGGCGAGCGGCGCGGTCCCGGTCGTCGGCGTCGCCGTCAGCGCGAGCCTGGTTCCCGGATGCTTCTCGACACCTCGGCCGTTGAAGTGCAGCCAGTCCAGGGCGAAGAGATCGGGCTTCTCCGCCGACCACTGCGGGTTGCTGAAGACCGCGTACAGCTTCACGGTGCCGCCCGGGTTGCTGAGCGTCGTCGTGGGCGAGACGACATTGCCCCAGCCCCCGGTGTTCGGGACGGTCACCTTGCCCAGCAGCGGACCTGTCGGCGATCCGGCGCGGAACTCGATGTCTCCGCCGAGTCCGCCGGAAGCCGCGCCGACCGTCACCGAGTCGATCCCCTTGAGGTTCACGGGGTCGAAACCGATCCAGTCGCTGTCCTCGATCTCGGTCAGCCGCCTGCCGCCCGAGGCGTCGGCGCGGCTCGCCACCACCGCCCCGGCGTGCGCGCCGCCGGTGGTGGTGAAGTGCTCGGCCTCACGGAACGTCGTACGCAGCGTCAGCGAGGTGGAGCCGGTGAGCGCGGGCACGCCCGAAGCCCCCTTGTCCTCGTACTGTGCGGTGATCCCGTAGTACAGATTCTGGCCGGGACCATGGCTCCCGCCCGCGTCCGTCGCGATCTCGCCCGCGCAGCCGCTGTAGTTGTCCAGCGGATGAAGATGACTGTCATGGCCGAGCTGCGACTGGACGACCACCCGCGAGCAGTCGATCCGCCCGTCCTCCTTGTCCTTGACCTTCACGGTGAAGGGGATGGTGTCGCCAAAGCTGAACATCCCGCCGTTCGGGGGTTGTTGGATGGTCACCACGGGCCGGGTGTTGCCGACAGTGATGTCCGTGACGGCGAGCGCCGTCAGATCTCCGGGACCGGTGACCGTGAGCCGGGCGGTGAAGCGTCCCTTGGTCCGGTAGACATGGGTGGGGTTCGCCTCCGTCGAGTCGGCGGTGCCGTTTCCGTCGAAGTCCCAGGCGTATGTCACCGGTTCACCGCCCGGCAGCCCGGAGCCCGCACTGGAGAACTTCACGGTCAGCGGCACCGAGCCGGTGTCGGGAGCGGCGCTGACCTTGGCATCGGGCAGCCGGCCGTCGCCGACATGGTCGATGCGGTAGATGCCCGAGCCCTCGTTGCTGCCGCCCCGGCCCGTACCGCTGCCGAGCCCGAAGTCGATGACGTACAGCGCTCCGTCGGGTCCGAAGTCGGCGTCGAAGGGCTGGTTCCACGCCATGTCGCCGAAGACGGAGTTGATCGACTGCAGGTCGCCCGCCTTCGCCGGCGCGAAACGCGGGTCGGTGAAGGTCTGGTCGTGCTGCTGGATGGAGAAGGCCTTGAACCACTTGCGGGTCAGCTCGTAGGTCAGCCACTTCCCCTCGAAGTACTCGGGGAACTTGGTGCGGTACGTGTTCTTCGGGTCGTAGTCGTAGACGGGACCGCTCATCGGCCCGCCGCCACCGGTGCCGAGCTCCGGGAACTGAGCCGATGCCGAGTACGCGTACCAGAGGGTGGCCGGCTGAGCGGGCGGCAGATCCGTCAGGCCCGTGTTGTTGGGCGAGTCGTTGACCAGCTTCGCGCAGTCGAACTTCGGGCCGGAGGTCTTGGTGGTGAAGTTGTAATCGTTGAACGGGGTGTTGTTGCCGATGCAGTACGGCCAGCCGAAGTTGCCCGCCTTGGTGATCCGGGTGTACTCGACCGTGCCCTCGGGCCCGCGGTCCGGCTCGGCCGCGCGGGCGTCGGGGCCGTAGTCCGCGACCAGCAGCGCTCCGCTCAGCGGATCGGTCGTGATCCGGAACGGATTGCGCATCCCCATGGCGTAGATCTCGGCACGCGTCTTCGCGGTGCCGGGCGCGAAGAGATTGCCCTCGGGAACGGCGTACGTACCGTCGTCGTTCGGCTTGATCCGCAGGATCTTTCCGCGCAGATCATTGGTGTTGCCCGCGGTGCCCTGGGCGTCCCAGGCGCGGCGTCCGGCACCCTCGTCGATCGGATTGAAGCCCTCGGATGCGAACGGGTCGGTGTTGTCGCCGGTCGCGACATACAGATTGCCACTCTTGTCGAACGCGATCGAGCCGGCCATGTGGGAGTTGGCTCGACCCTCACCACGCCAGGTGGGAATGGTGAGCAGCCGTTTCTCGGAAGCGGGGTCGATGGTGTTGCCGGTCACCGTGAACCGCGAGAGATTGAGCCGCTTCTCGGTCTTGTCGGAGTTCAGCAGATAGAGCCGGTTGTTCTTCCCGAAGTCCGGATCGAGCGCGAGACCGAGGAGTCCGTCCGACTGGCTCGTCATCTCCGGCGAGTACGCGAAGTCCAGTGCGGTGGTGACCTTCATCGTCTGCTGGTCGATCACCTTGACCTTGCCGGTGCGCTGGATGAAGAAGACGCGGCGATCGGGCGCGACAGCCAGCTCGAAGGGGTCGGCGAGATCGCTCGTGGCCAGCGGAGTGCGCTGGAAGGCGCCGGTCTTCGTGGCGGTGCAGTCACCGGGTTTGTCGCCCGCGGCCCACTGGATCCCACCGAGCAGATGCTTGAGGAAACCCGCTTCCTGGAAAGCGGACTTGGCGTGTCCGCCCGCGGTGAACCACGAGCGTCCGCCGTCGTAGTTCTGGCACCAGGACCACGGGTGGTCGACACCCTCGTCGAGTCCGGTGATGCCGTCGCGCACCTTGATCTGCGCGAGCGTGTGCACCTTCCCGGTCGGATTGGTGCGCCAGTTGTACCACTCCTCCGTACGCTCCCAGAGCTCGGGAAGTCCGTTGGTCGAGGGATGGGTCCGGTCGAGCACCTTGATCCGGCCGGTCTGTACGGCAGGGTGCTTGTCGAAGATCGCGCCTACCAGGCCCTCGTACCAGGGCCAGTCGCGCTCGCTGGCGGAGGCGGAGTGCAGACCGACCCAGCCACCGCCGCCGCGGATGTACTTCTGGAGCGCGGCCCGCTGTCCGGCGTCGAGGAGGTCGCCCGACTCCGGAGTGGAGTTGGTGTTGTTGAAGACGATCGCCTGGAAGCGGCCGAGATTGGCGTCGGTGAAGGCCGCGGCATCGTCGGTGGCCTCGACCTCGAAGCCGTTCTCGCTGCCCAGCTTCTTGACCGCGTCGATTCCTGCCTGGATCGAGTCGTGGGAGAAGTTCGTGACCTTGGAGAAGAGCAGTACGCGATAGGGCGCCGCCGCCTCGGCGCGAGGCGGCGAGGCCACCCCGAGTCCGAGGACGAGGGCCAGCAGTGCCGTGACGACGATGAGAGGGGAGAAGGTTCTCCGGCCGCGTGCTCTGTGACTACTCATTGCGCTCCCGGTGCTGGTGGACGGACCGTGACGTAGAAAGCGCTTTCTGAATACGTCGCACAGCGTAGGTTCCCGCTATACAGGGGGTCAATGGGTCGGAAGAGCCCTGTGCGGCAACGGCGGGGCCAGTGTCAGTGCCGCGTCGTACCGTCTTCGCATGGCCACTGCTGACGATGTACGCAGGCTCGCGCTCTCCCTCCCCGGCGCGATGGAGAAGCTCGCCTGGGGCATGCCCACGTTCCGCTTGGAGCGCGGCGGCAAGATCTTCGCCTCGCTCGATGACGACGACAAGGCGATGGGTGTGAAGTGCCCCAAGGAGGACCGGGAAGGGCTGATCGCCTCCGAGCCCGAGAAGTTCTTCATACGCGCGGGGCACGACGACAACTACGCCTGGCTGCGGGTGCGGTTGGCGGCCGTGGAGGACGATGAGGAGTTGTACGCGATCCTGCTCGACTCCTGGCGTCAGGCCGCACCCCGCAGACTGGTCGACGCCCACCCCGAGCTGGGGCAGGCGCCGACGAGCTAACCGTTCCCGGATCCCTGCGTCGATCACCCGGTCCGGCTGCCCGGCGCTCCGCCCCGTCGAAGCCGTCCCTGCTGATCTCGGGCGGCACGAGAGCCTGCCGTGGATCTTGGTCCAGTGGTCGCGATATCGGCGGGGCGAACCGGTCGCGCAGGGTGTTCATGATCAAAATCCTTCGCCTTCCAGGCGAGGGCGTTTCTGGGCTCGACGCGGGCGACGACGGCTCGGGGCCGCCCCGGATGCGGCGCGGTGAAGGCGGCGTAGAGGCCTCGAGGTCCCGGCCGGCCCCTTCGGCCGCAGCCCGAGGTCCCCACGGCCGGCGGCAGCCCGTGTCCGAGCGGCCGCTTCCGATCTCGGCGGGCCGGAACCGGCAGCCGGTCGGGGGGATGGCCGGGCGGGGAGTCGTACGCGCCGAAGCCCGGCGGCTACTCCTGCGGGAAATGGTCGAGGTCAAGCGCGCTCAGGGGTGGAAACGGGTTCGTGACCACCGGTCGAAGTGCGGTATTGTTCTCATGCGCGTTCGGCCCGGGGAAACCCCAGGTCAGACGGGCACCGGGACGTGGCGCAGCTTGGTAGCGCACTTGACTGGGGGTCAAGGGGTCGCAGGTTCAAATCCTGTCGTCCCGACTCTGCTTATCGCAGGTCGGAGGCCGTTCTCTCATCTATGAGAGGGCGGCCTTTCGTGTGTTCGGGGGCGTGGTGGTCGCCATGTGGTCGCCCGGCCGGTCTGCGGATCGTCGGCGGTGGGGCAGAAGCCGTGCGGGGTGGGGGAGCCGAGCCGCCCGAGGGCTTCGCGGAGCTGCTGAATGTGGTCTCGCGATGGCCGCAGCCGCTCCCTCCAAGCCCGTCGGTCGTCTCGCTCCTCGGCCAGGGTGAGGGTGTGGTCGATGGTGTCGACGGCTTCGCGGGCGGCCCCGGTCGTTCGCATCGGCAACCGACTGGCGCGCTGGATCGAGTACCTGTGGTCGAAGTCGGGGCTCTGTCCGCAGTTCCTGAATCCCCAGGTCAAGGGTGGAATGCAGGATCGTCCCACCGGGGCATGCGGCCTTCATGGGGGTCTGCTCAATCGAGGGTGTGCCGTTTCCCGGGATGGATGTGCGGTTGGAGCAGGTCACCATGACCGCGGGACTGCTCCTGATCGAGGTGGCGGTGTGCGGTCCAACCACCACGCTGCCCTGGCTGCCGGGCTCGCGCTCGGCGGGCTTCACGGCTTTGCTGCGCGGCCAGTGAGCGCCCGAGGCGGTGCTGCGGCCTACGCCGCAGTGGAGTCAGCGGACGCGACGCCGGCGCACCCTCCGCCGCAGCACGAAGAACCCGGCGAGGAGCGCCACCGCCGGCAGCCACCGGATCGCCCCGGACGCGACATCCCCTGCCGACACTCCTCCGCCGTCCGAGACGTCGGCCTCCGTACCCGTGTCGGCCTCCGTACCCGTGTCGGCCTCCGTACCCGTGTCGGCCTGCGTACCCGCGTCTGCCGCCGGCGCGCCTCCGCCGAGCCACACCTGCCCCTGTCCGGTGTCCGTCACGGGCTGTGCCAGCGACCGGCTCACGTCTCGGGTCAGCGTGGGCCAGCGCTCCTTCATCCGGTCGGCCGACATCGAGGAGTAGCGGACGGAGGTGAAGTCGACGCCCCCGTAGATGTACGTCTTCGTGTATTCGGTGTTGCCCTCACGGGTGCGGTGCGTCACCTTGAACTCGCCCTTGGTGTAGGAGCGTACGTACTGGTCGAAGGTGTCGTGCGGCGTCCATTTCCTCTGCGTGGTGTACGCGCTGATGTCACCCTTGTCGATCATTTCTCCGTACGCCGTCTTCTTGCGCACGCTCAGTTTGCGGTACCACTCGGCCGCGACTCGGCTGAGATACACACGCCGCAGCTCGGCGTACTCGGGGGCGGTGTTCACCGCCTTGACCACCTTGGGCAGGATCAGTCGCCGAAACACCGCCTCGTTGTGCTCCTGCACCGAGGCCGACTGCTCCGGGCACGACACCGCCGCGTTGCCGCCGCGCGACTTCAGGTACTGCGTCTCCATCTGCACGTCCAACGGCGCGTCGAGGATGTGCAGTTCATCCCTCTCCTCGTGCACCGTCGCCGGCGCCGGCACGATCCACGTTCGGAACGACATGCAGTCGCCCGACAGTGACCCCCAGTACTCCGCGCCGAGTTTCGTGTCCGGGTGGATGACTGTGCCGGTCGTCTTCTTCAGCAGCAGATCCGCCTGCAGCAACACCCGTCCCGCGTCGGTCCGGCCGAGCCGGGAGTCGACGATGCGGTCGGGCTCATTGGGGTTGAGGTTGACCCAGAACGTCGACGGCTCCAACTCCAGCCAGGTGAAGAAGGCGTCGGATGACTCCTTGGCGCCGGCCAACCCAGCCGATCCGCTTCCCTTGCCCGAGGCTGTCAAGGGAGCCTTGAACGCATAGCGCAGACCGCCGCCGTCCGACCCGGGATCGGCGAGGTAGCGCAGCTCAAGGCGGGAGAAGTCGATGCCGCCGGGCGCCTGGGGCGGCATGGTCAGGCCCCGCACCAGACCGCCCCTGGCCTGCTCGTCGGCGTCACCGCAGTCGGCGGTCCGCCGCGTGGAGAAGGCCGCGAGCCGGACATGGGAGGCGGCGCCCGGGAGTCCGAGGCTTTGTGCCTGCGGCGTCGGGCAGTCCGTCCGAGCGGCGACGAACACGGACTTGGCCGCGGCGTCGGCCTTGCGCGCCTTGTCGATGTCCTTGCGCAGATTGCCGCTGGCCGTGGCAGCCCGGACACTCTCGATGTCCTTGTAGCGGGCCACGATCTTCTGCCTGCGGGCCTCCGCGGCCTTCCGGCGGCCTGCCACCTTCTCCATCTCCCTCTTGATCACCTTCCTCTCGTTCGCGCGCTGTCCCGCAGGCAGCTTGGCCGCCTTCTCCGCCCGCTCGACGAGCTGCTTCTGACTGTTCGTGAATTTTCCGAGTTCGATGTCGGCCTTCTTCAGCTCGGCATCCCGCCGGGCCCGCTCCTGGCGGCTCAGGCCGTATTCCTGCGTGTGGTAGACCGGGGTCCCGTCCTCGATGACCTCTTCGTCGCACTCCTCGCACGGACCCCGATCGGTGTACCAGGACAGTGGGTTCAGGGCCGCCTTGCCGGTCCTGTTCTGCTGCAGCACGTTCTTGATCAGCTTCTCGGAGTGCAGGCCCGTCTTCTTCCGCCCCTCCCGCACGCCGGGAAAGCTCATCGCCCGCACCATCAGCAGGTTCTTCACGCCCTGCGCGCGCAATTCCCGATAGTCCTCGGGCCGCAGATAGCGCTTCCAGTCCTCCAGGGGCACCAGCTTGAAGTCGTACGCCGGGGCCTCCTCCGGCCGCCCCGTGGTCAGCAGGTCCTCGAGTTCATCATCGGTGCGCCCGCGGGGATCGACCAGGGCGGCGGCCACGTTGGCAAACTCGCTGTAGCCGTTGGCGAATTGGCGCTTCTCGCGGATGTACGCGCCCCTGTACTCGGTGCCCAGCCGGTCGCGGAAGTCGAAGCCCTCCTGGCTGAACTGATCCTCGTTGTACGGGACAAGACCCCCAGTGCCGCCCTCGGCCGCTGACCGCGTTGCCGCCTGAGCGGTGGGTGTGACATCACTTCCGGGGCCGATCAGGGGAGTTGCCACGAGGGCTGCCAGGCAGAAGGCGGTCGCCCACCGCCGCCACCCCGACGCCCGCGTCCAGGACCGTAACCCAGTGATCCCGCGCATGATCGAGTGCACCCCCGTTGTGCGTCCGTCGGCCACCGGAGACCGTAGACCTGCGATCCGCCTTCGGTACAGGGCCCATTACGCCAAAGTGCGCTCTGCGGACAGTGCCCCTTCCCGATGCGGCGGGGCTCGGGCACCATGGCCGGACGTGCCGCGGCCGAACATCCGGACGACCGGTGCGCCCACAGTGCAAAAACCTTCCTTCCGCCCCGGAGGCGCCGCGTGGCGAGCAAAGATCACGCCAGGCTCGACGAGCTGCAACGCGATCCCTACCCGCTCTACGCGCAGGCGCGCCGGGCCGAGGGCCTGACCTTCGTTCCCGAACTGGATGCCTGGCTCGTCGCGCGGGACACGGACGTACGGGAAGTGCTGCGGCGGCCCGAGGAGTTCTCGTCGGTGCGCGCGCTGCTGCCCGACGTCATGCCCTCGCCTGCCGCGCTGGAGGTGCTGGCCAAGGGCTACGGAAAGCGCCCCACCGTCGTCTCCACCGACGGCCCCGCCCATCAGCGCCACCGGGCCCCGCTCAACAGCGGCCTGTCCGCCGGCCGGATCGCCGCGCTGGTGCCGTACGCCGCCGAGCGCGCCGAGGCGCTGGTCGACGGCTTCGCGCCGGACGGCGGAGTCGAGCTGATGGAGGCGTACGCGCGACAGCTGCCCGGTCAGGTGATCGGGCGGCTGCTCGGGCTCGACCCGGCGGATGTGCCGGCCGCGGTGCACGGCGGCTACCGCGCCGAAGAGCTGCTGTTCCGACCGCTGGACCCGGACGAGCAGGTCCGGGCCGCCGAGGACGTTGTCGCGCTGCAGAAGCTTCTCGACACGTATATACGGGACCGGCGGAAGAGCCCGCGCGACGACCTCTGCTCCGCGATGGTCGCCGCGCTCGCGCCCGGCAGCGGCGATCTCACCCTCGACCAGCGCCACGAGCTGGTGTCGAACCTCCAGAACTTCCTGATCGCCGGGCATCTCACGACCACCGCCCTCATCGGTACGACGCTGCTCCATCTGCTGAGCGACCGACGGCAGTGGGAACTGATCTGCGCCGACCCGGCGTTGATACCGGCAGCTGTGGAGGAGGCCGCGCGGTACGACACCGCGGTCCAGGGCTTCAGACGGACCACCACCCGGACCGTGACGATTGCGGGCACCGAACTCCCTGCCGGGGCAACGGTGTTCGTGGCCTACGGATCGGCCAACCGCGACGAGGACCGTTACGAGCGGCCCGAGGTCTTCGACATCACGCGGCCGGTCTCCCGGCAGCATGTGGCCTTCGGCCACGGGACCCACGGCTGCCCCGGCTCCCAGCTCGCCCGTGAGCAGCTCCGGCTGACCATCAGGCTGTTCGCCCGCAGGCTGCCCGGTCTGCGGATCGACGAGGACCGGCTGCCGATCGTGATGCGGCCCACCCTGATCCATCGCTCGCCCGAAGCGCTCCATCTGGCCTGGTGACCTGATCCGTTTCGGACAGAGTGTGCCGGCCCGCTGGGCGAAGGCGGCGACGTGTGACATGGCACTACCCCTCGGGTCATGACCGCGCGTACCGCGTCCTCGTCACAGGCCGGGCGAATGCGTACGCGATCCACGGGCGAAGTAGCCTCGGTCCCATGCCCGGCACGCACATCCTGATCCTCGGCGGCACGGCCGAAGCCCGGCAGCTCGCCGCCGAGCTGACCGGGCGCGGCGGCCTCCGTGTCACCACCTCGCTCGCCGGTCGGGTGGCGCAGCCCCGGATGCCCGCCGGAGAGGTGCGCATCGGGGGTTTCGGCGGCCCGGAAGGTCTCGCCGACTGGCTGCGCGAGCACCGCGTCCATGCCGTCATCGACGCCACGCACCCGTTCGCCTCCGTCATCAGCGCCAACGCCGCGCAGGCCGCGGCAGCCGTCGGTATGCCGCTCTGCGCGCTGCGGCGGCCCGGCTGGAGCGCCGGCCCCGGGGACCACTGGCATTCGGCCGTCTCGCTCGTCGACGCCGCCACGCAGCTGCCCGCGCTGGGTCGGCGCGTCTTCCTCACCACCGGACGTCTCGGCCTCGCCGCCTTCGCAGGCCTCGATCAACTGCACTTTCTCGTACGGTCGGTGGAGCCGCCCGAGCCGCCGCTGCCCCGCCACACCCGCGTCCTGCTGGACCGCGGACCGTTCACCCTCGTGGGCGAGCGGGAGCTGCTCCGTACGCATGACATCGACGTCCTGGTGACGAAGGACAGCGGCGGGTCCGCCACCGCCGCCAAGCTCACCGCCGCGCGCGAGCTGGGCATGCCCGTGGTGGTGGTCCGCCGTCCGCCCGCGCCGCCCGGGGTGCTCCTCGCGCCGGACATGGCGGGCGTACTCGAACTGCTCGGACAAATCAGACAGCTCGGTCAGCTCGGATAGTTCCGACCGCTCCGACCGCTCGGACCCCTCAGCCGCGGCGCAGCAGATAGGTGTCCATGATCCAGCCCTTGCGGGCGCGCGCCTCGGCCCTCAGCTCCTCGATCCGGTCGGAGACCTCCGCCAGCCGCCCCGACACCAGGATCTCGTCCTCGGTGCCCACATAGGCGCCCCAGTAGATGAACAGGTCCTGGTCGAGATGGCGGGTGAAGGCCTGCCGTGCGTCGAGCATCACGACCACATCGTCGACGCCGTCCGGCCAGCCTTCGGCGAGCCGCCGGCCCGTGGTGATCTGCACGGGACGTGCGACCCGGTTGAGACCGGTACGGTGTCTGGCCAGCAGTGCCGAGACACTGCTGATGCCGGGAATGACCTCATGGTCGAACGCGACCGCGCCCCGTTCGAGGATTTCCTCCAGGATGCCGAGGGTGGAGTCGTACAGCGCCGGATCGCCCCAGACGAGGAACGCCCCGCACTCGTCCTCGCCCAGCTCCTCGGCGATGAACCGCTCATAGAGGTCGGCCCGGCGGCGGCGCCAGTCGTCGACCGCGGGGGAGTAGTCCGATGTTTTCCGGTCCCGCTCCGGATCGCGTGCCTCGATCAGCCGGTACGAAGGGTCCTCGATGTGCGCGTCCAGAATGTCGTGCCGCAGTCGCGTCAGATCCGACTTCTCCTCGCCCTTGTCGAGGATGAAGAACGCATCCGCCTTGTTCAGCGCCTTGACCGCCTGCAGCGTCAGATGGTCGGGGTCGCCCGCCCCGATGCCGATCACATAGATCTTTCTCACCCTGTCGAGTCTGCCGCATCCCGCTGTTCGTGGGACCTACCGGGGCCGCCGGTAGCGGCATATCCTCCGACCATGCGTGTCGCACTCTTCGTCACCTGCGTCAATGACGCGTTCTATCCGGCCACGGGCATCGCGACGGTGAGACTCCTGGAGCGGCTGGGGGTGGAGGTGGACTTTCCGGCCGCGCAGACCTGCTGTGGACAGCCGCAGTTCAACAGCGGCTACCGGCGCGAGACCGAGCCCCTGATAAGGCGGACGACGCGGGCCTTCGAGGGGTACGAGTACGTCGTGACGCCGTCAGGATCGTGCGCGGCGATGGTGCGTGACCACTACCCGAAGTTCGGTGAGACCTCGCTGCCCTCTCGTACGTACGAACTCACCGAGTTCCTCGTCGATGTCCTCGGCGTCACCGATGTCGGCGCCTACTTCCCGCACACCGTCACCTACCACCCCTCCTGCCACGGTCTTCGGATGCTCCATCTCGGTGAACGGCCGCGGAAGCTCCTCGACGCGGTGAAGGGCCTGGAGCTGCGCGAACTGCCCGGCGCCGAGGAGTGCTGCGGCTTCGGCGGCACCTTCGCCGTCAAGAACGCCGAGGTCTCCGCCGCCATGGGCCGGGACAAGGTCCGCAATGCCGTCTCCACCGGAGCCGATGTGCTGTGCGGAGCCGACAACTCCTGTCTGATGCACATCGGCGGCATCCTGCGCCGCGAGGCTGTGCCCGGGAATGGCGTGCCGCTGCGCGCCCTGCACATCGCGGACATCCTCGCCAGCACCGAAGAGGAGCCCTACGTATGAGCGGCACGTATCTCGGGATGCCGTCCTTCCCCGAGGCGGCCAAGGAAGCCGTGCACAATGTGACGCTGCGCGCGAATCTGCGGCACGCCACCCACACCATCCGCGACAAGCGGGCCCTGGCGGTGGCGGAGCTCGCCGACTGGGCGGAGCTGCGCGAGGCCGGCAAGCAGGTCAAGAACCACACACTCCGTTATCTCGACCGCTATCTGGAGCAGTTGGAGACGGCGGTCACCGAGGCCGGCGGCACCGTGCACTGGGCGGCCGACGCGGCGGAGGCCAACCGGATCGTCGCCGGTCTGGTGAAGGCGACCGGCGAGCGCGAGGTCGTCAAGGTCAAGTCGATGGCCACACAGGAGATCGGCCTCAACGAAGCCCTGGAGGCCGAAGGTATCTCGGCCTACGAGACCGACCTCGCCGAACTCATCGTGCAGCTCGGCGACGACCGGCCCTCGCACATCCTGGTGCCGGCCATCCACCGCAACCGTGGCGAGATCCGCGACATCTTCCAGGAGCGGATGGGGAGTTGGGGACGGCCCGCTCCCGACGGCCTCTCCGACAACCCCACCGAGCTCGCCGAGGCGGCACGCCTCCACCTCCGCGAGAAGTTCCTGCGGGCGAAGGTCGGTATCTCCGGTGCCAACTTCATGGTCGCCGAGACCGGCACGCTCGTGGTCTTCGAGTCCGAGGGCAACGGCCGGATGTGCCTGACCCTCCCCGAGACGCTGATCTCAGTGGTCGGTATCGAGAAGGTGGTGCCGAGCTGGCGTGATCTGGAGGTCTTCCTGCAGACGCTGCCGCGCTCATCGACCGCCGAGCGCATGAACCCGTACACCTCCATGTGGACCGGCACCGCTGACGCCGACGGACCGCAGAGCTTCCATCTGGTCCTCCTCGACAACGGCCGCACCAACGCCCTCGCCGACGAGGTCGGCCGCCAGGCGCTGCGCTGCATCCGCTGCTCCGCCTGCCTCAATGTCTGCCCGGTGTACGAGCGGGCCGGCGGGCATGCGTACGGCTCGGTCTACCCCGGCCCGATCGGCGCCATCCTCAGTCCCCAACTGCGTGGCATCCAGAGCGAGATCGACGCTTCTCTGCCGTACGCGTCCTCCCTCTGCGGGGCCTGCTACGAGGTGTGCCCGGTCGCCATCGACATCCCCGAAGTCCTCGTCCACCTCCGCGAGAGGGTCGCGGACCAGGGAGGCAAGGGCCACCGCCTGGAGAAGGCCGCGATCAAGGCCGCAGGCTGGGTCCTCGACCATCCCGCCGCGCTCGCCGCCGGGGAACGCGCCGCGTCCAGGACCCGAAAGCTGCACCCGAAGAAACTGCCGGGCGCAGGGGCCTGGACCGCCAGCCGTGAACTGCCCGAGCTGCCCGCCGAATCCTTCCGTGACTGGTGGAAGAAGAACCGCACATGAGCGCCGGACCCCACTCCCGTACGAGCTCCCGTGACCGCATCCTCGCCCGAGTACGCAGCGCTGTCGCCGCCGCGCCCGAGGCCCCCGAGCCGACCCGCGACTACCTCACCACCCACACACCCGACGACCCTGCCGCGGTCCTCGACCTCCTCCACGAGAACCTCGCGGACTACCGGGCCGTCGTCCACCGCACGACCGCGGACGAACTGCCGTTGCTGCTCATGCGGCTGCTCGCGGAACGCGGCTCCGCGACTGTGCTCGTACCGCCCGGACTGCCGCCCGAGTGGCTCTCCGCCGCCGACGCGACCCGGATCCACGACCGTTCGGTCTCCACCGCGCAGGAACTCGACGCTGTCGACAGTGTCGTCACAGGATGCGCGCTCGCCATCGCCGAGACCGGCACGATCGTGCTGGACGCAGGTCCCGGACAGGGCCGTCGGCGCATCACGCTCATCCCCGACCACCACATCTGTGTCGTACGTGTCCCGGACCAGGTCGTGGCGTCCGTACCGCAGGCGATGCCCCGCCTCGACCCGACCCGCCCGCTGACCTGGATCTCAGGACCCTCCGCGACCAGCGACATCGAACTCGACCGGGTCGAGGGTGTCCACGGCCCGCGCACCCTCGAGGTCGTCCTGCTACAGGGCTGAGGTCAGCCGGGGCGCCTCGGCGCCCGCGTTCACCGGTCCTTGGACGCGGGCCGCGAGTTCACGCGCCCAGACGGTCAGCCCGGTCACATCGATGCCGTACGGGTCGCGAAAGCCGGCGATCCGGTCCGCGCCTCTGAGCAGCAGCCGCGCGCCGCCCGCCGTATTGCCGCGGGCGGCGTGCGTGAGCCCCACCGCCAGCTGCGCGAGCCCCCGCCACAGCTCACGCTCGGCCTCGGGACCGGACTTCCAGGCGTCCTCGAAGACCTCGTGCGCATGGAAGGGCATGCCCGCGTCGAGCAGCCGCTGTGCCTCGGTCAGCGTCTCACCGGGCGTACGCACCACACCCTCGGGCTGCCGTTCCACCCCCGGTGTTCCGTACGGGAGCGGGCGTCCCAGCCCGTCGCGCGGACGTGCGTTGCGTGCGCGCCCCTCGATGTCGCGGTCCCTCCGTGCCTTGTCCACACCTCAATTGTCCACTGTGGTCCGACAGGCGCTCGCCGTCAGCCGCCCCCTGCCAGCCGTCAGCCGTCACCGTCAGCCTGCGCCGCAGGCCGTGTGTGCGGCAGGAGCAGGCAGCACGCGGCCGCCGCGGCCACCGTCGCCACCAGAGTGAAGATCCAGCCGTGACGGAAGGCGTCCACCGCCGCCGCACCGTGCGGCTTGCCGAGCACGGCGACGAGCCCCGCGACACCCACCACACTGCCGGTCTGGCGCGCCATGGTCACCACGCCCGAGCCGGTGGCGAAGTTCGCCGGAGGAACCCTGGTGACCGCCGCGCCCACCAGCGTGGGCAGTGTGAAGCACACGCCGACGCCGGTCAGCACCATGCCGGGCAGCAGTCCCAGCACATAGTCGTGCTCCTTGACGCTCAGGGCCGCGATCCACCAGAGAAGGCCGATCGCGAACAGCCCGCTGCCGGTTGCGGCCACGACGGCCGCGCCGAAGCGCTGCACCAGCAGGCCCGCGTACTTTGACAGAAGCGGCACCATGACGGGGCCAGGGCTGATCGCCAGACCGGTCTGCAGCGCGGACCAGTGCCATACGTTCTGGCACCAGAGCGCCGCCGAGAGCAGCATTGCGCCGAAGGCCGCCGCGAACAGCAGATTCGCGAGCAGGGCAGGGCCCATGGCAGGCGTCCGCAGCAGCTGCAGCGGCAGGACCGGCACCGGATGCTTCGCCGAGCGCCGGACGAACAGCGCGAGCAGCACGACCCCCGCCAGCAGCGCGATCGCCGGCGAACCCGAAGTCCAGCCCCAGTCCGGGGCCTTGACCAGCCCGAGTGCGACCGCGCCGATTCCGGCGGTCAGAAGTGCCGCGCCGAGCAGATCGCTGCGGCCGCTCTCCGTACGGCGTGCGGTGGGCGCGATCGCGCTCCGGCCGACGATGACGGTGGCGATACCGACCGGAACGTTGATCAGGAAGATCCAGCGCCAATCGGCCTGGGCGAGCGCGCCGCCGACCACCGGGCCGAGCGCGGCGGCCAGCCCGCCCAGCGCCGCCCAGTTGCGTACGGCGGAGCCGCGCTGCTCCGGCGGGGCGGCGGCCAGAAGGATGCCGAGCGAGGCCGGGATGAGCAGCGCCGCACCTGCCGACTGCGCGACCCGAGCGGCCACGAGCAGCCAGACGCTCGGCGCGAGCGCGCACAGCACCGAGGCCACGGTGAAGACGGAGACACCGAGCAGATACGCGCGGCGCGGTCCGTTGCGGTCCGCGAAGCTGCCGGCGGGGACGAGCAACGCGGCGAAGACCACGGCGTACGCGTTGAGCACCCAGGACACGGAGGACAGCGAAGCTTCGTGGAAGTGGCCGCTGATGTGGGGGAGCGCCACGTTCACGACGAAGAGGTCGAGGTTGGACATCGCCACGCCGGCGGCGACGACGGCGAAGACGAGACGGAAACGCGAACTCGCCGCCGTGTCCTCGACGGGTGAGGCCTGCTGGACCATGATTCGTCACTCATTTCCGGCCGACTCGCGGCATAGTTTGGATATCAAACTGACTGCTCGGGACGCGATGCTAGAGGTAGTGAGTTGGATGTGGCAACCTAGTGAGCATGAAGGCACGCACCAAGGAGGACGGCACGCTTCCCGCCCCGGCCCTGGACTCGCGCGGCAGGCCGTGTTCGATCGCGGCGTCACTGCAGGTCGTCGGTGAGAAGTGGGCGCTGCTGGCCGTCAGGGAGATCAGTCTCGGCAATCACCGGTTCGCCGCGATCGCCCGTAACACCGGCGCTCCCCGCGATGTCCTCACTGTGCGGCTGCGCCACCTGGAGTCCGTCGGCGTCCTCTTCCGGCGGCCGTACAGCGAGCATCCTCCGCGCTTCGAATACCACCTCACCGAGGCGGGCCGGGACCTGCTGGTCGTGCTGACCACGCTGCGCGCATGGGGTGACAGGTGGCTCGTCGACGAGCCGCCGGCGGTCTTCCGTCACTCCTGCGGCGAGGAGCTGGAGATGGTCCACAGCTGCCGCCACTGCGGAGAAGAGGTCGTCCCTGAGGATTTGCGGCTGGATGTGCGTGCCCCCGGCTGGAACGTGCGCGGGCCGGTCGAGCCGTCGGCCGCGGAGTGACCCGCCGAACCCCGATCACTTGAGGCATGGTGTGATGCTCTCGCCGTCGGGGGTCGCCGCGGGGCATATGACCGCAGGCCGGACGTCCAACGGCCCCGCGAAGTGGGGTAATGTTCTCTTGCGCGCTCGGCCGGAAATCCGGAAGAAGCGCGCACCGGGACGTGGCGCAGCTTGGTAGCGCACTTGACTGGGGGTCAAGGGGTCGCAGGTTCAAATCCTGTCGTCCCGACCAGCGTTCACGCAGGTCGGAGGCCGTATCGGAAGTATCCGATACGGCCTCGTCGGTTTTCCCGCGGACCATGTGGGGGCAACGGGCCACGGTCTGTGGATGGGCGGCTCAGGCCGTGATGGTTTCGGCCCCGGTGTCCTGCGGCGTGAGGTAGTCCTCCGAGATCTCCTTGGGCCCGAAGGGCCACACCTTCTCGTATCGCGCCCACACCAGGAAGGCGGCGCAGCCCAGGGCGAGCCAGGCCAGTGACCATTCGACGGGGTGACGGCCGGGGGAGTTCTTGTCGGCGTATCCGTAGATGACCAGCCAGCCGGCGAGGGCGACGATGCTCGGCAGCGGGTAGAGCCACATCCTGTACGGGCGGCGCAGGGCCGGCTGTCGTTTGCGCAGTACGGTCAGCGCGACGACCTGGGCCAGGGCCTGGACGATCACCATGACGGTGGTCAGCAGCTGGATGAGTGTGGCGAGGTCGGTGTGGCGGCCGATGAGGAAGCCGATGGCCGTGATGACGCCCATGGTGGCCAGACCCAGCATCGGGAAGCGGTGCTTGGGGTGGAGCTTGGCGTACGGGCGGAAGAAGACCCGGTCGCGTGCGGCGTCGTAGGGCACTCGCGATCCGCCGAGGAGCCCGGCGAAGACGGAGGCGAAGGCGGTGATGAGGATGAGGACGGTGACCGTATCGGCGGCGCCCTTGCCCCAGGTCTCCTCCAGGACGGCGGAGGCGACGGAGGTGGAGGCGATGTCGCCGGGGTCGGTCATCCGGTGCCAGTCGATGACGCCGAGAGTGCCGATCTGCAGCAGCAGATAGATCGTCATGATGCCGAGGATCGAGAAGATGATGGAACGCGGCAGTGTGCGGCCGGGGTCCTTGACCTCGGCGCCCATGTACGCGGTGGTGTTGTAGCCGAGGTAGTCGTAGATACCGATCGTCAGGCCCGCGGCGAAGCCGATCCAGAAGTGGTTGCTGGTGAGTTCGAAGGCGTGCGCCGGGTAGGTGAAGGCCAGGTCGGAGCTGAAGTTGGTGGCCGAAGCCACGATGACCAGGGTGACCGAGGCGATCATGACGGTCCACATCACGGTGGTGATCTTGGCGATGTGCTCGATCCCGCGCCACAACAGCAGGATCACCAGGGCGATGACACCGAGGCCGATCAGGTCGCCGGCGGTCCGGTCCAGGCCGGGTGCGAGATAGCCGAGGTACTGGACGAAGCCCACCACGCCGGTGGACATGATCAGCGGGATGAAGAGCATGGCCGTCCACACGAACAGGAACGCCATGAGCTTGCCCGTCCGGTACTGGAAGGCCTGGCGCAGATATACGTAACTGCCGCCGGAGCCGGGCATGGACGAGCCGAGTTCGGCCCAGATCAGGCCGTCGGCGAGGGCGAGCAGCGCGCCGGCGACGAAGCCGATGACGGCCTGCGGCCCGCCGAAGGCGGCGACCATCAGCGGGATGGTGACGAATGGTCCGATACCGCACATCTGGCTCATATTGATGGCGGTGGCCTGGAACGGGCCGATGCGGCGCACAAAGCCTTCGGTGGGCGGCGGGGTTCCGGACATGGGGAGCCTCCCTGATCTCAGGTGGCAGGGCGGGGAGTTGTAGCCGTTTCGCCAGTACAGGGATGCACGACGGCGCCGGGTGTGATTAAGTTAAGTACCTTTACTTGGATCGTCAAGAGGTCGTCAGGGGATGCGTGAGAATGACGGCATGACCACCAGCAGCGAGGAGAGCGCCGAGCAGCGCTGGAACCGGCAGCGGCTGCGCAGCGCCAACGAGAGGCTGCTGCTCGACCGGCTGAGAGCGGTCGGGTCCGCGTCCCGGGCTCAGCTCGCGCGCGACACCGGCCTGTCGAAACCCACCGTCTCCAGCGCTCTCGCCGCGCTGGAAAAGGCAGGCCTGGTACGGGAGGTGGGGACCCACACCCCCGAACGCGGCCGCGTCGCCGTCCTCTACGCCCCCGACCCGACCGCCGGATACGCCCTGGGCATCGATATCGGCCGCGACTGGCTGCGGGTGGCCCTCGCCGATCTGGACGGTTCGGTTGTTGCCCGCGCCGATGTGCGCAACCGCGCCCGTACCTCGGCCACCATGGCCGACCTCGTCGTCAGCACCGCCCACCGGGTCGTCGCCGACAGCGGCGTCGACCGCGACCGGGTGATCCAGGCTGTGGTCGCGACCCCGGGTGTGTACGACAGTCAGAACCACCGCGTGCGCTATGCGGTCAACCTGCCGGGCTGGGGCCGCGCGGGGCTCTTCGACCGTATGCGTGAGCAACTCGGCCTGCCGCTGGCCGTCCACAACGACGCCAACCTCGCCGCCCTGGGCGAGTACGCGTTCGGCGCGGGTGCCGGCAGCAGACTCTTCGTCTACGTGATGATCGGCACCGGCCTGGGCATGGGCGTGGTCCACGAGGGCCGGCTGTTCACCGGCGCGCACGGCGCCGCCGGCGAGATCGGCTTCCTGCCCTGGCCCGGACGGCACAAGCCGGATGTCCTGGAGGACGCAGTCTCGGGCGAGGCCGTCGTCGCGGCCGCCCGTGCGCTCGGCATGACCGGACCGCTCACCGCCAAGGACGTCTTCGACGCCGCACGCCGCGACGATCCCGCCGCGACCACAGCGGTCCGCCAGGAGGGCGAACGCCTGGCCCACACCGTCGCCGCCGTGGCCGCCGTCCTCGACCCCGACCTGGTCGTACTCGGCGGCGGCGTCGGCCATAGCGCCGACCTGCTGCTGCGCACTGTCCGAGACACCCTCAAGTCCCTTACGCCGCTGCGCCCCAAGGTCGCCCCGAGCGCCCTCGGTGAGGACGCGATCCTGCTGGGTGCGGTCGCGACGGCGTTGGACACGGCACGGGACGTGGTGTTCGAACGGCGTGCGCCCGGGTGAGGCGCAAGGAAGCGGGTGTTTACGCCCGCTCCGCAGCTGTCTTCAGATGCCGGAGCCAGGCTTCGAGTGACTCGTCCAGGAGCCTGTGCATCTCCTTGGGTTGCGCGAGGACGGGGTCTCCGCTCCAGGACTCCTCCGTCGAGACGACGGTGTGGCCGTCCTCCTCCGTGAAGGTCCAGAGGTGGATTCCGGTGATGCCGTGGGCCGGGCCGCCCCAGATGACCCGCTCACCGGGAACGAGCTCATAGACGGTCGATTCGATGTCCAGGTCGCCGGTCAGCCACCGGAAGGTGGCACCGGGCGCGAGCGGGCCGTTGAGGTGCGCCGTCTCGATGCCGGGATTCCAGCCGGGCCAGGCGTCGATGTCCGTGTGGATGCGCCAGACCAGCGCGGCGGGCGCGTCGACGGTGATGCGGCGCCGGACCACGACCGGTGCGTCCGCGTCGATGGTGTGAGGAAAGGTCATCAGAGCCTCCAGAAAGCGATGGCCGGGAACCCGAGCGGTGATGCATCATTGTGTTAGTTATGGACCGTAACAGAAGCTAGGATGGTTTGCATCATCTATGGAGGGACGTGGCTGTGACGCCGACGACACAGGGCCCACGGGCCCGGTACAGGGAGCAGACGCGCGCGGAGATCAAGGAAGCCGCGCTGCGACAGCTGGCCGAAGGCGGCCTGGCGGCCATCGCGCTGACCCGTATCGCCAAGGAAATGGGCATGTCGGGGCCCGCGCTCTACCGCTACTTCGCCAACCGTGACGACCTGCTCAGTGCGCTGATCCGCGATGCGTACGACGACCTTGCCGAGGCCATCGGAGTCGCCGCGGAGGCCTGTGCCGTGGCGTCGCAGCGCGCACGGCTGCACGCGCTGGCCGACGCGTTCCGGGCCTGGGGCGTCGAGCAGCCGCACCGCTATCTGTTGATCGCCGGCCCGCCCCTGCCCGGCTACAGCGCACCGGCCGACACGGTGGCGCGGGCGCGGGCGGCGCTCGGCCCGTTTCTGAGCGTCTTCGTCGCGGGGGAGCCGTCGGGGCCGGCGGTCCGGCTCGTCGAGCAGATGACCGCCTGGGCGGAGCGGGAGCCCGCCGTGGCGTCCTGGGCGGAGCAGTACACAGAACTGCCGGCGTCAGGAAGCGGTGTGGGCCGGGCGCTGGCGGGGGCGGTGCTCGCCTGGTCCCAGATGCATGGCGCCGTCAGCCTCGAAGTGGCCGGTCAGTTCACCGGTATGGGGCACGATCCGGGGACTCTGCTCGACGCCCAGATCGACGCACTCGCGGACGCGTTCCGGCTGGACTGACGGGCGCCAGACGCCAGACGCCAGACGCCAGACGCCAGACGCCAGACGCCAGGCGGCGGGCGGCGCGCCGGTCCGGCCGGGACGTGCGCCCGTCTAACGGCCCAGCGCGGCGCCGCCGTTGATGTGCAGGATCTGGCCCGTGACATACGCGGCCTCGGGCGAGGCGACATAGCGGACCATCGCCGCGATCTCGGCGGGGAGCCCCGGCTTGCCCGTCAGGGACTGCTTCACCCGCGAGGCGATGAACTCCGGAGTGGCGCGGTCGCCGAAGAACTCCGTGTCGGCGACGAACCCGGGCGCCACGGCGTTGACCGTGATGCCCTCCGTGCCGAGCTTCTGGGCCAGATCGAAGGTGTATGTGTTGACCGCGGCCTTCGAGCCGCCGTACGAACCCGGGCCGCGCAGGGCCGCGATCGACGACAAATGGACGATCCGGCCGCCCGGCCGCCGCATGTGGGGGAGTAGCGCCTCTGTCAGCAGGACCGATGTCAGGACGTTGGCGGCGAAGTTGCGGCGGTAGTTGTCGGCGATGCCTTCCAGGCTGCCGTCGTGCGAGGCCGCGACATTGCCTCCCGCGTTGGTCACCAGTACATCGACCGCGTCACTGCCGTCGGTGATGAACTGCGCAGCGCGGCGGACCTGTTCGGGCTCGGACAGATCCGCCGGGAACCAGGTCGCCGTGGAGTCCCCGTGAGTGGCGTTGAGCTTCTCGGCCGCCGCGCGCAGCACCTCTTCGCGGCGGCCGAGAAGGGTCACATCGTCGCCGGCCGCGGCGAATGACTCAGCCACGGCGAGCCCGATGCCCGTACCGCCGCCCGACACCACGATCCGCCTTGGACTCACAGCTCCACCTGTTCTCATATGTGATCGATGGTCTTATTCGTGCACAGGAAGTTACGGATCACCTCACGTGGTGTCAAGGAATCTCGCGGGATCCCGCAAGACAGGCAGCTTTCTCAACTGGTCTGTGCATGAAGGTTGTTCAAGCACCGAGACGTCGATTACATGGTTGGGCTTTCGCTCCCTCCCGTCGAAGGAGACCAGCGGTGCTCGCACCTCGCAGCAAAAGATCCCCGTTCCTCATCGCCGTGCTCGCTCTCGCCCTGCTGCTGTCCGTACTGACGGCGTCGCCCGGCGCGGCGCGTGCGGCAGACGAAGCCGGTGGGCCTGTCCATGACCCGATACCGACGAAGCCGATCCAGTCCGGTCTGGGCCTGGTGGTCGAGGAGTACGCCTCCTTCCCCAAGACCGAACCCGTTCCCGGACCGGTCACCGACCCCCGTCTCAAGCGCCATGCCCGGATCAACTTCCTGAGCGAACTGCCCGACCGCTCGGGGCGGATGGCGGTCCCCGACCTCAACGGCCGGCTCTATCTCGTCGAGCACGGACAGCCGCACGTATATCTGGATGTCGCCGCCGCCATCGGCCCCGCCTTCTTCGCCAGCAGCGGCATGGGTCAGGGCTTCGGGTTCGTCACCTTCGACCCCGACTTCCGCAAGAACGGCAGGTTCTACACGGTCCACACCGAGAAGGCCTCCGCCACCTCCGCCCGGCCGGACTTCGTCCAGCAGGCGACCACCAACTACCACGGCATCGTTACCGAGTGGACGGCCGACGACCCTGCCGCGGCCACCTTCAGCGGCAGCCGTCGCGAGCTGCTCCGTATCGGATTCTCCGGCGGCGGCCACGGCATCCAGCAGATCGACTTCAACCCGACCACGAGGCCCGGCGACCGGGACTACGGGCTGCTCTACGTCGCCGCGGGCGACGGAGCCCAGGGCGTCAACAACACCGAGCCGCAGAATCTGGCGCTGCCGCACGGCAAGATCCTCCGTATCGACCCGCGCGGCAGTAACAGCGCGAACGGAAAATACGGGGTTCCGGCCTCGAATCCGTTCGTCGGCAAGCGGGGGGCACTGGGCGAGATCTACGCGTACGGAATGCGCGACCCGCACCGCTTCAGCTGGGACCCGGTCGGCCGTCACCGGATGTACCTCGGGCACATCGGCGAGCACGCCGTCGAAGGCGTCTACGAGGTGCAGGCCGGAGACAACCTCGGCTGGAGCGAACGCGAAGGCACCTTCGTCTACGACAAGGCGGCGACCAACCCCTGCGACCGGCTGCTCCCGCTGCCGGAGGACGACGCGAAGAACGGCTACACCTACCCCGTCGCCGCGTACGACCACGATCCGCCCGCCACCTGGAACTGCAGGTCGGACCTGGGGCGCGCGATCGTCGGCGGCTTCGTCTACCGCGGCCACGACGCGCCGGCGCTGTGGGGCAAATACCTCTACGGCGACCTCGTCGACGGCCGGCTGCTGTACTCCGAGGCGAGCGAGATGCGCAGGGGCGGCAAGCAGCTCGCCGACACCTACCAGTTGATGCTCTTCGACCGTACGGGCAAGCGTGTCACCCTGCCGGAACTCGCCGGTGACAGCCGGGTCGACCTCCGCTTCGGCCGGGACGCGCGCGGCGAGCTGTATCTGCTGTCCAAGGCGAACGGCAAGATCTGGAAGGTCACCGGGACCCGCCGGTTCGCCGACTGCAGGACTCACGGCACCACGCTCACGCATGTGACGGGCGCGAAGAACTGGGCACCCGTCACCCCCGCCAAATGGCAGTTCCCGCGCCGCCAGGTCACTCTCGCCGAGGCGGGCGTCGCCCGCCCGGGACCGCGCAGGCCGTTCGAGTACGCGGTCCTCACCGCGGGGCCGCGGTTCGGCTCCACCCGGATCGACGCGGAGGTCCGGCTGGACACCCCGGTCGAGATCAGCAACCGGGACGTGATCATCGTGTTCGGCTACCAGTCCGACACGAAGTTCTATTACGCGCATCTGTCGTCCGACAACACGATCTACCCGCACAACGGCATCTTCGTGGTCAATGAGGCGGACCGGCTGCGGCTCGATCACCAGTGGAACGGATCCGCCGGAGCTCCGCCGGCCGTCGCCGACGCGCGATGGCACGACGTCCGCATCGTGCACTGCGCGGACAGCGGAGAGATCGCGGTATACGTCGACGGCTCGAAGAACCCGCTGATGACCGCCGTGGACAAGACATTCGGCTCGGGCAGGGTGGGCTTCGGCTCGTTCGACAACGTGGGCAGCCTGCGCGACCTCAAGGTCACCGGCAGGCCTGCCGGGAAGTGACACCACGCAGTCAGGGCCCCTCCTGGGACGGGCCCTGACTGCGTCGCAGTGGAATGTGGTGCTGACGCGTCAGACGATGTTCTCCGCGATCTCCGCCTGCTCACGGGCGGATCCGTACGCGGACGGCGTGCCGTACGAGCGGCGTGCCACGAACCACCACACGGTGGCCAGCACCAGCACAGCGACCAGCGCGATCGAGGCGTAGTTCATCGTGTCGACGGTCACCGGGTTGGACTGCGGCAGGCAGAACAGCACCGTCACACACGCCACCCACACGACGGCCACCCAGCCGACCGGCTTGCTCCAGCGGCCCAGGCTCCACGGGCCGGGTTCGAAGCGGTCTTTGGCGCGCAGCTTCAGATAGATCGGGATCGCGTACGCCGGCGTGATGCCGATGACGTTGATCGCGGTCACCGCGCCGTACGCGGTCGTGGAGTACAGGGACGGCAGGGCCAGCAGACAGGCGAAGACGACCGACAGCCATACCGCGGGGACCGGGGTCTGGGTGCGGCTGCTGACCTTCCGCCACAGGGCCGAGCCGGGCAGCGCGTTGTCGCGGCTGAACGCGAACACCATACGGCTGGCCGCCGCCACCTCGGCGTTGCCGCAGAACAGCTGTGCCACGATCACGACGAGCAGCAGGGCCGTGGCGCCGCCGGTGCCGAGCGCGTCGAGCAGGATCTGGGCCGGCGGTACGCCGGTGGCACTCGCCTTGGTGCCCTCGTAGTCCTGGATGGCGAAGGTCAGACCGGCCAGCAGGGCGAAACCGGCGATCCAGGAGACCCAGATGGAACGCACGATGCCGCGGGCGGCGGAGACGGAAGCGTTGGAGGTCTCCTCCGACAGATGCGCGGAGGCGTCGTAGCCGGAGAAGGTGTACTGCGCCAGCAGCAGACCGATCGCGGCCACATAGATGGGACTGTCCCAGCCGGTGCCGTTGACGAATTCGGTGAAGACGAACTCGGGCGACTGGTGGTCCGAGGGCACGATGGCCAGTGCGCCGACGATCAGAGCGACGCCGCCGAGGTGCCACCACACGCTGACCGAGTTCAGCAGGCTGACCAGCCGCACCCCGAACAGGTTCAGGACGGCGTGCAGCAGCAGAATGCACATGAAAATGATCATGGTGGAGCCGGGTGTGGGATGGAATCCCCACTGCAGATTCAGAAACGCCCCGGTGAACAGGGCGCAGCCGTAGTCGATACCGGCGATCGCACCCAGCAGGCCGAGGAGATTCAGCCAGCCGGTGTACCAGCCCCACTTACGGCCGCCGAGCCGGTCGGCCATGTAGTACAGCGCACCCGACGTGGGGTACGCGCTGGTCACCTCGGCGAGGGCCATGCCGACGCACAGGACGAACAGACCGACGCCCGCCCAGCCCCAGAGCATCACCGCAGGGCCACCGGTGTTCAGCCCGAAGCCGTACAGGGTCATGCAGCCGGACAGGATCGAGATGACGGAGAAGCTGATGGCGAAATTACCGAAGCCACCCATGCGGCGGGCAAGAACCGGCTGATAGCCGAGTTCCCGCAGCCGCTCCTCCTCGTCTTTCGGGGAAGTCTGGTCCGAACTCGACCACTTCGGCGGGGATATGGACATCGAAGAACCTCCGGGGAAAGGGTGATGCACTGAGCGGACAGGGACGGGAGTAGGAGCAGGGGGGGAGGGGGACAGGTGCAGGACGTGGTGCGGGCGCGCGGACGTGTCTCTCGTACGCGTGCGGGGGAGAGCGGTGGATCAGCCGTGCGGTCGGGCGCGGGGCTGGGTGCGCGGTCAGGGCCCCGCGCCCCGCGCGGTCGCGAGACAACGGCCGCGGGCGCGGAGGAACACTTCCTCCGCCAGGCCCGCGTCACCGGGGCTGTCTGTGCGGTAGGCCCACGGCAGCGTGGTGTAGTACGGGCCCAGCGCCTCGAACACCGGTGCCGCGTCGGGGAATTGGAGCGCGCCCCACAGGGCGTGGGACAGATAGTTGAGATCAAGCAGCGAACGTCCGGCCGGGGCCACCTGGTTGAACCAGCTGTGCAGGGCGCGCTGCGCGTCCCGGGCCGCGTCCTCCGTCACCCAGTGGAGATCCAGCGCCTTCTCCTGGCCGTGTTCCCGGCGGTAGCGCTCAACGCGCACATAGAGCGGGAGCGCGTGCAATGGCGACCCGGAAGGCGCGGAGGACGCCGCCCACTGCACGAAGTTGACCGCCTCGGACAGATGACCGCCGGACCTGCGCGCGTAGACGAACTGCAGCATCCGGTGGTACGCCTCGCGGTTGAACGGATCACGCTTGTCGGCCTCCGCCAGCAGACCCCACGGGCCGGGGAACAGCATCGGACCCGGCGGTGCCGTGCGATGCTCGTCCATCTGCTGCTTCTCGTCCAGCTGGGCCAGCGCCAGCAGACACACCCACGGCACCGGATCCTCCGGAGCCTGGTGACCGGCGACCCGGCAGGCCTCCCAGGCCTCGTGCCACAGCTCCTGGGTGCGCCGGTGCCCCTCGCGATGGGCCCGCAGCGCCCGCTCCACCACGACCCGGCAGTGCATCACGGTTGCGGCGAGCGAGCGGGGTTCCTCCCTGCGCCAGGCCTGCACCGCGTCGGAACCGGCGGCCACCGCAGCGAGAACCTGGGTCCGCTGGGTCCACAGTGCCCAGTCGGACGTCTCGGTCAGCAGGTTCCGCATCGACACCCACCGACCGGTGCGTAAGTCCTGCATGGCGGTGCGCAGTTCACTGTCGTGACCCGCTGGGTGGTACACCGGGCGTAACTCGTCGTGGGACATCAGCCCGCTGCAGGTCTCGTTGTGGTGGTCATAAGTCCTCTGGAGACGGTGAGGGGTCGAGGCGGTGCTTGGAGGCGATACTTTGCGGTGATCTTACTCAACCATGGTGTAACAGCAAGAAGTTGATGATGCATCAGGGGCTCCTGGGGATTGCGGTGGTGGGGACACAGGTCCGCCGGGGGGCTCTTGACGGCGGCCGTGACCTGCTCCACCCTTTGCCTAAGCGATCAAGGTTTTTCTGCGTTTCCTCTGCCGGATTCCTTCTACCGAAGACTTCTACCGAAGAGCGGGGTGGCCCGATGACAGGCCCAGTGCTTGCCGTCGACCAGGGCACCTCCGGTACGAAGGCCCTGGTCATCTGCCCCGAGCGCGGTGTGATCGCAACCGGCTCCGCTCCGGTGAACCCCCGCTACCGCAGCGGCGGACGCGTGGAAGTCGACCCCGCCGCGCTCCTCTCCTCGGTCGTCGACGCCGGACGCCAGGCGCTCGCCCGTGCCGGAGAACCGGTCGCCGCTGTCGGCCTCGCCAACCAGGGCGAGACCGTCCTGGCCTGGGATCCGGCCACGGGCGATCCGCTGACCGACGCGATCGTCTGGCAGGACCGGCGGGCCGAGCCGATCTGTGCGGAACTCGCCCCGCACGCCGCCGAGCTGGCACAGCTGACCGGACTCCCGCTCGACCCGTACTTCGCCGCGCCCAAAATGGCCTGGATACGCCGCGAGCTCACCCGCGAAGGCGTCGTCACCACCAGCGACGCCTGGCTGATCCACCGGCTGACCGGCGCCTTCGTCACGGACGCGGCGACCGCCGGACGGACCCAGCTCCTCGACCTCGACCGCGTCGCCTGGTCACCGCAGGCGCTCGACATCTACGGCCTGACCGGCGAGCGGATGCCGGAGATCGTCGACGCGGACGGCCCCGTCGGCATCACCACGGCCTTCGGCACCGCGATCCCGCTCACCGGACTCCTGGTCGACCAGCAGGCCGCGCTGCTCGCCCAGAGCGTCACCGAACCGGGCACCGCCAAGTGCACCTACGGCACCGGTGCGTTCCTTCTCGCCCAGACGGGGTCCCGCCCGCGCCGTACGAGCAACGGCCTTGTCAGCTGTGTCGCCTGGCGGCTCGGCGGACGCACCAGCTACTGCCTCGACGGACAGGTCTATACGGCCGCCTCCGCCGTCCGCTGGCTCACCGACCTCGGAGTGATCTCCGGCGCCGCCGACCTGGACCCCGTCGGCTCGGCCGTGCCGGACAGCGGTGGCGTCACCTTCGTACCGGCCCTCGCCGGTCTCGCGGCCCCCTGGTGGCGCGGCGATCTGCGCGGCTCGCTGACCGGCCTCGGACTGGACACCGGCCCCGGACAGCTGGTGCGTGCGCTGTGCGAAGGCATCGCCGCTCAGGTCGTCGAGCTCACCGACGCGGTCGCCGCGGACCTCGGGACACCGCTCACGGGTCTGCGCGTCGACGGCGGCCTGACCCGCTCGGCCCTGCTGATGCAGACACAGGCCGATCTGCTTCAACTGCCCGTCGAGGTATCGGCGTTGCCCGACGCGACGGCACTCGGGGTCGGAGCGGTGGCGCGGCTGGGCCTGGATCCGGGCCTGACCGCCGAGCAGGCGATACCCGCGTGGAAACCGTCCGCCGTCCATGAGCCGAGGATCAGCGCGGCACAGGCGGCCGAGCGCCTCGCGGCCTTCCGCGCCGAGGTGGCCGCGCTGCTGGACCGTACGCCTACTGCCCGATGAATCCCGACCGCCCCATGAAGCCCGGCCGGGGCCGTGCGCGCGATCAGGACCAGGGCGTGTTTTAGAAGTAGCGCCGTCCGCCCGCAGGGCGGGCCCTGCGGCGTCTGGTGCGTGCAATCGCAAGGCGGAGGATCGCCCTCGTACTGGACGTACTTGGGCGACTCCGACAACATCGCGAGTGTGCGTGCCAGGGGTCGCGGGGCAGGCGGGACTTCTAAAACCCGCCCTAGGAGCACCATGACCGTCACGACCGTCACGACCGCCGGGCAACTGCCGGACACGATGCACGACGTGATCGTGGTCGGCGCCGGCGTGGTCGGCTCGGCCATCGCCCGCGAACTCGCCCGCCACCGGCTGCGTGCCGCCTTCGTGGACGCCTCCGACGACGTCGGCAATGGCACGTCGAAGGCGAACACGGCGATCCTGCACACCGGATTCGACGCCGTCCCGGGCTCGTTGGAGTCCCGGCTCGTACGCGACGGACAGCGGCGGCTCGCCACCTACGCCGCGGAAACCGGCATCCCGGTCGAACCGCTCGGTGCGCTCCTCGTCGCCTGGGACCAGGAGCAGCTTGCCGCACTCCCCGCGCTCGCCGCCAAGGCCGAGCGCAACGGCTACCACGACGCACGGCTCATCGGCGCGGACGAGGTGCGCGCACGCGAGCCGCACCTCGGGCCGGGTGCGCTCGGTGCGCTCGACGTCCCGGGCGAGAGCATCATCTGTCCCTGGACCACCACACTCGCCTACGCCACCCAAGCCGTCCGAGGCGGCGTCGACCTGCATCTGAACTGCCGGGTGGAGAGCGTGACCAGCGGCGCCAGCCACCATGAACTCAGCACCAACCGCGGCCTGTTACGCACCCGCTACCTCGTCAACGCGGCCGGACTGTACGCCGACGAGCTGGACCGCGAGCTCGGCCACACCGACTTCATCGTCACTCCGCGCCGGGGCCAGCTCATCGTCTTCGACAAGCTCGCCCGCGAGCTGGTCCGCCACATCCTGCTGCCCGTGCCGACCGCGCTCGGCAAAGGCGTACTGGTGGCACCGACCGTGTACGGCAATGTGATGCTCGGCCCGACCGCCGAGGACCTCGGCGACAAGGAGGCCACCGGATCGACCGCCGAAGGGCTGGACTTCCTGAGGGAGAAGGGCCGACGGATCATGCCGGAGCTGCTCGATGAGGAGATCACCGCCGTCTACGCGGGCCTGCGCGCCGCCACCGAGCACGACGACTACCGGATCCGGGCCCACGCGCGGCAGCGGTACATAGCCGTCGGCGGCATCCGCTCCACGGGACTGACCGCCTCGATGGCGATCGCCGCCCACGTCACCGACCTGCTCGCCGACGCCGGTCTTGACCTGGGGGATGGGCGCGAACTGGAGCCCGTACGCATGCCGAACCTCGGGGAGGCGTTCCCGCGTCCCTACCAGCGTGCCGCTCTCATTGGCGCAGATCCCGAATACGGCACACTCGTCTGCCACTGCGAACGTGTCTCCCGCGGGGAGATCCACGACGCCCTGGCCAGTACGGTCCCGCCGGGCTCGCTCGACGGACTCCGGCGCCGTACGCGCGCACGCGGCGGTCGCTGCCAGGGCTTCTACTGCGGGGCCGCGGTGCGCGAACTCTTCGAGGCACGCCAATGAGCCGGCCCGCGCGTACCGTCGACGTCCTCGTCGTCGGCGCGGGACCGGCCGGCCTCGCCGCAGCCGCTCGGCTCGCCGGGGCGGGCGCGGGCGCCGTCGAGATCGTCGAGCGCGAGCAACAGGCCGGCGGCATCCCGCGGCACTGCGGCCACGGCGGCTTCGGACCTCGCGACCTGCGCCGTCCGATGAGCGGTCCGCAGTACGCCCGCCGCCTCGTCGACGACGCCGTACGCGCCGGAGCGGACCTGCGCACCGGCGTCACCGTCACCGGCTGGTCCGGCCCGCGCACTCTGGACACCACAAGCCCGGCGGGACTGGAACGGATCACCGCGCGCGCCGTCGTCCTCGCCACCGGCGCGCGCGAACGGCCGCGCAGCGCCCGGCTGGTGCCCGGCACCCGGCCGGCGGGTGTGCTCACCACGGGAGAGCTGCAGCAGGAGGTCCACCTGCACGGACGGCGGGTCGGCAGCCGGGCGATCGTCGTGGGGGCGGAGCCGATCGCCTTCTCCGCGGTACGCACTCTGTGGGCCGCCGGAGTCGAGGTCGTCGCCATGGTGACCGACCAGGCGCGCCGGCCGCCGCACCCGCTGCTGAGCCGCCGTGTCCCGCTGCTCACCGGTGCCACCGTGACCGAATTGACCGGGCGCGGCAGGCTGACGGGAGTCGGACTGCGGCACCTGGACGGCAGAACAGTCACCGTCGGCTGCGACACGGTCGTGTTCACCGGAGACTGGATCCCCGACCACGAGCTGGCCAGACGCGGAGGGATACCGCTCGACCCCGGCACCCGGGGCCCGGCGGTCGACACCGCGTTCCGCACCGCCGAGGCAGGCGTCTTCGCCGTCGGCAACCTCCTGCACGGAGTCGAGCCGGCCGGCACCGCGGCCGAGGAGGGCCGGTACGTCGCGGACCAGGTGCTGCGGCATCTGGCCGGGGCAACGTGGCCGGACGGTGGGCTGCGGCTGCAGGTCGCCGGACCGTTGCAGTGGGTGGCGCCGAACCGCATCGCCCCGGACGGCCCCCGTCCGCTGCGGGACCGCTTCCTTCTGCGTACCTGCGAGTCGCTGGCCCGCCCCGTCCTCGTCGTCAGCCAGGACGGCCGGGTGCTCCGCCGGCAGCGTCTGCTGCGTACCGCGCTGCCCGGCCGTGGACTCCACCTCCGCGCGGACTGGATCGGAAGGACGGATGAGGGCGGCGGCCCTGTGGAGATCACCGCGTACTGAGTCGTTGTTGGTGGGTGTTGGTGGGCGTTGGTTGGCCGGCGGTGAACGCTCGGCCGGGCGAAGCCGTAATACACGGCAGGCTGTTGAGCCCACCAAGGAGGTATGCCGCGGATGACTGCCCATCGAACTGCCGCCGCTGCGCTCGCCGGTGTCCTGCCGCTCCTGCTCACGGCCGTGGCTGCCGGGACTGCGCAGGCGCACGGGGCGCCGACCGATCCCGTCAGCCGGGTGGCCGCATGCGGTCCCGAGGGTGCCCAGGGCGGGTCGGCCGCCTGCCGGGCCGCCGTTGCCGCGAACGGGGGATCGGCGTTCGACCAGTGGGACAACCTGCGTGTGGCCGACGTACGGGGCAGAGACCGCGAGGTCGTCCCGGACGGACAGCTGTGCAGCGCGGGCATCGACGCGTACAGGGGCCTGAACATCGCCCGCGCCGACTGGCCGACGACGACCCTGAAGGCCGGTGCCCGGTTCACCCTCACCTATCGGACGACGATCCCGCACGAGGGAACGTTCGACCTGTATCTCACCAAGAAGGGCTACGATCCGACCGCGCCGCTGCGATGGGCCGATCTGTCGGCGGAGCCCTTCGCCTCGGCCACCGATCCGAAGCTCACGGACGGCGCGTACCGGATCACCGGTCGGCTTCCGGCCGGACTGACGGGCCGTCATGTGCTCTACACGGTATGGCGGAACTCGAGCACGCCGGACACCTACTACTCATGCTCCGACGTGGTGCTGGCGGGCGGTACGGAGCGGGGCGGCGAGCCGGTCGCGGATCAGCCGGGCTCCGAGCCCGCTGCCGAGCCGCCCTCCGAGCCGGTCACCGGGCCGACCTCGCAGCCCGCCTCCGAGCCTGCCGTAGCGCCGGCGAGCTCTCAGCCGGTCACCGCGCCGGGTTCTGTGCCTGCCGACGAGGCCGCCGGGCAGCCGGCCGCGGCGTCTGCGGAGAGCGACGGCGGCAACACGGCCGTCCTCCTCGGCGGGGTGGCCGCCGTGCTCGCGCTTCTCGCGCTGGGCGTGTCCGCGTTCCTCCGCCGCCGATAGCCGAAGGCGACGGCGGAACCCGACGTCCGAATGCGACGTCGAAACGCGACGTCCGATTTCCGCCAGCCAAGCGCCCGGCGCGGTGCCCATACTGGCCGTATGACGATCGAGGACAGCAGGTACGAGGCGGTGAGCAGCAGGGACGCCCGGTTCGACGGGGTGTTCTTCTTCGCCGTGTCCACCACCGGGATCTACTGCCGTCCGAGCTGTCCCGCGATCACGCCCAAGCGCCGGAACGTGTCGTTCTACCGGACGGCCGCGGCGGCCCAGGGCGCGGGCTTCCGGGCCTGCCGCCGCTGCCGCCCCGACGCCGTGCCGGGCTCCGCCGAGTGGAACGCCCGCGCCGACGTCGTCGGGCGCGCCATGCGCCTGATCGGCGACGGCATCGTGGACCGGGAAGGCGTGGCAGGCCTTGCCCACCGGCTCGGCTACAGCGCCCGGCAGGTGCAGCGGCAGCTGAACGCCGAACTCGGCGCGGGCCCCATCGCTCTGGCGCGCGCCCAGCGCGGCCACACCGCGCGCGTACTGCTGCAGACCACCACCATGCAGGCGGCGGAGATCGCCTTCGCGGCGGGCTTCGCGAGCGTGCGGCAGTTCAACGACACCATGCGGGAGATCTACGCGGCCACCCCCAGCGAACTTCGCTCCGCCCGGCCCGGCCGCACCTCCCGCTTCGGCCCGGTCGCCCAGGAGAACGGCGCTGCGGCCGGAGTGCCGCTGCGGCTGGCCTACCGCGGTCCGTACGCCTCCGTGGAAGTCTTCGACTATCTGGGCAGCCGCGCGATCACAGGCATTGAGGAGATCGTCGGCGAACGCGGCTCCCGTATCTACCGGCGCACGCTGCGGCTGCCGGGCGGGCCAGGCATTGCCGAGGTGGGCGAACAGCCGGGCGCGGGCGGCTGGCTGGAGTGCCGGCTGCACCTCGCGGACCTGCGTGATCTGACGACGGCAACTCAGCGGATGCGCCGTCTCTTCGACCTGGACGCCGACCCGTGCGCCGTCGCCGAACGCCTCGGCACGGACCCGGCGCTGGCCCCGCTGGTCACCGCCCGTCCAGGACTGCGCGCCCCGGGCGCGGCCGACCCGCACGAACTCGCGGTACGGGCGGCGCTCGGCCAGCAGTCGGTGTCCGCGGGACGGAAGCTCGGCGACGCGCTGGTCGCGGCGTACGGGGAGCCGCTGCCCGAGCCGAGTGGCGGGCTGACGCATCTGTTCCCGCAGACGGAGAGGCTGGCGGAGGCCTCATTGGAGGAGCTCGGCATGCCCGACGCGCGGCGCGCCGCCCTTCGTGGGCTGACGGCCGCGCTGGTGGACGTCTCGCTCGTTCTCGACCCGGGCGCCGACCGGGCCGGGACCGAGCGGCAGTTGCTTGCCCTGCCAGGCATCGGCCCCTGGACGGCGGGCTACATCCGGATGCGGGCCCTCGGCGACCCGGATGTGTTGCTGCGGGATGACGCGGCGGTCCAGGCGGGGATGCGGCGCGCCGGGGCAGTGGCGCAGGATGCGGAGGGGTGGCGGCCGTGGAGTTCGTACGCCATGCATCACTTCTGGAACACGTGAGGCTGTCCCGGTCATGGCCTGCGAACGCTCACCCACTCGCCCGCTTCGGCGACCGGAAGTCCCAACTCGCGGCAGAGCTCACGGTCATCCGGCAGATGGCTGAGGATCACAAGGCCTTCGCTGTCGAGCAAGCGGCGCGCTTCGCGGACCCGCCGGGAGACATCGCGCAGTCCGGTCACCGTACGCAGCGTGGCGGTTGTGATCCTGCGGCCGGTCACCCGCCTGAAGAGCTCGTACGCCCGGGTGGTGCCGGTCGGCATGGACAGGATCGCCGTACGGTCCGCCTCGGGGACGTGCAACAGGAGATTCTCCGGCAGCTCGGCCCTGCGGTGGAGCCATTCCACGTGGGGGGCGGCATCGCGGTCGAGGGCTCGCTTCCCGTCCTGGTCGTCGACCGCTTCTGCCGGCAATCCGGGCTCTGCCCGGATCAGTCCGGCCCACCACGTGGACTTCATTTCGTTGGCGTACAGGGCGAGGCAGAGCCCGGCCTGCGCCTCGGGCAAGAACAGCCCTTGTGGCCCATAGAGTGTGAAGTGGACGTCGAATTGGACGTCCGGCAGGTCGAACTCTTCCCGCACAGCCAGTTCCACGGACTCGGAAAGGTGGCCGTGCTCGGAGGACGTCAGCTCTTCGACGTCGAAGCGACCAGTCCGGGGGCCGTCGAGGGCCTTGTCGATGCGGTCCCTGAGCAAATTCGCCATGCGGCGTCCGTCCGGATCCTCGGCCAGCAACGCTTCGCGCAGGCGCTGGAGTTCCTCGTCCATCGGCGGTCGGATGTCCGGGATTTGGAGCCATGCTTTCAGCGTCCCGCTTTCGTCGTTGATGCGAAGCTTCGCGAAACGCTCGGTCGACACAGTTGTGCCGGGGTGTCGCAGAGCGGCCTCCATGACAATCGCGGAGACACACACCGTGCGCGAAGCGCGCGACGCTCGGGCAACGCTGTCGAGGTCATCGCAGCGGAGCAGCTTGAGTGCCGTGTCCACGGCAAGCCCTGACACGCCGCTCTGCACGGCACCGGCGTGGACGGCGACCCGCACGGCGAGCTGGGGAGAGCCCCGCCGTTGGTTGACAGTGTCGAGCGCCCTCGGGAGGTCGTCCACCAGCCCGGTCAGGATGTGAGCGATCGGGACGTCCGCGTCGACGGCGAGGACGACGGTGCCGTCCCAGAAGCGCGGCCTGCGTCGGCTCGCGTCCACGCCGACAGCGGCCAGGACCTCGTCCAGCGTGTCGAGCAGAACCGGTCGGTCCGCGCTCCGGTGCGTGGCGAAGTCCTGGATGTCGACGGCGATGACTGTTGGCCGGGGTTGTTCCTGGAGGGCGACTCGCGGCGGCTCTGCCTGTTCTGCCTGTTCTGCCTGTTCGGCCAGGAGCTCTTGGAGTTCGGCCACCCGGCCGCTGTCGTCGGTCGTCAGGAGGAGCGCCAGTGCCTCTCGCCAGCGCTGCCGGGCGGTGTCCGTATCACCCACGTGATGGAGGACATTCCCCAGCACGGTCAGGGCCTCCGCCTCTTGTGAGGTGCTGCCCGTCTGGACGAGCGTCAACGCCGACGCCTGGGCGGCGCCGTGCGCCGACTCAAGATCGCCGACGGCCAGGTGGGTCTGTGCCATGCGCAGCAGAGCCATGCCCACGGCCTGGTGACTGCGATGTTCCCGGAACAGTGGCACGGCCTCGGAGAGGTACTCCAACACCTCGGTGTGATGACCGAGTTGGTGGTGTGCGTCGGACAGCACACGCAGCAGCTCGGCGACGCGAAGTGAAATGCCCAATGCGCGCAGAAGCTCAAGCCCGCGAGTGGCCGCGTCGACCGCGTGATCGGCCGCCCCGTGCTCCAGGTGGAGCCGGGCAAGGCTCTCGAGCGCCGACGCCTCCGCGGAGTGGTCACGGCAGGAACCGGCGATGGCACGCGCCCGTGTGTAGTGGTCCAATGCGCGTGAGTAGCCGCCCTCCAGCTGTGCGATTGTCCCGAAGAGATGGGCGACGATCCCTGCTGTGGCGGGATCTTCCTCGCCGACCGTGGTCTCCAGGGCGGCCCGCGCCTCTGACATCAGCCCCGCTGAGAAAAGGCTGTGGGCCAAGGCGACTTGAGCCCTCGCACGGCTCAAGCCGTCCCCGGCCGTCATGGCGTCGTCGGAGATGGTGAGCGCGGCACTGCGGTACTGCGCCGCGTGAAAGGGGGACGATGCGAGATCCCTGAGCAGCAGGAGCAGATTTGCCCGGATGCGTGGGGCGACGCTGCGGCCGACGTCGTCGGCAGAGAGCACAGTCAGCACATGGGGCAACTCTTCAAGGAGCCGCTCAAGGCCAGTGCCCCTCGCGACTGTGGCTTCGTCGGAGCCGATGAGCCCCAGGCGGTCGGCGAGCAGGTCACCCGGGCGGTCCGCCCTGCAGGCACGCACAGCCTCCCTGCTGTAGTGGCTGAGAAGCCGTTCTACGGCATCCGACTCGCCCCAGGCTCGCTGCCGGGCGAAGCGCTGTACCTCGTCGTGGAATTGGTACGGGTACCGAGCAGGCAGTGCTGAGCGCTCCAGCAGACCGTGAAGGACAAGTGCGTTGACGGTCTCGACCGCCGATCGGAGGGGCATGTCGAGCACCGCGGCGATCTCATGAACCGTCAGCTGCGCGGTATCCATCAGGGCGAGCTGCATCAAGGCCCGCGCGAGCCCGGAGTCCAGATGGTTGAAGCGCAGCTTGAGTGCGGCATCCAAAGCCGTATCGGTGGGGTCGGTGCTCTTGAGCCCCAGCGCGATCCGGTGCGTGGGAGGTGTCTCTCGCGTGGCGATCCACTTGGCGATCAGGGCGATCGCCAGCGGCCATCCGCCACAGCCCCGAACGAGCTCCAAGCGTTCCGCACTGCTGAGCCCCCGCCGTCCCGTGAGGAGGCTCAACAGGGTCAGCCCGTGCGTTTCGTCCAGCGGGGCAATCTGGATCACATTGGAACGGAGGCGGGGCATCGCCTGTCTGCTGGTGATGACGACCGCACAGCCGGCAGAGTCCGTGCCGGCAAGCAGCGGAGCGACCTGCGACGCATCGTGGGCATTGTCCAGTACGAGCAGCACCCGGCGCCCGGCCAGGGTCTCGCGGTACAGCTCCACAAGCTCGTCGATGGTGCCGGGAACGGACTCGAGCGGTACGCCCAGCGCCTGAAGGAAGCCGACCAGCACCGGGGCGGGATCCAGCGGGCGCGAACTGGAACCTCGCAGGTCCACGAAGAGCTGGCCATCCGGGAAATGGTTCTTCGCCATGTGGGCGGCGCGCAGGGCCAGTGCGGTCTTGCCCGCGCCCGCCGTACCTCCACGTGCCGCCAGACATACGACCCGTGATCCCGGCGAGGTGAGGAAACGCAGCAGCTCCTCAAGGGGCCTTTCGCGCCCCACGAAGAACTCCACAGTTTCCGAGGGGAGTTGAGTCGGCACCGGTCTCCCCGATCCCGCCCGACGCGGCTCGCGCCCCTCCGACGACAGCCCCAGCAGCTCCAGCGTCCGCCGCGACGCCTGCCCGAACGGCTGCAGTTCCGCCGGGAGTTCCGACGTCCCCTCCGGGTCGTGCGCGACCGACGGAAGCTGCCCGGCCCCGGCCCCCCGTGACGACACATGTCGGCTCAGAGCCCGGTTGATCCGCCACACCTCGTGCTCCGCGAGCTCCCGCCTCAGCCGCCGTTGCACCTTTTCGGGCAGAGCCAGCTCGACCGTTCCTGCGGTATCCGTGCCGAGCGAGAAGAGCCCGCTGGTGAGCAGCTCTGCGACATCCGCTGTCGTTGCCTCGAGCACCAGCTCCTGGCGGATGAGATGCAGCAGCCGCATGCTCAGCCGGTCGAAGGCGGAGCAGAGCACAGCCAGGCGCGCCGCCGCGGGCGAAGCCGTGCGCAGGAAGCCGTCAGCGCGCGCGTCGGCAGCCGACGGACGAGAGGCTCGGCGACGAGTCGCCGTGCGGCCACCCGGCGGGACGAGCACCGCGCCGCACCCCTCAGGGGCCGTGCGCATCAGAGTGCGCGACCAGCGGTCCAGGGAGTGGGGAGACAGCGACAGCACGGGGATCGGCAGCCACGGACCGTCATCACCGTCGGGCAGCAGCGGCGGCGGATCGAAGATCAGATGGGAGTTGACCGAGCCCGGTGCCCCGGGCGCGACCCGCACCGTCGGCAGATCAAGACCCGTCCGGCGCCACAGTTTCGGCGGCAGCGGATTGAGCAGAGCGACCGGCGTTGTCAGGGACCACTCCCACAGCTGCCGCCACACGTTCGGCTCTCGCCACCCCGGTGCCGCGCAGTCGGAAACGGCCACCACCAGCCGACGGCCGTCGGGCGACCGCAGCTGGCCCGTCCCCGTCAACCGGCCCTGGTGGTCGCGGAGTTCGGGGCCCTCGTCCCCGAAGGTGAGATCGCGCACCTGAAGGGTACGGAACGCGCCGAGCCGGTCCAGTACGGCGGTGAAGTCGGCGATTGTCTCCTGCCACACCTGCATGGCGGGGGAGCGGTCCACCACGAGTACGAGGTCGAACCACCGCTCCGGCGCCGGGCTGAACGCCGGGATCAGCTCCCCGCTGCGGGCGTAGCCGTCCACCGTGGCGTCTATGTCGAGGGCGGGCCGGCGGCCCTGACGCCACGGCCGCTTCCATGGCCGCAGGGCGCGGGTCACCTCCAGCGCCAACGGCAGGCCCGCGGCCCGTGACGCGGCAACCGCGTCGCCCCGGATCCGCGAGCTCGCGCCGGCGAGCCGCTCGTGCAGGGCGCGCTCGGGGGCGGCGGCTCCCGCACCCGAGGGCGGCGTCGCAGCAGCCTCCGCCATCGGCTCGGGTGCACATGCAGCCTCGGCGGACTGTTCGGGCGAAGGCGCCCCGGACACCGCCTTCGCCTGTCCGTCCTCAGCCATCCGGGACGCGAGCCACAGCGCATCGGCCAACGCAGTCCCATCCAGCTCCGGCGCCGCGGCGCGCAGCGCCGCCACCGCCCGCGCCAGCGACGCCTCCTCAGGCACGCGACAGCTCGCGCAGGACGAGGTCCATGACCTCCTGCTTGTCCTCTCCGGCAGGAGCACTGCCGCCGGTCAGCAGGTGCACGGCGTTGAGGAGCTGGTCGATCGCCAGGTTCTCGCCCGCCGCGACGCGCCCGACGAAGGTCTCGATCAACAGGTCGACCGCCCCGGGCCGATCCGTATCCGTACCGACCTGCAGATGCGCCTCGACGACCCGGCGCAGCGCGTCGACCGTCGGCAGCGGCATGGTGTAGCGGATGCAGCGCCGCAGAAAGGCCGCGGGGAAGTCCCGTTCGCCATTGCTCGTCATCACGATGAACGGGAAGCTGTCGCACTGGACGAGCCCGCGCTCCACCGGGCGGCGCGTGTCGCCGTCCCACTCCCGAACCTCGACGATCTCGCTCTTGTACCGCGCGAGTTCGGGGATCTCGAATTCCCCACGCTCCAGCACATCGAGCAGATCACTCGGCAGATCCAGATCGCTCTTGTCGATCTCGTCGATCAGCAGCGCCCGCGGATGTTCCGCCGGGAGCAGCGCCGTGCCCAGCGGGCCCATCTGCAGAAAGGGCGCGATGTCGTCGCTGCCACCGGGCCCGTCGAGCCGCTGGGCGTGGATGCGGCCCAAGGCGTCGTACCGGTACAGGGCCTCCATAAGGGTGCTGCGCGAGGTGATGTGCCAGCGCAGTACGGCGCCGAGCTTCAGCTCCGCCGCGACCTGCTCGATCACCGTGGACTTGCCGGAACCCGCCGCGCCTGTCACCAGCAGCGGCCGACGCAGCGCCAGCGCGGCGTTGACCGCCTTGACCAGACCCGGCGGCGGCTGAAACTGCTTGTGCAGGGCCTGCCGGGGGAAGCTGCGCCACGGAGGCGGCTCGCCGAGGTCGACATCGCGCGGCGTGCCGTCCCCGACGTAGAAGGGCTGCCAGGTCATGCGGAGTTCTCCCCCTCGGTAGTGAACTGCTCGAACCAGTCGCAGAAGTCGAGCCATTCGGAGTCGTGCCACACCGAGCGCCACTGCGCGAGATGCTCCCGGCCGTCCGGCTCCGCCGGTGTGTGCTGTCCCCAGCTGCGGCGGTAGGCCTCGCTGAATTCCGTGGGCAGCAGATGCCAGAACCTGTCGAGGCTGTCCCGGGACCTGCCGGGCACGTTGCCGTCGCCGCCCGGCCACAGCACGATCGGGGCGTACGCCAGGAGTACCTCCATCACCTGCTCGAACCGCGCCGGCCGGTGCTCCAGAGCGACCGCTCGCGCGTACGCTCCGTGCCCGAGCCGCTTCCTGAGCTCCTGGGCCTGTCCGGTCTCCTGCTTGCCAAGCCAGTCCACGGGCGCACCGCCCGCTCCGCACGCGCTCATCGCCTGGAGCTTCTCCCTGGCCCGGTCATTGATCCACCACAGATGGTCCGGCGGGCACAGCCGCTCGCTCCAGCGCAGTACGACGTCGTACGCGACACCGAGCCGCTCGCCGAAGTCCGTCTCCTCGGGCCGCCAGCGCAGCAGCAGCGCGGCAGAGGCGGCGACCTCGACCCGCTGCAGCCGTACACCCATCGTTCTGGTCTGCAGGGACGCCCACTTCAGCACGCCGGCCAGCCGCTGCTCGACCCCCGTCTGGTCGGGGGCGCAGTCGAACTCCTTGTGTGCGTGTACATCGCCACGGTCAAGGAGCCAGGCGTCAAGGGTCTCGGGCCATTCGTCGGCGACGGCCGCATGCAGGCTGACGACCAGTCGCAGTCGCGATCTGGTGCCCTGCTGCCGCAATGCCTCGAAGGCGTCGTTGAGTTCGACTTCGGCGCCGACGGAGTGCGCCCAGGCGGTGAGGCGGGGATTGTCCGGGGCCGGCTGGTCCTCGGTGGCGAGCGCCGCGACGAAGGCCGCCAGGGGAGTGGTGCGCGTCTCGTCGACACGAGGGGCGCGCAGTCGCAGGTACTCCACGGCGTCCCGCAGCAGTTCGCTCCCCGAGGCGTCCGGCAGCCGCGCACCGGACCGGCCCGCCGCGGCCGACATCGCGCGCCGCAGCCGCTCGGACGTAAGCGGCCGACCCGGCCAGGAGGTGAGCAGGTCGATGGTGCGCAGGCTGTCAAGCAGACCGTCGACGACACGCAGCGCCCAGGCCAGCTCGGCGGCGCTCCCCGGCGGACGCTCACGCAGGGTGACGCGCAGCCGCTCCAGCACATCGGCGCCGGTGACGGGCGCGGTCAGCAGGGCAGCGCCGCCCAGAGGTTCCAGTGCCTGGTCGAGTTCCTCGGTCGCCAGCGGCCCGAGCACCGACCCGGACCGCAGGCGGTGGTCGGCGTTGCGCGCGAGCCAGGGGCGTTCGCCGAACTGCGCACCGTCGTACTCCACGAGTCGGGCGTCCTGGCCCGGCACGGCGTCCCGTACGGCATCGAGCACCGCCGCGGGCCGCAGGAACTCGCCCGCGCCGCCGATGCCTTCGGCGAGCACCTGGACGATGCCACGGGTGAAGGCGAGCCGGTACGCGGACTGTGCGGCACCGACGGACATCAGCAGCGAGAACCGGGTCGCGCCCTGGCCCACCCCGGCGTCCAGGGCCTTGAGATCCGGCGTGGCACCCCCGGCGTGGCAGGTGTCGACGAGCGTGATCACGCCGGGCAGTCCAGGTGTCTCCAGGGCCTGGGTCAGCAGCGCCCCGACGTTCACCGCGGAGCCGATCACATCGGGCTTCGAGTCGCCCGCCATTAGATACAGGGTGGGGTTCTGGCCGGGCGTGATGCCGTGGCCGATCAGCGCGAGGACAAGCACCGCTCGCGCTTCGCCCGCCTGCTGGGCAGCGCTGCGGATCGCGGCCTCGATCTGCGCCTGGTCGACGGACGGGCCGCACAGCAGTGACGACGCGGTGGCAGGAGTGCACGCGCCCGTCCAGCGGTCCGTGAACGAGCCGTGCAGAGACCGCGCCACCTCCTCCAGACCGTCGAGCAGCCCCAACTCCTCGCATTGCGGCGCGATGACCAGGGTGTGGCGGCGAGGAGTCGGCGTTGTCATGCGATCGTGGCTGCCTCGATCGCCTCGACGACCGGCCCGGCGACGGAGGGCTGCGCGAGATATTTGGCGGCGGGGTGCACCCACACGCCGTCGGAGTCGACCCGCCTGCTGACGGGCAGCACGGACCGGTCGTTGGGGCGTACGAACTTCTCCAGTCGCGGCCGTCCTGCGATGAAGTCGTCCCGGTCCCAGAAGTTGAGCCACCGGTCGACCGTGCCGGGCACCTGCAACGGCTGCGGGCGCACCCTGGGCTGCACCACCGTGCGCATCCCCATCGGTGAACCGAGGGTGACCAGCAGCGGTACGCCTCCTCGGTATGTGTGCAGCGTCTCCAGCGATACGACGGTGCCCAGAGAGTGGGCGACGACGATGGTGGGTCCGGTGGGGTCCAGTGCCTCCTCGAGGCGGCGGCGGATCCGGGCGTCGAGGGTCAGGCCCTCCTCGTCCGGTTCGGCGCGGCGCAGATAGCGTGCCACTTGGCGCAGCTGGAGGACCATCAGTCCGGCGCCGGCCCAGCCGCCGAAGGTGCGCAGGCCGGGTAGTGACAGCAGTGTGTTCGCGGCGTTGAGCACGTGCCGGCCCACCTCACCGAGGCCCTGCGATGCGCCCTCGGGGACGAGTTGGGCCCGTGCGTGGCGCAGCATGCGCCCCTCTTCGTCGGTGCCGGGCTCGGCCAGCCGCTCGTCGACGGCTTCCAGTAGCCACTCGCCGACCAGCTGCGTCTCCTCGTCCGCGCCGGGGTCGTCCGTCGCGCCCTGGGCGCCGCTCGTACGGAACAGATCGCCGTAGTAGGCGAATCGAGCATCCGCCGCCCAGCCCTGCACCAGATCCAGGACCCGCCGCGAATGGCCCGCAGCGCGGGCGCCGTCGGCCAATGCGCGCAGCCAGGCGTCGAGTTCGGTGGCGGCGTCCCGCGGACCGCCGATGCCGTGCACGAACACCAGACGTGGCTTCATGATCCCCCCCGAAAGCCCCCGCCCGGGGGCGCCGGGCGAGCTCCGAGAATATCAACTGCCCTGATGATCGCGGCGGTTATCGGCTCTGTTGGCTGCCCTCGGGCGACGGACGCCGAGACGATCGCGGGCAGGGCGAGATCGCAGGATGCGGTCACCTACACCGCCGGGTGCGGTCCAGCGTCGCGCCGAGCTTGCCCGGCGTGCCAGATCCGGCGCGCAGAATCCACCGCACGGTTCCGGCCAGTGGATCACGTGTCCCGCATCATCCGTATGGCGCAGCAGCACAGGGGACGGCGGCCCGGCCCGGGCGAGAGTGGATCCCGTACGCCGACCCGACCACGTCCGCACTGGGAGACCTTCATGGCCTGCATCAACCGACGTGACCTCGGACTGCTCGTACTGCGCACCGGCACCGGCGCGGTCCTCGTGGCACATGGCTCGCAGAAGCTGCTCGGCTGGTTCGGGGGCGGCGGTCTGGACGCCACCGCGAAAGGCATGGAGGCCATGGGATTCCACCCCGGCCGGGAAAGCGCCGTCGCCGCCGGGCTCGGCGAGGCGGGCGGTGGCGCACTGCTCGCGCTGGGCCTGGCCACCCCGGCGGCCGGTGCCGCGGCCGCGGGAGCCATGGCCGGTGCGGTGGCCGTGCACATGCCCGCCGGGTTCTTCAACCAGGGTGGAGGCTTTGAGTACCCGGCCTTCCTGGGCTTCACCGCGGCCGCCATCGGACTCGCCGGGGCTGGTCGCTACTCCCTCGACCACGCGACCGGTCACCGTTTCGACCAGCCGTGGGTCGTGGCCGTGGCCTTCCTCGGCAGCGGGCTCGCCGCAGCCGCGGTGCTCGGCAGCCGGACCAAGAGGCAGTTGGCTGCGCAGTCCGACAAGGACCGAACGGACGCCGCCGAGGGGTAGCGGCCCGGAGCAGACGGTTCCAGCGCAGACATCTTGAACGCCTCGCCTGCACCCTCGGCTGGGCAGCCGGGCAGTGGTTGCGTACGCTGGTGCGGTCCACGTGGGGTGGGGCGGAAGGCTGTCGGCAGCCTCTGCACTCAACTGACGTGGTGTCGGACCAGTCAGCGATCGGTCAGCATCAGCCCTGATTGCCGAGGCTGCCCGAAGATGCGACAGACAGTTGGGTATGGAAACCGCCCCTGACCTGCAAAAAGCAGGCAGGGAGCCAAGATCCGGGAGTGCCGCCGTGCTGCGTACCATGTTCAAGTCCAAGATCCACCGGGCCACCGTGACCCAGGCCGATCTGCACTACGTCGGCTCCGTCACGGTCGACGCCGCGCTGATGGAAGCCGCCGATCTGCTCCCCGGCGAGCTCGTCCACATCGTCGACATCACCAACGGCGCCCGACTGGAGACGTATGTCATCGAGGGCGAGCGCGGCTCGGGAGTCATCGGCATCAACGGCGCGGCCGCCCACCTTGTGCACCCCGGCGATCTGGTGATCCTGATCAGCTACGCCCAGGTCGACAACGCCGAGGCGCGCAGCCTGGTGCCCAGCGTCGTCCATGTCGACGCGGAGAACCGGATCGTCGCCCTCGGCTCGGACGCCTCCGCGCCCGTGCCTGGCAGCCGTACGGAACGCAGCCCGCACGCCGCCGTCTGATTCGCGGAGCGTCGTCCGCCGTCCGGCTCGCCCGAAGGAGACACCTGCCATGGCAGATCCCGATATCCGCGACAACCGTCCGGCAGGACTCCTCGAGGCGTACGAGGACGGCCAGGTCACCGGCCGCATCGTCTACTTCACCCTCGACGCGACCCCGGCCGCCCTGGTCGCCGTGCACACCGTGGTGGAGCCGGAGCACGAGGGCAAGGGCATCGCGGGCGCGCTGGTGCGGGAGTTCTACGCGATGGCGGCGCGTGAGGGCGTTCCCGTCGTTCCGCTGTGTCCGTACGCCGCCGAGTGGGCCCTCCGCCACCCCGACGCGGCCCCCGCGGCCCCGGCCGAACTGGTGCGGGCCGCGCAGGAGCAGCTGAAGGCGGATCCCCGGCTCTGGTGACTCCCGCAGTGGCGTTAGCATCCCTGCCATGCTGGCGCTGCTGCACACCTCCCCGGTCCATGTCCCCGTCTTCGAGACCCTGCGGGACGAGGACCACCCGGGGCTCGCGCTGCGTCACCTCGTCCACGAGGAGCTACTGGCAAGGGCTCGCGAGGAAGGCCCCGCGGCGGTCGCCTCCGCGGTCGCCGCCGTGCTGGCCGGAGCCGTCGCCGAGGGTGCGACCGTGGTGCTGTGCACCTGCTCCACCATCGGCGGCGTCGCCGAGGCATGCGCCGCCGAGCTGGGTGTACCGGTGCTGCGGGTCGACCGTCCGATGGCCGCGGCGGCGGCCGGGAAGCGTCGCGTCGTCGTGGCGGCGACCGTGCACAGCACCCTGGAGCCGACAGCCGCGCTGATCCGAGAAGAGGCCGCAGGCCGGCACGTCGACCTGCGCACGCTGCTCGTCGACGGCGCCTGGGAGCGCTTCGAGGCGGGCGATCGCGACGGCTTTCTGAACGCGGTGGCCGCCGCCGTCGACGCGGTGCGCGAGGCGGATGTCATCGTTCTGGCCCAGGCCTCGATGGCGGACGCCGCCGACCGTACGAGGACGGCTGTCCCGGTCCTCACCAGTCCTCGGCAAGGGCTGCGGGCGGCCGCCGAGGTGGCCTCGTCCGGATCATGACGCGTGGACCCGGCGCGCGTGGGCACGCGCAACGGGAGACATTGGGAACGCGACTCCGTACCTCTGGAGGTCTGGCATGACCCAGCCGCCCGTCCCCCCTTCGCCCATCCCGACGCCGGGCCCGCCCGGACCCGATCCTGGCCCGCTGCCGGGCCCGGTGCCGACGCCCTCGCCCCCGCCGGGACCCGCGCCGGACCCCATTCCGAGGCCGCCGGGCCCGAGCCCCGACCCCGTACCGGAGCCGGAGCCCGCGCCGGGACCGGCGGGCTGACCAGCCCGCCGTTGACCCGCCCGGCGTAGCCGCGGCTCAGTCGGTGCGCACCTCCGAGCGGTCACCGCCCCAGAGGGTGTGGAACGAACCCTCCCGGTCGGTCCGCCGGTAGGTGTGCGCGCCGAAGAAGTCGCGCTGGCCCTGGGTGAGCGCCGCGGGCAGCCGCTCGGCACGCAGGGCGTCGTAGTACGCGAGGGCCGCCGAGAAGCCCGGCGTCGGCACGCCCTGCCGGGCGGCCGACGCGACCACTTCGCGCCAGTCGTCCTGCGCCGCGCCGATCTCCTCGGCGAACTGCTTGTCCGACAGCAGGCTCGGCAGGTCGCGCTGTGCGTCGTACGCGCCGCGGATCCGGTCCAGGAACGCCGCCCGGATGATGCAGCCGGCCCGCCAGATCGCGGCGACCGTGCCGAGGTCGATGTCCCAGTCGTACGCGTCGCTGCCCGCCTGGATCTGGTGGAAGCCCTGGGTGTACGACACGATCTTGGATGCGTACAGCGCCTGCTCGACCTGGTCGGCGAAACGTGCGGCCTCGGCCTCGCTCAGCGGCTCGGCCGTCGGGCCCGGCAGGGCGCGCGAGGCGTTGCGCAGCTCGGCGTGGCCCGACAGTGAGCGCGCGAAGACCGCCTCCGCGATACCGGAGACCGGCACACCCAGATCGAGCGCGATCTGCACCGTCCAGCGGCCCGTGCCCTTCTGCTCCGCCTGGTCGGCGACGATGTCGACAAAGGGCTTTCCGGTCGCCGCGTCCGTGTGGGCCAGCACCTCGGCGGTGATCTCGATCAGATACGAGTCGAGCCGTCCGGTGTTCCAGGTGCGGAAGGTCTCGGCGATCTGGGCGGGGGAGTAGCCCGCGACCGCGCGCAGCAGGTGGTACGCCTCGGCGATCAGCTGCATATCGGCGTACTCGATGCCGTTGTGCACCATCTTCACGAAGTGACCGGCGCCGTCCGGGCCGATGTGCGCGACGGTGGGCGTGCCGTCGGGGGCCTTCGCGGCGATCTTCTCCAGCAGCGGGGCCAGGGAAGCGTACGACTCGGGGGACCCGCCCGGCATGATGCTCGGCCCGTGCAGCGCACCCTCCTCGCCGCCCGAGATGCCCGCGCCCACGAAGTGGATGCCACGCTCCCGCAGCTCCTTCTCGCGGCGGATGGTGTCGGCGAAGTGGGCGTTGCCGCCGTCGATAATGACGTCGCCCTCCTCCAGCAGCGGCGCGAACTCCTGGATCACGGCGTCCGTCGGATCGCCCGCCTTGACCATGATGACCAGGCGGCGCGGGCGCTCCAGGGCCGCGACGAACTCCTCGGCCGACTCGGCGGGCACGAAGGTGCCCTCGTGACCGAACTCCTCGACCAGCGCCCGCGTCTTCGCCGCTGTCCGGTTGTGCACGGCCACCGTGAAGCTGTTGCGGGCGAAGTTACGGGCGAGGTTGCGGCCCATCACCGCGAGCCCCGTGACGCCGATCTGGGCTGTTCCACTCATACGTGTGCTCCTGGATGTCCGTCGGAAAATCCATCTCCGCCTCTGCACATACGTACGGGCGGAGCCAGCCATTCATTGATCCTCAAGCCCTCCGGATTGTTCCGCATTCCGGGTCGGCCGCATCGCGCCACGGCTCAAGTGTCCGCCCGCGGGCAGGGTTCGGACGCCGTCAGGGCGGGAAGCGGGCAGCGCCGTCCACCGCGCTTCCGGCCCGATGGTGCCCGACCAGCGCCGACGGCTTTGCTGAAACGGGCAGATTCGGGCACAGCAGACTCAGCGAAGAGCCTGGTCGAGCGGCCGTGCCTGCTTGTACAAACGACGCATGAGCCCGAACGGACGCCGGCTCGCAGCACCAGCACCAGCACCAGCAGAAGCAGACGCAGAAGCAGAAAGCAGAAGCAAGGAAGTGTGCCGTGGACACCGAGGAACGCAGACGAGGAATTCTCGAGACGGCCCGGCGGGACGGGTCGGTCGACGTCAACCGGCTCTCCGACCAGTTCCGGGTGGCCAAGGAGACCATCAGGCGGGATCTGCACACCCTGGAGGAGCACGGCCTGGTCCGGCGTACGCACGGCGGGGCCTACCCCGTCGAGTCCGCCGGCTTCGAGACCACGCTCGCCGTGCGCACCACCCGACATGTGCCGCAGAAGTCCCGGATCGCGACGGCCGCCGCCGATCTGCTCGGCGACGCCGAGACGGTCTTCGTCGACGAGGGCTTCACCCCGCAGCTCGTCGCCGAAGCGCTGCCGCGGGACCGGCCACTGACCGTCGTCACCGCGTCCCTGGCGGTGGCGACCGTCCTCGCCGACGCCGAGAAGACCTCGGTGCTGCTGCTCGGCGGACGTGTCCGCGGCGGCACCATGGCCACGGTCGACCACTGGGCCACCCGGATGCTCGCCGACTTCGTCATCGATCTGGCGTACGTCGGCGCGAACGGCATCTCCCGTGAACACGGACTGACCACACCCGACCCCGCGGTCAGCGAGGTCAAGGCGCAGGCCATGCGCAGCGCCCGCCGACGGGTCTTCGCCGGAATCCATACGAAGTTCGGCGCGGCGAGCTTCTGCCGCTTCGCCGACGTCGGCGACTTCGAGGCGATCGTCACCGACGTGGGCCTGCCCTCGGCCGAGGCGCAGCGCTACTCCCTCCTCGGCCCCCAGATCATCCGCGTCTGACCCCGACGCGCCCTCGGTGCCCAACTGCCGTACCCCATAAGCGCATTGATACCCAGCAGCCCGGCCGAGGCAGGGCCTTCATGCCCTGAACCACCAATCACCGAGCCGCTACGACCGATCAGGAGAAATCATGCCCCTCCAGCGACGACCACGTGGAATCCGCCTGAGTGTGGGGGCGGGCACGGCAGCCATGGCCCTGCTCGCGGGGTGCAGCGGAGCAGGTGCTTCCTCCTCCGGCGGGGGCGAGGCGGTGAACGTACTCATGGTGAACAACCCGCAGATGGTCGAGCTGCAGAAGTTGACCGCGGACCACTTCACCAAGGAGACCGGCATCAAGGTCAACTTCACCGTGCTCCCGGAGAACGACGTCCGCGACAAGATCAGCCAGGACTTCTCCAACCAGGCGGGCCAGTACGACGTCGCCACCATCAGCAACTTCGAGGTGCCGTTCTACGCCAAGAACGGCTGGCTGCACGAGCTCGGCGAGTACGCGGCGAAGGACTCCGCCTTCGACCAGGAGGACATCCTCAAGCCGCTGCGGGATTCGCTCACCGCCAAGGACGGAAAGCTCTACGCCGAGCCCTTCTACGGCGAGTCGTCCTTCCTCATGTACCGCAAGGACGTCCTGGCGAGGAAGGGGCTGACGATGCCGGCGCAGCCCACCTGGCAGCAGGTGGCCGATCTCGCGGCCAAGGCGGACGGCGCCGAGAGCGGCATGAAGGGCATCTGTCTGCGCGGGCTCCCCGGCTGGGGCGAGGTCATCGCCCCGCTCACCACCGTCGTCAACACCATGGGCGGTACCTGGTTCACCAAGGACTGGCAGGCGAAGCTCACCTCCCCGGAGTTCAAGAAGGCCACCCAGTTCTACGTCGACCTCGTGCGCAAGCACGGTGAGGCGGGCGCGGCCCAGTCCGGGTACGCCGAGTGCCTCAACAACATGACCCAGGGCAAAACCGCGATGTGGTACGACGCCACGGCCGGAGCCGGTTCCCTGGAGGCTGCCGGATCCCCCGTGAAGGGCAAGATCGGATACGTACCTGCGCCGGTGGAGAAGACCAAGAGCTCCGGCTGGCTCTACACCTGGGCCTGGGGCATGCAGAAGGCGTCCAAGAAGTCCGACAGCGCCTGGAAGTTCATCTCCTGGGCGTCCAGCAAGAAGTACGAGGCACTGGTCGGCGGCAAGAGCGGCTGGGCCAATGTGCCCGCGGGCAAGCGGGCCTCCACCTACGCCAACCCGGAGTACCGCAAGGCCGCGGGTGCCTTCGCGGACATCACCGAGAAAGCCATCGCGAGCGCCAACCCGGAGAACCCCGGCACCCAGCCCCGCCCCGCGGCCGGAATCCAGTTCGTCGGCATCCCCGAGTTCACCGACCTCGGCACCAAGGTCTCGCAGGAGATCAGCGCGGCCATCGCCGGCCGCCAGTCCGTCGACCAGGCCCTGGCCGCCTCCCAGAAGCTGGCCGAGAAGGTCGGCAGGGAGCAGCAGTGAGTGCCTCCGTCACCACACAGCCGCTGAACCCTCAGGTCCGGTCGAAGCAGGCGCGGCAGCCGAAGGAGCGGAAGGGGGGCGTACGGGCCTGGGCCACCCGGGCCCCGCTCCTTCCGGCCCTCGTCTTCCTGATCGCGGTCACCCAACTGCCGTTCGTGGCAACGCTGGTGATCTCGCTCTTCGACTGGAACTCCCTCAACCCCGACGCGCGCAGCTTCGCCGGACTGTCCAACTACACCTCCGTGGTCACCGACCCCGAGCTGCGCGACTCGGTCTTCACCACCGTCCTGCTCACCGCGAGCGTCGTCGTCGCCACCGTGGTGCTCGGACTGCTGCTCGCCCTGCTTCTCGACCGCTCCTTCTTCGGCCGCGGCATGGTGCGCACCCTGCTCATCACGCCCTTCCTGATCGTGCCCGTCTCCGCGGCGCTGTTGTGGAAGCACGCGCTCTACAACTCGGAGTACGGACTGCTCAACGGGGCACTGACCTGGGTCGGCGAGCTGTTCGGCGATACGTCCCCGGCCCAGCCCGACTGGATATCCGGCATGCCGCTCATGGCCGTCGAAGCGGCGCTCGTCTGGCAGTGGACGCCGTTCATGATGCTGATCCTCCTCGCGGGACTGCAGAGCAGGCCCGCCGAGATGATGGAGGCGGCGCGCCTCGACGGAGCGAGCGCCTGGCAGACGTTCCGCTATCTGACCCTGCCCCATCTGCGCCGCTACCTCGAACTGGGCGTCCTGCTCGGCTCGGTGTACATCGTGCAGAACTTCGACGCGGTGTTCACGATCACCTCCGGAGGACTCGGCACCGCCAACCTCCCGTACACGATTTACCAGACCTTCTACCAAGCCCACGAGTACGGACTGGCGTCCGCCGCGGGAGTCGTCGTTGTGATCGGCACGATGATCATCGCGACATTCGCGCTCCGGGTGGTCTCGTCCCTCTTCCGTGAGGAGGGGAACCGCGCATGACCGCCACCACGGCCGCTCCGGCTCCTTCGACACTGCTGCCACCCGCCGCGCGCCGGGCCAGGCGCCGCACCGCAGCGCTCGGCCTGCTGGCCTGGGTGGCGGGCATCGGGTTCTGTCTGCCGGCCGCATGGATGCTGCTGACCTCACTGCACTCGGAGGCGGACGCGGCGACCAATCCGCCCTCCCTCGGCGCGCCCTTGACCCTCGCCGGCTACCGGGAGTTCTTCGGCGCGGGCGGCGGCCCCAGCCCCTGGCCGTCGTTGATCAACTCCCTGACCGCGTCAGCTTTCTCCACGCTGCTGGTGCTCGTCCTCGCCCTCCCGGCGGCGTACGCGCTCTCCATCCGGCGCGTACGCAAGTGGACGGACGTGATGTTCTTCTTCCTGTCCACCAAGATGCTCCCGGTCGTCGCCGGTCTGCTGCCCGTCTACCTCTTCGCGAAGAACGCCGGGATGCTGGACAACATCTGGCTCCTCGTCATTCTTTACACCTCGATGAATCTGCCGATCGCGGTCTGGATGATGCAGTCCTTCCTGGCGGACGTACCCGTCTCCATCATCGAAGCCGCGCAGGTCGACGGCGCCCGGCTGCCGACCGTGCTGGCCCGGGTCGTCGCGCCGGTGGCCGCTCCCGGGATCGCGGCCACCGCCCTGATCTGCTTCATCTTCAGCTGGAACGAGCTGCTCTTCGCCCGCGTGCTCACCGGCGTGGTCGCCCAGACCGCGCCCGTCTATCTGACCGGATTCGTCACCAGCCAGGGCCTGTTCCTCGCCCAGCTGTGCGCCGCGTCCGTCGTTGTGTCCCTGCCGGTGCTCGCCGCCGGTTACGCCGCCCAGGACAAGCTCGTCCAGGGCCTTTCCCTAGGAGCTGTTAAATGAGGGCAGCGATCGTCGAAGCCCCCGGCAAGGTCTCCGTCACGACGGTTCCCGACCCCACGCCGGGACCGCGGGAGGTCGTCGTCTCGGTGGCCTCGTGCGGTCTGTGCGGCACCGATCTGCACATTCTGCAGGGCGAGTTCGCGCCCAGGCTGCCGATCCTGCCCGGCCATGAGTTCGCCGGTGAGATCGTGGGCATCGGGAGGGATGTCAGCGAACTGGCCGTCGGCGACAAGGTCGCGGTCGACCCGTCCCTGCACTGTCACGAATGCCGCTACTGCCGGGCCGGAAGGGGCAACCTCTGCGACAACTGGGCGGCCATCGGCGTCACCGTGCCCGGCGGTGCGGCCGAGTTCGCCGTCGCCCCCGTCGCGAACTGCGTACGCCTGCCGGACCACATCGACGTCAGGGACGCGGCGCTGATCGAGCCGCTGTCCTGCGCGGTCCGCGGATACGACGTGCTCAACAGCAGCACCCTCGGCGCCAAGGTGCTGATCTACGGCTCGGGGACCATGGGTCTGATGATGCTGGAGCTCGCCAAACGCACAGGCGCCGCGGGCGTGGACATACTCGACGTCAATCCGGACCGTCTCGCGACGGCCTCGCTGCTCGGCTGCTCCCGCTCGGCAGCCACCGCCGAGGAGCTGGAGCAGCCGGGCGGCTGGGATTTCGTCATCGACGCGACCGGCAATGCGGGGGCCATCCAGGACGGCCTCGGACGGGTCGCCAAGGGAGGCACCTTCCTGCAGTTCGGGGTCGCCGACTATGCGACGACCGCGGTGATCGAGCCGTACCGGATCTACAACCAGGAGATCACCATCACCGGCTCCATGGCGGTGCTGCACAGCTATGAGCGGGCCGCCGCGCTCTTCGCGACCGGGGTGCTCGACCCGTCCGTCTTCATCAGCGACCGGCTGCCGCTGGACCAGTACCCCGAGGCCATCGACCGGTTCAAGGCGGGCATCGGCCGCAAGATCGTGGTGGAGCCGTGAGCGACGGGCCCGACGGAGTCCTGGTACTGGGCGAAGCGCTCGTCGATCTCGTCCCCGTGCCGAGCGAGCCGGACGTCAGGCGCGCGCAGCCCGGCGGCGCACCCGCCAATGTGGCGGTCGGCCTCGCGCGCCTCGGCACTCCTGTCGCTTTCGCCGGAGCGCTCGGCGGTGACGGCTTCGCGCGGAGCATCGAACGGCGGTTGGCGGACGCCGGCGTGGATCTCACCCGCTGCGCCCGCTCCGACCTCCCCACTGCACTGGCGGTCGCTGATCCGGGGGAGACGGGGACCGGCTACCACTTCCACCTCCAGTCCACCGCGACCTTCCGGTTCCCGGACCGGGCGGCCGACGTCGGCCGCTTCGGCGCGGTGTACGTGGGAGGCCTGGCCGCGGTGGTCGAACCGGCGGCGCAGGCCGTCGCCTCGACCGCGCAGGCGGCCGCCCGGCACTCGCTGCTGGTGGTGGACCCCAATGTGCGCGAGGACCGCACGATCGACCCCCGCCGGGGCCTGGGGCTGCTCCGTGATCTGTGCGCGCTGGCCCATGTGGTGAAGGCGAGCGACGAGGATCTGCTGCGGCTGTGGCCGGACAGGGATCCGGACGAGAGCTGCCGCAGGCTTGCCGGGGAGGGACGCCTGGTGGTGATGACACGCGGCGCCCACGGCGCCGCCGCCTACACCCCGGCCGGTCCGCCCGTCTCCGTACCGGCCGTCCCGGTCGATGTGGTCAACACCATCGGCGCCGGGGACGCCTTCATGGCGGGCGTCCTCGCCCGGCTCGGCACCAGGGCCGGCTGGGATCGCACGCTGAGCCCGGACCGTGCGGTGAGCATGCTGGAGTTCGCGGCGCAGGTGGCGGCTTCGGTCGTCACCCAGACGGGCACCGAGCCGACGGCCCCCGCCCACGCGTGACCGCTCGCCCCGCCGGATCCCCCTCGATGCCGTTGGTCAATTCGGGGCCCGGCGTGACATCGGCCTTCACGACCTGGTTGTGGTCGTGAAGGCCGACGTTGTCCTAAGGGTCGTCCCGTAAATGATCTACGGAGCCGTCGGCTGACCTGCTCGTTGTGGGGTTATCGGCGCCGACGGGGTTGTGCAGGCCGGTGACGCCCAAGGGTCAGTTCTGGTTCACCGGCCAGACAGCCGCCGGATCGCAGTGGCTGGGGCACGCCAGCAGGTAGATCTCGTTGCCGAGAAACAGCCCGTCGGTGTCGGCGCCGAATTCCATGCCCTCCGGCACCTGGCAGACGTACACCAAATCGGCGCCGCACGCGCACTTGTAGTGCTCAGGATCCTGCGCCCAGGACGGGGTACCGCCGACCTTGAATGTCTGGGCTCCGAGCCCGTGCGGGTTGGGGGTGTCCACGAAGGGCTGCAGCGTCAGTGGCAGGGCGCACAGGGACGGTTCGGTCTCAGCCGCCGGCAGCGCCGCGTGGCGCTGGAGCAGCACGCGCCAGAACGGACGCGGGTAGGGCGGCTGCGGAGCATCCCAGTACCGGGGCACGAGCCGGCCAGCAGCCATCTTGGGGTCGGATGCGTCGTTGTGCGTGCGGCAGTGGAAGACCAGCAGGTGGTCTCCGCCGAAGTGCTCCAGGTCGAGGGGTATGTCGAGTTGGAAGAACAGGGCCATCCGCTCGCCGCAAAAACACTCGGGCCATTCCTGGGCATCGTCGAGGAACGGCCAGCCGCCCACTGAGTTTCGCGTCGGCCGGTTCAGCGGCTCGGTCCCTACCTCGATCGCGTGGGCGGGCAGCACCGCCGGCATCTTCCTTGCATCGCGTTCGACCATCCGCTCACCCTATGGGCTGTCCCAAGTCTGCTGGTCGCGGGTGAGATGGTCTTGGTATGGCTGGTGTGATCACGGCGTCGCAGCCATCCTGGACAACCCTGTTCACGTGACGCGCAACCGGCGGGGAACTGTGGTCTCTACCCGCAGCCTGCGGACGCTCGCGCCCGGCAGGCTGCCCCGATCGAACCAGCCCCTTCTGCTCGCCGACCGGGGGTTGACGGGCGAGGAACTCGGCGAACGCCAGCTCGGCCGCCGGGAGTAGCACGCTCACCGGCAGGCCGTCCTCGGTGAGGGTCACGCGCTCGCCGGTCTCCTCCACGAGAGCGACCAGGCGGCCGAAGTCCTGGACGGCGTCCGTCAGTTCAATACTGTTCATGGACGTCGACGCTACCGACCGCCGGGCCCCGGGCGGTCAGCCGGTCATGACGGGTTCGCGTACAGCACGCAGGACAACGTCGGCCTTCACGACCACAACCAGGTCCCGTGAAGGCCGACGTCACGCCGGGCCCGAATTGACCAACGGCATCGATCCCCCTCCGGCGGGGCGAGCCGCTACGGTCTCGCCGATGCGTCCGTGTACGGGGGCGGCCGCGTTCAGGCCGCTGCGGCCACGAGCTCCTTGGTCGTCACCACCGTCGCGAAGCCTCCGCCGTGCAGTGACACGGCCGACGCCTGCGCCAGTTCGTCCGCGGTCCGCCGCCAGCCGAACGGCCCCTCAAGATCGAACGTGTACGTCGCGTCCAGCGCGAAGAGCACCTCGTACCCAAGGTTTCCACCCATCCGTGCCGTCGTCTCCGCGCACATATTGGTCTGGATCCCGGCCACCACGAACTGCGAGATGCCCTCAGCCCTGAACCACGCGTCCAGGTCCGGCGTCCCGTAGAAGGCCGAATTCACGGTTTTCGTCACAAACAGCTCCGCCGCGGGCCCCTTTCCGCGCCGCTGCTCGACGTACTTCTTGAAGCCGTTCCCCTCGTGTCCCTGCCGCAGCGGCGAGTCCGGCTTCGACGAGTCGTGCCGGACGAAGACGACCGGCCGCCCCGTGGCCTGCCATGCGTCGATGAGCGAGGCGATGTTCTCGTCGGCCTCCGGATTGTTCCGCCGACCCCAGAAGTCCAGCTCATCGAAGCCCTTCTGTACGTCCACCACGACCAGTGCTGCGCTCTCTGCAATCTTCATGTCCACGATCCTGCCGCCCCGGTCCACTTGGCCCCAGAGGTGCACAAGTCAGCGATCGATGGTTTACTGCCACGGTGTCCGCCGACCCCGTCCCGTACCGTGTCGCCCTCGTCAGCTTCCCGGGCATACGAGCCTTCGACGTCTCGGTCATCACCGAGGTCTGGGGCACGGATCGCACCGACCGCGGCGTCCCCGCCTTCGACCTGCGCCGCGTCGCCGCCGACACCACGCCCGTCCGCATGCGCGGGGGTCTCAGCCTCACCCCCGACCGCACCCTCACCTGGCTGGCTCGTGCCGACCTGATCCTGGTCCCCGGCCTGGACGACCATCTCACCCGCGCCCCGGAACCAGTACTCGAGGCCCTGCGCCGCGCACACGTCCGCGGCACCACCATCGCCGCCCTGTGCGGCGGCGCCTTCACACTCGCCCAGGCCGGCCTCCTCGATGGCCGCCGCGCGGTCACACACTGGAACCTCGTCGATCTGCTCCGCGCCCATCACCCTCGCGTCACCGTCGAACCCGACGCGCTCTTCATCGAGGACGGCAGCATCTGGACCGCCGCCGGTACGGCGGCCGGCATCGACCTGTGCCTGCACTTGGTCCGTACGGCTCACGGCGCCGAGGCGGCCGCGACGATCGCCCGCTCGATGGTCACCGCCCCCTTCCGTACCGGAACCCAGGCTCAGTTCATCGAACACCCCACCCCGCGCACCGACCGCGACGCCGACGCCCTCGCATCCGTGCGCGAATATGCCCTCCATCACCTCCACGAACCGCTCGCCGTCGCTGACCTCGCCGCCCACGCGGGCATGTCGGCACGTTCCTTCGCCCGCCACTTCGCCGCGGCCACCGGCGCGACGCCCCTGCGCTGGCTCCTGGACCAGCGCATCGCCGCCGCCCAGAAGCTCCTCGAACACACCGACCTGCCCATGCCCGAGGTCGCCCGCCGTACGGGTTTCGGCAGCGAGATCACGATGCGCCAGCACTTCGCCGCGCGCCTCGCCACCAGCCCGCGCGCCTACCGCGCCTCCTTCGCCGCCCACACGTCGCCCAGACCGGGCACCGAACTCACACCGCCCGCCCGCGCCTGACGGCTCGCCGCGCCGGATCCTCCCGTGATCCGGGCCGGTGGTACGGCGGAAATGCTGCTCTGCCGGTACCGGCTATGTCGTGACTGCAAGGCGTTCATGGACCTGTACGGGCCCGGCGGAATCGACGAGTACCTATGGCTGATCGGCCCCATGGACACCACGACGACGAGTCGGCGGAACTGGTCACGTCCTACTGCCCGCTGGACATCGCCCGGGGTACGGCGAGGATGGAGCGCCGCAAGATCAAGGGCGGCACGCCGACGCTCCTCGCCGAATTGGGGTACCCGCCTCGGCTGAGCGTGGACAGGATCTCCGCGCGAGTGCCTACGCAGCAGCAGTACGGGGCACTGCAACTCGATCGGCGCCTACCCCGACCCACCACCCGCGACCACGAAATCGCAGACCTGGCCGCCTCTTGCTCGTGGCCCCTCACCAGGGCGCGACACCCTCTTCCGTGATGAAGGCCCGGTCGGGCAGCTCATCGGAGGCTGCGGTGGCGAAGCGCACAACGGTCCGTGCGCCGTCGCGAACTGTTTTCGTACCCGCGAAGTTGTTCATGTCGGTCGCGACGTATCCGGGAGAGACCGAGCAGACGGTGACGCCCGAATCCCTCAACTGGTCGGCGAGGAGCACCGAGGTCATGTTCAGGGCCACCTTGGACGCACAGTACGGAATGAGGTCCGCCCGTCCCGCCGGACCGCTTCCCGTGGTCCGTGCGAAGGTGGCCAGCGCGCTGGTCACATTCACTACCCGGCCCCCAGCGGTGCGCAGCGCGGGCAGCAACGCCTGCGTGAGCGCGAACGCTCCGACGAAGTTCGTCTCGAGCGTGCTTCTCAGCGTCTCGACGGAAATCTCGTCGAAGGGCAGGGGTTCCCCCCGGACCACTCCGCTCACTCCCGCGTTGTTGACGAGGATGTCGAGACGGCCGAAGAATCCGTCGACGAGCTCGGCGACCGACCGGACCGATTTCTCCTCGGTCACATCCAGCCGTGCGAATCGGATGTCACCGCCCTCGGCCGCGAGTTCGGCCGCAGCGGCTCTGCCCAGCTCCTCGTCCCGGGCGGTGAGCAGAACGCTCATCCCCAGCGCCGCGAGCTGTCGGCTGATCTCCTTGCCGAGCCCCTTGTTGGCGCCGGTCACCAGTGCCGTACGCCGTGGGGTGGCCTCGTGCCGCTCGGAGTCCATCACCCTCGACTCCGTTCCTCAGCGGCGGGCGACGCCGTCCCGGGCCTGGCAGCGGGGGCGGCCTGCGCTTGCGGCGGCGGGGTGACACGCAGCCAGAACAGGCTGATGAGCAGTGCGACGCCGGCGACGACGGTGGAGAAGGCGAAGACGCCCACATACGCGTCGAGGTTCGTGCCGCCGCCGTCCTCGGTGCGCTGCTGCATGATCACCGCCAGTGCGGCGATGCCCAGCGCGCCGCCGAATTGCCGCGCGGTGGTGTTCATACCGCTTGCCGCGGCGAACCGGGTGGGCGGAGCGCTCAGCGCCGCCGCAGCCGAGGTCCCCATGGTGGCCGCCCCCATGCCGATGCCGACCAGGCATCCCGCAGGCAGCCAGAAGGTCAGGAACGAGGGGGTGTCGGTGAGCCCGAACACCATCCAGAGACCGCACGCCACGAAGGCCAGCAGCCCGGACAGCGTGGCGCCTCGGGGTCCTCCCAGTCGCGGGGCCAGCCGGCTCATGGCCAGCGCGGCGACGGACGCCGCGACCGCGCCCGGTGTCATGGCAAAGCCCGCCTTGAGCTCGGAGTAGTGCCAGGAGCCGGTCAGGTAGAGCACGCTGACCAGCAGCCACGGGTATTGCGCCATGCCGTACAGGAGTGACACCACGTTCGTGACGGCGAAGGAGCGATTGCCCAGCAGAGACGTCTCGAGGGCAGGCGCCGGATGCTTCCTGGAGCGCAGCACGGCGACGACCGCACCGGCGGCTCCGCCCACCAGGCAGGCCAGTGTCCTGCCGTCCCACCAGCCCCAGGTGCCGCCCTCGGTGACTCCCACGGTCATTGCACCGACCGCGAGAGCGACCAGAAGGGTGCCCAGCGGGTCCGGAATCTGCTTCTTGTCCGAGCCGGCGGGACGGGGCAGCAGCCGTACGGCCGCGAAAATCAGCAGGAGACCGAAGGGGAGGTTGACGTAGAACACCGAGCGCCAGCCGAACACGTCGACCAGCACCCCGCCGACGCTGGGGCCGACCGCCGCGGCGAACGCCGAGGCCGCGCTCCACAAGCCGATCGACTTCACCCGTTGGTCTGCCGGCCCGTCGAGGAGCAGGATCGCCAGCGATGCCGGGATCATCGCGGCGGCGCCCACCCCCTGCAGCCCGCGGGTCGCGATGAGTACAGGGAGGTTGGGCGCAACACCGCACAGCAGCGAGGCCACGGTGAAGATCCCGATGCCGAGAAGGAACAGACGTCTCCGGCCCAGTACGTCCGACAGCCGCCCGGCCGGCACCAGAAGCGCCGCGAACATCACCGCGTAGGCGCTGATGACCCAGGAGAGGTTGGGTAACGAGGCGGTGGGGAAGTCCTCGGACAGATCCGGCACCGCCAGGTTGGTGACCGTGGAGTCGAGCATCGCGAGGAAAGTGCCCCCTGACGCCGTCAGAGTCACCGCGAGGTATCCCCGCCGCTTGCGGGCCGGTTCGGATGTCGTCACTACTCAGCACTCCCGAGGAAACTGGATGCGGAAAGGCCGGATCCGGCCTTCAGATATGTAGGTTGCGCACCGTCAGACGTCGGCGCCGCCCAGCGTGATCACCTTCTCGACCTGCTCGATCCTGGTGCGGTCGAGATCGCTTGCGATCTTCTCGTCCTGCTCCATGAGGGAGTCGAGATCGTGGTGCTCGTAGCCGATGATTCCCATCTCACCGAACGCATGCTTCATCTTCCGTCCGAAGAGGCCGATGTCCTTGAGCGTCGGCACAATGCGGGAGAAGAGATGGCTGCGGAAGGCACGGAAGTGCTCGGAGTTGCGCATGAACTCGATGCACTCGTCCGCATCGATGTCGAGATTGCGCCAGACCTCTTCGCCGACGAACCGCTCCTGCATCTGGTAGCACGCCTCGATGCAGAACTCTTCGCGCTCGTCCCGTTCCGCCTGGGTGAGTTCGGGGTAGTACTCGCGAAGCGCGAGCCGGCCGAATGCGACATGCCGGGCCTCGTCCTGCATCACGTAGGTATTGAGTGCCTGGGCGAGCGGCTCCGTGGCGTTGTCCCGGATCAGCCCGAACGCGGCCAGTGCAAGCCCTTCGATGAGAACCTGCATGCCCAGGTATGTCATGTCCCAGCGGGAGTCGGATACGACGTCATTGAGGATGGACTTGAGGCTGGGATTGATCGGGTATGCCAGCCCCAGTTTCTCTCGGAGGTAGCGCGAATAGACCTCGACGTGTCGGGCCTCGTCCATCACCTGAGTTGCTGCATAGAACTTGGAATCAAGATCGGGCACAGTGTGAACGATCTTCGAAGAGCAGATCAGCGCACCCTGCTCACCGTGCAGGAATTGTGAGAACTGCCAAGAAGCGAGGTGATGGCGAATAACGCCCTTGTCCTTCTGGCTGAGCTTGTCCCATACTCGGGATCCATAGATGGCAATTGTCTGTTCCGGCACGCCCATGGGGTTGCTGATGTCGATGTCGATCGACCAGTCAATCCGCTCGGCCGCATCCCACTGTTTCTGCTTGCCCTTCTCGTACAGGCCGAGCAGCCGGTCGCGGCCCTCGTCGTATTCCCAGTCGAACACCGTCGTTCCCCCACCGGGAACTTGCCACCGCGTCTGTTCGACCGGGAGTGCATAGATTCGTGTACTCACGCGCGTTCCTCCAAACAGCGACAGCCCGCGCACTCGGACACAGCAGGTGCACGGGTCAGAGGAAGTACGCGCCAAGTCTGGTCCACTCGAGGCTCACTAGGCACTGGGGATAACCCTGGGCAGGGACAGGGGCCGATCAGTCCCGCCCGTGCCTACTTGTCAGCCCAAACCCCCCGGATCCGGATACTGACAACCCGTCCGGGCCGACGGCGCCCCGCCGCCGCGTCACGGTGCAAAACAAGACACCTACAATTGATCTCGACCTGTGGCCGCCGCGAATCAGCCATTATTTTCGGCAAGTTCAGGTCAAACTCCTCGCCCATGCCGTGCCCCGCGGGGCTCACCCCGCGCGCGATTTCGAACACTCCCTGCCTACGAACTCATGTCGAAGACGGCGGTCGGCATGCAGATTGCAGGGGTAATGGCAATATGCATGTTACATCGAGCACCTGTGCGGTCACCCGCCCTGCTGCTAATGTGCGAAGCGTAGTGCGCGAAGCACGGGGGAGCGGTCCGCACCAACGCGGATGTGCGCCCTACTGCCACGACGGGGGGGCGATGGCACGTACCGGCCGTAATCTACGTCAGTTAGCTATTTCACCCGATTCGGAAATGTGGGATACAGCAGAATCTGCAACCACTCCCGCACAAACAGAGACTCTCGCCGGACGGCGAGATGTCTTGAGTACGTTGAGCGGCGCCCTCCGTCAGGTAGGGGCGCGGCAGCCAGTTGCCCGGCTTGTCAAAATAACGGGAGACCCAGGCATTGGCAAGACTGCGGTACTGGGCAAGTTCGCCGGCATCGCCCGTTCCGGAAACTCCCATGTATTCACCGGCAGGGTCAATCGACATGATGATGACGCACCATTCGGTCTGATCTCGGACGCGTTCGACGACCAGCATGATCTCGTGCGCGCAGCAGTGGACGGACTTCCCCCCTGGCAGCGCGAGGATTTGAACACGGTGCTCCGGCTGACCATGGACTTCGACCGAGAACGTGCGGCGGACGCTGTGAAGTCCATGGCGAAAACCGGCTTCCGCGCCGTACGCGAATTTCTGGAACAGCTGTCCGTGCCCAGGCTGGTTCTTGTCCTTGACGATTATCACGTCGCCGATCCAGCCTCCGTTGAACTCCTGGCGAGTCTGCTGCGCAGGCCACCGCGGGCTCCTATGCTGTTCGTGCTCGCCTATCGGAATCGCCAGGCAACCCCATCGCTGCAGGCGGCCCTCCGCGGCCGGTCCGAGCAGGTGATCGTCGAGCACATACATCTGGAGCCGCTTCTGGAAGAGGAAGTGGGCGAGATGCTGGCCGGTGAGGCCACCGCGTTCAACCGCCGGCACCTGTACCGGGAGAGCGGCGGAAACCCGGGATATCTGAAGGCGCTCATCTCCGAACAGCCGGTCTTCACCGCACGTGACGATCTGTCCCGGCTGAACCAGACCCCACGCTTTGGAAACTACGCCCGGTACACCGAGGAACTGGCCCCCCTGCGACCCGAGATGAGGGAGGTGGCGGATGCCGCCGCGGTCGTCGGCCACGAGTTCGAAGCCGGGCTGCTCACTCAGATGCTGGGCCGGAACGAGACCGCGGTGCTGGGCACGATCGGCGAGTTGATCCGGCGAGACCTGGTCCACCCGGTGGTACCCGGCCAGTACTTCGCCTTCCGTCACCCGGTGGTCCACCGGGCCGTATACAACCACAGCGAACTGAGCTGGCGCGTGGACATGCACCTCCGTGCCGACGAAGCTCTGTGTACGCGCGGGGCCCCAGCCGTCGAGCGCGCCCCGCATGTGGAGCAATGGATCAAGCATGGCGATCTCCCCGCCGTCGAAGTGCTCGACGAAGCGGCCCGCACCGTGGCCTCCACCGACCCCGGTAGGGCATCGGCCTGGCTCACCACCGCACTGCGCGCCCTCCCGCAGCAGCCTCGCTTCGAGGGCCGGCGGGCCAGGATGATGACCCAGCTCGCAGAGGCGCGAGGGGCGACGGGCCAGCTGCAGGAGTGCCGCGATCTGATGCATGAGGCGCTGAGCATCCTGCCCAGGGAGCCGGCACCCCAGCACGCCGAAGCCGTGGCCTTCGCCGCGATGGTGCAACGGCTCCTCGGACGCCGCGAGGAGACGGACGCCATGCTGCGCCTGGAGCTCGATGCTCTCGGCAGCGAGGACGCCCTGGTCCGCGCATCGCTCAAGTTCGAAATAGCCGCCGGACAGCTGCACAGCGGCGACCCGTTGGGCTGTTATCAGTGGGCGCAAGAGGCGCTGACCGTGGTGGAACGGCACGGGCACCGCCCCCTGCAGGCGTCCTGCCTCGGCCTCATGGCCATGGCGAACACCGCCAACGGGCGGACGGGACTCGCTTATGAGCTGCTCGGACAGGCAACCACGATCCTGGACGGGATGCTGGACAGCGAGCTCGCGCAGAGCCTGGACGCAGTGATGTGGATCGGCTGGAGCGAGGTGCTGCTCGAACGCTGGGACGAAGCACTCCGGCACTTCGACAAGGGGGTCAGCTTCGCCACGCGCAGCGGTTACCGGCTGTTCATGCCGCACCTGCTGGCCGGCAAGGCGTTCGTACTCCGCGACCGGGGCAAACTCACCGAGGCCCAGATCGCCGTCGAGCACGCGGTCTACCTCGCCGAGCGCACGGACAGCCCGGAAGAACTCGTCAACGCCTACGCGGTGCAGGGATACGTGGACATCGCTCTCGGCAACCTCGACGGCGCGCTGCAGAACTCCTTCGCTGCCACGCTGCAGCCCCGGCACTCGGCCAGCAGCTGGAAGGAAGCACTCGCCCTGCGGATTCTGGCTGAAGCCAGGTTGCTCAACGGCGACCCCGAGGGATGCCTGGCTCTGGTTACCGACGCTGGCGGGGCGGACCTGCCGACCGCCGACGCCGGTTCTCGGGTCGCCTGGTACGAGTTGCTCGTCCGGGCGGAGCTCGCCGCGGGCCGGCCCGGGCGGGCGGCGGACTGGGCGCAGCGGGCCATGCGCGCGGCGAACCTCCTCGAGCAGCCCGGCCGTATAGCTCTTGCAACTCTGGCCGAAGCGCAGGTGCTGCTTCATCAGAACCCGGAAGCGGCACTGGCTCCCGCACAGCATGCCGCGGCGGGGCTGGAGGAGGCGGGCCGGGCGATCGACGCACTGCGCGCTCGCGTGGCCGTGGGCCTCGCCCTGTGGCAGGACGGCCGATTCGACGACGCGGCACAGGAGTTGAAGGCGACCCAGCTGGCCTGCGAGCAGCTGGGAGCCTCCGCTCTGGCGCGAGCGGCGCGCGTCGAGCGCCGCAGGCTGGCCGCCCGCGCTCCACACGCCAGGAGCACCGATTCGGAAAGCAGCGTGATCGCTCTGACCGGCCGGGAGCAGCAGATCGCCGCGCTCGTGAGCGACGGGCTGACCAACCGGCTGATCGCCAAGAAGCTGCATATAGCGGAGAAGACCGTGGAGATGCATCTGTCCAATGTCTTCGCCAAACTCGGTGTGTCGAACAGGGCAGCCGTCGCCGCGACCGTGACCCGCGAGGGCCCGGACTCCCTGCCCGACTCCGCCTCAGGGCACTGACGCGACAGGGTCCAGAGGGACGGACCTGCTTGCCGGTCCGTCCTGCCCGAGGTGTTCGGCCGGCAGGCCGCACCTCAGGCAGGACGGGTCATCCCCGCCTGTGGCCGGGATGTCCCTCCCGTCGGGCACACCCATGCCCGGACCCAGTGGAATCCCGGCAGAGATCCCGATGAGCGTCCGCAACAGTGCGTTCAGCCCCTCCCGTGCGTGCGCCATGTGATCAGCAACTCCTGTCCTGTCAGTCCTGTCAGAGTGGAATATTGCTGTGCTTCTTCGGCAGCGGCGCGACCCGCTTGTTCCGCAGGGCGCGCAGCGCCCTGATCACGGAAATCCGCGTCTCGGACGGCGCGATGATGTCGTCGACGCAGCCGCGTTCGGCCGCGGCATAGGGGCTGGTAAGCGTCTCCTCGTACTGTTCGGTAAGGGACCGCTCCATCGTCACGGGGTCCTCGGCCGCGGCGAGATCGCGGTGGAACAGCAGGTCGACGCCGCCGCGTGCGCCCATCACGCCAATCTCCGCGGTGGGCCAGGCGAAGCAGATGTCCGCGCCCAGCTCCTTCGATCCCATCACCGCATACCCTCCGCCGAACGCCCTGCGGGTGATGACGGTGATCTTGGGCACGGTGGATTCGATGTAGGCGAACCCGAGTTTGGCGCCGCGGCGGATGATCCCGCCGTACTCCTGGACCGTGCCCGGCAGGAAGCCGGGAACATCGACCAGGGTCAGGATCGGAATGCCGAACGCATCGCAGAACCGGACGAACCGAGCGGCTTTCTCCGCGGCGTCGATGTCCAGCGAGCCGGCCAGGTGCATGGGCTGGTTGGCCACCACGCCGATGGTGTGCCCTTCCATCCTGGCGAACCCGCACAGAATGTTCTCCGCGAACTGTGGGTGCACTTCGAGCAGGTCCGCGTCGTCCACGAGTCGTTCGATCACCTGGTGCATGTCGTACGGCTGCTCGGAGACGTCCGGGATCACCGAGTCCAGTTCAAGGTCCCGGGCCGTGCCCGCCGGATCGACACGTGTGGGGTAACTCGGCGGCTCGGCCAGGTTGTTGCTCGGGAAATACGACAACAGGTCCTTGACGTACGCGAGGGCGTCCTCCTCGTCGGCCGCCATGTAGTGCGCGTTGCCCGTCCGCCGCGCATGAACGCTCGCCCCGCCGAGCTCTTCCAGGCCCACCGTCTCACCGGTCACCGAGCGGATCACGTCGGGACCGGTCACGAACATGTGCGAGGTCCGGTTGACCATGACGATGAAGTCCGTCGCGGCCGGGGTGTACACCGCGCCGCCGGCGCACACGCCCATGATGACCGAGATCTGGGGGATCATTCCCGACGCGGTGACCACCCTCCTGGCCACCTGGCCGTACGCGGAGAGGGCCAGCACGCCCTCTTGGAGCCGCGCGCCGCTGGAGTCGTTCATGCCGATCACCGGGCAGCCGATCTGCATGGCGATGTCGAGGAGCTTGCCCACCTTCTCCCCGAACACCTCGCCGACGCTGCCGTTGAAGGAGGTCGCGTCCTGGGCGTACACGCACACCTGACGGCCGTCGACGGTTCCCAGGCCAGTGATCACGCCGTCGCCCATCGGGCGTCGGCTGTCGATGCCGAAGTTGGTCGAGCGATGGCGGGCCAGCGGGTCGGTCTCCATGAAGGAGCCGTCGTCCAGGAGCAGTTCGATGCGCTCGCGCGCGGTGAGCTTTCCCAGTACGTGCTGCCGCCGCGCTGCCCGCGGCGATCCCGGCTCGCGTGCCAGCTGCTGCCGTTCCCTGAACTTCTCGATGCGCTCTGCGGTGGTGTGCCGTACGGCACGTGCCGGCTGAGGTGTGGACTCGGGCTGCGCGGTCATCTGGTTGCCCCCGCCATGGCCTCGCTCGAGCCACCGAACGCCATGGCGAATTCGGTCACTTGCCGGCCGACCGTCAGCAGCTGCGTCTCGAATCGGCGGCCGGTCTCGATGTCGCTTGAGGTCAGAGGATGTTCGGTCGTGTTCAGCGTGACGCCCAACGGGGTCGGCCAGCCGCGCAGCGCGTGCACGATGGACCGCAGCGCGCACAGGGTGGTCCCGGCGGACTGCCACCCGGCGGCGGTGACCACACAGCCGACTGCACGCCCGTCCAGATAGGGCCGGGGGTCGTCACTGAGATCCTCCAGATAGTCCAGCGCGTTCTTGACCAGCCCCGAGACGCCGCCGTGATAGCTGGGGCTGGCCAGCAGCACGCCGTCCGCGCGGGCGAGGGCGTCGAGCAGTTCGAGGGCGGTCTCGCTGCGCTCCGTATGCTGCGGCCGGAAGAGCGGCAGCAAGCCGAGAGATCCGGCATCGAAGAGACGGGTCCGGGCACCGGCCTCCGCCGCGCCCTGCAGCGCCATTGCCAGCGCCTTGTCCGTCGTCGATCCAGGTCGTCCCGTGCCGCCGATGCCGACGACCAATGGTTTCAACTCGCTCGGCCACATGGCCAAGTCAATCGTCTCCCTTCCCGGCCGTGGCCGGCGGTTCAGCCGGCGCGCACGCTGCGTGGGCGCAGATCCGTCCACACGTCTTCGATGTGAGCGAGGCAGTCCTCCTTGCTGCCGGAGAACCCCTCTGCGTGCCAGCCGTCCGCCATCGGCAGCGACACGTCCCAGATCGAGTACTGCTCTTCCTCGTTGAGCACCACTGCATAGCTGCTGGCTGCTTCCGGAGTGCTGCCGTGGTCCGCCATGAGTTGCCTCTCCCCCCGCTACTTGCGGGTGTCCTTGACGATGGTGCCGCCCTTCATCACAAGGACGACGCGGTCGGGGTTGTCGAAGAGTTCGGGCTCGGCGAGCGGATCGAAGTCCACCGCGACGAGATCGGCGTACTTGCCCGCCTCGATCGAGCCGATCCTGTCGGCGACGCGCATGATGGAGGCGTTCACCGAGGTGGCCGACATGATGGCTTCCCGCGCACCGAGGATCTTGGCTTTGAGCGCGATTTCCAGGCCCCGCCGGTTCTGGTTCGGCCCGATGAGATCGGAGCCGGAGCCGACGGGTACGCCGGCCTCCCGGGCGGCCAGCAGGCCGTCGATCATGCCCTGCATCGTGTCGCCGACGCGTTCGCGGATCTGCGGCGGCAGTCCGTGCTGTTCGAAGTTCTCCGTGAGGACCTGCGCGATGGACAGGGTCGGCACGAGGCTGACGTTGCCGGCCGCCATCATCGCGGCGGTCTCCTCGTCGATCCCGGTTCCGTGCTCGACGCACTCCACGCCTGCCTTGACCGCGTTGTGGATGCCCGCGACGTTGTGCGCGTGGACTGTGACGTAGGTGTGCCGGGCCCGTGCCTCGGTCACCGCGGTGGCGATCTCCTCGATGGTGAACTGGGTGTCGTCCAGCGAGTCGGCGATGGACACCACCCCGCCGGTGACTGCCATCTTGAGGAAGCTCGCGCCCTGCCTGAAACACTCACGAGCGGCCTTGCGCACCTCGTCACTGCCGTCGGAGATACGGCCCACGGCGGTCAGCCCGCGCACCCGGAAGTGAAAGGTCTCATCCGGCGGCAGGAACGGCGAACCGAGGTGCCCGTGTCCACCGCACTGCACCAGGGGGGACGCGGACGCCCAGATCCTGGGCCCGGGCACGAGCCCACGGCCCACGGTGCGCAGCACTCCATGGTCGATCCCGCCGCAGTCGCGGACCGCGGTGAACCCGGCTTCGACGGTCTGGCGCAGCGTGCGGAAGATGTCCGCGGCCCGCTCGGCGACGGACAGTTCCATGTTGAGGATGGCCCGTGACTCGCTGGAGTGCCCGAGGTGGACATGCGCGTCGATGAGGCCGGGCAGCAAGGTCAGCCCGCTGAGGTCGACGAGGTCGGCATCGCGCGCCGGTCCCCTCACGTCCGCGTCGGCGATCCGTTCTCCGTCAATCAGCACCGAACCCCGGGGCACCGGGTCGCCGCCCAGTCCGTCGATGACCGTGGCGCCGGTCAGGAGTTGAGGCATGTCTTGTCACTTCTCCGTCCTGGTGGTGGTCGCGCCGCCCTCGGGCGCGGGCAGCAGTTGCCGGCGTACGAAGAACCCGAGCATCCGCTGGAAGAAGGAGGCGTCCAGGGCCGGTGCGGGTGCCAGGGACGGCGTCCGCAGGACGTTGCCGCAGTCGATCGCGGGCATCCGCCGGTCGGGCACATCTCCGAGCATGGCCATCAGCGGTGCCAGGGCGTTGTCCTCGCCCTCCCGGTCCACCTGCTCGATGAGCGCCGCACGCCACTCCTCGAAGGGCACGCTGCGCACGGGATACCCGAACTCCCTGATCCTCTGGAAGATGTGGTTCCACTCGAGCGGCTGCGGGTCGATGGTGTGGAACGTCCGGTTCCGTGATTCCGGCCGCTGGGACAGTCCGACGACCAGCTTCGCCAGGTGGTCGACCGTGCCGACGGACAGTTCGTACGCGCGGAGCGGCGCAAGCCCCAGCTGGACGCATCCCTGGATGACTTTGGTGATGTAGTCCTCGCTGTTGGCGGCGCCGTTACGGCTGTCGCACAACACCCCGCCCGCGCGGTAGACGGACACCGGGATCCCGCGCTCCCGTGCAATTCCGACCAGGCCTTCGGCCACCCATTTGCTCTGGCTGTACGAGGTGTCGTGACCGACCGGTGGAGGCAGCGGATCGTCCTCGCGGAGGGTGTCCCGCTCGCCGGTCATCGCACCGGCGAGGACTGCCAGCGTGGAGATGTGATGCACGGGTTTGAGGCGGGACCGGGCAGCCAGCCGCAGAATCTCCTGGGTGCCGAGCACATTGGCCGACTTCAGGGCACGGTAGGGGCGTACGAAGTTGACCCATGCGCCGCAGTGGTAGATGGCGTCGACCTCTGTGGCCAGCTCGTCGAAGCTGTCCGGTGTCAGGCCGAGCAGCGGCTTGGCCAGGTCGCCGGTCACCACGCGCAGCCGGTTCCCGGGTACCGCCAGGCCGTACGAGTCCAGCGCGGAGAGGACCCGCTCCAGTCCCTCCGCCACGTCCGCGGCCCGTACCAGGCACAGGACCGTGGCGTCCGTACGTTCCAGCAGCTCGGCGCAGAGGAAAGCGCCGACGAAGCCGGTGGCGCCGGTGAGCAGCACGGCCCTCGGCGGTCCCTCGTGCGGAGCGGGCAGATCGCCCGCCCGGATGTCCTCGTCCAGCAGCACCTCGTCCTCGAGGACCGGGCCTGACGGCACAGCCGGGGCATCCGTGCCGCCCAGCGCCCGTTCGACCATGGCGGCCAGCGCCGCCACCGTCGGCGCGCGCAGCACGTCCCGGGCGGCGAGGCCGGTGACGCCCATGCGCCGCAGCTGGCGGGTCGCCTGCGTCACCATCAGCGAGTGCGCTCCCAGATCGAAGAAGTCGTCGTCGACTCCGATCCGGTCGACACCCAGCAAGCTGCACCAGATGTCGGCTACTTGGCGTTCCGTCGTGGTACGTGGAGCCATCTGCCCGTCGGCCCGGTCCCCGACCGCCTCGGGTGCCGCATCCTCGAAGTCCGGCTCCGGCTCGGTGTGCGGCCGGGTCCGCTGCGCCTCGACCCAGTACCGCTTGCCCTGGAACGGATAGGTGGGCAGCTGCACACGGCGCGGGGCGGCCTCGCCGTGGAAGGCGTTCCAGTCCACGGGGACCCCCTGCTGCCACAACTGGCCGACGGCGGTGACCAGGTGGGCCAGATCGGGCGTCGGGTCGCGCGGCAGCCCCATCGTGGAGACCGCGACCGGAGCCGGCGCCATTCGCTGGGCGGTGGCCAGCGACGTCAGCGCCTTGCCCGGGCCGACCTCCAGCAGCATCCGGCCGGGCCGGTCCAGAACGCTGCGCACCCCGTCGGCGAACCGCACCGGCCGGCGCAGATGCTGCGCCCAGTACGCGGCGGATGTGGCCTCCACCGGAGTGATCCAGGTGCCGGTGACGCTGGAGACGAAGGGTATCTCCGGCTTGGACAGCGCAAGTTGCTCGACCTTGCGGGTGAATTCTTCGAGATAGGGGTCGACCATCCACGAGTGGCTGGCCACCGGCACGCTCACCTTGCGGCAGTCGATGTCGCGAGCGCGCAGATCCGTGAGCAGCGCCGCGATGTCCTCGTCCGGCCCTGCGACCACCGTGAGATCGGGCGCGTTGACCGCCGAGACCGACACTCGGTCGGACAGCAGGGGCAGCAGCTCCTCCTCGGGCAGCTGCACGACGAGCATCCGGCCCGGCGGCATCTTCGCGAACAGCTCGCCCCGGGCGAGGGTGATGTCGAGCGCGCCCGGGAGTGTGAACACTCCGGCGAGGCAGGCAGCAACGTACTCGCCGAGGCTGTGCCCGATCATCGCTGCCGGGCGTACGCCCCAGGCCATCAGCTGACGGGCCAGCGCGTACTCGATGGTGAACAGCGCGGATACCACGCCGGCCCCCTGGCCGCGTCCCATAGTGGCGGCGCCACCGGCGAGTTCCTTGCCGCTCAGCGCGGTGAAGGCGGCGGGGAAGAGCAGCCTGCGCAGGTCGAACCCAAGCCTCGGCGCCAGCAGCTCGGCACACTGGTCCACCTCGGTACGGAACACCTTCTCCGAGCGGTAGATGTCCAGGCCCATGTCCGGGTGCTGCATGCCGCCGCCGGGGAAGGCGAAGACCGCCTCGTGCTTCCCGTCGGGCGCGGTTCTGGTGATCAGCCGGTCCGGCTCGTCGCCCCGCAGCGCGCGCACCGCGTCCGCCGTGTCCGTACAGACCGTGAACCTCCGCAGCCCGAAGCTCCGTCGGCCGTCCTGCAGCGTGAACGCCACGTCGGCCAGGGTCTGGGACGCATCCGCGCGGTCGAGGTGGGCAGCCAGCCGCTCGGTCGCGGCATCCACGGTGGTCCGGTCACGTCCGGAGACGGGCAGCAGCTGCCACTCGCGCGGCTGCGCCGGCGAGGGCTCGGTGGCTGTGGCCGGTGCCTGTTCGATGACGACGTGTGCGTTGGTGCCGCCCACTCCGAAGGAGCTCACCCCGGCCCGCCGCGGTCCGCTAGCCGGCTGCCAGTCGCGGGCGCTGTTCGGCACATAGAACGGCGTGCGTTTCAGCTGGAGTTCGGGGTTTGGCTGGGTGAAGTTCGCGGTGGGAGGGATCTGCGCGTGATGTACGGCGAGGGTGGCCCGCATGAGTCCGGCGGCGCCCGCCGCCGCGTCCAGATGCCCGATGTTGGCCTTGACCGAGCCCAGCGCGCACCGGCCCACGGCGTCGTCGGGCAGCTGGAACGCCTGCGTCAGTGCGGTGACCTCGATCGGGTCGCCCACTTGAGTGGCGGTACCGTGCGCCTCCAGATAGCCGATGGTGGACGGATCGACGTTGGCAATCGCCAGCGCCGAAGCGATCACCCGGGCCTGGCCGTCGACGCTGGGGGCAGCGAATCCCGCCTTCATCGAACCGTCGTTGTTGACCGCAGAACCGCGGATCACGGCGTAGATGTGGTCACGGTCGGCCAGCGCCTCGGACAGCCTGCGCAGCACGAGCACCACAGCGCCGTTGCCCGGCACCGCGCCGTCGGCCGTCGCGTCGAACGGGCGGCAGCGGCCGTCGCCGCTGAAGAGCCCGCTGTCCGCGACCGGATAGCCGGCCTTCAGCGGCACATTGACCGTCACTCCGCCGGCCAGCGCGACATCGCACTCGTAACTGAGCAGCGACTGGCAGGCCAGGTGGGTGGCGACCAGCGAGGTCGAGCAGGCTGTCTGCACCGTGTAGGCCGGGCCGGTCAGGTCGAGCAGATAGGCGATCCGGGTGGCAAGGAAGTCCTTGTCGTTGAACATCCGTGCCGCGGGGGCCATCGGTGAGCGCAGGAAGCGCGTATTGGTGTTCAGGTTCTGGGCCATGTACTTGTTCATGAACGAGCCTGCGAACACACCGACGGTGCCGTCGAAGCGTGCCGGGTCGTGACCGAAGTCCTCCATGGCCTCCCAGGCGGTCTCGCAGAACATGCGCTGCTGGGGGTCCATCGTCTCGGCCTCGCCCGCGTTGAAGCCGAAGAACGAGGCGTCGAAGTGGTCCGCGCCTTCCAGATGACCGGAGGCGGGGACATAGTCGGGATCGGCCAGCGTCTCCTCGTCGATGCCCGCGGCCGCCAGCTCCTCCCGGCCGAACCAGGTGATCGACTCCACCCCGTCGCGCATATTGCGCCAGAAGTCATCGACCGTCCTGGCCCCCGGTACTCGGCAGGCCAGGCCGACGATGGCCACCGGCTCAACGCCGTCCAGCTCCTCGCCGCCCGTCACGCCCCACTCCGTTCCGCTCGCCGCTTCGCCTGCCGGGCGAACGCGTCGGCCCGCCTGCCCGCCGCCTTGCGCACCCGGTCCAGTCCGTCGCCGCCCCCCGCCGCGCCTGCCGGACCCGCGCCCCCTGCCGCACCCGCTGTGTCGAAAGCGGCGACCAGAGCCCGCGCCGTGGGGTAGCGGAAGATGTCCACGAGGGACAGCCGATCGCCGAGCACGGGCTGCAACCGCGCCCTGGCCTGCACGGCGAGCAGCGAATTTCCGCCTGCCTCGAAGAAGTTGTCGTCCATGCCGATCCGGTCCGCGTGCAGCACCTCGGCCAGTGCCTCGGCCACGTGACGCTCCTTGTCGTTGTCCGGCGGCCGGTAGACGGCAGCCGGCCGGTTCTCCAGGGCGGGCAGCCTTCCGCGGTCCACTTTCCCGTTGGCCGTCATCGGCAGAGCGTCGACGAGGACGACGTCCGCGGGAACCATGTAGTCCGGCAGCGACTTGGCGCCGAACGCCTGCAGTGCGGGACCGGTCAGGGCGTCCGCCCCGTGCGGGACGGGCACGCAGTAGGCAACGAGGCGGCTGTGCCCGCCGTCCCCGCGCACCGCGACGACGACGCTTCGTACGTCGGGATGTGCGCCCAGCGTGTTCTCGATCTCGCCGAGCTCGATGCGGTGGCCGAGGACCTTGACCTGGTGGTCCAGCCGGCCGAGGAACTCCAGCTCGCCGTCGGCACGCCGACGCACCAGGTCGCCCGTGCGGTAGAGCCGCGCTCCCGGCTTCGCGGAGAAGGGGTCCGGCACGAAGCGTTCCGCGCTGAGCGCGGGCCGGTCGAGATAGCCACGCGCGACACCGGGGCCGCCGAGGAGCAGCTCCCCGGGGACGTTGGCGGCCGTCGGCCGCAGATAGGCGTCGACGACATACGCCCGTACGTTGGCCAGTGGCCGCCCGATGGTCACCGGCGTCACCGGCCGGGGACCGCCCACTGACGCCGTCGTCGCCCAGACCGTCGCCTCGGTGGGCCCGTACATGTTGTGCACCCTGCCGGGCAGTAGTGTTGCCAGCCGCTCGGCGAGCGGGGCGGGCAGTGCCTCGCCGCCGACCAGCAGCCGGTCCAGCCCGGCCAGGGCGGCGGCGGCCTCCTCGTCCTCGGCCAGCAGCCCCGCCACCGAGGGCGTGCACTGCAGATGGGTGACCCCGTGCCGTACGAGCTGTGCCGCAATGGGCTCGTCGGCCTGCGCGGTGCGACGCCGGGACTCGCTCAGCTCGCGTGTCGTCGCGAGATGTTCCAGGGAGGCGAGCACTCGCTCGTGCTCGACGCCGAAGTCGATGAGGCAGGCGACCTCGTCAACCTCGATCGACTTGAGCCGGTCGATCACATCGGCGCAGTGCTCCGGAGTGCCCAGCAGCCCCGACGTTTCGAAGAACCGGTCGAAGGCCTGCGCGACGAGGTGGTCGAGCTCGTCCTCGGGCAGCGTACGCAGATCGATCTCTCGCCCCATCGCCTGGCCGAGGCCGGTCAGCAGGTCGAAGGAGGACTTGATGTACGCGCACAGGGGCTCGCGCACGGTCTCGCGCACCTCGTCGGTGTCGGTCCCGACGAAGGTGTGGAGCATGACCGTCACCTGGCCGTTGCCCGGATGCCCGGCCTCGCGCCAGGCCTGCCGGTAGAGCTGGATCTTCTCCGCGAGCTGCTCGACGCTGTGCCCGAGCAGATGGGTCAGCAGCCCCGCGCCGCTCTCTCCGGCGAGCTGGAAGGTCTCCGGGCTGCGCGCGCTGGTGACCCACACCGGCAGTTCGTCCTGCAGGGGCGGCGGGAAGATGCGTACGTCCGTCTCGGCGTCGGCCCCGTTGCGACGGCGTACGGTCTCCCCTCGCCACAGCCGGCGCAGCTCGTCGAGGCCGCTCATCATGGCTTTCTTGCGGTCGGCGTAGGCGTCGGGCGCAAGTACGAAGTCGTCCGGCTGCCAGCCGGAGGCGACCGAGATGCCGACCCTTCCGTGGGAGATGTTGTCCACGACGGACCACTCCTCGGCTACCCGGAGCGGATCGTGCAGAGGCAGGACGACGCTGCCCGCCCGTACGGCCACGCGCTCGGTGATCGCCGCGATCGCGGACGCGGTGACCGACGGATTCGGGTACAGACCGCCGAACTCGTGGAAGTGCCGCTCGGGCGTCCATACGGCCGAGAACCCGTTCCGGTCGGCGAACTTGGCGCCCTCGGTCAGCAGCCGGTACGCATCGCCCGGCTCGCCTCCCCGGTCGCCGCCGAAGTAGAACAGGCTGAGGTCCACCGGCCGGGCCTGCACGGAGGAGGTGACGGTCATGCCGCCCGCCCCGGCGCTGTGCGCACTCGGTTCGTCGCCACGGATGACCACCCGGTAGCCGTGTGCCAACGTCCACAGCAGTTCCAGCACTGAGATGTCGAAGGACATGCTGGTGACGGCAAGCCAGGTGTTCGGGAAGTCCCCGCCGAGCACCTTGTCCATGCCGCCGAAGAACGTCTGGACATTGCGGTGCGAAATCATCACGCCCTTGGGCCTGCCGGTCGAGCCCGAGGTGTAGATCACATACGCCAGATGTTGCGGCGAGACGGTGCCGGCCGGGCTGGGCCCGGCAGGTGTCACGTCCCGCTCGGGCGCATCGAGCAGCAACAGCGAAGCGGGCAACCCTGCGATGCGACGGGCCAGGGACACTCGCGTCACGATCACCGGCGTGCGCGAATCCTCGGCCATGAACGCGATCCGGTCCGCCGGATAGCCGGGGTCGAGCGGCAGATACGCGCCGCCGGCCTTGAGGACGGCCAGCAGTGTGACGACCAGGTCGGGCGAGCGGTCCAGATAGACGCCGACGGGAACGTCCGCGGCGACGCCGTATGCGCGCAGCCGGGCGGCCAGCGCCTCGGCGCGCCGGTCCAGTTCGATGTATGTCAGCGCGTCCTGTGGCTGCTGGTCCGCACCCAGCAGCGCCGGGGCGTCCGGCGTCCGCGCGGCCTGCTCTGCAATCAGCTCGTGAACCAATATGTCCGGTACGGGCTCGGCGGGCGGGTTCCAGTCCACGAGGACGTGGCGGGTCTCGTCCGGTGACAGCACGGGCAGTTGACGCAGCGGGGTGTCCGGGGCGGCCACGGCGGCGGCGAGGACAGCGCTGAATTGATTGCCTATCGAGAGCGCCGTGTCCTTCTCGAAGAGGTCGGTGCTGTACTCGAGGCGGGCCGACAGCCGGTCGCCGACGCGGGTCAGGCTCAGGGTCAGGTCAAACTTCGCGGTCTCGGTATCGCCCGGCACCAGCCGTGCCTCGCAACCCGGCAGGACCAGGCCGTCCGCATCACCCTCGTGGTAGCTGAACATGAGCTGGAAGAGCGGGTTGTGGGCCGGGTCACGGCTGGGCTGAAGCTCCTCCACCAGCTTCTCGAAGGGCAGCTCCTGGTGCGCGACCGCGGACCGGCTCTCGTCCCGGGCGCGAGCCACCAGTTGCTGGAAGGTCGGCTCGCCGGAGACGTCAACGCGCTGCACCACGGTGTTGGTGAAGAAGCCGATGAGCGGCTGCAGGACGGCCTTGGTCCGTCCCGCCACGGGCGATCCGACGATCACCTCGTCGCCGCCGGCCCGGGAGTGCACCACGGCAGTGAACGCGGCCAGCAGCACCGCGAACGGCGTGGCGCCGCTGGAGCGGGCCAACTCGCCCACCCGCTCGGTGACATCGGGGCCGATGGCGAAGTCCAGATGGTCGCCCAGGTGGCTCTGCGTGGGAGGCCGCGGACGATCCGCGGGCAGCGTCGCGAGGGCCGGTGCCCCGGCCAGCCGCTCCCGCCAGTAACCCAGCATCTCCTCCAGCGGCTCCCCCGTGAGCCGGGCCATCTGGTCCTCGGCGAAGGCTGCGTACTGCCTCTCCACCGGTGCAAGCTCGGGCTCCCGACCGTCCATGAAAGCCCCGTACAGGGCGGACAGTTCGCTGCCAAGGACGCCGAGCGACCATCCGTCACAAGCGATGTGATGCAGGCTCAGGCAGAACCAGTGTTCGTCGGGCGCGAGCTGCAGCAGCAGGGCCCGTACGGGCACGTCCGAAGCCAGATCGAACGGCCGGCCGGCCTCCTGCCGGCACTCCTGCTCCGCCTCGGCCGCCGGGTCGGGCCGGGCGGACAGATCGCGGACCGGGATGGTCACGGGCTCCGCCGGCCGGACGAACTGGCGCGGCGTGCCGTCCACCGACCGGTAGACCGTACGCAGCACGTGATGTCGGCGGACCACCTGGCCGAGCGCGTGCTCCATGGCGGCGACGTCCAGCGGGCCGCTGATCCGGTAGATCAGGGGGACGACGTAGACGGCGCTGCCCGGGTCGAGCTGGTCGAGGAACCACAGGCGCTGCTGAGGGTAGGAGAGAGGGTAATGGCGCTCCGAGATACGCCGCTTGAGCCGCTCCGCGAGCCGGGCACGCCGGTCGTCGGCCGTGCCGCCGGAGAGAGCGCCGTCCGTCATCGTTCGACCTCGTTCTCAGCCATGTCACGCAAGAGTGCGTTCACCTCGTCGTCGGAGAGTTCGTCGATCCGGTCGAGCAGGTCCTCGTCGGCATCGGTCTCGCCGACAGTGCCGCGGGCCGTGGGCGGCGGGCGGTCGCCGTCGGCGGATGCGAGCGCGGCGTCCACTGCGGACGCGAGGCGCTCCACGGTCGGCGCGCCGAGGAAGTCACGCAGCGGCACGTCCACGACGAACAGTTCGTTGACCCTGCTCATCAGGCGCATCGCCAGCAGGGAGTTCCCGCCGAGAACAAAGAAGTCGTCCGCCACCCCGACTCCGGGGACGCCGAGCATTTCCGCGAGGAGCTCGGCCAGTGTCCGTTCGGTCGCGGTGCGCGGAGGCACATGGCCGTCGAGCGGCAGCCGGCTGTCGTCGACCGCAGGCAGCGCGGCCCGGTCGACCTTGCCGCTGGCAGTCAGGGGCATCGCCGCCACTTCGGCATACGCGGCGGGCAGCAGATACGCGGGCAACGTCCGGGCGAGGAAGTCCCGCAGCTCTTCCGGGGAAGGCGCCGACCGACCCGGCGCGCGCGCCACATAGGCGACCAGCCGCCGACCGGACGGGGCGTCGTCGTCGACGACGACCGCGGCCTGGCCGACGCCGGGGTGAGCGCTGAGCGCCGTCTCCACCTCCCCGGGCTCGATCCGGAATCCGCGGATCTTGACCTGGTTGTCGGCCCGGCCGAGGAATTCCACCGTTCCGTTCCGGTGGTAGCGCGCCACATCACCCGTGCGGTACATCCGCGCTCCGCCACCGGCGTACGGGTCGGGCAGGAACCGCTCGGCGGTGAGCCCGGGGCGGTTCGCGTAACCGCGGGCCACGCCCGGTCCGCCGATGTACAGCTCGCCCGGCACGCCGACCGGCACGGGCCGCAGGTGCGGATCGAGCACATGGGCCGTGGTGTTGGCGATCGGCCGGCCGATGGGCACCGAGGGCGCACCGTCCGGCAGCGCCTCGATCAGGTGGCACACCGCGAACGTCGTGGTCTCGGTGGGTCCGTAGCCGTTGAGCAGCCGCGCCGGCCGGTCGGCGGCGGAACCGTCCAGCAGCTGCCGTATCCGGCTCACATTCAGCACATCGCCGCCGACCAGCAGATTGGTCAACCCCCCGAAGGCGCCCGGGCTTTGAGTCATCACCTCCGTGAACAGCGCCGAGGTGAGGAACATGCTGGTCACACCGTGCTCGCTCAGCGCCGCCGCCAGCCCGCCGGGGGTGAGCAGCTGGTCCGCGTCGATGACGAACAGCGCACCGCCGTGCAGCAGCGCGCCCCACAACTCGAAGGTGAGCGCGTCGAAGGATGCGTCGGCAACCTGCGCGAATCGCTCGGCCGGCCCGAAGGAGACATAGTCGGTCCCGCACACCAGCCGCAGCACCGAACGGTGTTCGACCATCACGCCCTTGGGCCTGCCGGTGGAGCCGGAGGTGAACAGGATGTACGCGAGGCTGTCGGATGCGGCCTGCGCAGCCGGCGCGTGTGCCGGGGCGTTCGCCAGCTCCTCGGCCACCTCGTCCAGGACCAGCGTCCGCGCCGCCCCCGGGGCCAGCCGCCCCTTTAGACCCGCGCGCGTCACCACAAGCGGCGCGGCGACGTCGTCGAGCATCGCGGTGAGCCGCTCCGCCGGATATCCGGGGTCGAGCGGTACGTATCCGCCGCCGGCCTTGAGGACCGCCAGCAGCGCGATCACCATCTCGTCGCCGCGTTCGAGCAGTACGCCGACGGGCACGTCCCTGCCGACGCCGCGCGCCCGCAGCAGCTGGGCCAGGCGGTTGGCCCGCTCCTCCACCTGCGCGTAGGTGTAGGACTTCGCGCGGCTGACGAGCGCTGTCGCGTCCGGCCGGGCGGCTGCCTGCTCGGCGAAGAGCTCCGGGACAGTGCGCTCGTACGGGAACGGCGTCGCCGCTCCCCGCGCTCCCCGGAGAATGCCGGCCAGCTCGCCGTCGGTGAGCAGAGGAAGGTGCTCGTAGGAGAGTTCGGGGGAGTCGAGTGCCGCGTCGAGGACGGTCGTGTAGTGCTGGACCATCCGGCGCATGGTCTCGGGGTCGAAGAGGTCGGAGGCGTACTCCCAGATCAGGGTGATGGCCGCGTCGTCGTCACCGACTCCGCGCCCGGCGCGCTGCTCCGCACGCGGGATCACCACCACGTTGATGTCAGTCTTGGCGGAATCGTTGTGCAGCTCCAGCACGGAGCCGCGGATGCCCATGAAGTCCAGGTCCGGGATCTGTGAGTCGTGGAAGCTGAACATGACCTGGAACACAGGGTTGCGCGAGGGGTCGCGGGGCAGCGCCAGGGCGTCGACGAGCCGGTCCAGCGGCACGTCCTGCCATTCGTGTGCCCGTCCGACGGTGTCGTGGACGCGCCGGACCAGTGCGTCGAAGCCCGGCTGTCCGGACAGATCGATGCGCAACGGCACGGTGTTGACGACCATGCCCATCATCTGCTCGATCTCTGTGAGTCGCCGGTTGGCGACCCCGCTGCCGACGACCACATCGCACTGACGGCTGTAGCGCGACATCACCGCCGAGAACCCGGCGAGCATCGTGGAATAGAGGGTGGTGCCGCGGGAGCGGCTGTAGGCGCGCAGTTTGCGGCACAGTTCCCCGGGCAGGTCGATGCGCACCGAGGAGCCCTTGAAGCTCTGCGCGACCGGCCGCGGACGGTCCGTAGGAAGCTCCAACGCGGCGGGTATGCCGTCGAGTTCCTTGGTCCAGTGCGCCACGTACGCGTCCAGGACGTCACCTTGCAACCACTCCCGCTGCCACAGGGCGAAGTCGGAGTAGCCGATGGCCGGCTCGGGAAGCGGCGACGGCTTGCCGTGCGCCAGACTCGGGTACAGCTCCTGCAACTCACGCAGGAAGAGCGCGTACGACCAGCCGTCGTGCACAAGGTGATGTTCGACGTGTACGAGTGTGTGGTCGTCCTCGCCGTGCCGGATCAGCACCCAGCGGACCAGCGGCGGTGTGGTGAGATCGAAGGGGGCCTGCACGGTCTCCCTGATGATGTCGTCGGCGCGCTCCGTCCCCTCGCCGGCGGAGAGCCCGGCCAGGTCGTGCAGCGGCAGCAAGACCTGCGTCGTCGGCTGCGGGAACTGCATGGGCCGACCGTCGACCTCGCGGAACGCGGTACGGAACACATCGTGGCGGCGCACGATTTCGGTGAGGGTGGCGTGCAGTGCGTCGATGTCGAGCGGGCCGTGCAGCCGGATCGTGGCCTGCGCGTTGTAGGCGAGGTTGCCCGGCGCGAGCTTCTCCAGGAACCAGATGCGTTCCTGAGGGAAGGACACCGGAACCGGTGCGCCCCCGTCCCCACGCGCCCCGGCCCGGATCGGTGGCACGGTCAGCCCGGCGGCGGCCGAGTCGATCAGGAGGGCCATCGCCGCCACGGTGCGCGCTTCGAACACGCGGCGCAGGGGAAGCTCGCGGCCGAGCTCCGAGCGCACCCGGGCAGCCAGCCGCCCGGCCAGCAGTGAGTGGCCTCCGAGGGCGAAGAAGTCGTCGTCCGCGCCGACCGAGTCGAGGGACAGAAGGTCGGCCAGCATGGCGGCGAGCGCTCGTTCGGTGGGGGTGCGGGGCTCCGTACGGCCGGAGGATTTGCGGGATCCTCTGGCGGGCACGGGCAGTCGGTCCCGGTCGATCTTGCCGCTCGGTGTCAGAGGCATCTGCGCCAGAGGCACAACGACGGCCGGCACCATGTGCTCCGGGAGACGCTCGGCGAGATGGGCCCGCAGCCCCGCGGCGTCGAGGCCGACGCCCGTCGCGTAGGCGACGAGCCGCGGCCCGGCCCCGTCGTCGCGCGGGATCACCACGGCATCGGTGACCTGCGCGTGCTCGGCCAGCTGCCGGGCAATCTCGTCCGGCTCGATGCGGAAGCCGCGGATCTTGACCTGGTGATCCAAGCGGCCGAGGAACTCCAGGCTGCCATTCTCCCGCTCGACCACGCGGTCACCCGTGCGGTACAGCCGTGCACCGGTCTCGGCAGAGCCGGGGTCGGGGATGAACCGCTCCGCGGTCAGGCCCGGCCGGCCGAGGTAACCACGCGCCACTCCCGCCCCGCCGATGAGCAACTCGCCGGGCGTGCCCGCGGGCACCGGCCGCAGCGACTCATCGACGACCAGGGTGCGGGCGCCGCGGATGGCCGTGCCGATGGAAGGCTTGCCGCCGTCGGCAGTCAGCTCGGCGACCGTGGCCCACACGGTGGCCTCGGTGGGCCCGTACGCGTTGAACATGCGGCGTCCGGGCAGCCACTGCTCGACGAGGTGCTCCGGAAGCGCCTCGCCGGCGCACACCAGCACCGCCAGGTCGGGCAGCGGGGTCTCCGGCAGCGTGGCCAGCACCGAGGGCGGCAGCGTGAGATGGGTGATGCGACGGTCGCGCAGAAAGTCCGCGAGGCCGGGACCGGGCGCGATGTCGTCGCGCGGCGCCAGCACCAGGGTGGCGCCCGCGTACAGCGCCATCGTCATCTCGAATACCGAGGCGTCGAAGCTGGTCGGCGCGAACTGCAGCACCCGGCCGTCCGGTTCGACGCCGAAGGTGTCGATCTGCGCGCGGGCCAGATTGGCCAGCCCCCGATGGGTGAGTGCGACGCCTTTGGGACGGCCGGTGGACCCCGAGGTGTAGATCACGTAGGCGAGTTGGCCGGGCGTCGGGAGCGGCCACGGCTCCCCGGCGGCGGGCGTCGTCGGCACAGCGGGACCCGCGTCGGGGCTGATGATCTCCAGACCGTCGTACGCCGGGTCACGAGCGGTGTCGGGATCGGCGACGAGCAGGGAGAGCCCGGAGTCGGCGATCATGTAGCGGAGCCGGTCTGCCGGGTAGGCGGGGTCGAGAGGGAGCCAGGCCGCACCGGCGCGCAGGATGCCGAGCACCGCCGGCGGTAGGTGGAGCGACGGGCTCGCCGCGATCCCGACCACACTGTCCCGGCCGACGCCTCTGCGGATGAGCTCCGCAGCCAGCCGGGCCGATCTGTCGTCCAATTCACGGTACGACAGCCGCTGGTCACCGAACTCGACCGCGATCGCCTCCGGCGTCGCCGCGACGTTCTGGTCGAATATCTCACTGAACAGTGGTGTCGTCTCAGGCATTTCTTTGGGCTCCCCGATTGCACTCGACCTGCGGTGACTGACTAAGCCTTTCTGGCGTATCCCGCACAAGATCGCTCAGTGCGACGGAGTGAAGCTCCACCGCGCAGTTTCTGCTGATTCGATGACAAGTCGCGAGGTCTCGCCGAATCGGAATTCCCTGGGGATCGAGGATTCGTATACCTCGGGGTCCAGGCCGATCTCGATTTCCGTTACGCGTTCCAGCTGGTCGCCGGTCTCCAGCCGGACGGTGAGGCCGGGACCACAAAGTTCATGTACTCCGGGAGCAGTTTCGGCCCCGGTGTAGCCGAAGACCGCGAGCGCGTCGGCGAGGCGCCGGCCGCGCTCCGCGGCAACCGAGATCGTCACGCCGGTGACGTCCCTCATCAGCCGGTTTCCCCCCGCCGGAGCCCCGAGCGCCGCGTCCAGATAGTGCTTCCGGGGCAGCGTCCCGTCCGGTGCCGGCTGGGCGCCGAGGGACTGGAAGTACTCGGGCGTCACCTCGTTGAGGAAGAGCAGCAGCGGGCTGGCCTCACCCAGGTCGACGCTGATCAGGTGGTACCAGGGCTGCTGCTCGTCCGTGCCTTCCACCGAGCGACGTACCAGGTCATGGTGGTACTTGACCTCGCCGGAGGCGTCCAGCAAGGCGCGGGCGCGCTGCGCGGAGCCCGGCTCCTCGAACGAGAACACCAGGCCGCCCGTGAGAGGCGACGCGCTGGGCAGATCACTGCCGAACAGCTCGATCAAAGTGTTCTCACCGGCCACTCCGAGTGTGGAGTACTGCCCGGCGACCGAGCTTTCCGCCTCCTTGCGCTTGATCCTCCCGAAGCGCTGTGTCAGGAATCCACTCGCCGACACATCGCGATGCGCGGCCCCGTCGAGCAGCACCATGACGTGGTCGAGGCGAGGCACCGGCCTCCAGTTCGCTGCAGATCCACTCGTCAAGCGTCTGCTCCGATCCCGTCCGAATTGGCGGTCCGACGAATAGTCAATGCGCATCGCATTAACGCGGTTGCTCTCGCGGACTCCGGAGCCAGGAGTCTTGCATCCGCTGCCCCTGTAAGGCACCGGGGGAATCCCTGGGCACCCTGGGGGAGCCCCTGGGTTGCCCCCTGTACCCGCCAGAACTGCCTTGACACTCCCTCTGTCACACGACAACTATTGGCGTCTGAACAATTTGATCAACGCGAGATCGCGGTAGCCGTAAATCGGACGCCATTGCGATGCCGCCGACTGGACGCCCGACGAGTCGAATTGACTTAGGAGTGTCGTGCACATCGAAATTCTTGGCACCGTCTCCGTCACAGTGGGCGGTCATGAACGCGAAATCCGCGCGAACAAGGTACGCGCCATGTTCGCCACCCTGGCGCTGGAACCCGGACGGGCGATCTCCCATCTTGAACTCGCCGACGAGCTGTGGTCCGGCCAGCCTCTCGGCAATGTGCACAACGCACTCCAGGCGCATGCCGCGCGCTTGCGGAAAATCCTTGACGGCCCTTCTCAGGGACGCGCGGACGGGACCGTGCTGCGCGCCGTGCACAACGGCTACGTACTGGACATCCCGCGCGAGTCCGTGGACGGCAACCGATTCCTCGACCTCGCGGCGCGGGGCTCGGCGGCCTTGCGCCGTGACCCCTGCCGGGCGCTCGAACTCCTCGAGTCGGGGCTGCGGTTGTGGCGCGGACCGGCCCTGCTGGACGCCGGAGACGGCCTGCGGTGCAGGGCGGCGGCCGCCCTGTTCGACGAGCGCCGGCTGACCATGTGGGAAGACCTCGTCACCGCCAGACTTGCCGTCGGCGATGTCCGCCAGGCAGCCGCCGAACTGCGCCCACTCGTCGCCCAGCACCCCCTGAACGAGCACTTCTGCGCGCAGCTGATGATGGCCCTGTACCGCTCGGGACGACAGGGCGAGGCGCTGACCCTGTACCACCGCACCCGTCATCGACTGGATGAGGAACTGGGTGTACAGCCGGGCCTGCCTCTGCAGCAGCGCTACGCCGAGATCCTGGCCCAGGACCCCGCGCTCACGCTGACCGGGGTCAGCCGGCCGTCAGCCATCGGTCAGATCGCATGAACACGGTGAGCATGCCGGGCATGCGCACCGTGCTGAACATGCCGAGTCGTGAGCAACTTTCTTCACCAGGATCTCGGGGGCACACGATCGTGGTCATACGCCACCTCGGCCGACCGGTGCCGGCCGTTCCTCGGCACATGGGCGACATCCGATGACCCGGGCCGCTGTACTCACCGGCATCGGCGGCTGCCTGCCGCCCCGCGCGGTGTCCAACGAGGAGATCGCCGCGGTGTCCGGTGGCTCCGACGAGTGGATACGGTCCCGGACCGGCATCCGCCAGCGGTACTTCGCCGCGCCCGGAACGGCCACCTCGGACCTCGCGGTCGGGGCCGGCGAGCAGGCGCTCAAGTCCTCGGGCGACCCATACGTGGACACCGTCGTCGTGGCGACGTCCACGCCCGACCGGCCCTGTCCGGCGACCGCGCCCACTGTGGCGACGCGGCTCGCGCTGTCCGGCGTGGCAGCGTTCGACATTTCCGCCGTGTGCACGGGATTCATCTACGGTCTCGCCAACGCCGCCGGGCTGATCGCGTCCGGTTCCTCCACCCGCGCCCTGGTCATCGGGGCGGACACGTTTTCCAGCATTCTCGACCCGACGGACAGGACGACTTCGGCGATCTTCGGTGACGGCGCGGGCGCGGTGGTGCTGCGCGCGGGGGAGCCCGACGAACCGGGCGCCATCGGCCCGTTCGACCTCGGCAGCGACGGGGAGGGCCGCGATCTCATCACCGTGCGTGCCGACGGCTCGGAGCAGCGCCTGACCGGGCTCCCCGCCGAGGCCGCGGACCGCTACTTCGCGATGGCCGGCAAGGAGGTCTTCCGGCACGCGGTACAGCGCATGGCGAAATCCTCGACCACGGCGCTCGACCGGGCCGGCTGGCGCCGTACCGACGTCGACTGGCTGGTCGCCCACCAGGCCAACGCGAGGATCCTCAACCGGCTCGCCGACGAACTCGACATCCCGCGCGAGCGCGCCGTCAGCAACATAGCCGAGGTCGGCAACACCGCGGCCGCGTCCATCCCGCTGGCCCTCCACCACGCGCATACCACCGGGATGCTGCGCCCCGGTGACCAGATCCTGCTCACCGCCTTCGGCGGCGGTCTCACCTGGGGCTCGTCCGTACTGACGTGGCCGGAGACCGGCCTGTCGTGACACCGGCCCGGCGTGACACCAGGGGCGGTGCCACCGCCCTGGCCCGTGCGCACCACCACAGGACAGCACCACCGGAGAAAGGGAATCCGTGATGACAGCCATGTACGACACCCTCGCCGACATTCTGGTCAACCGTTTCCAGGTCGAGCGATCGGAGATCAAACCGGACGTGACTTTCGAGGACCTGGAGATGGACTCGCTCTTCCTCGTGGAGCTGCTGCTGGTGGTGGAGAAGGAACTGGGCGTAAAGATCAGCGACGACGCCGCGTCGCCCCGCGACACCATCGGGCGGGCGGCCGAGGTGATCGAGGAGCAGGCGGCCGCGGCGAAGTCGTCATGACCGTTGCTCCCGTCGCCGTCACGGGGCTCGGCCTGGTCACCGCCGCGGGCATCGGCACCGAAGCGAGCTGGCGAGGCGTGTGCGAAGCCCTGCCGACGGCCAAACGCGATCCCGCCCTCGAAGGCCTGCCGGTCGATATCTCGTACACGGTCCCGGGGTTCAGTGCGGCCAAGCTCGTCGGGCGCCGCAGTACCCTCGTGCACGACAGGTTCGTCCAACTGGCCATCGTTGCCGCGCGTGAGGCCGTTGCCGACTCCGGACTCGACCCCAAGACGTGGGACGGCGCGCGCGTCGGCGTCGTCATGGGCTGCGGGCTCGGCGGCGTCTCGACCTGGGAGCAGCAGCACCGGACCCTGCTCTCCGAAGGGCCGGGCTCGGTCTCCGCGCTGCTGATCCCCCTGCTGGTGCCGAACATGGTCGCGGGTCATCTCGCTATGGAGTTCGGCGCCCGCGGACCCAATTTCGTCACCGCGACGGCCTGCGCCTCGGGCGCGACCGCGATCGGAGTCGCGACACAGCTGCTGCACGACGACCGCTGCGATGTGGTGATCACGGGCGGCAGCGAAGCGGGTGTGAGTCCGCTGATTGTCACCGGGTTCGCGCAGATGGGGGCTCTGTCCCGACGGCTGGACGAACCGGCCGCCGCGTCCCGCCCGTTCGACGTGGATCGTGACGGCTTCGTCATCGGCGAAGGAAGCGGCGTACTGATCCTGGAACGGGAGACGGACGCACGGGCCCGTGGGGCGCGCGTCCGCGGCAGGATCGCGGGGTACGGAGCCTCCGCCGACGCCCACCACATGACGGCCCCGGACCCGCAGGGCGCCGGCGCCCGACAGGCCTTGGAGGCGGCGCTGGCCTCGGCCGACGTGTCCCCGGGCGACGTCGACCACGTCAACGCGCACGGCACCTCGACGCCGCTGAACGACGCGGCCGAGTCCAAAGTTCTGCAGCAGGTGCTGGGCACGCGTGCGACGGTGACGTCCGCCAAGGGCGCGGTCGGTCACTCCCTCGGTGCAGCGGGCGCGATCGAGGCGGCGCTGACCGTGCTCACCCTGGAGAACGAGACCGTGCCACCGACGGCGAACCTGGAGAACCTGGACCCGGAAATCGAGCTGGACATCGTCGCGAAGGGCCCCCGAGCCCAGCACATCGATGTGGCAGTGAGCAACTCGTTCGGCTTCGGCGGCCAGAACGCGGTCCTGGTCTTCACCTCGGCATAAAAGCTCCTTCACCCAAACCCGACGACCCGTCAACGGAGGTCGGCCCGTGGCCGAATCGCTCAGCAACGGTCCCTTCGACATCATCGTCGTGGGCGCCGGTTCAGCCGGTTGCGTCGTAGCGCGACGGCTGATGGACCAGGGCGCGAACGTCCTGCTTCTGGAAGCCGGTGGCCAGGCCACCAACCCGGCCATCGACGACCCGCTGCGGTTCGGTGAACTGTGGTTCAGCGAGCAGGACTGGGCGTACCGCACCACGCCGCAGGAGCACGCGGCCGGCCGCAGACTGCACTGGCCGCGCGGCCGGGTACTGGGCGGGTCGAGTGCGCTCAACGCGTTGATCTACGCCCGGGGCGCGGCGCTGGACTACGACCACTGGGCCTATCTCGGCAATGACGGCTGGTCCTGGCGGGACGTGTTGCCGGTCTTCCGGACCATCGAGGACTACGACACCGGGGCGGACGAACTGCACGGCTCGGGCGGGCCGCTGCCGGTGCTCACCAAGTACCACGCCGATCCGATCCACGACGCGCTGATCCAGGCGGCGTCGGAGACCGGTATCCCCTGTCAGCCGGACTACAACTCAGGTAGCCCTGAGGGGATTTCGAAGGTCCAGTTCACCATTGCCGACGGCCGCCGGTGCAGCGCGGCCGCGGCTTATCTCGACCCCGTCGCCCACCTGCCCGGCCTTACCGTGGTTACCGGGGCCCGCGTGCGGCGCGTACTCCTCGAAGGCAGCCGATGTGTCGGCGTGGAGTGGCTGCGGGAGGGGATCGTCGAGAAGGCCACCGCCCGCGCGGAGGTGGTGATCAGCGCAGGCGCGATCGAGTCGCCCCGGCTGCTGATGCTGTCCGGCATCGGCGCCGCCGCCCAGCTGCGCTCCGTGGGAATCGATGTGGTCGCCCATCTTCCGGGCGTCGGACGCAACCTGCACGACCATGTCCTGGCACCCGTCATCTTCAGCACCGAGCGCCCCGTCGGCCGACCTTCGCCGGACCTCGGCCCCGCCCAGACGCATCTGTTCTGGCGCAGTCGGCCGGGACTGCCAGTGCCGGACCTCCAGCCGCTGCACTTCCCGGTCCCCATGTACCAGCCGGGGATGACAGGGCCTCCCAGTGGCTTCACCCTGCAGGCCGGGATCGTCCGGCCCACTTCCCGGGGGTCGATCCGGCTGACCGGCGCGCAACCGGAGGACGAGCTGCTCATCGACCCCGGCACACTGCGTACGGGAGCGGACGTGGACAGCCTGGTGGCCGCCACGGTGTTGTGCCGGGACATCGGACGCTCGTCGGTCCTGCGTGAGGAGTGGGGCGCCCGTGAGCTGTACCCGGGCCCCGACGTGGGCGAAGTCGTCGGCGACCCGGAACTGCGCGAATATCTGCGGCGCACGGTGACGACCTATCACCACCAGTCAGGCACCTGCAAGATGGGCGTGGACGCCGATGCCGTCGTCGATCCGCGGCTGCGGGTGTACGGCATCGACGGACTGCGGGTCGCCGACGCCTCCGTGTTCCCGGCGATCACGACGGGCAACGTCCATGCGCCTGCGCTGATGGTCGGGGAGCAGGTCTCCCGGTTCATCGCAGCCGACCACGGGACGGCCTGGGCCGCCCACGCCGCCTAAAGCGTGTTGCAGAAGGCTGTGGTCTGGGCATTTCCCTCAGCACGGGGACGGCCTTCACCACGCGGTCCAGGCCGTCGCCCACATGCACAACCTCGCCCTCGCCACATGACCAGAACCGCCCCCGCTCCGGCGTCGGCCCGCCCGCACCCAGCCTTCCGCAACGCGCCTTAGGCCGGAGCCGCCCCGAGCTTGCGGGGCGCGTGCCGCTCCACGAACTCTTCGAGCTCCGGCACCGTCAGATCCATGGGCGGTACGACGACGAGCCGATCCACTCCGAGTTCGGCGTACCTGCTCACCGTGGCGACGTCCAGCGGCCGGGCCGGGGCCACGGAGATCTTGAGCGGTCTGTCCTGCCGTCCGGCGCGGTCGGAGAGCTCCTTGAGCGTGCGCACCTGTTCCGCGGTGGAGCGTACGCCGACGAGATAGCCGAACCACTCGTCGCCGTGGGCGACCGCGCGCCGATGTGCCGCGGCACTGTGTCCGCCGATCGCCAGCGGCACCCGGCGCTGCAGGGGCCGCGGGCGGGCGTCGACGCACTCGAAGTCGGCATGCGAGCCGTGAAAGACGGGCTTGTCCATGTACCACAGCGCGTTGATGGCCTGGAGGTACTCATCCGCCCGTGCGCCGCGGCCGGCCATAGGGACGCCCACCGCGCTCATTTCGGGCTCCAGATAGCCGACGGCGGCCCCGAAGATCAGGCGGCCCGCGCTGATCACGTCCAGGCTGGCCAGCTGCTTGGCCAGTACCACGGGGTTGCGCTGCGGAAGGACGACGCAGCCGGTGCCCAGCCTGATCCGCTCCGTGTGGGCCGCCAGATGCGTCAGGGCCACCACGGGATCGAGCAGTGGGGTGTCCGGGTCCAGCGGCGACTCCTCGGTACGAGGGCGGGGCAGGACGACATGGTCGGCCGCCCACAGCGAGTCGTAGCCGAGCCGTTCGGCCTGCTGGGCGATGCGGGCCGAGACCGCCGGATCCGCCGCGGCGTTCATATTCATCCCGAACAGGCCGACGGTGGGGGTGGTTGATGCCATGACGGTCATGCTAACCATGCCCGACGATCGTTGCCGTTCCAGCCGTTGGGCCGCTCTGCCGTGCGAGGAACGTTTCGACCACCGTGCGAAAACGGACGGGTTCCTCGAGATGCGGCATGTGGCTCGACTCCTCGAAGAGGACCCACTCGGCCTGGGGCACGCCGCGTTGGATCTCCTCGACGGCGCGGGGCGTCACTTCGTCGTGCCGTCCGGATACGAGCAGCACGGGAACCTGCACCCGGTCGAGTCGGTCGCGGATGTCCCAGCTCCGCAGTGTTCCGGTCATGGTGAATTCACTGGGCCCCATCATGGCTTCGTACACCGTGGGATTGGTTCCCACGTACTCAAGGGTGCGACGGAGTTCACCGGGCACGGGACGGGCGCGGCACACATGACGTCCGTAGAAGGCTCGTACCGCCGCCTGATACTCCGGCGAGCCGGTGGTTCCCGCCGCCTCGTGGCGCTCGATCGGCTCCCGTACGTCCGGGGGAAGTTCACTCAGTAGCCGGGCGACTTCCTCGCGGTAGGTCCACGACGACGCGAATCCGTCGGCGACGACGATCGACCTCAGCCCCGGCGGCCGCCGGACGGCCAGCTCAAGCGCCAGCATCCCACCCCATGAGTGTCCCAGTACGTGAAAGTCGTCTGCAATGCCCAAGTGACCGATCAGTAGCTGAAGTTCGTCCACGAACAACTCGGGCGTCCAGAACTGGGCAGGGGCGTCCCCGTGGTGCTCGGAGCGCCCGTTGCCGACCTGGTCGTACAGCACGCAGGTCCGCCCCGTGCTCACAAGCTCGGCGACCGAGGTGAGGTAGTCGTGGGTCAGCCCCGGGCCGCCGTGGCAGATCACCAGCGGAGCCTGCTCGGAACCCCGGCCGGAGCCACGGTCGGGCAAACTCACCACGCGGTACCACGTCTTGTGCCCCTGCCACTCCACCATGCCCTCGGTCACGGTTGCGCCGTCCAGTGCCGTCAAGGCTGCCTCCACGTCCTCGGATACTCCGGGCCCCGCACCATCGGCGAGTGGGCATACGTGGCGCATCGTCGCCGCGCCTACTGACAGCTCGCTGACGCCCGGCTGACCGCTCGGCCGGACCGGGGCGGGAGCCCGGCGCGGTCAGCAATCGGTCAGCCACCGGTCAGCCCGCAGGGCCAGGCTGATCCGTGACCGGTGACAGGCAGCCCTCGCGCGCCGGGTCACGCGACCACAGTGCGATGCCGTATGGAGGCAGACCCTTGAGCGATGCGCAACCGACCCAGGCCACGGAGATCGCAGCGGCAGTCAGGCAGGTCCTCGGCGACTCGCTCGGCTACCTCTACCCCGCCGCACTGCGCGTGGCCCTGCGTAACGACATCGCCGACCACCTCACCGACGGCCCCAAAACAGCCCAGCAACTCGCCGAACTCACCGGCGTACACGGCCCCTTCCTCCACCGCGTACTGCGCTTCCTGGCAACCCGCGGCATCTTCAGGGAAGACCAGTCCTCGGCCTTCCACCTCACTCCCGCCGCGCACGTCCTGCGCACCGACACCCCCTACTCCGTACGCTCCACGGCCCTGCTGCTGACCGATGAGATGTACTGGCAGTCGACCGGTCGCCTCGAGGACACCGTCCGCGAAGGCAGCACCGTCTTCAACGACATCTTCGGCGCCCCCCTCTTCGACTATCTCGACCAGAACGAGGAGAGCGCAGGGACCTTCCACACCGGGATCGCCGATCTGTCGACCATCGAGCAGGGCGGCATCGCGGGGAGTTACGACTTCCCGGAGACCGGGAAGATCGTCGACATCGGCGGCGGCCCCGGCGGCTTCCTGCGCACGGTGCTCGCCAACAACCCTGGTTTGCAGGGCGTGCTGTACGAACAGGACGCGGTGCTCCAGCAGCATCAGCTCGACGACGAGGCGATCGAGGGCCGTTGGGAGACGGCCGAGGGGAACTTCTTCGACGTCGCGCCCACCGGCGGCGACATCTACGTCCTCAAGCGCGTTCTGCACGACTGGAGCGACGACGACAGCCTCCGGATTCTTCAGGCCGTCCGGAAGGCCATGTCCGACCAGGCCCGCCTCCTGGTCATCGACGCCGTGGTGCCGCCTGGCAACGATCCGCACCCGGCCAAGCTGTACGACGTGGCGATGATGACGATCTTCGACGGCAAGGAGCGCACCGAGCCGGAGTTCAAGGAACTCCTCGGTGCCGCCGGCCTCCGGCTGGTCCGGGTCGTCCCCACTCCGGGGACGGTGTCAATCATCGAAGCCGTGACGGCCTGAGCGGTCGCCAGCCAACTGCTCGTGAACAAGACACAGGGAGGCGAACCCTTGAGCGATGCGCAACCGACCCAGGCCACGGAGATCGCAGCGGCAGTCAGGCAGGTCCTCGGCGACTCGCTCGGCTACCTCTACCCCGCCGCACTGCGCGTGGCCCTGCGTAACGACATCGCCGACCACCTCACCGACGGCCCCAAAACAGCCCAGCAACTCGCCGAACTCACCGGCGTACACGGCCCCTTCCTCCACCGCGTACTGCGCTTCCTGGCAACCCGCGGCATCTTCAGGGAAGACCAGTCCTCGGCCTTCCACCTCACTCCCGCCGCGCACGTCCTGCGCACCGACACCCCCTACTCCGTACGCTCCACGGCCCTGCTGTTCACGGATGAGATGTACTGGCAGTCAGCCGGTCGCCTCGAGGACACCGTCCGCGAAGGCAGCACCGTCTTCGACGACATCTTCGGCGCCCCCCTCTTCGACTACATTCAGGGCGAAGGGGAGCGCGAGCGGCTCTTCAGCGATGCGATGGACACCATGTCCATGACGGAGCAGAGCGGCATCGTCGCCAGCTACGACTTTCCTGAGACGGGAACGGTCATCGATCTCGCCGGCGGTCTGGGCGGCTTCCTGCGCACCCTGCTCACCAAGAACCCCGGTCTGCACGGCGTCCTTTTCGAACGTGAATCTGTCCTCCAGCGGCACAAGTTGGACGACGCCGCAATCGAGGGGCGCTGGAAGACCGCCGTGGGGGACTTCTTCGAGGCCGTACCGCCCGGTGCGGACTTCTATGTCCTCAAGCGCATCGTCCACGACAAGAGTGACGCCGACAGCCTGCGCATTCTGCGAACCGTACGCGGCGCCATGACAGAGCGGTCGCGCCTCCTGATCGTCGACGCGGTGCGCCCGCACGTGGACATCTCGCCGTCCGTCACCATCTCCGACGTGCTGATGCTGACCGTGTTCGAGGGACGAGAACGCACCGAGCAGGAACTGGAGGAGCTGCTCGCCGCCGCTGACCTCAAGTCGCTCAAGGTCATCTCCACGCCGGGAGCACTGTCCATCGTGGAGGTCGCTCCGGTCTGACATGGAAGTGGCTGATTCTCCCTGCCGAGGATGATCCCCACTGTTACCGTCCAGAATTCGGCTCGTCCCAGCACACCTCGGAGGCAGGCATGACCCAGCACGAGACGACCGTGGAGCGCGGCATCGTCGAACCCGGCTACACGCACTTCGACGAGCTCGATTCGATGGGCTTCGTGCACAACGCCCGCTACATGGTGCTGGTGGAACGGGCGTTGACCACATTCTGGGCACGCAAGGGATTCGCGTTCACCGACGGGAAGTACACCCACCCCGACGTGTTCCTGGCTGTGGCGGAGTTCTCGATCAGTTATCGGGCACCCATTCGCGGCACCGGTGAGATCGGCATCCACCTCTGGATAGACAAACTCTCCGACTCCAGCGCGGTGTACGGATTCCGGGTACTGTCCGCGGACGGCGGCGTGGTGCATGCCGAGGGGCAGCGGGTGCACATCCGGCTCGACCCCAAGACGCTGCGCCCCACGTCATGGAGCCCTGCCTTCCACGAGGTTGCAGAGACCCTGCTCTGATCGTCGGCCGCGAGGCGCCCTGGTACGAGGGCTGATCAGCGGTGGAGATGTCGCACTACGGCCCCGGGCTTGTCGGCCCGGGGCCGTAGGCATGTCCACGATGCGTCATCGGGACGGTGTCAACGCCGTGTCAGCGTCCGGTCAGCCACCCGGACCAAACTGTCCGTATTCACAAGGCACACCAACGGCACCGCTGCCGGCCAGGTCTACGGCAGGGGGCCGTGCTTCGCGCCGTATCGCCCGTTCGAACGCTTCCAGCAGGGTCCTGGGCGACTCGAGACGCCCGGTCACGTGGTGATCGGCCGTGCCGGCCCATAGGACCGGGCATACGCCACCCGACCGAAAGGCCACGATGATCCCTGAAGCCCGGTCCGCGCCTGCCACCACCCCGCTGCCGGACACGCTCGCCGAACCGGTCACGCGGGTCGGCCGAAGGTTCGTGGGCGGCATCGCGCTCGTCAGTCTGGGCATGTGGACCGCGTTGTACACCCCGATACAGGTACTGCTCGCCCAGCAGCTGGAGACGATCGACCCGGGCCACAAGGAGTCGGCACTCGGTCTGGTCACCGGGCTCGGCGCGGTGATCGCACTGGTCGCCACCCCGATCGCGGGCGCCCTGTCGGACCGCACCACCTCGCGTTTCGGCCGCCGCAGGCCCTGGCTGGCCGGCGGCGCGCTGGGCACAGCGCTGGGCCTGGGGATCCTGGCTCCGCAGACCACGGTGACAGGCGTCGCGCTCGGCTGGTGCCTGGTGCAGCTGTCGCTCAGCGCGATGCTCGCAGGCCTGGTCGCCGAGGTGCCCGACCATGTCCCGGTCGCGCAGCGCGCCGTCGTGAGCGCGTGGGTGGGAGCCACTCAGCCCCTGGCCGTCGTGCTCGGTACGGTCCTGGTGACCGTCGCGGTGAGCGGACCCCACAGCGGTTACCCCCTAATCGCCGCCGTCGTGGTCCTGTTCGCCGTGCCGTTCGTGTCGTCGGTCAAGGACGCCCGGCTGCCGGGCTCCGCGGTGCCCGCCGTGGGCTTGTCGCGATTCCTGGCCGGGTTCTGGATCAGCCCTCGTCGCCACCGCGACTTCGCCCTTGCGTGGCTGACGCGACTGCTCGTACAGCTCGGCAACGCCACAGGAACGCTGTACCTGCTCTACTTCCTGCGCGACGAGGTGCACTACGAACAGCGGTTTCCCGGGCGCGAGGCCGAACAGGGGCTGCTGACTCTCGTCGTCCTCTACACCGTCGGCATCGTGCTCACTGCGTTCATCGGCGGTGTGGTGTCCGACCGGCTCGGCCGACGCAAGTCGCTGGTCACGGCGTCCGGTGTGGTGATCGCGCTCGGCTCGGCTTTGCTGGCGATCTGGCCGACATGGCCGACCGCGCTGGTGGCCGCGAGCCTGATGGGCCTCGGTTACGGCGTCTACGTCTCGGTGGACCAGGCGCTGATCACCCAAGTGCTGCCCACCGCGGGCGACCGCGGACGGGATCTCGGTGTCATCAACATCGCGAACTCCATCCCGCACGTGCTGGCACCGGCCATCGCCGCCGTGCTGGTCACTCACCTCGGAGGCTACCCGGCGCTCTTCGCGTTCACCGCCGCCCTCACGCTGCTCGGCGCTGTCCTGGTGCAACGGATCCGGAGCGTGCCCTGACGGCGCAGCAGGAGCGGACCTCGACCGCCGGGTCACGACCCGCCCCTTCGCACTCTGTCGCCCCACGCGTTTGAGCGATGAAGCTGCCGATACCCAGAACAAAGAAACCGCAGGTCAGATGCCTGACCTGCGGTTTACCTTCGAGTCGCCTTCGGGATTCGAACCCGAGGCCTGCGCATGACGAGTGCGCAGGCCCCCGATCACGCCGCCCTGCGCGCCCTCCTCGACGCCGCCCGGATGATGTCCGCGTACCGGTGCCCGCTGCCCTTGATGGTGCGGCGCTGCGTCGCGTAGTCGACGTGGACAAGGCCGAACCGCTTGTCGTAGCCGTACGCCCACTCGAAGTTGTCCAGCAGCGACCAGGCGAAGTAGCCGGCGACCGGCGCGCCCTGGCGCGCGGCCCGTCCGCAGGCCGCCAGGTGCTCCTCCAGGTACTGGACGCGCTCGGGGTCGTCCACGGTGCCGTCCCGTACGACGTCCGGATAGGCCGAGCCGTTCTCGGTGACGTAGATGCGCTGCGTGCCGTATTCCTCGGTCAGGCGGAGGAGGAGTTGTTCCAGGCCGTCGGCATGGACCTCCCAGTCCATGGCGGTGTGCCGGGCGCCCGGCAGATAGATCTGTTTGGCGTACGGCACGGGGCCGGTCGGGTCGGCGGTGACGATCTGGCGGAAGTAGTAGTTCAGCCCCAGCCAGTCCAGCGGCGCCGCGATGGTCTTCAAGTCGCCTGCGTGCTCCGGAAGTTCGACGCCGTACAGCTCGAGCATGTCCTGCGGATAGCCGCGGCCGTGGATCGGGTCGAGCCACCAGCGGTTGGTGTGGCCGTCCGCCCGGACGGCGGCGGCGTGGTCCTCCGCGCGATCGGTCGCCGGCTCGATCGGGCTGAGGTTGTTGACGATGCCGACGCGCGCGTCGGACGAGGCCGCGCGGATCGCCTGGACGGCCAGACCGTGGCCGAGGTGCAGATGGTACGAGGCGTGCACCGCGGCCCTGAGATCGGTCAGGCCCGGCGCCATCCGGCCCTCCAGATGGCCGATCCACGCCGAGCAGAGTGGCTCGTTGAGCGTCGCCCAGTCCTTGACCCGGTCGCCGAGCCGTTCGGCGACGGCGGAGGCGTACGCCGCGAAGTGCTCCGCGGTCTCGCGGGCCGGCCAGCCGCCCCGGTCCTGGAGCGTCTGCGGCAGGTCCCAGTGGTAGAGCGTCGCGAACGGCGTGATGCCCGCGTCGAGGAGACCGTCGACCAGCCGGTCGTAGAAGGCGAGGCCCGCCCTGTTCACCGGCCCGTCTCCGCCGGGCACGATCCGCGGCCAGGCGATCGAGAACCGGTAGGCACCGATGCCGAGTTGCTTCATCAGCCCGATGTCTTCCGGCCAGCGGTGGTAGTGGTCGCAGGCCACATCGCCGGTGTCGCCGCCCGCGACCGCTCCCGGCGTGTGGGCGAAGGTGTCCCAGATCGACGGGGAGCGGCCGTCCTCGGCCACGGCCCCCTCGATCTGGTACGCGGCGGTGGCTGCGCCCCAAGTGAAGTCGGCCGGAAGGGCGTTGAGGTCGTTCACGGACTGCCTTTCTGCTGGGGTCGGGGGACGGATCACTTGACGGCGCCCGCGGTGAGGCCGGCGACGAGATAGCGCTGGAGCAGCAGGAACCCGGCGACGACGGGCACGCTGACGACGAGGGAAGCGGCCATGACCTGGTTCCAGTAGACGTCGTTCTGGGTGGCGTAGCCCTTGAGCCCGACGGAGAGCGTGCGGGTGACGTCGTTCGTCATCACGGAGGCGAACAGGACTTCGCCCCAGGCCGTCATGAACGCGTAGACGGCCACGGCGACGATGCCGGGGACAGCGGCCGGCACCACGACCCGGAAGAGCGCGCCGAGCGGTCCGCAGCCGTCCACCATCGCGGCCTCGTCCAGATCCCGCGGGATCGAGTCGAAGTAGCCGATCAGCATCCAGATGGAGAAGGGGAGCGAGAACGTCAGATAGGTGAGGATCAGCCCGCCGCGTGAGCCGTACAGGGCGATGCCGGTGCTGTTCCCGATATTGACGAAGATCAGGAACAGCGGGAGCAGGAAGAGGATGCCGGGGAACATCTGGGTGGACAGCACGGTGATGGTGAAGACCCGTCGGCCGCGGAATCGGTAGCGGCTCACGGCGTACGCGGCGAACACCGCGATCACCACCGACAGGACGGTCGCCGCACCAGCCACGATCAGTGAGTTGAGGAAGTAGCGGGCGAGCGGAACGGTGTTCCAGATGTCGAAGTACGGCCGGATCGTGAGCCCCGACGGAATCCACTGGAACTTCCCCGACACGTCCTGCAGCGGCTTGACCGAGCTGCTGACCATCACATAGACGGGAAGCAGTGCGAACGCCGTGAGGAACGTCAGCACGACGCGGCGCGTCCAGAGGAACGACTGCGGCGGCGCGCTCGGAGACCTGGGCGGCCTAGGCATCGGCGCCCCTCCTTCCACGGGAGGTGAGCAGCAGATAGACGGCCGTCACCAGCAGCAGGAACAGCAGCAGCAGGACGGACATCGCGGATCCGGAGCCGAAGTTCCAGGCGACGAACGACGACTGGTAGATATGGACCGAGATCAGGTCGGCGGCCTCCGGAGCGGCCCTGCCGAACAGCACATACGGCGTGTTGAAGTCGTTGAAGGTCCACAGGAACAGCACGAGCACCAGTACCTGGTTGACCGGGCGCAGCGACGGCAGCGTGATCTTGCGGATCTGCTGCCAGACGCCTGCGCCGTCGATCGCCGCCGCCTCGTACAGCTCGCGGGGGATGTTCTGCAGCCCCGCCATGACGATGAGGAAGGCGAACGGCCAGGACTTCCAGACCGCGACCACGACCAGCGCGATGAAGCTGTTGTCGCCGATCAGCCAGAAGGACGGCTGGTCGGTGAGGCCGAGTTGGTCGTGCAGCACGTGGTTGATCAGGCCGTTGTCGCGCTGGAACATGAAGGCCCAGGTGATGACGGCGGCGTACACCGGCAGGGCGTACGGGGTGAGGAAGACGGCCCGCAGGAAGCCGCGGCCGCGGAAGTTCTCCTGCATCATGATCGCCGCACCGACGCCGAACAGCCAGGACAGTCCGACGGCGAAGACGGTGAACAGGCAGGTGACGTAGAAGGAGTGGAGCAGGGCCTGGCCGATCGGCGCGTCGAAGTCGACGGCGACCTTGTAGTTGTCGAGCGCCGCCCAGGGAGCCTCGCCCCAGTTGCGGATGTAGAACTGCGTGAGCCGGCGGAAGCTCATCACGATGCCCATGACCATCGGAATGAGATGGACGAGCAGTTCGAGCACGACGGCCGGCAGGAGTAGGAGATAGGGCAGGCCGCCGTGGCGGATACGGTCCGGGATACGCGGAAGTCGTCTGCGCGCGTCCCCCTTGCCCGAGCTCGCACCGCTGTCGGCCCGGTCCGTCCGGCCGGGAGCCACGATGGTCATAGGGAAGCCCTCACTGCTGCATCTGCTGCTGGGCCTTGGCCAGGCGTGCCTTGACGGACTCGGTCGTCACCGGCAGTCCGGCCGCGGCGTCCGCCCACAGCTCCTTGACGGCGGTGCCGACAGCCGTCTCGAACTGCGACTCGGTCGGCACCTGGGGCAGAGGGGCGGCGCTGGCGGTCAGCGTGTCGCGCAGGACCTTCAGATCGGGCGCGGAGAACGCCGGGTCCTGCTGCGCGGCCTTGACCGGCGGAATGGATCCGTACGTCTTGTTGAGCAGCTTCTGCTCGGCGTCGCTCGTCATGAACTTCACGAACTTCTTGGCGCCGTCGATGTTCTTCGTGTTCTTGAAGACCGCCATATTGATGCCCGCGACCATGGAGTTGGTGTTCCGGCCGGTGCCGGGAGCGCCGGCCGGGACCGGTACGGGCGCCACGCCCCAGTCCGCGGGCTTCATGCCCTGAGCGGCGAACGTCGAGGCGGCGGCCTGCCACAGCACCATGGCCGTCTTGCCGCGTGCGAAGTCCTGGAGGGACTGGTTCTGGGCGTACTCCGCGTTGCCGGGAGCGATGATCTTGTCCTTGGCCATGAAGTCGACATACTGCTTCACTGCGGCGACTGCGCCGTCCGAGGTGAAGGTGGGCTTGGCCGAGGAGTCGAAGAAGTCCGCGCCGTGCTGCTTTCCGAGCACAAAGACCTGGTGGATGTTGTTCGCGAGGTTTCCGCCCTCGGCGCCCAGCGCCCACTTCCCGTTCTTCGAGAGCTTCTTGCCGTCCGCGACGAGCTGGTCCCAGGTGGCCGGCGGCTGCGAGATGCCCGCCTCGGCGAACATCTTCTTGTTGTAGTAGAGCGCGTACGCGAGCGAGTACAGCGGTACGGCCGCGGGGTCCTTGCCCTCCGCCCCGGCCGAGGCGACCGCCGAACCGACGAAGCGGTCACGTCCGCCGATCGCGTCGAAGTTCTTCCGGTCCCAGGGCAGCAGCGCGCCGGTCGCCTGGAGGGAGGCCGACCAGGTGTTGCCTATGTTGAGGACGTCGGGGCCCTGGCCGGACGTGGTGGCGGCGAGGATCCGGTTGAGGAGATCGGACCAGGGGACCACCTCGAGCTTGACCTTGATGCCCGTCTGCTGCTCGAACTTCTTGAGTTCGGGTGTGAGGATCTTCTTGTCGGCTTCGACGTCGGGGCCCTGATTGGAGGCCCAGTACGTGAGCGTCTTGGGCGATTCGTTGCTGCCGCCTCCGTCGGCGGAGGTGCCTCCGCCGCAGCCTGCGACGGCGGCGAGTGCGGTGACGACGGTGACGGCTGCTGCGGCTCTGATCGTGCGCATGAGAGGTGGCCCCTTCCCGGGGGTGGCTGCGTTCGGTTCCCGAACGGTCTCCCTGGCTTAATTCATGCCGTGATTTAAGAGGTGAGGGAAGTTCGCGTCAAGGTCTGCGGCCGGGGTATGTTGCGTCCAGGGAAGGAGCACCATGGCGGAGCGCAACAGACGGACAGTGCGCGACCTGCGGCGCGGCAACCGCGCCCGGGTACTGCAACGGTTGTATTTCGACGGCCCGTTGAGCCGCCAGGAGCTCGGCCCCGCTACCGGGCTGAGTTCAGGATCCATCAGCAACGTCGTCTCGGAGCTCGTCGCCGAGGGAGTGCTGGAGGAGGCCGGAGTGGTCGACTCCGACGGCGGCCGGCCGCGCACCCTGCTGCGCGTCACCCCCGGCGGCGGACTGGTGATCGGCATCGACATCGGTGAGACCCGCGTACGCGTCGAACTCTTCGACCTCTCGCTCACCGAACTCGCCCGCACCGAACGCCCGCTGGCCCAGCACGGCTACGACGTCGAGCGCATCGTCGCCCATGTCCGCACCGGCGTCTCCGACGTCCTGCGGGACGCGGACGCAGACGCGACGGGTCTTCTCGGCATCGGGATCGGCGTCCCCGGAATCATCGAACAGGACACCCCCGACGGCGCGGTCGTACACGGCCAGACCATCGGCTGGAGCGCCGTGCCCTTCGAGAAGCTCCTCCGCGCCGCCGTCGAACTGCCCCCAGAAGTACCGCTGTTCATCGACAACGGCGCCAAGACGCTCGGCCAGGCCGAAATGTGGTTCGGCGGCGGCCGCGGCGCCCGCGAGGCCGCCGTCGCGCTCATCGGCTCCGGAGTCGGCGCCTGTGTCGTGCACGCCGCTACGCCCGACGAGAACGCCACCAGCAGTGCGCTCGAATGGGGCCATACGACCGTACGGATCCGGGGACGACGGTGCCGCTGCGGCTCTCTCGGCTGTCTGGAGGCGTACGCGGGCGCGGAAGCGCTGCGCGAGCGCTGGCAGGAGGCGGGCGGACCGCCGGCGGCCGACGTCGACGACGAGACCGCGCTGGCCGCGCTGCTCGCCGCGGCCTTCCCCGGCCCGGACGGCCCCGAGCCCGAGCCGGTGGCACTTTCACTGCTCGACGACACCGCCGAGTACCTGGGTGCGGCCGTCGCCGACCTGATCAACCTCTTCCGGCCCGAACGCATCCTGCTCGGCGGCTGGGCCGGACTGCTGCTCGGCCCGCATCTCCTCCCCGAAGTGCGCCGGTACGCGGGGGAGTACGCCCTGCGCCACGCGGGCGCCCGCACCACCATCGAACTGGGACAGCTCGGTCCGGACGCGGTCACCGTCGGCGCTGCGACACTGCCGCTCGCCGACTTCCTGGCGCGCGGCGGCAGTCGGCCGCCGGCCGTCACCCGGGCCACAGTGCGCGGGAGCTGACCCCTTGTCATGGCGCCTGCCGTGCACCTAGTTTGGCCGCTTGTGATGTGACCTGCATATCAGTGGGGGAGTCCCAAGATGGCCGCAACCGGTCGGCACCGTCGATACCAGCCGAGCCGCATCAACCGTGCTTCTCTCACTGTCACGGCGGGCGGTGCGGGCATGGCTCTGCCGCTCATCGGCGCGGGCACGACCCATGCCGCCTCGGTGGACGTCTGGGAGAAGGTCGCGTCCTGCGAGTCCACCAACAACTGGAAGATCAACACCGGCAACGGCTACTACGGCGGGCTGCAGTTCACCCAGTCCACCTGGGAGGCGTACGGGGGCAGGGAGTTCGCCCCGCGTGCGGATCTCGCCGGCAAGGACCAGCAGATAGCCGTCGCCGAGAGGGTCCTCAAGGGGCAGGGGCCCGGGGCCTGGCCCGTCTGCTCCGCCCGCGCCGGGCTCACCCGTGGCGGTGACGCCCCCGACATCGCACCGGCGAGGCGATTAGCGCCGCAGAGTGAGCACAGATACGAACGCAAGGCAGCGCCGAAGAAGGCCACGCCGACCACCGTGCCCACACATCGCGAGGGCTACACGGTCGCCCGCGGCGACTCACTCTCCAAGATCGCGGACTCCGAGCAGGTCAGGGGCGGCTGGCATCAACTGTACGCACAGAACCGCACCGTCGTCGGCCCCGACCCCGACCTCATCCACCCGGGCCAGAAGCTGATCCTGCGCGTCGAGGCTCCCAAGCCCGACCCGAGGCCCGTCCCGTCCGCTGCGCCGGCCAAGCAGAAGCCGAAGGCCCAGCCCAAGCAGCAGGCACCGAAGCAGGCCCAGCCCAAGCAGGCACCGAAGCAGGAGCGGCCCAAGCAGCAGGCTCCCAAGAAGCAGGCGCCCAAGCAGGTGGACGCGGCCAAGCCCGCGCACCGGAGCGGCTTCAGCGCCCCCGTGCAAGCGAGCCCCGGCACCCCCTACGGCAAGCCCGGCTCCTCGTGGGCCAGTGGCTACCACACCGGCCTGGACTTCCCGGTCCCCACCGGCACCTCGGTGAAGGCCGTCGCCTCCGGCCGCGTCGTCTCGGCCGGCTGGGGCGGCGCGTACGGCTATCAGGTCGTGATCCGCCACGCGGACGGCAAGTACAGCCAGTACGCGCATCTGTCGGCGCTCACCGTGCGCTCCGGCCAGCAGGTCAGCAGCGGTCAGCGGATCGCACGCTCGGGGTCCACCGGCAACAGCTCAGGGCCGCATCTCCATTTCGAGGTGCGTACGGGTCCCGGATACGGGTCCGACATCGATCCCGTCGCCTATCTCAGATCGGGCGGCGTCTCCGTCTGACGGGCGCCCGTGCGGAGGTACGTGGCGCCCTCGGGGTTCCACGTGGCGCATCCGCGGTTCCGATCGGCGGACCGGCTGTTGCGAGGGGCGCATCCGCACGTCCGCCTCCGCTGGTGATTCCGCCTCCGCGCGCGTCGCCTTGATCCGCTCCGTCGTCAGCAGCATCAGCCCGCCCGCCGCCACGGCACCGAAGCCGAGCGCGAACACGGTGCCCGGCACGCCGTACCGGAAGGTCTCACCGAACATCGTGATGCCGACAGCGGCCGCCACCACCGGATTGACGACCGTGACCGTGGCCAGCGGGGCAGCGAGTCCCGCGCCGTGGTAGGAGGACTGGGAGAGCAGCAGACCACCGCAGGCCAGGGCGGCGATCACCAGCAGGCTCGGCCACTGGTCGAGCGGCGCGGACCACGTCCAGTCCACCGCGACGGTTTTGGTGAACACCGAGGCGATACCGAAGGCCACACCCGCGGCGGCGGCGAGCAGCACACTGCGGATGATCGGCCGGTTCACGGTCTGGGCGGCCAGGAAGAGCAGCGCCACACCGCCGAAGGTCGCGGCGGCCAGCAACCCGCGCTGCCCGCCGTCCAACGAGTGGGAGGCGGACGTGCCGGTCAGCGCCAGCAGCCCGGCCAGCCCGGCGGTCGCCATGATCGCGCCGCGCCAGGCGGCGGCCCCCGCCCTGCGCCGTACGAACAGAGCCGCCATCGGCAGCGCGAAGACGATTGTCAGCGCGCCGAGCGGCTGGACCAGGCTCAGCGGCCCGTACGCCAGCGCCATCACATGCAGCACGGCGCCGAGCCCGTTGAGAGCGACGGCGCCCCACCACGCGGCGTGGTGCAGCGGTGCGTACGGCCGGGCCGAGGTGGAGGCAGCGACATGCTCCTGCGTGATCGCCCCGGCCGCATAAGCGACCGCGGAGACCAGTGACAGCACCACGGCCAGCGCGAGGGAACTCATAGAGACCACGATCTCCCGCTTCAGCGTTCACGTCGTCGTCCTTGAGCAGGCACTTGGACCTACTGCCGAAGTAGTACGCGCGTTGGTCAAATCCCCCTCTCGGCGGGGGCGCACGTCGGCGAGGGGGAGACCGACCGGCTCGATTCCAAGACGTACTCACCCATATGGACGCATACGGCGTTCTCCGTCCAGTGTCCCCGCCTCGGCCGGGCATCGCGAGCCGTGACTACGGTGACCTGGTGCGGGCAGTCCGCATGCCAGGGGCAGAACACCTCGTACGGGTGATGACAGAGAGCGGGAGCGTGGGCGTGGATCTGGAGGAGGTGGGCTCCGTCGGTGGCTTCTTCGCCCTGCGGACCGGCACGCCGAGCGAGCGGCAGCTCCCGCTGGCGCGGCTGTACGCGGGCGACACAGCGCCGCTCACGGTCCGTATCGACACGGTCGCAGCCCGCCTTCGCGCCCCCGAGCGCAGGGTCGCCGCCTCCATCGCCCACCTGGGACTCGCGGCCCGGCTCTGGTCGGTCGCGCTGGGCTCCGCCGCGTTGCACGGACAGCTGCCCGACCTCGACCCCGCGCGGCTGCACTGGGACCCGGACAGCAGCGCGCCCGACGATCTGCGGCTGACCGTCGCACATCCGCTGCCGGCGACCGCGGAAACGGTCCGCGAGGTGGTGCAGTACGGCCACCTGGTCCCCCTGGCGGATGCGCTCCACGGCGACGTACGGATCTCCCGGCAACTGCTGTGGGGCAACGCGGGCTCCGCACTCGCCGGGGCCGTACGCGAACTCCACGCCTGGGCGCGGCGCAGCGGCCGGCCGGAAGTGGGCGAACGGGCATCGGCGCTCGCCGCCGGACTCTTCGCCCACCCCGATCTGTCCGGCACGGTCCACGGTCCCGCGCTGCGGCGCCGCAGCTGCTGTCTCTACTACCGCTGCCCGGGGGGCGGGCTGTGCGGTGACTGCGTCTTCGACCGTCCGCCGCGGCGCTCCGCGCAGCGGTCCTGACCGCGGTCTTCCGCGGACGCCGTATGTGAGTGACCATCGTGGGGTGCTGTTTCTTCCCGGGGGACGCAGTCCCCGTTTGCGGCTCCGCCGCGGGTCGGCCCCCCGGCCGAAAAGCGGGCCACTGGGGCTGAACCAAACGCCTTCGCGAGGTGAGTCTTCGTGAAGGTGGGACTGCTCACGCGCGAGTTTCCGCCGGACGTCTACGGGGGCGCCGGGGTCCATGTGGAGTTCCTGGCCCGGGAGTTACGAGCCCTCGCCGACATCGAGGTGCACTGCTGGGGCGAGGGCGCGGCCGAAGGGGTCCTGCGCCACCAGCCGCTCGCCGGACTCGACGGCGCGAACGACGCACTGCGCACCTTCTCCGTCGACCTCGCGATGGCCGCCGAGCTCCAGGGCCGCGAACTGGTCCACTCCCACACCTGGTACGCCAATCTCGCCGGTCATCTCGCCAAGCTGCTCCACGGCGTACCGCATGTGATGACCGCGCACTCGCTGGAGCCGCTGCGCCCCTGGAAGGCCGAGCAGCTGGGCGGCGGCTACGCCCTCTCCAGCTGGGCCGAGCGTACGGCGATCGAGGCCGCGGACGCGGTGATCGCCGTCTCCCGCGGTATGCGCGCCGACATCCTCGCCTGCTATCCCGCCCTCGATCCGGACCGGGTGCATGTCGTCCACAACGGCATCGACACCCGTATGTACCGCCCCGATCACGAGACGACCGCACTCGAGCGGATCGGCCTCGACCCGCACCGCCCGTTCGTCCTCTTCGTCGGCCGTATCACCCGGCAGAAGGGCGTCCCGCATCTGCTGCGCGCCGCCCGCTCCTTCGACCCGGATGCCCAGCTGGTGCTGGCGGCCGGCGCCCCCGACACCCCGGAGATCGGACGTGAGTTCCGGGAGCTGGTCGAGGAGCTGGACCGCGTACGCGACGGGGTGCACTGGATTCCCGAAATGCTGCCGCGCCCGCAGGTCATCCAACTCCTCAGCCATGCCGCGGTGTTCGTCTGCCCCTCGGTGTACGAGCCGCTGGGCATCGTCAATCTGGAGGCCATGGCCTGCGGAACGGCCGTCGTCGCGTCGGCGGTCGGCGGCATCCCCGAGGTCGTGGACGACGGACGCACGGGACTGCTCGTGCCCTACGACGCCGCTCACCCCGAAGCCTTCGAGTCGGGTCTCACCCAGTCGGTGAACCGGGTTCTCGACGACGCCGGGGAGGCAGCGAGGATGGGCGCGGCCGGACGGGATCGCGCGGTACGTGAGTTCGGCTGGGACCAGGTGGCCCGGCGCACGTACGAGGTGTACGAGGAGTTGCTCAAACAGCCATAGCGGCCATGGCGGGCATGGCACGCATAGAGGGGGCGCGATGCGCGGTGGACCTTCGGTGCTCGGAATCGTACTGGCCGGCGGGGAGGGCAAGCGGCTGATGCCACTCACCGCCGACCGGGCAAAACCGGCGGTGACCTTCGGCGGCATGTACCGGCTCGTCGATTTCGTCCTCTCCAGCCTCGTCAACGGCGACATCCTGCGCATCTGCGTACTGACCCAGTACAAGTCGCACTCGCTGGACCGCCATGTGACCACCACCTGGCGGATGTCGAGTCTGCTCGGCAACTATGTCACGCCCGTACCGGCCCAGCAGCGGCTCGGCCGGCGCTGGTATCTCGGCAGTGCGGACGCGATCCTGCAGTCACTCAACCTCGTCAACGACGAACAGCCCGACTACATCGCGGTGTTCGGCGCCGATCACGTCTACCGGATGGACCCGCGGCAGATGCTGCAGCGGCACATCGAGAGCGGCGCCGGCGTCACCGTCGCCGGGATCAAGGTGCCGCGCGCCGAAGCGTCCTCCTTCGGGATCATCACACCCGCCTCCGACGGTGCCCGGGTCGAGCGGTTCCTGGAGAAGCCCGCCGACCCGCCGGGGCTGCCGGGCGACCCCGAGCGGGTATTCGCCTCCATGGGCAACTACCTCTTCTCCACCAAGGTGCTCGTGGACGCTCTCCACCGGGACGCCGAGGACGAGCGCTCGGTCCATGACATGGGCGGCTCGATACTGCCGATGCTCACCGAGCGCGGTGTGGCACAGCTCTACGACTTCGATGAGAACCATGTGCCCGGTGAGAGTACGCGGGAGCACGGTTACTGGCGTGATGTGGGCACCATCGACACGTACTACGAAGCCCATATGGATCTGATTCCGGACCGCCCGGTCTTCGACCTCGACAACCGGCGCTGGCCCCTCTACACCCACTCCGGCCAGCTGCCGCCCGCCCGCCTCATCGGCGCGGGCATCGCGAGCGAGTCGATCATCAGCCCCGGCTGTGTCGTCCGCGGCCAGGTCACCCGGTCCGTGCTCTCGCCCGGCGTCGTCGTCGGAGAGGGGGCGGTGGTGCAGGGCTCGGTCCTCCACGACAACGTTCGCATCGGTCGGGGTGCGGTGGTGCGTGGCTCGATCCTGGACAAGAACGTGGATGTCCCGCCGGGCGCGACGATCGGCGTCAACCCAGAGCGCGACCAGGAGCTTTACACCGTCTCGAAGAACGGAGTCATCGCGCTGGGGAAGGGCCGGCGCGTGCTGTGAGGCTTGCCGGCCCAAAGACAGGCCCCGCGGCTGATTGCCGATCGTGCCACCCGGGAATCACAGGGGTGAGGGGCCTGTCGTTGCGTGGACGCCTCCGACGGCTGCCTCGGTCGGTTTTCTTGGCCTGAACCGGCTGCCGATTGAAGACTGCCTAGTGAAGAACGGAGTGATTCCATGCGTGCGCACAGGCAAGCCCGTCGGCGAGCCGCATGCGCGACGTACACCCTGCCGCAGGCAGAGACATCGGCCCGCTGGGCGCGGCATCTGACGACCGCCTTCCTCACCAGCGGACGCGGCGAGGAGGTGTCCGGGGACCAGGTGGAAGACGTGACCCTGGTCGTCTCGGAGCTCGTCACCAATGCCACCCGGCACGGCCGCAGCGGCTGCCGACTCCGGCTGCACATCGACACCGGACTGGTCACCGTCGAAGTGGAGGACAGCAGTCCCATACCGCCGCGGTGGTGTTCAGCGCAGGAGACGGACGAGGGCGGGCGGGGCATCGCGTTGGTGCGTCAGCTCGCGCAGCACTTCGCCGTGCGCGGCGGACCCGGCGGCGGCAAGACGGTACAGGCCGTGCTCGCCTCGAGCTGAAGGAGAGCGACTCTCCTCGAGCCGTGCCCTCAGCACGGCTGGCGCCACACCCCCAGATCGAGCTTCTTGCGCATGGAACTGAGCCCCAGCTGGCGAGCACGCTTGCAGAACTTGTCGACCGGGAGCGCGTACTCGACATGGAAGACCGCCTTGCCGGCCTTTACAAACGGTGTCAGCGCCGCGCAGTCGCCGTACTGCGCGCATTCCTCGTTCACGGCGAAGTCGAAATCGCCCACCAGCTGGGGCACTTGAGGCAGATCGTTCTTCAGCCCCACCGACAGGCCGCGCTCGTGCGCGAGACGCGCGATCATGCGGTTGTACGCGAGCTGGTGCGCGGCGGTCAGCGGAAAGCCGGTCTCGTTGAGATAGGCGTCCAGCAGATCGGGCTCGACCGCGTCGAAGCCGCGTGACCGGCAGATGTCCATGCGCTCGGCCATCAGCGGGCGGAGGGTGTCGAGACGGCGGATGTCCAGCCAGCGTTCGCCCTCCCAGCCGTTCTGGCCGCCCAGGACGGCAGCGGAGAAGTTCTTGTGGTCGGGGCGGAAGGACTCCCACGCGCCGGCGTTGATGTAGCAGATGACCTTGCGGCCGGCCCGGTGGAGCCGGCGGACGGTCGCCGCGTCGTTCTCGAAGCCGTCGATGTCGTAGACCGGTACGTCGACCCGGTCGTCGATCGGGCCGTCGAGCTGCCACTGCCAGGCGGTACCGGGCCGCGGCAGCCAGCGCGGTCCAGCAGTGGGGTGATCCGGGGTGGGGTCCGGAGGCGGGGCCGAGCAGGCTGCCAGCAGCAGAAGGACGAGGCCGAGGATCACGGTCCGCAGCCGGGTCGTGCATTTCATGAGGCCTTCCGGAGAACGGGCGGCAGGGCCGACCACGGGTTGGGCCCGTGGCCGGGTACGGCGCAGTGCACCGCGGCACGGCGGAGTTCCGCGGTACGGGCGGCGAGCCCGCAGAGCCCGGCCGGCACCCCGTGCACCAGGTGACAGAAGCGGGCGGGCGGATGACCGGCGGTCCAGGACGGGGCGGCCGGAGCCGCCCGGTAGGAGTCCCAGCCGCCCTCGAAGGTGACCAGCAGATCGGCGAGCGCCGCGTAGCCGGCGGCAGGATGGACGCCCGGGTTGAGCGCGACGGTCTGCCCGCCGCGAGCCCGGGCGGCACGGGTCAGCCGCCGGTAGTGGCGCAGCCCGGCCGCGTCGGGAGCGACCTGGTCGAGGAAGAATCCGTCTGTGGCGTACCAGTCGCGGTAGCGCTCGAAGTCGTGCACGACCGCCCGGGCCGGGCGGCGCCCGTAGTCGGTGTCCGCGTATCCCAGCACCCGTACACCGGCCGCCCGCAGCGCGCGGACGGCGGCGGCGAACGCCGGGTCGGGGGCGTTGCCGGGTCCGTCATCGATATTGAGCACCACGCCGTAGAGGAGTGGTGCGGAGGCGACGAGGACGTTCCAGGCGTCGGGGTTGACGGCGGGGTGGACGTACATCGGCACGAGGAGTGTCATGCGTGACGGCCCTCCGATGCCGTGCCGGCGGAGACCGGATCGCCGGGGCGCGGCCGGTGGTTGCCGGGCGCGGGCCGGATGCTTGCCGCCGGTGCGCGCGTCTCTGCGGCCCAGCCGTCGAAGCACACGACCGGCCCCGTCGCCCCGGTCATCGGGCTGCCCCGGCCGGGGCCGATGACTCCCACAGGGCGGTGAGGGAGTCGTCCAAGGTGCGTTCCGGTCGCCAGTCCAGCGCGGCACGCGCCGCCGCGATGTCCGCGCACTGCCAGGACACGGCCGGCGAACGCGCCGAGCCGTCGCCCGTCTGCTCGAGGCGGCCGCGGAAGCCGGCCACCCGCACCAGTGAGTCCGCCAGTTCGCGCACCGCGGTCGCGCGGCCGCTGCCGATGTTGAGTACGGGCGGCAGTGGCCCGGCAGCCGTCGCCGCGCGGACGGCCGCGTCCGCGACGTCCCGTGCGTCGATGAAGTCACGGTGCGCGGACAGGTCGCCGACCTGGACGGCGCCCTCGTCACCGGCCCGCCGTAGCTCGCCGGCGAGCCGTCCGGGCAGCCCCGCGGCGGGCGCGCCGGGACCGACCGGGTTGAAGACCCGGAGCACGACCGCGTCGAGTCCGGAGGAGTTGACGGCGACCGTACCGGCCAGCTTGGTGGCTCCGTACGGGCTCAGCGGCCTGGTGGCGGCCGACTCGGCGACGGGCGAGCCGGGTGCGGTCGGCCCGTACTCCGCGGCGGAGCCGAGATGGACGAGCCGGGCGCCCGGTGCAGCGTCCCGCAGCGCCTCGCAGAGCGCGGCCGGACCGCGCGCGTTGATGTCGGTGAGGTGTACGGCGCTGCCGGCCACCGCGCCCGCGCAGTTGACGACGACGGAGGGCGAGGCCGCGTGCAGCGCGTCCGCGAGGACGCCGGGACCGGCGGTGAGGTCGAAGGGCACATCGGCCGCCGCGGACCGCCCGCCGACGAGCAGCCGCACGCCCGGCAGGGCGCGCAGCTGCTCGGCGGTGTGCCCGCCCAGGAATCCGGTGGAGCCCAGGAGGAGGATGCGCACGGAACCTCTCACGCTCCCTTGAGGAGGAGACCGCGGTGGGTGGTGAACTCCGCGTTCGCCCGGTCGTAGTCGTCGGGGCGGCCGATGTCGAGCCAGTAGCCGTCGAAGTCGTAGGCGTGCGGCGGGTTCTGGGCCTTGAGCAGGTCCAGTACGAGCTCGTCGAAGCCGAGCGGCAGACCGGGCGTGTAGCCGGCGAGGGTTTCCCGGTTGAGCCCGTACACGCCCATGGAGACGCGGTAGTCCATGCTCGGCTTCTCGGCGAAGCCGACGACCTTGCCCGACTCCGTGGTGAGCACCCCGAAGTCGATGGCGACCTTGCGGGCGTAGGTGGCGACGGTGAGCGGTGCGTCGGACTCCCGGTGCTGCCTGATGACGTCCCCGTAGTCGAGGTCGGTGAGGATGTCGCCGTTCATGACGAGGAACTCGTCGGGCAGCCGGTCCATCATCGTGAGCAGCGGGCCCATGGTGCCGAGCGGGCTGTCCTCGGTGGAGTAGCCCACGCGCAGGCCCCATTGGGAGCCGTTGCCGACGTACGCGCGGATGATGTGTCCGAGGTGGCCGATGGCGATGGTGCAGCTGGTGAAGCCGGCGGCGGCGAGCTGGCGCAGCACTATCTCGAGGATCGCGTGTTGGTCACCGATGGGCACCAGCGGCTTCGGTAACGCGGTGGTGTACGGGCGGAGGCGGACGCCCTTGCCTCCGGCGAGGATCACTGCGTGCATGAAGACTCCCCTGTCAGTACTGTCGGTGTTCTGTTGGGTGGCGCTTGCGGACGCGGTGGTCGACCGCGGTCAGACGTTGTAGATGCCGGTCTTGTAGCGGGCGAGGTTCGCCGGGTCGCGGAAGAAGCCGATGGTGTGCGCGAGCCCGTCCGTCAGGTCGAGCTCGGGCTGCCAGCCGGTGGCCGCGCGCAGCCGGGCGGCGTCGGCGACCAGCCGCATCACCTCGGAGCCCGCCGGCCGGATGCGCTCTTCGTCCTCGCGTACGTCGAGATCGGCGTCCATCAACTTGCCGATGAGCCGGGTGAGTTCGCCGATCGAGATCTCACTGCCGGTCCCTGCGTTGAAGGTCTGGCCGACGACGTCCTCGGCCGGCGCGGTGCCGACGGCGAGAAAGGCACGTGCGGTGTCCTTCACGTAGAGGAAGTCCCGTGTGGGGCGGAGATCCCCGAGCGTGATGACCCGTTCGCCCGCCGCGACCTGGCCGATGACGGTCGGGATGACCGCCCGCATCGACTGGCGCGGCCCGAAGGTGTTGAACGGGCGCAGGGTGACCACGGGAGTGTCGAAGCTGGCGTGGTAGCTGTCGGCGAGCCGGTCGCCGCCGGCCTTCGAAGCCGCGTACGGGGACTGGGTGTTGATGGGATGGTCCTCGGTGATCGGGACGGTCTGCGCGGTGCCGTACGTCTCGCTGGTGGAGGTGTGCACCAGACGGGGGATCCCCAGCTTGCGCACCACCTCCAGCACATTGAGAGTGCCCGTGACATTGGTGTCCACGTAGCTGTGCGGGGCCCGGTACGAGTACGGGATCGCGATCAGTGCGGCGAGGTGGTAGACGGCCTCGGCGCCCTCGGCGAGCTGATGCACGGAGCCGGGGTCGCGGACGTCCCCAAGGACGATCTCGACCTGGTCGAGGGTGTCGGGAGAGAGAGTCTCCAGCCATCCGTAGGAGGAGAAGGAGTTGTACTGGGCCATGGCGCGGACCCGGAAGCCGGCGGCGACGAGCGTCTCGGTCAGATGCGATCCGATGAAGCCCTCGGCTCCGGTGACGGCGACAAGTGCGTTGGTTGTCACGAAAGCTGCTCCTCTGTTTCGGTGGTCGGGTGCGGTGGTGTCAGAACACGGTCAGCGGTGTGCGGTGGGCCGGCCGAACAGCCGACAGGCCCCGGCGACCAGAACGGCCGCCGCTGCGGTACGACAGATCAGTTGGACAGGGCCCGATGGCAGCCCCGCGGGCAGCGCCACGGCCTCGGCGGCCGCGGCGACGAGACAGACGGCGGCAGGCATCCAGGCCACCGAGAACGCCTGGAGCAGCAGCGCTGTCCAGAGCACGGCGCCCAGGACGAGCAGCGGCGCGATCCCGGTCCCGGCGACCAGCGCGCCGAGCGCGAGCACCACCAGATACGCGCCGAGGCAGAGCGCCAGGGCCCGGCAGGCGCGCAGGGTGAAGCCGCGTGAGGTGGTGCTCTCGCGCAGTGCGGCGACGGCGAGCGAGCGATAGCGGTACAGCAGCCACTCGGCGAAGCCCATGCTGAGCGTGAGGACGACGACCGAGCGTGGATCGCCGGCCCCGGCCAGCGCCGCGAGCACTCCTGCGGCCAGCCCGAACAGTCCGTACGGCAGCGAACGCAGCAGCTTGGGCCTGGCTCCGGCGGCGGTGGGCGCGGACCGCAGCGTCCCATGGATCGCATGCCCGCCGGCCGCGACCGCGAGTGTCACCGTCGCGAGCAGCAGCCCCAGCGCGAGCGGCACCGGGAGCCGCCACACCGAGGCCGCCGCCGCGCCTGCCGCGACGGGCAGCAGGGTGAGCAGCAGTACGCGTTCGCGGCCGAGGACGAGCAGAACGCTCGCCGCGGCGAGATAGCAGGACTGTCCGGCGGCGAACGCCGCGCCGGTACCGGGGCCCGAGACGAGCAGACCCGTGACGGCGGCCCCCAGAGCTCCGGCCGGGCCGCCGATACGCAGGGTGCGCCCGGCGGCTGCCCGCCCCTCGGCCGCGAGCCGCAGATACGCGCGGTGGCTGAGCGCCTGGTTCCAGGCCCAGGCCGCCAGCGCGGCGGCGATCAGCCCGGAGACGTCCGCCGTGCCGTGCCACAGCCCGGCGCCGAGTACATACGCCAGCCCGGGCAGTGCGAAGACCAGACCGCGCAGCGCACAGCGCAGATGGTCGGGCCGCCAGGGGTCGGGTGCGGGCGGCGGCTCCGGGTAGTGGCGCGGCACCCGTGCGTAGAGGTCCTCGGCGAGCGTGAACAGATCCGGACGCGCGTAGCGTTCGCTGATCTGATCCCCCGTCAGGCCGTCCGATTCGAGCAGCGCGGCCACCTCGTACGGGTGGACGGCGACCGCGACCTGCTCGACCAGGCGCTCGGCCAGCTCGTCGATCGGGTCCGCCGCCCAGCTGGGCCGGGCGCGGGTCCTGCTGCGCGGCCTGGGTACGGCCGGCAGGGTGTCGCCTTCGCCCGGCACCAGGCGCAGCGGGCCGCTCATGCGAGTACCCCGACGGTCTGCTGGGACGCCGTGGATCCGGTCGCCGATTCGGCGGTGCCCAGGGCGAGTTCGAGATAGATGGAGCGGAAGGTGTCGACGGTCTGCCGGAGCGTGAACTGCTCGATCACCCGCAGCCGCGCCGCCTCGCCCATCTCGCCGCGGCGCTGCGGATCGCGCAGCAGCTCCAGTGCCGCGCGGGCCATCGCCTCCGGCTCCCGTGGCGGTACGACAAGACCGCTGTCGCCGACGGCCTCGCGCACTCCGCCGACGTCGGTGGAGACGGTGGCGCGCCCGCAGGACATGGCCTCGATCAGCGTGAACGGAAAGCCCTCGCTGATGCTGGAGAGCATCACGACATTGCCCGCCGCGTAGGCGTCGCGTATGTCCTCCACTCGTCCTTCGAAGGTGACAGCATCGCCGTGTCCGAGCTCGGCGGCGAGCGCCTCGCAGCGCTCCCGGTACGCCTCGCCGCCGCGCGGTGTGCCGCCGAAGAGCCGCAGCCGCGCCTCGGGTATCTCCTTCCGTACGAGCGCGAAGGCCCGGATCAGCGTCTGAAGATCCTTGATCGGGTCGACGCGGCCGGCCCAGCTGAGCGTGGGCGCGTCCGGTTCGGGTCCGGCGGGCGGGAAGGCCGCAGGGTCGACGCCGTTGTAGACGGTTCGGATGAGCTGCGGATCGGCGCCGCCGCGCTCCTCCCAGAGGCGGTTGTAGCGGTTGCCGGGTGTGACCAGCGCGGCCACGCGGTACGTCTCCTCGGCGAGCAGCCGGAAGAAGCCGAGCAGCAACGCCTTCACCGGCCAGCGGTAGGGGCCGGTGCGGTAGCCGAGATAGCGCTCGCGCAGATAGACACCGTGCTCGGTGAGCAGCAGCGGTACGCCGTACAGCTGCCTGCCCGCCAGACCCGGCAGGACCGCGATGCCGCCGCTGACCGCGTGGGCGACGCCGTGCTGCGGTGGTGTTGCCGCCAGTGGCCGCAGTGCGTGCTCCAGCAGGTCGGTGGCGGTCAGCGCGTCGTGCAGTGTCGGCCGGGATGCGTACACCGGCAGGTCGGGCCGGTTCCAGACGCCCACCAGGGTGCGCACGGCCTGGTCGGTGCGCAGTGCGGGTGCGAGCACACCGTCACGGGCCGAGCGGGCCAGTTCGTACAGAGCGGGTCCGAAGTGCGCCTCGGCCGCCGGGTCGAGGAGCGAGGTCAGGAACTTCTCGTAGGCGGCCATCAGCAGCCGCAGCCTTCTGCCGCGCGGCGCGGCCCCGGTCGGGTCGGGCCCCCACATGGGGACGGAAACGGGCGGCGAGACATGTGCGGGCAGCTCCCAGGCGAGGGTCTCCCGCCCGGTGCCGGTCACCGCGATGACCTGGAAGTCGAAGTCGGGCATTCCGCCGACGAGTTGGTCGCACCACACGCTCACGCCGCCGTGGCTGTGCGGATAGGTGCCTTCGGTGAGGAGGGTGACCAGATGCGCGCCGGACCGCGGCGCGCGAAGTGGCTCGGCCATGTGGAACTGCTCCCCTGGGTGCGAGAAGGGAAGGGGCGCCTCGCCCGTCGGGCAGGCGGGGGCGCGTGGATGCCGCGGTGCCCGGGGCAGGGCTGGGCCCCGGGACCGCAAGAAGTTCGTCTTTTGCTGGTGCTGCGGTTGTCAGCCCGTCACGCCGTACGGAACGCGCTGGCGCACGCCCGACGGAAGCGGCAGCCGTGGTGCGGCCGGCGGGACCGGCGTGGCCTTCGGCGTCTTCGCGGTACGGGCAGCCGGCGTCGCGGCGGCGGGCAGGGAGAGGCTCACCCGGTCCTGGAGCAGCCCGGGCGTGACCCAGCCGGAGACCGAACCGGCGTACGGGCTGCCGAAGCCGGTGGTGCCCAGGAACAGGTTCTGCCGGGTGCCGGCCGGCATCGTGGCGGTGACCCGTACCCCACTGGGAGCCTGCACCGTGACGGCGTCGCCGATGCGGTACGCGGTCACCTGGCCCGCTTTGACGGCGGTGTTCCAGGCGGCACGGTCGCGCAGCTCCGCGCCGATGTCGCGGTGGCGCAGATTGACCAGTGGGGTGTTGTCGGCGTACAGCGCCGCGTAGTCGTCGAGGATGCGGTTCAGCACCGGGTAGGCGATACGGTCCTCGGCCAGGTTGGACTGGTGGATGTAGTGCGGACGCGGGTCGTTGGCGAGAACGTGGCCGAGGCCGATGCGGGCCTCCAGCGGGACCACGTAGGACGCGTATCCGGTGCCCGTGTCGAGCGGCTCCTCCAGGCAGGTGGAGTTGGCCGCGGTCTCACAGATGCCGCTGCCGCCGTCGGAGGCCCTGGTGTAGATCCAGTTGTACTCGTCGATCTGCTCGCGGGTGTGGCCCGCGTTGTAGAAGACGTTCATCGGGTAGCGGGGCACCGTGCGGGCGGGGCCGACCTGGCGCTGGGCGGGGTCGCGGGAGTTGTCGGAGCCGAGCCAGCCGACGGAGTTGGCGACGAGTGCGGGCGCGAGGTTCGGGCTGTCGTCCGGCTGCTGCGGCAGGATCTTCATTCCGGAGTGCTCACCGGTGATCAACTCGTCCGTCTGCAGCGGGAGTCCGGCGCGCTGGCCCCAGGCCCGGTTGTCGCCGATCTGCGCGGATATCTCAGCCTGGCTGACGTACTGCGTACTGCCGTCGGCGTTCTTGGCGCACACCCAGGGGACGACGGTGACGTTCTGGACGCAGCCGAGGAAGGGGTGGTTGTAGGTGTGGTTCACCCAGCGGTAGGCGTTTCTGTCGGCGGTGAGCTGCTGTGCGAGCGGGTCGCTGCCGGCGTTCTCCTCCTTGAACAGCTCGCTGCCGCCGCCGTTGAAGACCATGTCCAGTGTGAAGCCCTTGGTGGCGGACCACTGGGCCGCGTACTGCGCGTCCGCGGCCGTCATCCTGATCGGGTCCGGCTCGCCGCCCTGGCCCGGGGAGCAGTCCACGTCGCCCGGCGTGCAGTTGAGCACGCTGTCCCAGCGGTCGTCGGCGGCGAAGACATCGTCGACATGGACGGCGAAGTAGTTGCGGGCCGCGCCGATCATGACGCCCTGCGTCAGCCAGTTCACGATGCCGCGGGCCAGCAGCCGGAACTGCTGCTGGTACTGGTTGTAGACGAAAGTGACGACGAGTTCGCGGCGGCCGTCGTGGCGGTACTCGCCGACGATCGAACCGCGCTGCTGCGAGCCGGGCAGCGGTGCCTCGACGTAGCTGGTGAAGTCCGCGCCCGCTGCGGGCCTGGCGACATGTGCGTAACTCTCGCCCACGGAAGGGGAGTTGTCCTCGAAGGGCACGGGCCCGTCGAGATAACCGAAGGGACCGGCCTTGCCGGCGGCCGTCACCTCGGCCCGCGCACCGTCCAGCGAGCCGCTGTACCCGCCGTTGACCGGGTAGTCCAGACCGACCTCGGGACGGGCGTAGGTGTACGCGTCGACCTGCGGGATCGCGAAACTCTGCTCGTACGAGGCCAGCGCCGCCAGCTCGGCGGCGCCCACTCCGGCGGGACTGTCGCTGGGCAGCACCACGGCCTGGTACTTGGCGCGTGGACGCCCGTCCACCGTGTCGGCGAGGAAGCCCGCGTCGATCACCGGCCGGTTCGTCCCGGAAAGATCGAGCAGGGTGTACGGCGTTCCTGAGCCGTCGAGTTCGGCGGCGATGGCTGCGGTGGCGGGACCCCCGTCGTCCACCACCAGCACCTTCAGATCGATACGCGGCACCGGTGCCGCGACGGCCCCGGTGGCAGGCGCGGCGAGCGCCAGCAGAAGTGCGCTCGTAGTGGACAAGGCAGCCGTGCGGACGGTGCGCCCCATGTATGTGTTCCTCCCCTGAAGGGCATGCCGGACATGGCCCGGTATGCCCTTGCCCCCCTGCGGTGGTCGACGTGTCCCGGCGACGCCCCGCGTGTCCCGCTCTCTGTCGGATCACATAGTGAGGTGCCTTTTGGGGGATCTGTGTGGGCATTGTGAAACCTGGCGCAAAGTGGCTGCGAAGCGGCCGCCGGGATGGTCGGGGAATTACTGCCTTTCGCGCCTCTGCGAAAGGGCGGCCCGCACCCGGGACGCGACCGGGCATCCAGGTCGGAACGTCCGAAAGCGGTTGCCGGGCGCCGGGTGACCTTCAAGGGTCTGGACCACTGAAGAATCTGGGGCGCGACTCGCTGGATTCAGCCAACGTTGCGCCGTGGCCGCGCTCTGCGGGCGCGGCCGGTCGCCGGCTTTCCCGGTGCGCCCACACGCGCCGCACGGCACCAGCGGTCGCACCTGAGAGCGGGCGCGTGGATTCCACAATCCCGTCAGCCGACAAGCGATTCTGTCTGGACAAATTTATTTGTCGGTGAGAGGGTGGAGCCATGTTGGACGTGACCGTGATCGAGGACTCGGCGGCTGCCGCCGTCTCGCTGGACCCCATGCGTTCCCGGCTGCTCGCCGAGCTCGCCACCGGGCCCGCGTCGGCGGCCATGCTCGCGGGCCGTGTCGGACTGCCCCGCCAGAAGGTGAACTACCACCTCAAGGCGCTGGAGCGGCACGGCCTGGTCGAGCTGGCCGGCGAGCGCAGGAAGGGCAATGTCACCGAGCGGCTGATGCGGGCCACGGCGGCCTCGTATGTGATCTCGCCGCTCGCCCTGGCCGCGGTCCAGCCGGACCCGGCCCGCTTCCGCGACCAGCTCTCGGCGCGCTGGATGCTCGCCGTCGCCGCGCGTCTCGTACGTGATGTCGGCGCGCTGATCACCGGGGCCACCAAGGCCCGCAAGCGGCTCGCCACCTATGCGCTGGACGGCGAGGTCCGCTTCGCATCGGCCGCCGACCGGGCCGCGTTCGTCGAGGAACTGACACACGGCGTCGGCGCCCTGATCGCCAAATACCACGACGAGAACGCCGAGGGCGGCCGCGAGCACCGGATCGTCGTCGCGCTCCACCCCACCGTCAAGCCCGATCCCCCTGCCACCAGAGCCATCGAGGAGTCGTCATGAGGAAGCCGCTCATCGACCCCGTTGTCGTCGGCAGCGGCAAACCCCTGTTCCAGGAGGGGCTCGCCAAGACCCCGCTCGAGGTCGTCCGGTCCACGACGTTCGGCTCGGGCGTCCACCACGTGATCCACGCGCCCAGGAGCGCCTGAATATCAGGAGTCATCATGTCCAAGGAATTCGAGATCGTCCGCGAGTTCGAGGTCGACGCCAGTCCCGAGCAGGTGTGGGACGCGATCACCACCGGCACGGGCGGCTGGCTGTGGCCCATGGAGTACGAGCCGAGGGAGGGCGGCGCCGCGCCGTTCGGCGGCACCGTCACCGCATGGGACCCGCCACGGCATCTGACCGGCCGCACCGAGAGCCCGGAGGACGCGCCGCAGCAGTCCTTCAACCAGCTCGAGCATGTCATTGAAGAGCGCGAGGGCGGCGGCTCCTGGGTGCGCTATGTGCACAGCGGCATCTTCGTCGACGACTGGGACAACCAGTACGACGGTGCCAACAAGCACACCGACTTCTATCTGCACACCCTGCAGCAGTACCTCAAGCACTTCACCGGCCGCACCGCCACCTTCGCGACCCTCAATGCTCCCGCCGCCTCCAACGCCCCGGGCGGACTCGAGATCGTCAGCCGCGGGCTCGGACTGCCGGACGACGCGGCCCAGGGCGCCATGGTACGGGTCGAGGTGCCCGGCGCCGGTCCGGTCGACGCGGTCGTCGACTTCCGCAACCCGTACTTCATCGGGCTGCGCACGGACGAGGCCATGTACCGCGTCTTCGGGCGGAACCACTTCGGAGCGCCGGTCGGCGTCAGCGTGCACGACTTCGCCAGTGGCGCTGACGCCAAGAAGAACGAGGACGCCTGGCAGACCTGGCTCACCGGCCTCTTTGCGTGACCGGGGGAGAACCGGAGGAGAAGGGCCCGGCCGGTGCGGATCCGTGCGGATCCCGGCCGGGCCCCTCGCCGTGCCGGGACCGGTGCGGATCCCGGCATTTTGCCCACACCTCATCACTCAGTAAAGTTGCGCTTTTGAAACTGCTGAGTGGGCGCTACGGCGAACGAGTGATCGAGGAACGGCAAAAGCGATGACGGTGACAGAGGACAGCCCGGTGTTCGGTCCGGGCATCGACCCGGAGCGGTTGGCCGTCTGCCTGAGCGTGCTCGACGAGCTCGACAAGCTGGATGTCGACCACCCGGACGCGATCACGGTACGCCGGGCCACGGCCGGCATCTACCGGACCGTGAAGCAGCGCCGCCGCCAGGACCGCCGCGCCGCCAAGACCGCCCACGACAAGGCCGTCACCGAGGCCACCGCGACCGGCTCCGCCGAACGGATCGACGACGAGACGGAGGGCCTGCTGCCGTCCTCGTCGGTCACCGGCGAGATCGCGGGCATACTCCAGCGCCCCCGGTCCTGCTACATCTGCAAGACCCGCTACGTCGAGGTCGACGCCTTCTACCACCAGCTGTGCCAGAAGTGCGCGGCCGAGAACCGCGCCCGCCGCGACGCCCGCACCGACCTCAGCGGCAGGCGCGCCCTCCTCACCGGCGGCCGGGCCAAGATCGGCATGTACATCGCGCTGCGGCTGCTCCGCGACGGCGCCCACACCACCATCACCACCCGCTTCCCCAGCGATGCCGTCCGCCGCTTCAAGGCGATGCCGGACAGCGACGAGTGGATCCACCGCCTCAAGATCGTCGGCATCGATCTCCGTGACCCGGCGCAGGTCGTCGCGCTCGCCGACTCGGTGGCCGCCGAGGGCCCGCTGGACATCCTGATCAACAACGCCGCGCAGACGGTACGCCGCTCCCCGCAGGCGTACAGCGAACTCCTCGCCGCCGAGTCCGCGCCGCTGCCCGCGGGCGAGCTGCCCAGCTCCCACGTCATCGGCGCCTTCGGCAGCGGCGCCCAGGCCGCGCTGCCCGTCGGCCGCGGCGAGGCCCTGACCGCCCAGGACGTCACCGAACTGGCACTGGTCACCGGCTCCGCCTCGCTCGCCAGGATCGAGGCGGGCACCGCCATCGACGCCGGCGGTCTGGTTCCCGATCTGCACGACACCAACAGCTGGGTCCAGACGGTCTCGGAGGTCGAGCCGGTCGAGCTGCTCGAGGTCCAACTCTGCAACTCCACCGCGCCGTTCATCCTGATCAGCCGGCTCCGCCCGGCGATGGCAGCCGCTGAGGCCAAGCGCACCTACGTGGTGAACGTCTCCGCCATGGAGGGCGTCTTCAGCCGGGGCTACAAGGGCGCGGGCCACCCGCACACCAACATGGCCAAGGCCGCGCTGAACATGCTCACCCGCACCAGCGCCCAGGAGATGTTCGAGTCCGACGGCATCCTGATGACCGCCGTCGACACCGGCTGGATCACCGACGAGCGCCCGCACCCCGACAAGATGCGCCTCGCCGACGAGGGCTTCCACGCCCCGCTCGACCTGGTCGACGGCGCCGCTCGCGTCTACGACCCGATCGTGCGCGGCGAGGACGGCGAGGAGCTCTACGGCTGCTTCCTCAAGGACTACGCTCCGGCGAACTGGTAGCCCGCAGCTGCTCGTGGACGGCGTACGAGCCGGAGCCCGCCGCCGCGCGCACTCTCGTACCGCCGTCGACCAGCAGATCGGCCCCCGTCACCCATTCGGCCGCGTCGGAGACGAGCCAGAGCACCGCCCGCGCCACATCGCCGGGCTCGCCGATCCGGCCGAGCGGCAGGCCTTCGGCGATCCGCCGCTCGGCGCCCTCCCAGACGAAGCGCGCCATCTCGGTGCGTACAAGCCCCGGTGAGACGGCGTTCACCCGTACGGCCGGGGCCAGTTCGCCGGCGAGCTGACGTGTGAGGTGCAGCAGCGCCGCCTTGCTCGTGCCGTACGCGCCGACCTGCGGGCCGACCCCATGCGTGCCCTCGGTGCAGATGTTGACCACGGCCCCGCCGTGCTCGCGCATCCAGGCCCGCCAGGCGAGCTGCACCAGTCGCAGCGCCGCCTCCACATTCACCGTGAACGTCTGCCGCCACTCGTCCGGATCGGCCTTCATCAGCGGACCGTAAGGAGCGTTGGTGGCAGCGTTGTTGACCAGAATGTCGAGGCGTCCGAACTCCCGTACCGCGAGCTGCGTGCACTGATCCAGATGGGCCGGATCGGCGACGCTGCCGGCGCAGCCGACCGCCTGCGCACCCGCGCCGCGCAGCTCCGCCACGGCCGTGCGCACACCGTCCGGATCGCGTGCGGTGACCACGACATCGGCTCCCGCCTCCGCCAGCGCATCGGCGATGGCGAAGCCGATTCCCCGGGAAGCCCCGGTCACCAGGGCTGTCCTGCCCTCGAGGCTGCGTGGTGCGCGCCCGGAAGTCATCTGCGTACGATCCCATGAAGCCCCGGACAGGGACAGATCGTTGGCCGGAATTGAGTCGATGTACAGGCCCCATCGAGCGGGCTCGCGCTCATTTGGTTACTCTGGGGTGAACGGACGCCACCAAGGGATCCACGAAAACCCCTTGGCCGTCCTGGGACAAGTCTGCAACCAGGCCGCGGTCCCGCCCGAGTGACGGCGCCACCGCGACCGAACTGCCCTTGTCCCAGTTACGCGACACAGAGGAGTGCGCGGTGACAACAGAAGTGACGAAGCATGAAAAGCGACCGCCCGAACGAGGCGGCGAGCGGGCCGGTCGGCCCGAAGAACTCGGCAGCCTTGAAGTCTGGGCCCGATCAGCACCGATCCGGCTGGCCGGCTACGAGGAAGACCTCGCGGAGCCGCATATCCTGCCCGGCATCGACTGAGCGGATCGCTTCGCCGCGTACCCCCTGGCCACATCGGCAGGGGGTACGAACGGTCAGCGCGTACGAACATCGGCGCGTACGAACGTCAGGTTGAGGCGGAGTGAGTGGCGCTGGAGATCCGCTGAGGCCCCGACTGTCGCGTCAGCCCTTCCCGCAGGTCACGGTGATTCATCCGATGGTTGCGGCGAGAAAGTTGCCCTCTGCTCGGTGAAGAGCATTGACAGGCCTCCGTCACGCTTCAATCATCGGACCTCATGACCGAACTTCCCAGACGCCATGTACTTGGAATGACGGCGGGGGCGGCAGTCGGCGCCGCCCTTGTACACCCGGCCACGGCCGATGCGAGCCCGCGAGCGGCAGCACCCGAGCAGCACGGTGACTCGGGCGGTGACTGGGGCACCGTCCCCGCCGCCGTGCCCGTACCGCTCGACCGCTGGTTCGACAACGACGGCATCGACACCGCGGACGCCCGCGGTGGCAACTTCGACGGCTCCGGCTACACCTTCCCCGGCGAGGAACTCCCCGCCGGACAACTGGAGATCGACGGCATCGCCTATCTCCTCCCCGCCGCCACTGCGGGCACCAAGAACAACATCGTCGCCCTCGGGCAGCGCATCGACCTCCCCAAGGGCCGGTATCTCTCCGGTCTGTTCCTCGTCGCCGGAAGTTACGGAGCTGCGTCCGGCAAGGCGACCGTGCACTACGCGGACGGCACCACGCAGACCGCGGCGCTCGGTGGCCCCGACTGGTACTCGGGCAGCGGCGCGCTCACCGCCCCGTACCGCTACAACCCGGCCGGACAGAAGGATCCGCACCAGGTCGTCATCGCCACCGCCGAACTCGCCATGGACTCCACAAAGGACGCGGTGGCGCTCACCCTGCCCGTCACCAACCCTGCCGAGCCGAACAAGAGCGCACTGCACATCTTCGCTCTCACCCTTCAACCGGCCGCCCAGGGACGGGCGTTGACGCTGCGGGGGGCGCACTCCACGACCTCCCTGCTCGACTCGGGCGCCCAGAGCGTCGAGGCCACCGTGATCAACGCGGGCACCATTGGCATCCTCGCATCGGACCACCTCACCCTCTCCGTGGACGTGCCCGGAGCCCGTACCGTCGCTCCTGCCCCGGTCGCCCGCCTCGCCCCCGGCGAGCAGGCCAGGGTCCGCATCGGCATCCGCCGCAGCCCCGGCACCCCGCCGGGCACCAGCCAGGACGGTACGGTCGTGGCACGCGGCCGCGGCCGGCAGGCGGCCGCCGCGCGCCGCGCGCTCACCCTCGGAGTGCCCGACTACCAGCCCACCGACGCCTCGCTGAACACCCATCGGGCGCCGTACTGGTTCCAGGACGTGAAGTTCGGGATCTTCATCCACTGGGGCGTCTACTCCGTGCCCGCGTGGGCGCCGGTCGGCAAGCAGTACGCCGAGTGGTACTGGAGCCATATGCAGGACCCGAACAACCCGACGTACGCCCATCACCGTCAGACGTACGGAGAGTCCTTCGCCTACGACGACTTCATCCCGCGCTTCACGGCCGAACGCTTCAATCCGCGCTTCTGGGTCGAGCTGTTCCGTGACGCCGGCGCGCAGTACCACGTACTGACCTCCAAGCACCATGAGGGATTCGCGCTCTGGGACACCAAGGTCAGCGACCGCAACTCGGTGAAGATGGGCCCGAAACGGGACCTCATCAAGGAGCTCTTCGACGCCTCGCGCCGCTACACCCCCGAGCTCCACCGCGGGCTGTACTTCTCGATGCCCGAGTGGTTCAACCCGGAGAGCCCCTGGAAGGGCCATGCACCGCGCAATCCGTACACGCTGGAGCCCGTGCCGTACACCGGCCACCGCTCCGGCGACTACATCAAGGATCTGCAGGCCCCGCAGATGCTGGAGCTGATCCACGGCTACGACCCCGAGCTGCTGTGGTGCGACATCGGCGGCGCCAATGACAGCCATCGGGTCCTGGCCGAGTACTTCAACCACGCCAAGAACCGGGCCAGGCCGGTCGAGGTGAGTGTCAACAACCGTTCGGGCATCGGCCCGCACGACTTCACGACCCCCGAGTACACGACATACGACTCGATCGTCACCGACAAGTGGGAGTCCAGCCGCGGTCTCGACCCCTTCAGCTACGGCTACAACGCGGCCACGCCCGACGACCGCTATATGACGGCGGAGGAAGTGGTGCACTCCCTCGTCGACATCGTCTCCAAGAACGGCAACTTCCTCCTCGACATCGGCCCGCGCGCCGACGGGACCATTCCCGAGATCATGGAGCGCAGGCTGCGGGAAACAGGAGAGTGGCTGAACGTCAACGGCGAGGCGATCTACGGCAGTACGTACTGGGCGCGGATGCCGCAGCTCGGCGAGGATCTGCGCTTCACCGTCCGCCCGAACAAGGCCTTCTACATCCACTCGCTCGCCGCGCCGGGCGGCACGCTCACCGTCGAGGCGCCGGTGCCTGTCCGGCCCGGCGACAAGGTGACGATGCTCGGCCACGGCCGGCCGCTGAGCTGGCGTACGACCGGCGGAAAGTTGGTGATCGACGTGCCCGCCGCGGCCCGCCGGGCCGGCAAGCACGCCTGGGTGTTCAAAATAGCCTGGTCGGTCTGAGGTACTCGCGTACATAGCTCCGGTGCCACCAGGCGCCGGTGGCCCGCAGTTCGCGCCAGGTCGTGTACCGGTAGCGGTACACCCTGGCGCGGACGTACGCGGGCGGGGCGTCCGGGAACGGATTGTTCCTCAGCAGCCGCAGCGTGTCCCGGTCGCCGTCCAGCAGCCGTTCCACGAAGGGCCCGAACCAGGAGCGCGCATAGGCGGGGGAGAGCGCTGCGAACCACATCAGCCAGTCGAGCCGCAGATGGTACGGGGCGAACTGGCGCGGCATCCGGCGTACGTCACCCGGCTTGCCCTTGAAGCCGTACTCCCGCCACACCGTGCCCTGGTGGAGCACCGTCTCGTCGGTACCTTCGATCACCACCTCATGGCGCACCCGGCCGACCGTGCCGAACGCGCCGTAGGCGTTGACCAGATGGAGCGGGTCGTAGGAGCGGTTCATCGACTGTCGCTTGGAGAGCAGATTGCGCGCCGGGCGGTAACTGAGGCCAAGGAGCAGGGCGGTTACGGCGATCACGACGATCTCGTACCAGAGCGGCGGCGCGGCCAGCGCGGGCGGATCCGCGAGCAACGAACCGTCCACGGCGGACAGCGCGAGAGTGATCGTTATCCAGTTCAGCCAGGCGAAGTTGCCGGAGAGCACCAGCCACAGCTGGGTCAGCACAATCAGGCCCGCCGCGACGCTCGCGACCGGCTGCGGCGTGAACAGCAGGATGGGGACCACGAGCTGGGTCACATGGTTGGCGGCCACCTCGACCCGGTGGAAGGGTTTCGGCAGATGGTGGAAGAACCAGCTCAGCGGCCCCGGCATCGGCTGGGTCTCGTGGTGGTAGTAGAGGCAGGTGAGGTTGCGCCAGCACTCGTCGCCGCGGATTTTGATCAGCCCCGCGCCGAATTCCACTCGGAACAGCACCCAGCGAAGCAGCCACAGCACCAGCACGGGCGGGGCTGTGCGGTCGTTGCCGAGGAAGACGGCGAGGAAGCCCGTCTCGAGCAGCAGTGACTCCCAGCCGAAGCTGTACCAGGTCTGTCCGACATTGACGATGGACAGATACAGCACCCACAGCAGCGCCCACCACACCATCGCGGCCCCCAGCGGGATCCGGTCGGCGGCGCCCGCGACCAGGGCCGCGGAGAGCAGACAGCCGGCCCAGGCGCAGAAGGCGAAGAAACGGTCGGAGTAGTGCAGTTGGAAGAGGCTCGGCGCGCGGCGCAACGGTATCCCTCGTACGTACTCGGGCACCGGCAGCATGCCCCGCTCGCCGATCAGCGCCCGGAACTGCAGGGCGGCAGTGAGAAAGGCGATCAGATACACGCCGGCCAGAGCCCGCTGGAAGACCAGCCGGCTCAGCCAGTAGTCACTGTCGCTGAACCACTCCATTACCTCCAGTATCAGGGAGCGGCGATCCGCCGCAGTGTGTGACTGAGCCGCCTGGCGTAAGCCTTCTGCAGTACAGGCACCAGCGGACCCGCGAGCCGGGTGTACCAGGTCGCCGGACGGCTGAACGCCGTCACCGTGAACCACACCGAGCCGTCGTCCCGGATGTCGACGATGAACGACTCCTCGCCGCACTCCGGGTGCCCGGTCAGCGTCCCGTACGCGAAGCCCGTCCGGTTCCTTTCGTACGCCGTCCAGATCACCTCGCACGGCGCGGTGAACCGCAGCTGTCCGACACCGGCCAAGACCTCGAGGCGGGCACCCGGCTCCGCCTGTACCGCGTTGGTGCGCACCTGGGCGCTTGACCCGCGGTGCATCCGCCAGGTGGTGACCGCTGTGCCGGCGGCCTCGAAGGCGGCGCGGCCCCGGCCGATCCGGGTGGTGTGGTGGAGGTGGTGGTAGCCGTCGGGCAGCGGGCCGAGCCGGGTGGCGCCGGTCTCCGGGTAGTTGAGCGTGCGGCCGGTCTGCCTGCGGACGCTTTTCATACGGGTGTCTCCTTGAGTCGTCGCCAGGCCAGCACCGAGCAGAGTGCGAAGCCCAGGGCGTTGCCGAGGCCGTGGGTGGCGGCCATCCAGGTCAGAGTGGGGTGGGGCAGTCCGGTGGCCTCGCCGAGCGCCCAGCTCAGGGCGAGCAGCATCGTCGCCACCAGTACGGCGGCCGAGACGGCCAGCAGGGTGCGGGTGAAACGGTCCCGACCGCCGGTCCGGACATCCCGCCAGGTCAGCAGAGCCACGGCCCACATACCGGCGGTCAGCACGAGTGCCCCCAGCAGCTCGGCCCAGTCGTCGAGGAAGTAGCCGCCGAGGACCAGCAGGGTGCCCAGCGGCACACTCAGTGCCGCGAAGCGTCCGGCCGGCCCCGCTGCAGCCCGGCAGACCAGGCCCGCGACCAGCGCGGCGGCGAACCCGGCGAAGTGGAAGTGAGGCACGGTCAGCGCCAGGATCGGCAGGCTGAAGCCGAAGAGCGAGTGTCCCGAGCGCTCGGCGACCAGTGCCAGGCCGGCAACTGCTGGTGTCACCAGCGCGGTGAGCACCGCGATCTCGGCGGGTGCGAGCGAGCGCGTACGGATCAGCCGTCGCGGTGCGTGCAGAGCGAGGGCCAGTGTGCCGAGCGCGTACACGGCCGCGAGTGCCGTGGCTGCAGTCGAGCGCGGCAGCCACAGAGCGACCCCTCCCGGAACAGCGAACAGGAGCCATGTCCGCCGAATGGACGTGAGCTCGGCGCCGTCGATGAGGCGGACTCCAGCGGGCACCACCACCAGCATCCCGAGCATCACGATCAGGTTGACCAGTACGGACATCACGTACCCCACCCTGGACTTGAACGTGTTCAGTTTCTTGCGGCCGAGACTATGCCCTTACTTGAACGCGTTCAAGTCGCGGGGGTGGCGGGAATCCGGCAGAACTTGAGGGACATCTCAGGGTGAAGAGGCGGGAGACTTTAGTGCGTTCACCAATTCGTCGTTGGTACGCGGCCGTCGCCGCGCTGTCCGTCGCGCTTCTCGTTGCCGGTTGCGGCGGCGTCGGCGATGCGGCTTCTTCGGGCGCGGGCTCGGGTGCCGACTCGCGGGAGGTCCTCCTCCAGCCGGTCGCAGCCCAGGGTCCGGACCCGTACACGGCATCGACAGCCAGAAATATGACGCCGCCTCTGCCGCCTCCGCCGCCCCGGTCGAGCGTGCCGGGCAGCCAGGCCGGCACCGGCCCGGCGATGAGCACGTTCCTGGGTTCGACGCCCGGTCTCTACGGCGGCACCGAGGCCATCGGCAGTTGCGACGTGGGGCAGCAGATCACCCTCCTCAGCCGCGACCGGGTCAAGACGCGTGCGTTCGCGCAGGGCATGGGGGTCGCTCAGGCGGACGTCCCGAACTTCCTGCGCGGCCTGACCTCCGTCATCCTGCGCGCCGACACCCGGGTGACCGGCCATGGGTTCCGTGACGGCTCCACCACCGCCTATCAGTCCGTGCTGCAGGCGGGCACGGCCGTTCTGGTGGACCAGTACGGCGCGCCGCGCGTCCGGTGCGTCGGCGGAAACCCGCTGAAGCCACCGGTCGCCGTCAAGGGAGCCCTCGTGCACAAGGGCCGGGCCTGGGCGGGCTACCGGCCCGAGCAGGTCATCGTCATCAAGCCGACCGCCACGGTGATCAACAACCTTGTGATCGTCAGCGTCCGCAACAACTCGTGGATCGAGCGGAGGGTGGGGACCGACGGCGAAGAGGACAGGAAGCCCGCTGTGCTCCCGCCCGTACATCCGGACGATGTCTTCGCGAACCCGCAGTCCACCCAACTGACCGGGCCCAGTGATCCGGCGGCACCGAGTGGCCAGGCTCAGCCGGTCAACCCGACCGGCCCGAGCGCGCCGGCGGCACCGAGTGACCAGGCCCAGCCGGTCAACCCGGCCGGGCCGAGCGCGCCGGTGGAACCGAGTGGCCAAGCCCAGCCGGGCGACCCGGCCGGGCCGGGCGATGACACGCAGGGCAGCGGCGACCCTTCGACCCCGGACTGCCCGGCACCGGCCACCCTCGAGCCGGGGGAGGAGTCGGTATCCAGTCCGCTCGAGCCCGGCTGCCCCACGCCGACCCTGACGGGGCCCGGGCAGCCGCCGGTGGACCCGTCCATCGACCCGTTCCTCGACCCGTTCCTCGACCCGGCCATTGACCCGGCCATTGACCCCGCCGTCGACCCGGATGTAGCCCCGGATGTGCCCGTGACGGACGAGCTCCCGCCCGCCCCGCCGGCGCTCCTCACCTCCTCCGCGGAGTCGACGGAGCCGGACACGTTCCAGGGCTGAGCTGATCGTCCGAACCGGTCGAAGAATCCGACAAATGATGGCAGAGTGGCCCCATGGTTGATCGGGCAGCGGGTGCCCTGTCGCTTCCCGACGACTGGCCGGCCCAACCGGAACTGAGCTTGAACCTCAACCGCATGGGCAGCTTCGATTGGGACCTGGCCAGCGGGCTGATGAACCTGGACCCGGCCGGACACGAAGTGTTCGACCTGCGCCCCGGCGAGTTCGACGGCCACCCGGGGAGCCTGAAGCTCCGGGTGCCGACGGACGAGGCCAGTCGGCTCGACGCCCTGGTGTCGCGGGCGCTCAAGAGCGGCAGTCAGCACTACGGCGCGTACTTCCGCATCCGCTGCCGTGACGGCAGCCTGCGCTGGACCCACGCCCAGGGCTTCATCCGGCGCGACGGCGCGGGCCGGCCGCTGCGGATCATCGGCATCGTCCGCGACGCCACCGAAGAGCTCGCCGACTCTTCCGCCCGCCTCGAAGTGGATGCGGAGCGCCGTCGGCAGACCAGCGTCGTCGAGAGCACCACGGCCGCCCTCGCTCATGCCAGGACCGTGCAGGAAGTCATCGACGTACTCAGGGACTCGCACGGTCTGGAGCACTTCGGCGCGACCAGCCTGGTCATGGGGCTGCTGGAGTCGGGCGGGCGGATCCATCTGGTCGCCGACGGTCCCGAGGGCTCCTTCGTGCCAGGCACCCGCTATACACGGGTCGACGACGAGTACCCGATGAGCGAGGTCGTACGTACGCTCACGCCCCGCTTCATCGAGTCCAAACGGGACTTCGCCGACTCCTATCCGCGGCTGTGGCCGCATATCGAGGGGCTCGGCATCAACTCCGCCGTCTATCTGCCGCTGATCGCGCAGGGACGCCCCATCGGAGCCCTCGGCCTCCTCTACGGCGACAGGACCGGCTTCAGCTCCGAGGAGCGCAATGTGCTGGTCGCGCTCGGCAGCAGCATCGCGCAGAGCCTGCAGCGCGCCGTGCTCTACGACCAGGAGCACGATCTCGCCCAGGGGTTGCAGCAGGCCATGCTGCCGCGCCGGATCCCCGCCGTGCCCGGGGCGCAGATCGCCGTGCGCTACCGCTCCGCGCGGCTGGGCCGGGACATCGGCGGCGACTGGTACGACGTCATTGCGCTGCCCGGCGGGCGGGTCGGCGCGGTCATCGGCGACGTGCAGGGCCATGACACACACGCGGCCGCGGTGATGGGGCAGCTGCGCATCGTGCTGCGGGCGTACGCCGCCGAGGGGCACACTCCGGCCACCGTGATGGCGCGCGCCTCCGTCTTCCTCCATGAACTCGACACCGAGCGGTTCGCGACCTGTATGTACGCGGAGGTCGATCTGTCGACCGGTGTGATGCAGGTGGTGCGCGCGGGGCATGTGGACCCGTTGGTCCGGGACAACGACGGCGGCACCCGTCGGCTGCCGGTGGAGGGCGGGCTGCCGCTGGGGCTCTCCGCGGAGTTCGGCCGTCTCGAATACCCGGTCACCACTGTCGAGTTGGACCCTGGACAGACCCTGCTCTTCTACACTGACGGGCTGGTCGAGGTGCCCGGCGCCGACCTCGACGACGGAATGCAGATGCTGACCGCGCTGGTGCGCGGCGGCCCGCGCGATCTGCAGCTGCTGGGCGACCAGCTGTGCGATGTGGTCGACGAGCGGAGCGGCGACGACGATGTGGCGATCCTGCTGCTCCGCCGCAAGGGCGCGTACACCCCGCAGGCCGGGGGCCGGCTGCAGCAGCATGTCGCGCAGAACGACCCCGAGGCGCTGCGCTCGGCCCGGCACATGATCCGGGCGGCTACCGGGGCCTGGGGGGCGCGCGAGCGGTCGGACGAGATCGAGCTGGCCGCCGACGAGATGATCACCAATGCGCTGATGCACACCGACGGCGGGGCGATCGTCACCATCCGCGTGCTGTCCGGGGTGGAGCGGCGGCTGCGGGTGGAGGTCGAGGACCGCTCCAGTGCGCTGCCGCGCCGGCGCGACGCGGGGGAGTCGGGTGTGTCCGGGCGCGGTCTGATGCTGGTGGACCGGCTGGCTGAGGCGTGGGGCGTGGAATCGCGAGGAAGCGGCAAATGCGTGTGGTGCGAGTTCATGATTCCGGAGAGGCCGAAATCTTGATTATTACCAGTTGTTAACTGTCCGTGAACTGATCGTACTTGACCGTAACCGACCGCAGGCGATTGACTTCGCACACCTGGCCTTCTAGGACATGAGGAACCATTGAGCAGCGAGCTCCTCGCACCTCTCGACCTGGCGTTCTGGCACCTTGAGTCCGCCGGTCATCCGATGCATCTCGGCGCCCTGGCATTCTTCGCTCCCGCTGCCGTGGCCACGGCGGCCGCCGGGCCGGGCGCACGGGGCGGCGACCGCCTCCTCGACCTGCTCGCCGGTCGTGCCGCGGCGATCCCCCGGCTGCGGATGCGGGTGCGTGACGTGCTGCTTCCCGTCGGCGGCGCCGCCTGGGCCATGGCCAAGGACTTCGACGTACGACGGCATGTGCACCACGTCCGCCTCTCCGACGGTGACTTCGCCGCCGAGGCCACCGCCATCGCCGCCGAGCTGATGGAGCGGCCCCTCGAGCGCGGCCTGCCGCCCTGGGAGATGTATCTCCTCACGGGCGCCGACGGCGGCGACGAAGGACCGTTCGCGGTACTGGTCAAGCTCCACCACGCGCTGGCCGACGGTATGCGCGCGGTCGCCATCGGGGCAGGCATCTTCGACCAGATCGCCGACGCGCGCACCGTCGGCGTACGGCGGACGCGCACCGTACCGCCCCGGCCGTGGACCGTGGGTCCCTGGCAGGTGGCCGGTTTCGCCCGGGCCCGTATCGAGGAGCTGGGCCGCGCCGTCGGCGTCGGAGCCTCCGTCGTACGGGCCAGCAGGCTCGACCCCCGGGGTGTGCCCGCGCTTTCCGCAGGCTCCAGCGGCACACGACGGCTCGGCACCGCCGTGCTCGACCTGGCGGATGTGCAGCAAGTACGCAGGGCGGTGGGCGGCACGGCCAACGACGTACTTCTCGCCACCGTGGCGGGCGCACTGCGGCGCTGGATGGGAGACCGGGACGAGCGGCTGCCCGCCGCCGATCCGCGCGCCCTGGTGCCGGTCTCCCGGCGCAGGCCCGGTAGCCCGTCCGGCTCGGGCAACAAGTTCTCCGCGTATCTGCTTCCGCTCCCCGTGTCCGACCCCGACCCGCGCTCGCGGCTCGACGCCGTTCGCACCGCCATGGACCGCAACAAGGCGGCGGGCCCTTCGCGCGGCGCCGGTGCGCTGGCCGTAGTCGCCGATCAACTGCCGCCGCTGGCCCACCGGTTCGGTGCGCCACTGGCCGGAGGCGCGGCCCGGATGCTCTTCGACGTCCTGGTCACCAACGTGCCGCTGCCGCGCTCGGCCCTTTCGCTCGGCGGCTGCCCGCTGCGCGAGGTCTACCCGATGGCGCCGCTGGCCCGCGGACAGTCCCTGGCGATCGCCATGTCGACCTACGGCGGTCATGTGCATGTGGGCCTGGTCGCCGACGGAAAGGCCGTGCCCGATCTGGACCGGCTCACGGAGAGTCTGAGTGAGGAGCTCGCAGAACTGCTCAGCGTCACCGTCGCCGGGTAGACGCGGAAGTCTCGCCGGGCCTGGATCTCACCAGTCCCGATCCTCACCGAGCCCGATCCTCACCGAGCCCGATCCTCACTGGGCTCGAGTCTCACCGGTCCTGATGGATCCGATAGATCGGACAGGTCGGACGCCCAGCCCCACATCCAGCTGCTTCAAGGGTGTTGACGCCCTTAAGTGATCCGATGAATATTCGTCGTGATCGATGAATGCCAGCGAAGGGGCAGCAGCGGGATGCGATGGAGCACGCTCGGACGCAGCGCGGTCGACATCACTGAACTGTCCTTCGGTGCGGCCGGAGTCGGCAATCTGTACACCCCTGTCGAACCGGAGGCGGCCGCGGCCGCGATCGACGCCGCATGGGACACGGGAATCCGCAGCTTCGACACCGCGCCGCACTACGGGCTCGGCCTCTCCGAACGCAGGCTCGGCAAGGCACTGCGCACCCGGCCCCGCGACGCGTACACCCTCTCCACCAAGGTCGGGCGGCTGCTCGAAGCCTGCGAGACCCGCGGCGACGACCTCGCGCACGGCTTCGCCGTGACCGCCGATCACCGCCGCGTATGGGACTTCAGCGCCGACGGCGTGCGCCGCAGCATCGAGGAGAGCCTCGTCAGGCTCGGCCTCGACCGGATCGACATCGTCTATCTGCACGACCCGGACGACCACGAGGAAGCCGCCTTCCGCCACGGCTATCCGGCACTGGAACAGCTGCGCGCCGAAGGCGTCGTCGGCGCGATCGGCGCCGGGATGAACCAGACCGCGATGCTCACCCGCTTCCTCCGCGACACCGACGTCGACGCCGTCCTGTGCGCCGGCCGCTACAGCCTGCTCGATCAGAGCGCGCTGGAAGAACTGCTGCCCGAAGCAGCCGCCCGCGGCAAGAGCGTCGTCGTCGGCGGGGTCTTCAACTCCGGGCTGCTCGCCGATCCGCGCCCCGGCGCCCGGTACGACTACACGGCCGCGCCCGACGGCATCCTGCAGCGGGCCCTGCGGCTCAAGGCCGTCGCCGAACGGCACGGCGTACCGCTGCGCGCCGCCGCGCTCCACTACCCCTTCGGCCATCCGGCCGTCGCCGGTGTACTGGTCGGCGCCCGGTCCGCCGACGAAGTAAGGGACGCCGCCGAGCTGCTCGGCCACTCCGTCCCGACCGAGCTCTGGGACGAACTGCGGGCCGAAGGACTGCTGCCGAAGGACGGGGATGCCCGATGAGAGTCGCCCTGCACACCACGGTCCGCGCCGACCGCGTCGCCGAGTACGAGGCGGCGCACCGTGAGGTCCCCGAGGAGCTGACCGCCGCGATCCGTGCCGCCGGAGTCACCTCCTGGACGATCTGGCGCAGCGGCACCGACCTCTTCCACCTCCTCGACTGCGCCGACTACGCCCGGCTGCTGGCCGAACTGGAAGAGCTCCCCGTCAATATCGCCTGGCAGGCGCGGATGGCCGAACTCCTCGATGTCGTACACGACTACTCCGCGGACGGCGCCGCGGCCGGACTGCCCGTCGTCTGGGAGCTGTGAGCCATGGCGATCATCGACGCCCACCACCATGTCTGGGACCTCTCCGTACGTGACCAGGACTGGATCACCGGTCCCGACCTGGCCCCCATCCGCCGCAACTTCACCCTCGACGACCTCGCACCCGAGGCGCGCGCCGCAGGCGTACGCGCCACCGTCCTTGTCCAGACGGTCACCGTCGCCGATGAGACCCCGGAGTTCCTCGCCCTCGCCGACGGCAGCGACCTCGTCGCGGGCGTCGTCGGCTGGACCGACCTCACCGCGCCCGATGTCGCCGACACCCTGGCGGCCCTGCGTGAACTCCCGGGCGGTGACCGGCTGGTCGGCATCCGCCACCAGGTCCAGGGCGAGAGCGACCCCGAGTGGCTGCTCCGCCCCGACGTACTGCGTGGTCTCGCCGCCGTCGCCTGTGCCGGACTCGTCTACGACCTTGTGGTGCTGCCGAAGCAGCTGCCCGCGGCGTCCGAGGCGGCGGCCCGGCTGCCCGCGCTCACCTTTGTACTCGACCATCTGGGCAAGCCACCCATCGCCTCGAAGGAACTGGAGCCCTGGTCGAGCGATGTGCGCGCACTCGCGGCCCGGCCGAACACCGTCTGCAAACTCTCCGGCCTGGTGACCGAAGCGGCGTGGTCCAGCTGGACCACGCCGGATCTGAGTCCGTACGCCGACACGGTCCTCGACGCCTTCGGCCCCGGCCGGCTGATGTTCGGATCCGACTGGCCGGTGTGCCGGCTGGCCGCCGACTACGGAGAGGTGGTCGCCGCGGCCCGCGCGCTCACGCACCGGCTGGGTGACGGAGAACGCCGCGCGGTGTTCGAGACAACGGCGAGCCGCGTCTACGGTCTGCGGGCGCAGTGAACCTGCGGCCGCCGTGCCCCTGCGGCACCCTGGATGCATGCCTGAACTGCCCGAAGTCGAAGCGCTGAGAGAGTTCCTCGACAGCCACCTGGTGGGACAGGAGATCGCCCGCGTCCTGCCGCTGGCGATCAGCGTCCTCAAGACGTACGACCCGCCGCTCACCGCCGTCGAAGGCGCCACCGTCACCGCCGTGGACCGGCACGGGAAATGGCTCGACATCAGCGCGGGCGGACTCCATCTCGTCACCCATCTCGCCCGGGCGGGCTGGCTCCAGTGGAAGGACGAGTTCCCGGCCGCGCCGCCACGCCCGGGCAAGGGCCCGCTCGCCCTGCGCACCGTCCTCGCCGCCGGCGGCGGCTTCGACCTCACCGAGGCCGGCACCACCAAACGCCTCGCCGTCCATCTCGTACACGACCCGGCCGAGGTGCCCGGCATCGCCCGCCTCGGCCCCGACCCGCTCGCCGACGACTTCGACCGCGACGCCTTCGCCGCGCTGCTCGCCGGGGAACGACGGCAGATCAAGGGCGCTCTGCGCGACCAGAGCCTCATCGCCGGCATCGGCAACGCGTACAGCGACGAGATCCTGCACGTCGCCAGGATGTCGCCGTTCAAGCCCGTGCAGAACCTCGACGAGAACGCGACCACCGTGCTGTACGAGGCGCTGCGCTCCACGCTGCGCGAAGCCGTCGAGCGCTCGCGCGGAGTAGCGGCGGGCCGGCTCAAGGCCGAGAAGAAGAGCGGCCTGCGGGTCCATGGGCGTACCGGACAGCCGTGCCCCGTCTGCGGCGACACCATCCGCGAGGTCTCCTTCAGCGACTCCTCGCTGCAGTACTGCGCCACCTGCCAGACCGGCGGCAAGCCGCTTGCCGACCGCAGACTCTCGCGGCTGCTGAAGTAGCACCGCCCGGCCGGAAAGCGCCCTTTTCAGCCGGGGATTAGGAGTTCCGGGAGGTCCGGGTGTTCCGGGAGCTATCCCTTGAGCGTGACGACAGGCTGTCCGTCGAGGGTACGGACCTCCCAGCGGCCGATCTCGCCGCTCGGCACGTCCGTACCTCCCTCGATGTCCAGCGGCTCCTCATGCCCCGGCGAGTCCGGATTCCCGTAACCGCCCGCCGGAACCGACCAGCTGAGGACAGGATGTTCAATGCCGTCCTTGCCGATGGCGACCAGCCGGCATTTGGTCGGTCCGGTCAGGCCCGCAAGCCGCAGCGCGACGGCGGTGCCCCACGCCCGCTTCTCGATCGCGGCGGACGCGGTGACTCCGGTCCTGGCGTCCTTGGCCACCACCCGCTGCCCCGCAGCTGGCCCGCCGGCCTGGTCCTGGAGTGCCACCACCGCAGCGGGCGCCCCGACGATCAGCGCGGCGGCCGCAGCGACCAGCCGCAGCCTGCGCCCGGAGCTCCGCCGCCGCACCATCGTGACCTCGTCGGTGAGCCGCTCGAGCAGCTGCCCGGAGGGCAGCGGCTCGACCCGGCCGGGACCGCCCAGTTCGGAAAGCGACGCGGCAAGGGAGGCGAAGTCGGAGAGCTGTACCGTGCAGGTGACGCATTCGGACAGATGCTCCTCGAAACGGAAAGCGTCCGCGGGCTCCAGGACGCCCAGCGCATAGGCGGCCACGTCCCGGTGCCGCTGCTGCATGCTCATGGGTCCTCGATTCGTCACTTGCGGTGCTGCGTCTGACGCGGTCTGTCGCCCAGGAGTACGCATCAGGCCGCCGCTCTGCTCAACTTTGTGCACGATGAGCGCAACTGCCCCTGTGGGTTCGGGAGACCCGTGCGGGAGTGGGACAGGGCTCGATCGCCCAACTCCCCTCAGGCCAGGGTTCCTCGGCATCGCCGACGCACCCGCGCTGCCGGCGATGTTCTCGGAACAGGACCTGCTCGACCGCCATGGCGACGACAGCCCGTAGTCCCGGATTCGAGCCCCGCATACACTCCGCAGCATGCTGCGCGTACTGGCTGTCGACGACGAGAAACCGGCACTGGAAGAACTGCTCTACCTCCTCCGCTCCGACGCACGCATCAGGAGCGCGGAAGGGGCCACGGACGCCACCGAGGCGCTGCGACGCATCGGCCGCGCCCTGGACGCGGGCCCGGACGGTGATGACGGCATCGATGTCGTCTTTCTCGACATCCACATGGCAGGGCTCACCGGACTCGACGTCGCCAGACTGCTGGCCGGCTTCGCCAGGCCGCCGCTGATTGTCTTCGTCACCGCGCACGAGGGCTTCGCCGTACAGGCCTTCGACCTCAAGGCCGTCGACTATGTGCTCAAGCCGGTGCGCAGGGAGCGGCTGGCCGAAGCGGTACGGCGCGTCCGTGACCTGGTCGTCTCGGCGCGCGAGGCGCGGCAGCCCGGCCCGGTGGGCCACCCTGCCGTACCCGCCCACATACCGAACACCCCACCCGCCGTGGCACAGAACGACCTGCCGGGCATGGTCGCCGGCGCGGAACAGATCCCGGTCGAGCTGGGCGGCGTCACTCGCTTCGTACCGATCGACGACATCGCCTACGTAGAGGCCCAGGGTGACTACGCACGCCTGCACACCAAGGACGGCAGCCACCTGGTGCGCATCCCGCTCTCCACTCTGGAGGAGCGCTGGGCCTCCCGCGGTTTCGTACGGATACACCGCAGCCACCTCGTCGCACTCGCCCGCATCGACGAACTGCGCCTCGACGCCGGGGCGACCACTGTCCGCGTGGGCGCCGCCGAACTCGCCGTCAGCCGCCGCCACGCGCGTCAGCTGCGCGATCTGCTGATGCGGCACGCCAGGGGCTGATCCGCGACCGACCCGACCGCCGCGCCCCGGACCCGACCGCGCGCGACCGACCGTTCGACGGTCCTGTAGAGCTGCTCGTCGTCCCGGCACGGCCGTACGGCGACGGGCGTCATCCGCTGACAGAGCCGCCCCCGGATTCGGCGGCAGCCGCCTCTGTCCGCCGCCTAACCTTGATCGGGCAAGCGGAGAAGGGGCCTGATGTCCGATATCGAAGCACTGCTCGAGGAGCTCAGGAGCCTGCCGGCGACCCGGGTGTCCAGCGCTCGTGACCTCGAGGCACTCCTTGCGACGCTGAAGAGCGCGGCCGGCCGCTGGGCGGATGTGCTCTACGAGATCCAGGAATCGGCCCAAGGACGCGTCGGCCCCCGCGCCGAAGCCGCCCTCGAAGTCGCCTTCCGCAGGGCCGAGGAATCGTACGTCGAGCTCGAGATCGCCCTCAGCGACTGAGCCGCCCAGCGGACGGGCCACTGAGAGACCGGCGTCTACCGTCGGTAATCGCTCCTGCGTAGACTCCACAGCCCCCGAGGTTCGCCGAGAGACGCTGGAGCGGACGACGATGTCTGCAGAGCAACAACCCCGCCGCGAGGTCGTCACCGGCGTGCCACGCAGCGCCAAACGACCGCCCGGACACGCCCCCGCCCGGTCCGAGATCACCGAGCAGACCACTCTCGGCGCCACGTACGTACGCTCCTTGATGCGCAGCCAGCTGCGGGCCGCGCTCTGCGCGCTGGGGACGCTCGCGCTGCTTGTCGGCTCCCTGCCCCTGCTCTTCGCGCTCCCTGCCGCGTTCGGCGGCACCCTCTCCTCGCCGGAGCCCTTTGTCTGGGCGGCGCTCGGCGTGGCGGTCTACCCCGTGATGTGGCTGACCGCGCGCTGGTACGTACGCCGGGCCGAACGCAACGAACAGGACTTCACCAGGCTCGTGGAAGGGCGCTGACGGGTGCTCCCGGAGGACTCGACGTGAACCAGACCTACGCGGTGACCGCCGTCACCGCCGTGGTGCTCGCCACCGTGCTCATCGGCGCGCTCGGCCTGCGAATATCCCGCACCACCTCCGACTTCTACGTCGCGTCCCGCACGGTGAAGCCCGGCCTCAACGCCGCCGCCATCAGCGGCGAGTACCTCTCCGCCGCCTCCTTCCTCGGCATCGCGGGCCTGGTGCTCCTCCAGGGCCCCGACATGCTCTGGTACCCGGTCGGGTACACCGCCGGCTATCTCGTTCTGCTGGTGCTGGTCGCCGCACCGCTGCGCCGCTCGGGGGCGTACACCCTCTCCGACTTCGCAGAGGTCCGGCTCGAGTCCGCCGCCGTACGCCGGCTCGCCAGCCTCTTCGTCGTCGGCATCGGCTGGCTCTATCTGCTGCCCCAACTCCAGGGCGCGGGACTGACCCTGGAGATCCTCACCGGCGCGCCGAACTGGGTCGGCGGCCTTGTCGTCGCCTTCGTCGTCACCGGGGCCGTCGCCGCGGGCGGCATGCGCAGCATCACCTTCGTCCAGGCCCTCCAGTACTGGCTCAAGCTCACCGCGCTGCTGGTGCCCGCGCTCTTTCTCGTTGCTGCCTGGCTCGGCGACGACGCGCCCCGCGCCCGCTTCGACGCGCCCACGCTCTTCCGCGAACACACCGTCGTACGCGTCGACGACACCGTCCGGATCGATCTCGAGGGACCGCTCACCCTCGCCGTCTCCGGCGGTATCGACGGCACACCGTACGAGGAGGAGCGGCAGATCACCCTCGGCAGAGGCACCCACCGCATCGAGGCGGGCACCACGCTGCGCTTCCCGCAGGGTTCCGAAGTGCCCGCGCGGGCCACCTCCGGGGCCGACCCGGCCAGCTGGTCCCAGCCGCTGTCCGGCGGCCGCGACGGCTACCACCTCTATGCGACGTACGGCCTCATCCTCGCCACCTTCCTCGGCACGATGGGACTCCCGCATGTCGCCGTCCGCTTCTACACCAGCCCCAACGGACGCGCCGCGCGTCGTACGACCCTGGTCGTCCTCGGGCTGATCGGCGCGTTCTATCTGCTGCCGCCGGTCTACGGAGCCCTCGGGCGGATCTACGCACCCGAACTCGCCCTCACCGGTGACGCGGATGCCGCCGTGCTGGTGCTGCCCGAACGGATCATCGGCGGCATCGCGGGGGATCTGCTCGGCGCGCTGCTCGCGGGCGGCGCCTTCGCGGCATTCCTGTCCACCGCCTCCGGACTGACCATGTCCGTCGCCGGTGTGATCACGCAGGATGTGCTGCCCGCACGTGGCGTACGGAGCTTCCGCCTCGCCACCCTCCTCGCCATGGCGGTGCCGCTCGGAGCGAGCGTCGTGGCCACCAATGTGCCGGTCGCCGACGCGGTGGGGCTGGCCTTCGCCGTCTCGGCGTCCTCGTTCTGCCCGCTGCTGGTGCTCGGCATCTGGTGGCGCGGGCTCACTCCACCCGGTGCCGCCGCCGGACTGGTGATCGGTGGCGGCGCCGCGCTGACCGCCGTGATGGCCACCCGCGCGGGCCTCGCGCCGGCGGGCTGGCCGCACACCTTGATGGCCTGGCCCGCCGTGTGGTCGGTGCCTCTCGGCTTCCTGACCATGGTGCTGGTGTCACTGGCCACCCCGCGTCACATACCGCCCGGCGCCGCCGCCATCCTCGCGCGGCTGCATCTGCCGGAAGACCTCGCCGGCAGGCCGCAGCCCGAAGGAGCCGAACGATGACCGGGATCGGCATGGCCGCACTCGCCGCGGCGGGGGCGGTACTGCTCGCGGCCGGCATCGCGATCGGCCGCCTGACCGCACAACGGGGCGGCAAACCCGACCTCGACCTCGGCACGCCCGTCGAACGGGCCACCTTCCAGACTCTGCACACCGCCTCGCTCGCCGCGCCCCCGCTGCGCGCCGGCCTCACCGAGGACACCGCGCGCAAGGCCGCCCGCAGGCTGCGCTCACTGCTCGGCACCGAGGCACTCTGCCTCACCGACCGCGAATCCGTGCTCGCCTGGGACGGCCGCGGCGCCGACCACCATGAACAGCGGGTGATGGTGCGTGTCGCCGACATGCTGGACTCCGGGCGCAGCCAGAGTGTGCACACCGAGTGCGAGGACCTGGAGTGCCCGCTGCGCTGGGCCGTGATCGCCCCATTGACCGGCGAGGAAGGAGTGCTCGGCGCGCTCGTCGCCTACGGATCGCGGGAGTCGGCCGTCCTGGTGCGGGCCGCGACGGAGGTGGCCCGCTGGGTCTCCGTACAGCTGGAACTGGCCGAGCTCGACCGCTCCCGTACCCGGCTGATCGAGGCAGAGATCCGTGCCCTGCGTGCCCAGATATCGCCGCACTTCATCTTCAACTCACTCGCCGCGATCGCCTCGTTCGTCCGCACCGACCCCGAGCGCGCCCGCGAACTGCTGCTGGAATTCGCCGACTTCACCCGCTACTCCTTCCGCAGGCACGGTGACTTCACCAATCTCGCCGATGAACTGCGTTCCATCGAGCAGTACTTGGCGCTCGCCGGGGCTCGCTTCGGCGACCGGCTCAAGGTGACGCTCCAGGTGGCCCCGGAAGTGCTGCCGGTGACCGTGCCGTTCCTGTGTCTGCAGCCGCTCGTCGAGAACGCCGTCAAGCACGGCCTGGAGGACTCCAGGGACGAATGCCGGGTCACCATCGCGGCGCGGGACGCCGGGGCCGAGGCCATGGTGACCATCGAGGACGACGGCGTGGGCATGGACCCGGCCGTGCTGCGGGGGATCCTCGCGGGGCAGCGGCCGGCCTCGTCGGGCATCGGACTGTCCAATGTCGACGAACGGCTGCGCCAGGTGTACGGCGACGACTACGGACTCGTCATCGAGACCGGCGTCGGCGCGGGCATGAAAATCACGATGCGGATCCCCAAGTACCGGGCGGGTGTGCACTCATCGGCCGGACGCCGGGCCGGCGGATGAGATTTCCGCGTCCACGTCGAGTCGCCTCGCCACCCGTTTCGTACTGACCGGTGACGATGAGCGACTACGAGCGGTCGCCCTCAGAAGAGGTGGATGGCCAGATGGCTCAGCGGCAGACCCAACTGCCAGGCCGGAGTCCATATCTGCTCGCACTCGTCCACTGGCACGTCCAGCGGGCCGGCCGCGGCCCACGGTCCGCTGTCGCCGAGGTCGGCGGCCAGCAGCTCCGTCTGCCGCAGCCAGCTCCAGGCGTCCCTCGCGAGCGCGAGATCCACATCGGCCCCCGCGTCGAGGTTCCGCTCCCGCTCCTCCCGGGCGGCCAGCCGCTCCTGCACCCACTCCTGCCAGGGATGGCCGTACGAGGTGAGGGACAGCCACTCGTCGATGCGGGAGACCCCCCGGACACCCCCGAGTTCGTTCGCGCTGTCGCACAGATAGATGGTGAGCGCCAGCGTCTGTCTTCCCGCGCGGAACTCGAGCGAGCCGCTCCCCACGAGAGCACCCGTGCGGAGCATCTCGTCAGCGATGTACTCGGCGCAGAGCCATGCCATGGGTACTGCCAGCCCGCCGCTGCTGGTGCCGTTCGAACTCTCGGGCTGCACTCTTCCCACCTTCTTCCCGGACGACGTCGTATGCCGACTCGACCACGAGCCTCCACCGAGAAACACGGCTGAGGGCCCGTCTTTACTCAACTTCAGCGTGAGGTTTCGCATACGGTCACCCCTTTGTCGTGGTCCCAGGGGGAGCTGGCCACCACCGGGGCGGCCGGGGTGGAAGGGACCTCGCCACAGCCCGAAACGAGCCGTGGCGTCAGGCCGCCACGGCTGCCCATCCGGACCGCCAGCTGCCGTCGTGGAGCTGGAGGCGCAACAGCCCCGCGCGGCACCGCCGCCACGCAGGGCTTCCCGCGTCCGCCGCGCTCAGTGCGAGGAGTGCGAGCGCCGTGGCGGGCGGCTCGTCCTCGATGCGGCTGCCGTCCCGCCGCGCCGCCGCGATACGGGCCACCGCCTCACGCACCGGCTGCCGACCGGCCGCCGGATGTTCCACCAGGAGCCGTGCCGCCCACAGGGCGGGGGAGCCGGACCGCCCGGTGAACGGGCAGGGCGTGGCGGTCGCGATGTCGTGGGCGAGCAGCCCGGCCAGCCGGCCGGGCGGCGCACCGCCGACGACCCTCAGATCGACATGGAGGGCCACCGCCTGGACGATCCGGGACAGAGCCGCGTACCCGGGCGCACCGAGCAGCGGATGGCTCAGATCGACGGGCCTCCCCTCGCGCAGCGCCAGTGTCCGCAGCGCCGACTGGATCAGCATCAACTCGGTGACGGGGGCGCCGGATTGGGGAACGGCGCCACGCAGCCAGCGGCGCGCGCGCCTGGCCGCACGGGCCGCCGCGGCGTCGGGACAGCGGCTCAGCGCCAGGCAGGCCAGCGCCGTCTCGGCGATCGCCGGTCGCCGGGCAGGGGGCGTCTCGGTCACAGGAACCGTCCTCGGGTGGCTCGGAACACGCAGTACGTACGTCGTGTCAGTACGCGCACCGCCGGGTCCGGGTTCAGCCGCGGCATCGCCTTGAGCACACCGCGCTCCCTGGCGGTGCCCGAGGAAGACCTGGCATACGTTCAGAACCCCGGCGCCGCACGCGGCCGGGCGGCCTGTGTCCGGCCCCACTCCCGGCTCAGCGGGAGGGGTCGCGCCCGATGAACCCGAGCAGACGGTCCTGCAGCGAAGCGTCCTCGGGGACCTTCACCTCCGGTCCGAACACCTCGATCCCCGGACCGAACGTGCCCGGTGTCAGTCGCCGCCGGGTGTGGCGAGTGCGTGCCGGAGGGCCGCCAGCGCGTCGTCGTCCGTGACGCCGAGATTCCGGGCCGCGGCCGCGTAGTTGCGGGCGTGTTCCGCGAGCCTGTCCCTGGCGTCGGTGCCTGTGGCGGTGGCCGCAACCCGGGTGCCGGATCCTCGCCGGCTGTGCACCAGTCCCGCCGATTCCAGCTCGCGATAGGCCCGCACCACGGTGTTGTTGGCCAGTCCCAGGTCGGAGGCGAGCTGGCGCACGGGCGGCAGTTTGTCGCCCTCGCGCATGCGCCCCACCGCGATCAGATCGGCGAACTGCCTTCTGATCTGCTCGAATGGCGGCACGGGGGTGGCGGGGTCCACCCGGATGACGAGCCCGTCGGCCGTCACGGCCGCGCCTTGATGTGCGCCTGTGGCAGGAGCAGGGCGCCCAGGGAGCATCCCGCGGTCAGCGCCGAGGCGAACGCGGTGATTCCCAGCCCCCAGAGACTCACGCTCTCCATCCATCCTCCGCAGCTCAGGCTGAGCACGGCCGTCGCCATGGTCAAGGACACGGCGAAAAGCGGTGCCGCCACCAGCATCCCCCACGCACCGACGATCGCGCGCGCCCGGATACGTCGCTGGTCGTCGCTGGCGGAGCGCATTGTGATGCGCCGCAGAGCCGGACCGCACACAAGGGTGCCGACGACGAGGCCGACGAGAACCGGCCAGGCGTAGTACGGCCCGGGCCAGGGCCCGATGAGCTGATGCCGGCCGCGGCACGTCATGGCAAGGGCCCGGCCCGCGTGCCCGGCGCTGTCCGTGGCGGACGTCGCCACGGCGATGGCCAGCAGGCTCGGCAGGAGTACGGCCTGCACAGCAAGCGCGGCCGTCAGTCCGCGGGGAATATGGTCGCGTATCCGACGTGGGGCCACCATGGCCTGTCGGACGCCGCTTCCCGCCGGATGCGCGATCAGGTCTGCCGCGAGCACGCCGGCGACGGCGCAGATCCCGAGAACGGGGATGGCGTAGAGCAGATCGACATCGGCCTCGGAGCTGAAGGTGACCGTCTTGCCGACGAGGACTCCGACTATGAGTCCGCTCCAACGGACCGGCGCGTCGACCCAGTTGCGCCACGAGGTGTTCGTTTCCGGAGAAGTGGACATGACGTACCCCCATGCACATCGGCCAAGTGTGTCAGTCGTTTGACACAATCTGCCGACCGAAGGGGAACTGTGTCAAGAAGCTGAGACAATCCAGGCGTCGCGTGGGCCGGTCGGGGACACCAGTTGGTCACGCGGCGGGAGTTGCTGCACGAGGCTGCCGCCGGCCAGGGTGGATGTCACCGCAAGTCTCCTCCTGGGGTGTCCTGTTGGCCGCGTCGGCGGGGCCGCACCGAGCCTCGGAGAGTGGCGGGACGCCCCCGTGGAGTTGTCCGCCACCTGGCGCACACGCGCCGGCTGGGTGCTCAGCGGCCGAACGGGGCGCGACGAGTGCGGCGTCGAACAGCGACGAACGGTCGAACGGCACGACGAGCGGTACGGCGGACGGCCGGCCCGCCCTCATAGCGCCACCCCCGGTGGGCGACAATGGCACCGTGGAGCCTCGGGTCATTGTCGCTTTGGATTTCGACAACCGTCGAGCTGCTGACGAGATCGTCGACCGGCTTGGTGATGAGTGCCGTTTCTACAAGGTTGGGATGGAGCTGCTCACCGCGGCCGGACCTGACCTCATCGAGCACCTCGTTGGCAAGGGCAAGGACGTGTTCCTGGATCTGAAACTCTTTGAGATCCCGAACTCTGTCGCCGGTGCTGTCCGTGCTGCAGGTGCCCTGGGTATCTCCATGGTGACCGTGCACAGTATGGGCGGCGCTGAGATCATGGGAGCCGCTGTCGCAGCGGCCCGCGACTTTCCTCATCTTCGGGTTCTCGCACTCACTGTCGTCACCAGCATGACCGGTTCCGACCTCGCTGACATCGGCGTCAATGCCTCGACAGAAGCGCAAGTGCTGCGGCTGGCAAGACTGGCGAAACGCGCTGGATGCCACGGCGTGATCGCGTCGCCGCAGGAAGCTGGACCACTGCGGGCTGAGCTCGGTGCCGGCAGTCTGATCGTCACGCCGGGAGTCACGCTCTCTGGTGAATCAGGGGCCGAGCACGCCCGATCGGGCACACCGCACGCGGCCATCGCCGCGGGCGCGTCACATATCGTTGTGGGCCGGACGATCACTCGTGCGGCAGACCCAGTAGCTGCGGTGCGGCTCGTCCGCGCCAACATGGGGCTGTGAGCGGAAACGATCGCTGGTCTGCGGTCACGCGACGCTGGGGCCCAGGAGGCGTCGGCGGGGGTGAAGCACAGCTCGACCTTGTTCCTCCGCGCCCACGGGCGGACCTTCGCTCCCTTGTGCGGGGAGAGGTTGTCCAGGATCACGTAGAGCGGGGCGCCGTCCGGAGGGGCAGCGCGGATCGACTTCAGCGCGGCCAGGGACTGGGCGGCGCCTTTGTGGCGGCGGTTGACGCCCAACCCCGGTCACAGAACTAGCGGCCGGCGGTCGCCGACGCGGTGGGCCTGCTGTAGCCCGGCAGGCAGCGGGCGAGCGCGCGCAGCCCGTAGTAAGAACGCGACTTGACCGTACCGGCGGGTATACCGAGTGCCTGGGCGGCCTCGTTGACACTCAGCCCGTGGAAGTAGATCTGGACCAGCACGGCCCGGTGCTCGGGGCTCAGCGACCCGACCGCTGCCCGGACGTCGAGCGCGGCGACAGCGCTCTCCGTGATGTCCGCCGGGTCGGGCGTGGTGGCCAGAACACCGTCGCCGATCTCGGTGGGACGGGCCATCCGGGACCGGCGGGCGTCGATCGCGAGGCGGCGCCCGACCGTGAAGAGCCAGGGCCGCATCGACTCGTACGGACCGTCGAACGCCTCGGGGTGCTGCCAGGCGCGTACGAGCGTCTCCTGCAGCAGATCCTCGGCGCGCTGCTGGTCCCCGTAGGTCAGTCCGAGCAGAAAACTCAGCAGTGCGGGGCCGTGTTCACGCTGCAGCTCCGCCATGGCCCGATCGTCGGTCGTCGCGGTCGCGGTCGCCATTGCCAACACCCTTTCGCGCTGAGGTCGCTGCCACGTGGCGTATACGAACGCATCCAGGCGTGAAGGGACAGACGGCGCACAGTGGTCTTCGGCGAGCGGTCGCACGGAGCGACGAATGGTGCGGTGAACGGTCGGCCGGAAGCAAACGGGACCGCTACGGAACGACGGTCACCGGCCAGCGTCCCGCCTTCACCAGCCGTACCGCCACCGAACCGATGAACCGGTGGCCCGCCGACTCCGAAGCCCCGACCACCACGGCGTCCGCCTTCAATTCGTCGGCCGCCGCGACAAGACCGCTGTACGGGTCACCGCGGAAGGTGTGGAACTCCCAGCGGACCTCCCATATGCCCTTGACCCGCTCGGCGGCGGAGCGAATCTCGGCCACCAGCCCCTCGGCGATCTCGCCCGTCATGTCCCCGACCGGGACCGGGACCCCGAGCGCCGCACCCGCCGGCATCACCGGCTGGACGTACACGATGGCGAGCAGGGCATTCTGTCGTCGCGCGAGGCCGCCCGCGTACGACGCCGCACGCAGTGAGGAGTCGGATCCGTCCACACCGACGACGATGACCTTGGGGCCGTCGGTACCGCGTTCGAAGCGGTGAGGCTGCTGCTCTGTCACACCATTGAGGCTATCCGCTCCCGACAGGCGGCCCGCCGATGGTCTCCTTAGAGTGCGAAACATGACTGTCACCGTGGAGGCGCCCACGTCCGCCCGTGGCGGCTTGCTCAGGAGGGTGCCAGAGGCGTTCGCGATGTTCTTCGCCGCACTGGGCGTGTTCTGCGTCATCCTTTCGCTCATCCCTCCGCTGCGGCGACTGGTGCGGCCCGTCGCCCTGTTCCTGGACCGCATCGCCGTCCCGGTCAGTGCCAACCTCGCCTACGCCGTCTTCCTGCTGCTGCTCGCAGCGGCCATCGGGGCCCGTAAGAAGGCCGCGTGGTGGCTGGTCGTCGGATATCTGGCGCTGGTGCTGATCGCGGACATACTGGTGGTGATCTTCGACGAGGACGTGACCTGGATCCCCAGCCTGGTGCTGTGCGTGATCGCCCTGGCGGTCCTGGTCATCGCGCGCGGGGAGTTCTACGCCGAGACCCGGCGCGGTGCGCTGCGCCGCGCGCTGCTCGTCCTGGTTCTCGGGCTCGCCGCCGGAGTACTCGTCAGCTGGGGTCTGGTCGAGCTCTTCCCCGGCTCGCTGCCGCAGGGCCAGCGGCTGCTGTGGGCCTCCAACCGGGTGCTCGGCGGACTGGTCTCCAGCGACCAGTTCGACGCCCGCCCGCCGCGCGTGCTCTTCTTCCTCCCTGGACTGTTCGGCGCGATCGCCCTGCTCAGCGCGGCCAGCACACTATTCCGCTCGCAGCGACTGGAAGCCGCCCTGCACGGTGACGAAGAGCCCCGCATTCGCGCACTGCTCGGCGCGTACGGCCGCCAGGACTCCCTCGGCTACTTCGCCACCCGTCGCGACAAGGCCGTCGTCTTCTCGCCCAACGGCAAGGCTGCCGTCACCTACCGCGTCGAGGCCGGTGTCTGTCTGGCCAGCGGCGACCCGGTCGGCGACCGTGCGGCCTGGACCCCCGCCATCGAGGCCTGGCTGGAAGTGGCCAAACGCTATGCCTGGGCCCCCGCAGTCATGGGCGCGTCCGAGGAGGGCGCCAAAGTGTTCGCGCGCTCCGGGCTCGGCGCCATCCAGCTCGGTGACGAGGCGATCCTGCACGTCGCCCGGTTCGACCTGGACGGCCGCGACATGCGCGTCACCCGGCAGGCCGTGAACCGCGTCAAGCGGACCGGGGCGCGCACCCGGATCCGCCGGCACTCCGCCCTGACCGACGAGGAGATGCGGCAGATCGTCGACAGGGCCGACGCCTGGCGGGACACCGAGACAGAGCGCGGCTTCTCCATGGCGCTCGACCGCCTCGGCGACCCGGACGACGGCGACTGCCTCCTCGTCGAGGCCTTCGACGGAGACGGCAATCTGATCGCCCTGCTCTCCTTCGTGCCCTGGGGCAAGGACGGCATCTCCCTCGACCTGATGCGCCGTGACCGCGCCGCCCCCAACGGCGTGGTGGAGTTCATGGTCGCCGAACTCTGCGCCCACGCGCCCAGACTCGGTGTACGCCGAATCTCGCTCAACTTCGCCGTCTTCCGCTCGGCGTTCGAGGAGGGCGCCCGCATCGGCGCCGGCCCGGTCCTGAGGGTGTGGCGCAAGCTGCTCCTCTTCCTCTCCAAGTGGTGGCAGCTGGAAGCCCTCTACCGGTCCAACGTCAAATACCAGCCCGAGTGGTATCCGCGTTTCCTGTGTTACGGCGACGCGGGCTCGCTCGCCCGCGTCGGCCTCGCCTCCGGAATCGCCGAAGGCTTCGTCTCCGTACCGAGCCTGCGCAAGCTCTGGGGGAAGGGCAGAAGCCGGCCGGGCGTCGTCACGCCCGTCACCACCGAGGGGCTGCCTTCCATCGACTCGCTCGGCCTGGTGGGACCCGAATCGGGCGCGGCGGCGGGGGAGCAGCGGCTGCCGGAGCAGGTTCTCATCCGCCACCGCAAGCTGGAGCGGCTGCGCGCGGACGGCACCGACCCGTACCCCGTGGACATCGCCGAGCGCACCGACACCCTCGCTGAGATCCGCGCCGCGCACCCCACGCTCGCCCCCGGTACCCGCACCGGCCTGCAGACCACCGTCGCGGGACGCGTGATGGTCGTACGCGACCTCGGCGGCGTCGTCTTCGCCGTACTGCGCGACTGGTCGGGGGACCTCCAGCTCGCGTTCACCCGTGACGGCTCCGGCCGTGACGTCATCAAGGGTTTCACCTCCGATGTCGACTTCGGCGACCACGTCACCGCCACAGGAGAGATCGGCGCCAGCGACAAGGGCGAGCTCTCGGTCTTCGTGACGGAGTGGCAGCTGACAGGCAAATGCCTGCGCCCGCTACCCGACAAACGGCGCGGGCTCGCCGACCCGGAGGCCCGGGTGCGCCGCCGCTATCTGGACCTGGTCGCCAGTCCCGACGCCCGCGATGTCGTACGCCACCGCTCCACCGCCGTCCAGGCGCTGCGGCAGGGGTTGCTGGAGCGCGGCTATCTCGAGGTCGAGACGCCGATGCTGCAGCAGATCCACGGCGGCGCCAACGCCCGCCCCTTCACCACCCACATCAACGCCTACGACCTCGACCTGTATCTGCGCATCGCACCCGAGCTGTATCTCAAGCGGCTGTGCGTGGGCGGCCTGGAGAAGGTTTTCGAGATGGGCCGCACCTTCCGCAACGAAGGCGTCTCGTACAAGCACAACCCCGAGTTCACGATGCTGGAGGCGTATCAGGCCTTCGCCGACTACGACGTGATGCTCGATCTGACCCGCGAACTGATCCAGGGCGCGGCCACCGCCGCCTTCGGCTCCGCGATCGCGCACAAGGCCGGCCCGGACGGCAAGCTCGTCGAGCACGACATCTCGGGCCCCTGGCCGGTCAAGACGTTGTACGGGGCGGTGTCCGAGGCGCTCGGCGAGGAGGTCGACGCCGATACCGAAGAGACCGTGCTCAGAGCAATATGCGACCGGGCGGGCGTCCCGCACATCCCCGACGACACCCGCGGCGATGTGGTCCTGGAGATGTATGAGCGCCTTGTCGAGGAGCGGACCAAGATGCCCACCTTCTACAAGGACTTCCCGACCGACGTCTCCCCGCTCACCCGCCAGCACCGCCGCGACCCGCGCCTCGCCGAACGCTGGGACCTGGTCGCCTTCGGTACGGAACTGGGCACCGCCTACTCGGAGTTGACCGACCCGGTGGAGCAGCGCCGCAGACTCACCGCGCAGTCGCTGCTCGCTGCGGGCGGCGACCCGGAGGCCATGGAGCTCGACGAGGATTTCCTCGACGCGCTGGAGTACGCGATGCCGCCGACCGGGGGTCTCGGCATTGGGGTCGACCGGCTCGTCATGTTCCTCACCGGGCTGACCATCCGCGAGACATTGCCCTTCCCCCTGGTCCGTCGTAACTGAGCTCCGTTGCCCGCATCACTCCGATGCTCCAATCGGGTGGGTTTCGCCTGCGTAACCGGTGTGGATGGAGTGCCCGGAGCGACAGCCGTGCAAGCAGTTGGTCATGAAAAAGGATCAGATGTTCCCGGGGCGGCGGTCGGTACTCCGTATCACAGCCTGCCTTGGCGCGGCCGCCACCGCCGGGCTGTTCTGCACCGAGCAGGCGCATTCCCCCGCAGGGTCTGCCGCCACGCCCCCGGCCGGCGGTCCCCGGGCCGCCGCGGGCCCGCCGGTCTACACGTCGGCCTACCGGCTGCAGCCCATGACCGCGTACACGCCACCGCGCTTCAGGCGGGCGCTGCCACCGGTGCGACAGCGCCCTTTCCTCAGGATGTCGGAGGCGGGCCGCACCATGGTGCTCACTTTCGACGACGGGCCCGACCCCCGCTACACCCCCGACATCCTGAGCACACTGCGCGAGCACGAAGTGCGGGCGATGTTCTTCGTCTGCGGCGAGCTGGCCTCCGACAACCCGGACCTGCTCCGGGAGATGGCCGACGACGGGCACGTCGTGGGCAACCATTCCTGGTCGCACCCGCTGATCCCCAAGCTTCCGCCGTCCGGGATCCGCGACGAACTGGGCCGTACCAGCGAGGTGATCGAGCGGACGCTGGGCTCCGCGCCGCTCTGGTACCGGGCGCCGTACGGCGCCTGGAACAAGCTCTCCTTCGAGATCGGCGCGGAGCTCGGCATGGAGCCGCTGGCCTGGACCGTCGATTCCCTCGACTGGACGGAGCCGGGCACCGAATCGATCGTCCGCAGGGTGCTGGACGGTGCTGGTCCCGGCGTCGTCGTCCTCTCGCACGACGCGGGCGGCGACCGCTCGCAGAGCGTCGCCGCGCTGCGCAGCTATCTGCCCGAGCTGCTGGACGCCGGATACCGCATCACCGTCCCGCGCCGCTGAACCGGCTGCGGCTCGCCGGTCCTGGTTCAGAGGGTCTTGACCATGCGCGCGAAGACCACGACGTTCCCGGAGTACCCGCCTGCCTTCGAGTAGCCGCCGCCACATGTGATCACACGCAGCTCCGGCTGTCCGGTGTCGCCGTACACCTGGGCGCCGGGGAATTGATCCTTGGGGAAGACCTCGACGCCGTACACCTCGAAGACCGCGGTCTTGCCGTCGAAGCGGTCCACCTCGATGTGGTTGCCCTTCTGGATGGAGCCGAGGCCGTAGAAGACGGCGGGCCCCGACAGATTGTCGACATGCCCGACGACGACCGCGGTACCACGCTGGCCGGGGGAGACGCCGTTCTGGTACCAGCCGGCGAGATTGGGGTCCTGCGGCGGCGGGGCGGCGATCCAGCCGTCCTGGTCCACGCCCACATCCGCGACCGGGGCGTCCACGTTGAGCGCCGGGATCCTCACCCGTGCCGCGGGGGCGTACGCAAGCGGCTCGACGGAGGGAGGAATGAACGTCTCGCCGACCGTGCGGCCGGCCAGTGCGGCCGCGGCGGCAGGCTGCGGCGGTCCCAGGGTGACGTCCGAGCCATTCCTTATCAGGGCGATCCCGCTGAGCAGGGCGAGCGCCAGAACGCCCCAGGGTGAGCGTCTCGTCGATTTCCAGCCGCCGTAGTCCTGGCCCATAGTTCTCCCTCCGTGGCGTCTGTAGCCACGCTAAGTGCGCTCGGTCAAAGCGGCGAGGAGGGAAGGGCGAATGGGTGGTGGGGCCTGCGACGGTGACCCATCCGAGCAAAAGGCAGATAAAAATTCTGACGGTCTGTGACCTGCGACTCCGTCAGATCTTGCGGCGCGTCGTCGGCGTGTCGCCTCACCGGGGTGGACCAGCGCCGAAATGCGGCGGCTGCCCGCCCCAGTGAGGGTTCGTCATGGAAGACGTACTCGTCGAATTTCCCGGAGCGCCCGCTTTGGGGCGTCTTCCGCTGGAGGTTCAACGATGCGTGCTTCACGCGCTCTCGCAGTGGCCGCGGCCGCCTGCGCGGCCGTCGGGCTCTCTGCCCCGCTGGCCGCCGCGGGCGGCGACATCCGGAACAACGATCCCATCCGTGTGAACGTGAGCCCGCAGGCGGTTCACCAGGGCAGCACCCTCACGATCACGGTCCGGGGTTGCAATCGTGGTGGCACGGTCACGTCCAACGCCTTCCCACAGACCCGCCTCTCCGAGCAGCGCTCGGGCATCTCGGCCGCCATCGCGCGGATCCACAACGATGCGACTCCCGGTCAGTACAACCTGGCGGTCAGGTGCAACGGCCTGAACGGCCTGAACGGCAACCAGAACGACAACGGGAACCGCAATGACAACGGGATCCGCAATGACAACGGGATCCGTAACGACAACGGGATCCGTAACGACAACGGGATCCGTAACGACAACGGGATCCGTAACGACAACGGGATCCGTAACGACAACGGGATCCGCAATGACAA